>JAAYBV010000055.1 GCA_012744475.1 Phycisphaerae bacterium
ATGGTAAGATGGTTGTACGACATCGCGGGCACTCCGTAGTCTGAAGTCGTTGAACAACTCCAAGCTACCGGATGCCGCTCGCGATGTCTCTTCTATATCCGTGTTGCGCTTACCATGTGAATTCGCCGGGAGCAGTTACGACGGGGAGACAGGCCCCAGTTTCAGCGACTTGAGACAGTCAATCCTCACGAATGGCGGGATAATCCATCCAATCATCGTCAATAAAGACGCTGCAGGGCAATTGGTCGTAATCGAAGGGAATACCAGAACTCTGATATACCGGGAGTTCGACCGTTTGAGACAGAAAGGCACATGGGATACGATACCAGCGCTCCTATACGAGAATATGGGGGCCGAGACAATCGAATCTATTAGACTGCAAGCTCATCTGGTTGGAGCACGACCGTGGGATCCCTACTCGAAGGCCAAATACCTTGACTATCTGAGGAACATCCAGCATTTGACATTCGCTCAGATAATTGACTTCTGCGGCGGAAATAGAAGAGAGGTCGAGAACTACATCCAAGCGTACCAGGACATGGAGGGATACTACAGACCGCTGCTCGATAGCGATCAAGACTTCGACCATACTCGTTTCAGCGCATTCGTCGAACTCCAGGCTGGAAGGATCACGGATGCCCTCTTGAGTCATGACTACACAAAGGCCGATTTTGCCAAATGGGTTCACGATCGCAGGTTGCATCCCCTGAACACGGTCCGTCATATCCCGCGGATTCTACAGAATGCGAGAAGTCATGAGGTCTTTCTGAAAGAGGGCGCGCAAGAGGCAATGAGAGTCCTTGATGTGCCGAGCGTAGGTGTCCCGCTTGCTGAGGCTACACTGGAACAGCTCGCACGAGCGCTCTGTAGGAGAATCACGTCGCTTGAATACGGGGACATGCTGCGACTGAGAGGCGAGACTGGCAGTGAAGAGAAGGATGTATTGTTCGACGCGAAGGACGCGATTGTGGGACTCTGCGAGGACATTGCATCCTCATCGAACACATGACAATGAGTGAATCCAACTCACATCTCCAACTCGTTAGACAACTCATCGACTGGATATCAGACTCGTTCTTGGGGCAAGACTCCGGCCATATCTTCGCTGATCTTCCTGGTTCGACAGGGCGAAATAGGCCACCGACTGTGAACGGGTACGTCCCCGACGTGTATGTTTCGCCAGCTACAAGCCGATGTCTCGTAATCGGAGAGGCAAAGACCGCCAGGGATCTCGATAGGCTGCACACCAGAAGACAACTCACCGCATTCCTATGCAAGTGCGCCGAGTCAGGCTCCTCGGTCTTGGTTCTGGCCGTTCCCTGGGATATGGCACCATCTGCGAGGTCTCTCATCCGTGGGCTGCGCGCAGAGGTCAGAGCACACGAGGTTCGCGTGGTTGTCTTGGATCAGCTTGGCTATAGCGCACCCGATGAAAGGCCAACGGAGGCGACAGATGGCACAACGCATTCGGCTTAAGAAGGAACCAAGCCTTGAAGCCAAATTTGGTGCGTTCTCGTTTCAGGCTGAGGCTGTGCGAGCGGTGCGCGACTTGGAGTACTGCGCGGTGTTCCATGAGCAGGGACTCGGCAAGTCCAAAATAGCCATCGATCTGATGCTCTATTGGCTTGAGAGGAAGCTTGTCGACACCGTGTTATTTGTTGTCAAGAAGGGCCTTCTGGCCAATTGGGAGAAGGAATTCCGAACTCATACTCACATGAGGCCAAAGGTACTCTCACAGAATAGGAAAGAGAACTACTATATCTTCAATAGCCCCTCCAGGCTCATACTGACTCACTATGAAGTGTTGAAGAGTGAGCGAGAACGATTTCAACTCTTTCTGAAGGCGCGCAATGTAGCTGTTATCCTGGACGAATCCACTAGAATCAAGAACCCTTATTCGGCGTTGACTAGGACCATCTTCGAGTTGGCTCCCCTTTTCAGGCGCCGTGTGATTATGACTGGTACATCGATCGCAAATCGGCCGTATGACATTTGGAGCCAGATCTGGTTCTTAGATGAGGGCAAAAGCCTCGGGTCAGACTTCAAAGCATTCAAAGAAGAAGCTGACTTGGCTAATGAACTGGCCCACAATGCCGATGCACGCTCCCGCTTCGAAACATTCATTGGCAGCCTGTCAGCTAAGATATCGCATTTCACTGTACGAAAGACAAAAGAGACTGGAACCATTGTGCTACCCAGGAAGGAAATCCACTCCGTGCTGACTGACTGGGAAAGGAGACAATATGATCTTTACCACCAAATTCAGAGTGATATGCGCGCAGTAGTCATCAAGGATGGTCTTCCCACCGAAGATAATTCCGAGGAGATGCTCAAGCGATTGCTTCGCTTGGTGCAGATTGCATCAAATCCTCGTCTGGTCGACGAGAGCTACGATTCTCAACCAGGGAAGTTGATCTTTCTGAAGGACATACTGGACCGTATTGTCCAGAGTCGAGAGAAATGTATCGTCTGGAGTACATTTACCGGCAACATCGACTGGCTTGCACAGGAACTGTCCGCCTACGGCGTGCGCAAAGTCCATGGGAGCCTGACGTTCGCCGAACGAAACAGGGCCATAGAGAGGTTCGTGTCAGACCCAGACATCGCCATCCTGTTTGCGACGCCCGGGGCGGCGAAAGAAGGGCTAACTCTTACAGTAGCGAATCACGTGATCTTCTTCGACCGAAGCTTCAGCCTGGACGATTACCTTCAAGCGCAGGACCGCATTCATAGAATATCTCAATCTAAGATCTGCCATGTATACAATCTGATCATGAGAGAATCCGTTGATGAGTGGATTGAGTTGCTTCTCCATGCGAAGTCGCTTGCGGCCCGGCTTGCTCAAGGAGACATATCACTGGACTACTATCAGGCACAAATGTCTTACGACTTTGGAACAATCGTTCGAGGAATCCTCGGCGTGAAGTAGTCCAGATGAATCTTTAGGAACGACGCATGAAGCCCGAAATCATTGCCAAGAGTTCTCTGACACTCGGGGGCAAGGAAATCCCTGTGATTGTCTGCCTTATCGCTCAGACAGAACTTAAGTTCTACGCTGAGAACCCGCGAATTTACTCAATCGTTGCAGCCGATGGCAAGACGCCATCTCAGCTTGAGATTCAGCGCCGTTTGAGCAAGATGGACCACGTGAAACAACTAATGCAGTCTATCAAAGCCAATGGGGGCCTCCTTGATCCACTCATAGTCAGGGATGGCGACTATGTCGTACTGGAGGGAAATAGTCGCCTAGCCGCCTACAGGCTCTTGGCTGAGGCGGACGCTATAAGATGGGGGCACGCGAAATGCTACGTCTTGCCGGCAGACATTAGTGAGTCACTTGTCTTCGCGCTGCTTGGAGAGTACCATATCATTGGCAGAAAGGACTGGGCCCCCTACGAACAGGCAGGGTATCTTTACAGGCGCAACAGACAATACGGCGCAACTCCTGAAGAGATGGCGAAGGAAATGGGGATCGGCCTGCGAACGGTTAGGAGTCTGATTGATGTGTATTCCTTCATGCTCGAACACCGAGATAGCGATATTCAGCATTGGAGTTACTACGACGAGTATGTTAAATCAAGAAAGATAGCGAGGCGGCGTAATGAACACCCGGAGTTCGATAGAGTATTCGTACAGAAGGTCAAATCGGGTCAGATACCTAAGGCAGTCGATGTTCGCGACAAGGTTGTCAAGATTGCGGAGGCCGGTGGCAAAGCACTGACCAAGTTTCTTCTGGGGGAAAAGTCTCTTGAGGAAGCATACGAAGCTGCCCGGTCGCGTGGTGTGGACAACGCCCTATACAAGCACATGGTGCGGTTTCGCAAGGAGATAGGCGATCCGGATACAAGACAAGAACTCAAGAGAATGCCGAAGGTCCAACTCGACAAGTGCAGATATGAGTTGGGCAAGATAAAGAATGCCATTGAAAGGCTTCTGAAGGACAATATCATTGGATGAAAGACGTAGGTATCATGCCCTCTGGCAGTGTGGCACCAAGGATCAAGAACTGCCTGGGATACATTTGCCCTGCCATGGTCGAGAGGTACCCGCGAACTGAGACGGAGAGCCTGTCTACATGAGCAACGTGCTATTGGTTGAGCCCAACTACAGGTCCAAGTTTCCACCGCTCGGTTTGTTGCGTATCGCGTCGTACCACAAAGCATGTGGTGACACAGTCACGTTCTCCCGTGGCTGTGACCCCACATTGAGAAGCCTGAAATGGCATAAGGTCTACGTCTCTTCTCTCTTCACATATGAACTCCCGCGAACTGTTCGGACGATCAAGTACTATCGTCCGTCGGTGGAGATGGACGAAGACATCGTGGTCGGGGGCGTCGGTGCCACGCTGATGCCGGGCTACATACGCCAGAACGCGGCGTGCCGCATCATCACTGGACCGCTGACCCGAGCCAGAACGCTCGACTCCGAACCTCGGCCAATCGCCAAGTACCTTCCTGATTACAGCATTATTGATGACGACAGGTGGACATACCAGCCCCGAGAGTCGTACTTTTGCAGGGTCACGACCGGATGTATTCGGCGTTGCGGATTCTGCGCAGTGCCCGTCCTTGAACCCAAGTTCTCGTACCTTCAGCCTCTTCGTAAGCAAGTACAAGAGGTTGATAGGGCCTTCGGGGAACGCCAGAACCTTGTGTTATTGGACAACAACATCCTCGCGTGCGAGAACCTCCCTAAGATAGTGGCGGACATCAACCGCTCGGGGTTCGAGCATGGCGCGCACCGAAACGCCCGGCGGCGCACCGTAGACTTCAACCAAGGCATCGACGCACGCTTGATTACCAAGCACGTCGCCGCCCTTCTCTCGACGGTCAGTCTCTTCCCCGTTCGGCTGGCCCTCGACCATACTGCCGTCGAGAACGCTTACGTGAGAGCCGTTCGCCTGATGGCCGACTTTGGTTTTCGCACCTTCACCACTTATATCATGTTCAACTACTCGGATGACCCCACTGACTTCTATCATCGCATGAAGCTCAACGTGCTGCTGTCAAATGAGCTGGGTATACGCATATCCGGCTTTCCTATGAAGTACGTCCCAATACACGATATTACGCGTCGCCATGTGAGTGCTGCCTGGAAGTGGCGCTACTTGCGAGGGATGCAATGCATATTGCTCGCCACCCACGGCCTAGTTAGCCCTCGTCTTGAGTTCTTTGACGGAGCCTTCGGTGCCACTGACGGAGAATTCCTCGAAATACTCAGCATGCCAGACAGATACATCATCCAGCGTACAAAATACCGTGAAAGCGGCGCTGCGGCCGACTGGCGCAGATCGTTCCGCAGATTGTCCGCAAGCTCTCGCGCCGAATTCCTTGAGGTTCTGGCCGTTGTCAATAGGAGCAGGGACAAGAAGACGACGATCAAACAGCATCGCCGGTTCTCAAGCCTTCTCGAACACTACTACCCCGGTGGCAAACCTGTTCCCTGCGAGTAATGACAGGAGACCTCGAAGGTCGGCTCTCGTGTTGCGATTTGGCAAAATGGGGGGGCGTGGCTGCCGCTACGTGGGAGCGTAGATCGGTAGAAGCGTAGATGCGTTGTGCCTGCGGTCTACAGCCTACGGCCTCCGGCCTGCGGGCGGGCCGGGTGCGCTACCTGCGAATCGCAGGCAGCGGTTGCGGGGACGGGGGCGGGTGGAGGGCGGAGCACATCAGGATGGCGGAGGCGGTGCCGTCCATGGTGGGCTCGTTGGTGCTGTAGTCGGCGAGGTCGTCGTGGTAGACGGCGCGCGGGTCCTGGAACTCGGCCAGCGGATCGGGCTCGGTGATGCCGACACCCTTGAGAGATCGGAAGATGCGTTCGTAGACCGGGCCGTCCACCAGGCCGCCACGCAGGGTCCGGCCGGTCAGCCGCGTGGTCATCAGGTGCACGTTCTGCGGCGACACGACGCCGGCGCCCATGAATTGCGCGACGCCCCAGGGATTGCGGCCCAGCAGCCAGTCGCGATGCCTTGCGGCGAATTCGCGATAGCGTCCATCGCCGGCCATCCGCTTGTAGAGCTCGCACTGGGTCACCAGGGCTACCACGAGGTTGTTCGAGCACCAGATGAACGGAACGCCGATGCCGAACGGGTTCTGCTCGCTCGCGATGCGGCAGCGTTCGATCCCCTCGCGATACCAGCCTTCGAGCAGCTTTTGGAACTCGGCGTCCACGACGCCGTGCAGGCGGAAATGGCCGGCGTTGAAGAACGGGTAGAACTGGTAGTGGCCGGTCTGCTCGCGGCCCATCCACGATTCCGAGCCAGCCAGGTGCGCGTAACGTTTGGCGTCGTCGAGGTAGCGCGAGTCGCCCGTCGCCCGAAACAGCTCGGCAGCGCCCCACTCCATGTCGTCGGCCCAAGTGGTCTCGGCGTAGCGATAGGGCGCGCCATAGGAGTTGCCCTGCTGAACGCCTTCGCGGTCGCGACCGAGGCGGTAGACCTCCTCGCCTGCGGTCAGGCACCGTCGCGCGAACGCGGCCTCGTTCGGATCGTCCTTCCAGACCTGGAAGGCCAGGGCCATCGCGGCGGCGTAGCGTCCGGCGAGGTTGGCCAGGCCCGTCGATTCGCTCGCGTAGCGTCCGAGTCCCTGCGGCCGTCCGTCGGCGGCATACACTACGCGGGGCCCGCCCTTGCCCCATCCGTAGTCGGCGGGATCATCGGGCGGCAGGCGCCAGCCGCAATGGTCGCGATCGTCCGCCACCTGATGATACAGCACCTCCGGCGACGGATGCAGCTTGAGCATCCAGTCGAGACCCCAGCGGGCCTCGTCGAGCAGATCGGGCAAGCCGTTGCCGCTGGGGCGGCCGAGGGCGTCGAACCGGTCGCCGAAGATCGCCGATCGCGGTTGTTCCGCCGCCGCATCGTGCAATTCCCAGGCGAGCAGCATCTGCGCGGTGGCGTTGCTCGAAGTGAGCAGGTACTTCAGGAGGTCGGCGGCGTCATGCCAGCCGCCGCGAGCGTCGATGGCCGTTCCCGCCGGAAGCGGCCCGTAAGCGGTGCGGCCGTCGAGCTGGTGACAGTGGGCGTCGAGCCACGGATTGAAGCCGCAACGCTGCTGCCGCATGAATTCCAGCAGCAGATCCGCCAGAGGTTTGAAAACCGCGTCGTCCACAACAACCGGCTCAGAGGCAGCGCCGCCAAGACGAAGGCGGTATCGCCCCGGCCGTTGCAGTGCGGAGAAGTCCAGTTCCGCCACGTGGCTGAATTCGCCCCAGTTCATTCCCGCCGCCGGACGCGTGACGCCTTCGAAAACCGACCGGCCCGAGTCCGGTTCGATGACGTCGAATCGCGCCGGGAGCGGCTCCCGGCCAAGCGCGATGGCGAGCTTCGGGCCTGGCACGGTGTAGCCAACCTGACTGGCGCGAACGTGGCGCGCCACCAGACGGTCGATGCGCTCGAATGCGTAACCTCTTTCTTTAAGCGCGGCGAGCAACTCGGGCAGACGCGCGTGCATCTTGTCCACACGTTCGGGGCCGGCTCCCACGTGCATCAGCAGCACAAAACCGTTGAGTCCGGCCGGGTCTGCCGATTCATGTTGCAGGATGCTGTCGAGGATCGCTTGAGAAGACACGAAGTTGCCGTCCTTCTCGGAGGTATAGTCCGCCGCCGCGCGCGTGCCGGGCGAGAGGTTGACCAGCGTCAGACCCATCGCGTTTGTCCAGTCGCAGATGTCGCGGTTGTGGTGCTCATAGGCGGGCAGGAAGAACCGCGTTTGCCGGCGTGTGACGCCAAACCGCTGCAGCTCGCGCAGGTTGGCGTCCAGGTCCGTTTCGAACTCGGCACGTGTCAGCAGCGTGCGTCGTTCCGGCGTCCAATCGCAGTAGAGCCGGTGCCGGTCGGAATGCGAGCCGACGTAGTGGCCCTCGGCCAGCATCCGGCGGACCAGCGGCGCGAACTCGGCGTCACGCAGGAAGTCGCCGGTCAGAAAGAACGACGCCTTGGCGTCGTGCAGGGCCAGTGCTTCGAGGATCACTTCGGCCCCTTCGGCAAACTCATGGCCGGTGAACGCCAAAGCCAACTGCCGCGCGGATTGCGAACCGCGCACGATCGCGCCGTGCTGGTACGTGAACGGGTCGTTGTCCATCGCCTCGCCGGCGGCGGGCCGCAAGGACGGCCGAACGCATAGCGACAGCCATGCGATCAATACAGCGAGAAGGTATCGCCCTGGACCCATAGGGATTCCCCATCATCGGGCGGTTCGCACGAGCGCTCCGCCGCCGGGGGGCAGGGTCAGCTCGATGGCGGATTTGTTCGCAGAGGTCCACTGCGCAGTCCCGGCGTCGAACCGCTCCAGCGCGCCCGGGCCGACGAGCGTGGCGCTCGCCCCGGCAGTGTAGTCCAGGTTCACGACGACCGCGTGAGTCGGACTCTCCCCAGCGCCGAAGAGACCAAGCAGGAAGCCTCGCGGCGAGGCGGGCGACGCCGAGGACTCGATGCGGAAGGCGGCGTCCGGCGGCAACGGCTCGCAGCCGCGTTCGCGCATCGAGGTGTGATACACGCCGAGCGAGCGCAAGGGCTGAAGCTCCTTGGCGATGGCGACGAATTCGCGATTGTAGGATTTGACCGCGTGGTAGAGAGGTCCCGGCGTCCCGTCCAGGCCGACCAGACTGCCATGGTGGTTCGGGTGGGCGTAGACATAGTAGCTGATGCCCTGCGCGCCATAGGCCACCGTGGAATAGACCAGGTAGCGCAGCTCGTCGGCGTTCGGGATGCGCATCGCGTCGGGCGCCCAGGTGCAAGCCTGCACGATGTTGAGGAAAGGCACGCCCGCCTCTTGCGCTGTGCGGCGGATCATCGCCAGGTTCAGGAAGTACTGGTCGCCGTCGCCCTTGAGCTGGAACTGATAGTGGTCGTAGCTGATGAGCGAAGGCTTCACCTGCTCGACGTAGAGACGCAGGTGCTCCGCGTAGGCGGTGACCGTGTCGCCCTTGGTGCCCAGTTGCTGATTGTTGGCGTAGGTCGGAAACAGATTGATGTAGGCCAGATGCTGAGGATCGCGCTGGCGCATGTATGCCACCAGCTTGCCGAGCGCGGGGAACTGCGCCGCGCTGGGCTCGTCGATCAGGTGATAGGAATACAGCGCCGGGTGCTTGCTGACGCGGGCGATCAGAGCATCCAACTGTTGGCGGCGGTCGGGGTCGTCGAGCGAGGCGGGCGTGAACAGGCCGCTGGTGAGCTGGCCGCGAAGGCCGTGACGGTGCGCCACGTCGAGTTCCGCTTCGCTGCCGCACCAGACGAGGTTGAAGCCGCCTTCAACCATCTGCTGTGCGACGGCGTCGGTGATCGCAGGACCGGCCCAGTAAGTGGCAATCGGCGTCCCGACCTGCCACGAGGAGCCAGGCTGGGCCACCGCCCCACCGATCCACGGATTGCACGAGAACAGAAACAGACAGAGGATACACGCCAACTTCGCCGCGCCCGAGTGTTCAATCCGAGTTCTCATTGTGTGGACCTCCCAAACATAACTACCATACGCCGAACGGCCACCTGCTCCCGCTGTCGTAATACGCTATTTCTTCGCCTTTATCAATAGCACGAGGTTTCTCACGGCCAACGGAATAGCAGCCAGACAGCCGGCCCCAAGGAACCAGAACCATGCCATGCCTCCGGCATCATCCCCGCCCGGCCACTCCGTCATGGGGTACAGACATGGAATCCAGAGCGTCAGGTGCGCCACGATCGCCGCGATGAGGAATCCCCGGTTGCGTTGCCGCCAGATCAGTCCGGCCAGGGCCAGAACCGTGCTGGCGCCCGACAGAACGAGGAACGGCCGCGTCGTGTGGTACCTGCCTCCGGCCATCCCCTGCGAGACGAAGAGCGCCCACAGGAACAAGGCGAGCGAGGCCAACAGGTACCGACGCAGTCGCCTGCTGATCCAGCGCGGGTCCAGGCCTTCCTTCTTCATATCTGCTCAGTCGTCAATCATGTGCATCTGTCCATCCTCACCAGACATCGGGGGGACATCGGGATCTACCCTGGATCGACATGCATGGCCTGTCCCCCCGTCAGAGTCCCCGATCAAATGGAGACGGCTCGCAGGGCGACTTTGTTGGCGCCGTCGATGAAGATGATTTTGACATCGGGCTGCTCGGCGAGCCAGCCGTCCACCACCGCCTGCGGGTCGTGCGCGGGATGCATGTGGGCCGCCTCGACGAGGGCGTCGGCAATCTGCGTGTGCATCCAGACGCGTCGGAGCCGGCGAATCAGCACGGCGAACTTGTACGGCTTGTGACTGTAGAGGACGTAGTCCTGGCGGATCGACCGGATGACCTCCTCCAGCGGGGCCGTCAGGCGATCGTAGAAGTTCGCGAGGGTCTGCGGCTCGCCGATGCCGTTGGGACAGGCGGCCAGGAACAGGATCTCTCCGCCATCCATCACCGCGGCCCGGTTCAGCTCCAGGGCCCGCTGGGCGATGTACAGGTCTTCGTCGTTGGAAAGGCCTCCCGGTGAGACAACCAGCCGCGACGCAGGAGTGACGGTCTGGATGTTACGCTCGTCGGTTACGAGAAACGACTCGGCGCTCGCCTCCCGGATCGGCCCGAACCGCGCCCAGAGCAACCGCGTGCCGGCGCTGAGCATCACCAGCGCGTGAATCGGCCGGCCTTTGGCGATCAACTCCATGCCCTCCACCATATCCGCGGCCAGCGGGTTGTTTCTCTGCTCGGCCCTGGGATGCCACGGGTGCGCCGCGTGCGTGGATTCATCGAGCAGGGCCAGGCTGTGATTCTGCTCGACCGTGCGAAAGGCGCTGATGCCCGGCACGAAGTTCTTGACGGGATTCGAGTAGCCCGCGAAGTAGTGGACCTTCACATCGGAGACCGCCAGAAAAACGTCCGCCTCCTCGGCAAAGGCATTGACCAGCACCTGCGTTCCTCGCGACGTGCGGCCGAGGTCGAGGAACTGGTCGGCCTGGCAGTCATGGGCGTGGATTCGCGTCACGTTCAGACCCGCATTGCGTCGGGCCTTTTCGATCTCGTGTCCGATCTGGCGGTTCTTCGGCGTGTCGGCCGTGTGGGTCCCGGTGCAGATCAGGAACTGGACCGAGGCGGCCCGCCGCAGCGCGTCGCACACGTGCGGCAGCACCTCCGCCAGGGGCTCGTCGCGCGTGCCGTCGTCGACGAGTACGCACACCCGCTTGCCGGCGACCTCATCGCGAAACGCTCCAGCCTGGCCGTCCATGATGTCCCGCAGGCCCGCCGCCGCATCCCCGCCCTGCGGCCCCTGCCACGGCCGGATGATCTCCTGCACGTTCCGATCGGGCAACCGAAAAGTGACAACGCCTGTTCCGTAATGCAGGTCTACGTTCATGATCACTCCTGAGACCTCGTATGCCCTTGTACCTCCGCCCTCGCAGTTGTCTACCTGGCTGGCCAAGTGTCGCCGTAGCTGACCAGTTGGATGTTCCGTGCTTTGATGACCTCTTTGACCCGCTCGCTGGTGAAGGACCGGGTGACGCCGTCGCGATGGGCCGCGACGTTCCAGTAGCCCTCGTGCCCGATCGCCCGCATCTCGTCGGTGTCGAGGCCCGGATGCTCGACGAGGATCCAGATGCCCGGCTTCAGTTCCTGGAGCGCCTTGACCAATGCCGCTTCGCGCTGTTCGGCAGTCGTGCTGTTGTCGGCAGGCCAGCGGAACCACTGGGCGCCGGGCGTCTCGATCGGCAGCTTGTATTCGGCTGCCAGTTTGCGCACCAATGCCTGAAGCTCCGGCGTAGACGTCGGTGTGCCCATGTGGCTGCTCAGGTGCGTCACCTGCGGAATCTGCTTCCCGGCCAGCTCGATCTGGGCCCGCAGTTCCTTCTCGACCTCGTGGATGTTCCACTTGGCGGCGAGGAAGTCGCGGTTCGTCGCGAAGAAATATCCGCTCGAATCGACCAGACTCGGCGCCTGCGTGATTGGGCCCCACTTGTAGTTGGCCCATTCGCTGGTCAGCGTCAGGTGCACGCCGACGTCGTTGCCCGGCGTCTCGCGGAGCATCGCCACCGCCTCGTTGAACCACGGACACGGAACCATCACCTCGACGCTCCGCGCGATCCCGTCGCGGAAGCTACGGATACACGCGACGTTGGCCGCATGAGCCGAACCGATGTCGTCGGCCCGCACGATCAGCTTGATCGGCTCGGCTCCCTGCCGTGCCTGAGCCAAGCCGGCGTTCGCCAGCGGCATCGCCGCCAACACGCCCGCCGTCCGCATACAAAACTGCCTTCTGTCCATCGCACGCCCGCCTTAAGAAGAACCTTGGAAGATCGTTGATTACTGCCTCTGCAAACGCTTTACGGCTCCACTCGCCCCCCAGACAAGCATCTTGCCTCTTCGCCGCACGAAAGCCCGCCTACCCCAAGAGCCGAGCGACCTGGTCGCGTAGTTTGGGAACGTCCGCCTGGACAATGCCCCACGTGGTTTCGCACGCCCTGAGAATATCGTAGAGGTATTTCCTGCTCTCAGACCGCATAGATCTGTCTTCGCTGTTTCTCGATGGACTCCAGAAGATAGGGGTTAGTTACTGCCCTGATTTCGAGCAGATCAATCCCCCGGGCGAACAGGTCCTGCAATGCGGCGAGAAGGCCGAAATAGGCCTTCGCATGGCCGACCGGGTCCATCGGCTCGAACTCCACAAGCAGGTCGATGTCGCTTCGGTCGGGATCGAAGCGATTGGACTCTGTTGCCGAGCCGAACGCGTCCAGACGCTTGACGCGGAAGTCCCGGCAAAGCTGCGTCAACTCTTCTCTGCGATCTTCAAGTGGTCCGACCATGTTCCTTCTGTCCGCTCGCGGCATTTCCGGCCAAATCGCTACCGGCGCAGTCTACGCTTGTCACCGGACCGTGTCAAACCCAATCGCCGGCGGCCGCCCCCGAGCTGCACAAGAGTGCCCCCGCAGGCGCCTCCCCAGGTAACCCGTTTGCCCGCGTCCGCAAGGCGGTCAGCCACGTCTCCAATCGCACGATGTTGCCGAGACACAAGCGGCCCGAATCGCGTCTTGACGCCAGTGGGGCAATCGGATTTATTGAGGCCTGTGCCGAGGCCAATCGGGCCGGGTGGAAGGCAGGAGTGTTGGCAGCGAACAGGATTTGAGGCCATGGGATCGCAGATCGACAAGATTACGTTGAAGGGATTCAAGTCCATCCGAAGCCTGGAGGACTTCCCTCTGCGCAACCTCAACATCCTCATCGGCGCCAACGGCGCCGGCAAGAGCAATTTCGTCAGCTTCTTCACGTTTCTGCGCGAAGCTATGGCAGGGAGGCTGGGCCTTTACGTTGAGAAGAAGGGCGGTGCCGACAGCCATTTGTTCATGGGACCCAAGATCACCGAGCAAATTCACGCTCACTTGCATTTTGATGTGAATGGCTACAGGTTCTCTCTTCAGCCTACAGCCGAGGATGCGTTTGTTTATGCGGATGAACGGATTCTATACGACGGAGATCCGCCACGGACTTTGCCGGTGAATCGTTCTATTGGAAAAGGTCACAAGGAATCCAAGTTGAAAGAACAACTTGGAGACATCAAAAACAAGACCATCTCTGGATTCATCCATCGTTCGGTTTCGAGCTGGGTCGTGTATCACTTCCATGACACCAGTGACACCGCGCCCATGCGCCGTTTCTGCTCGGTACGTGACTACGAGTATCTGCGCCCTGATGGGGCCAATTTGGCTGTCTTCCTGCATTTCCTGGACCAGAAGCATCCAGATGCCTATGACCGCATTAGGAACGCCGTTTGTCTCGCGGCCCCCTTCTTTGATGATTTCAAGCTGCGACCTAAGCCAGCGAATGGAGACTTAATGCTCCAACTTGAGTGGACACAGAAGGATAGCGACTATCCGTTCCACGTCAACCAACTGTCGGACGGGACGCTGCGTCTCGTTGCGTTGGCGACAGCGCTATTGCAGCCGGACCCGCCAACGACGATGTTGTTCGATGAGCCAGAATTGGGGTTGCATCCTCATGCACTGAATCTCTTCGCGGCTCTGGTGAAGAAGGCGGCGAGTAAGACGCAGATCATCGTCTCGACGCAGTCGGCACCGCTGCTGGATAACTTCCAGGCCGAAGACATCATCGTCGTGGAACGCAAGGAAGGCGAATCGACCTTCAAGAGGCTGTCGTCCGCGGAACTGGCTGAATGGCTGAAGGACTATTCGCTCGGCGAATTGTGGCAGAAGAACATCCTCGGCGGGAGACCGACCGATGGTTAGGGTCCATGTCCTGGTCGAGGGCCAAACGGAAGAGATGTTTGTCAAAGAAGTGCTGTCGTCACATTTCAGCGGCCTTGGACTCTATCTGACACCATGGCTGGCGGGAAAGCATGGCGGAATCGGGCGTTATGAAAGGGACAAGGGGGATCTTCTCAAGAGACTGAAGCAGGATCATCGTGCCTTCTGCACAACGATGGTTGATTACTACGGTATGCCCACCAGTTGGCCGGGCAGGGAGACGGCAGCGGGGAACCCCGAGGCGATCGAACAGGCGATCCTGGCCGATATCTCCGCTGAGATGGGGGAAGGATTCAATCGGGCTCGTTTCATTCCCTACGTCCAGATGCACGAGTTCGAGGCGTTGCTTTTCAGTGATCCCAAAGCGTTGGCGAGTCACCTTGGACTGGCGGATGAGTCACAGGTTCAACAGATCAGGGATCAGTTTGCCAATCCCGAGGAAATCGATGATGACCCGCAGACGGCGCCTTCCAAGAGGATCTCGCGCTTGGACCCGAGCTATCAGAAACCTTACGATGGAATGCTGATCGCTCAACGAATCGGTCTGGATACCATGCGGGCCGAATGCCCGCACTTCAACGAGTGGATCACGAAGTTGGAGACACTGGTGGTTTGAGTGTGGTGTCTTTGGAAGGACAGACGGTATGCGTCGAGAATGTGTGAGGGTGTCGGGAAGGTTGGTGGTGGTGTCGGCGGTTTGCGCGGTGGGAATATGCTTGTTGCTCTGTGGCGGGCCGGCTTGGGGGGCGAAGGATCGCGAGTCGGAGGTCACGGCGGGCAATCGGCCGATGCGAAGCGTGCGGACACTGGTTCTGACCGTCGGGCAGGCGGAGGGCGATCTGCGAGGCTCGGACGACAAGGCCATCCAGGCGGGGGTAGACTATCTGCACCGATTGGGCGGCGGGACGCTGCGCATCCTGCCGGGCGTGTACGAACTGAAGAACGCCATCTACCTGCATCCCCATATCACCCTGAGCGGCTCGGGGGAGCAGACCGTTCTGCGAAAAAGCGACGGCGTGGCGACAACGCTGGTCCGCGATTCGGACTGGTATGAGTACGGCGTCGAGGCGAACGACCCGGCGGGCTTTGCGCCCGGCGGCGGCATCATGCTCCGAACGAGCACCGGTCCCGGCCAGTGGCAATACGATGTCCTGCGGGCAACGATCACGGCGGTCGAAGGCAAGGTCCTGTTCCTGGACCGGATGACCCAGAAGAATTTCTGGATTCAGGACGATGCGACCGCGGCAACCCTCTTCCCGATCCTCACTGCCGAAGGCGTCGACGACGTGCATATCGAGAACCTCGTGCTCGACGGCAACCGGGACCACAACGAGAACATCAACGGCAACTTCGCCGGAGCGGTGTTCATCCAGAGCTGCAACCGATGGCGGTTCACGAACGTGGTGGCCCGCAACTACAACGGCGACGGCTTCAGCTTCCAGGTCTGTGACGATGTCCACTTCGAACACTGCCAGTCGCTGAACAACGCCGATCTCGGGTTCCATCCGGGCAGCGGCTCGCAGCGCCCGGTCTTTCGCGGCTGCACCGCCAGGGGAAACAGCCAGGGCATCTTCTTCTGCTGGGCAGTCTCGGACGGGCTGGTGGAGGACTGCACCCTCTCGGAGAACGGCCGCTTCGGGATCAGTATCGGGCACCGCGACACGGACAACCTCGTGCGGAATTGCACCATCGAGCGAAACGGCGAGGTGGGCATCCTCTTCCGGGCGGAGGTCGGCGAGTTCCGCTGCGGCCACCGCAATCGGATCGAGGGCTGCACGATCCGCGACAACGGCAGCCAGGAGCCGGGGGTCGGAATCGACATCCAGGGCCAGACCCACGACATCACGGTCCGCGACACCCGGCTGGAAAACACCGCGAACGGCCGTCAGCGAACGGGAATCCGCATCGGCAGCCAGGCGGAGCTGGTTTCCCTGCAAGGCAACATATACGAAGGCTGTCCCGTGGCCGTCGAGGATCTGCGATCGCAGGAGAACAGCCCACGGTAGCCACGCAAAACCTCGCCCCCGGACCCCAAAGGGCGATCGCGTCTGAATATGGTGATTGACGGCAGGCGGGGTAGGGTATAGAATAGTCTTGTCATTTGTCATCCAGAAAGACGTGGTCCGGAGGCTGGAGATACGACAATGGCGGTTCTTGGTACCCCCAGAGGGGTGAGAGAGCTACGTGAGGAGTCCCGCCCAGGCGGCATTCGCGCCCATGCCACAGGTTCATTCAGGAATCCGCTGGTGGCGGCGATGCGCCGTTTCCGTGCTCTCCGGATGGTGTAGCGACCTGCGGAAGTCTTTTCCCGATCTGTGATACGAATACCGATGGAGGCAGAGGGATCTGCGGAGGTTGACGAGCCCTTGGTGGCAGCGAGGCGATGCGCGCACCGCCGCGCAGACACAATGCGCTTCAGAATCGGAAAGGAGGTGTTGCCCCGACACAGCGTTGGTGAACAGAGTCGGTCGTTGCACGGTTTGGTCCTATCGTGATTCTGCCAAACCTTTCCACACCTTTTTGGACGAGGAGACGAGGTATGTTTAGCAGACGAATGATGACTATAGCATGGGCACTGGTGGTGTCTCTGGCGTTGGTCGGCCAGGCGCAGGACCCCGGTGCGGCCAGTGCGCCGAGTCCCGCCGATGGCATGGGGCGGGTCCCGGCGGAGGGGATTGTCCTGAGCTGGACCATCGGCGTCGATGCGATCCTGCACAACGTTTACTTCGGCACGGATGCGGCGGCGGTCGAGGCCAGGGACGCCAGCACCGCCATCCGTTCGATGTCGCTGGCGACGGAGGTCGAGCTCGACGCCCTGGAGCCGATGACCACGTACTACTGGGCGGTCGATGAGTGGTCCGCCTCCGGGGCCACCTTCGCCGGAGCGGTCTGGAGTTTCACCACCGGTGATCCCGCTGATGCGGGCATCCTGGCAGAGTACTGGGCCAACATGGGCCTGGACGGTGAGCCGGCCGTGGTGACGGTCGTCAATGAAATCAACAAGGACTGGGGCGACGGCGCTGTCCCCGGCGAGAATTCGCCCGATGCGGCCATTCCCGTCGACGGGTTCTCCTGCCGCTGGAGCGCCGCGCTGGTTGTCCTGAAGTCGGGCGCCTACACGTTCTATTCCGCTTCCGATGATGGGGCCAGGTTGTTCCTCAACGGTACGCCGATCACCGAAGGCTGGTATGATCGCGGCACGACCGAGGATGCCTCGGCACCACAGGAACTGGTGGCGGGCGAGACGTATCTGCTGGTCATGGAGATGTATGAGAACGGCGGCGGCGCGGCAGCGTTCCTGCGCTGGGAAGGCCCCGGCATCGCCAAGCAGGTCCTCACGGCAGGCGCCCTTCAGATCCCGAAGATGGCGATTTCTCCCAGCCCGGCCGTCGGCGCGACGGCGGTGAAGAACACGCCGACTCTGAGCTGGCGGGCCAGCGACACCGCGGTGGCCCACGATGTCTACCTGGGCACCGACCGGGACCTGGTCGCGGCGGGTGACGCCAGCGTGTACCTGGGCCGCGTGGAGGCCACCAGCTTCCAGATCGCCGATGCCCTCCAGGGCGAGACGGAGTACTTCTGGAAGGTGGATGAAGTGGCCGCGGACGAGACGATCGTTCCGGGTCTGGTCTGGAGCTTCACGGTCGTCGCGGACGTGCTCACCTCGCCCCAGGCTTGGGCGAACGCCGTTGCGCTGGCCGGACCGGGCTTCTTCGCGACCGACGTGGCCGACGGTGTCTACGACATCGGCGCCTTCGGCGGCGAGATGACCTATGAGTTCATCGTCAAGAGCAACCCGCTGGAGACGCAGGCCAGCATGTGCCTGATCGGCCGCAGAGACTTCGGCGACACCGAGATGGGACTCAAGTACGAGCAGTGGAACAACACCGGGACCTACGGCGCGACCGTCTTCGGCGTGCTCGACTATGACTACGGCGTCGCCACCAATCCGGGTGTGCCGACGCACCTGGTCTTCGTCGCCAGTGAGGCCGCCGGGACAACGGCCCTCTATGTCAACGGTGTCTATCGGGCGAGCATCGATGCGGCCATCCTCCTGTCCGGTTCGGTGGGCATCGGCTACGGTGCCCAGGATCGGGCCGGCGCGGATCCGTTCTTCGATGACTTTGACGGCGCGATCTTCGGCGTGGCCATCTATGACGGCGCGCTGACCTACGGGCAGATCAGGACGCACGCAAACACCTACTTCATGCTCGGAGCCGCCGACGTCACCGCCCCCGGTGACGAGGTCATCGGCGATCCCAACGACGGCGATTGGCCCGGCGCTGAGACGCCGAACCTGGCGATCGACGACAACGTCGCGAAGAAGTACCTGCACTTCAAGGGCGCAACCCAGGCTACCGGCTTCAAGGTGGCGCCGGCGGTCGGTCCGACCGTGGTCACGGCTCTGGCGTTCACCACCGCCAACGACGCGGTCGAGCGCGATCCGGTCTCGTTCGAGCTTTATGGCTCCAATGAGAGCATCGAGGGCCCGTTCGAGCTGATCGCCAGCGGCGACATCGTCGATTTCGCCGGCGAAGTAGCCTGGCCGCGATTCACCAAGACCGTCACGCCGATCGAGTTCGAGAACGCGGTGGCGTACACATACTATCAGGTCATGTTCCCGGCCGTTCGCGATCCGGGTTCGGCCAACAGCATGCAGATCGCCGAGGTCGAGCTGATCGGCGTGCCTGCTGCGAACGTGCTGTTCGCAGAAGACTTCGAAGGGCTGCCTCTGGGCCCGAATGTGGATGAGGTCGTGGCCGGCGATGCCGTCTGGACGAAGACCGCTCCGGAAGGCTGGCTCATCGACGACAGCGGCATGCCCGGGGTCGGTGATCCGGCGATGGACGGCGTGACCGAATGGGCCGGCTGGAGCTTTGCCGACAAGGACTGGTGGGTGCAGGCCGCCGAGGATCAGGATCGGTCGAAGTTCACGCTCGGAACCGGCATCGTGGCCATTGCCGATGCGGACGAATGGGACGACCAGGATCACGCGGAAGGCTGGTACGACAGCTTCCTCAGCACGCCGATCATCGATCTGGCCGGCGTCGAGGCGGGCATGCTGCAACTGCGGTTCGACTCGAGCTGGCGTCCGGAGTTTGACAACGACTATCACCAGACCGCGAAGATCACGGTCTCGTTCGACGGAGGCGATCCGGTGGAGGTGCTCCTGTGGGAATCGGATGAGAGCAGTCCGAACTACAAGCCCTACGCCACGAACGAGTCGATCGCCGTCGCGATCCGCAAGCCCGCGGACGCCCAGAACATGGTCGTGACCTTCGGCCTGGTCGAGGCCGGAAACGACTGGTGGTGGGCGATCGACAACGTGGAGATCACCTACTACTAAACCGAGTTGTCAGTCTTAGAGAAGTGTCCGAACGGGAGTCTGCGGCACAAGCGCAGACTCCCGTTTCTTTTTGGCATCCTGCATACGTCAGGTCCGGGCACATCCTGCGGCGCAGAGGGCGTTGCCCACCACGCCGCTTTGCAGTAGACTCCTTCCGGTGATTGATGAAGCAACGCGCTGAACGACTGTCCGGGGCAGTCGCATGGAGCTTCGCGATGTCGTCGTGTTCGAGACGAGGAGAATCCGATGAACCGATACGAGACCATCTTGGTTGCCGCCGTATGCTTCACTCTGGTCCTTGGCGCATGGGGCCAACAGGCTGCAGCCGGCGTAGACGTCGTCAGGGTCGTGCCCGAAGAGACGGACGAGTTGCTGGCCAATCCGGGCATGGGTTGGCAGACCTTCCATCACACGCGGGACCAGGACAGGAACCTGCCGGATTGGATCCCCTCAACCGTCCACTACGCGCGGTGGGGCTGGGGCCAGATCGAACCGCGTCCGGGCGAAATCGATCACGCCTTTCTCGACCGCGTTCTGGAACAGACGCGTACCGCCGGCCAGCGGCTGGCGTTTCGGGTCATGTGCTGCTCGACGTCGCCCGGCCGACCCTATCACCCGGACTGGCTCGACGACGTCGGCGGCCGCATCATCATCGCCGACTACGACAATCAGAAGGAACTGCCCATTCCTGACCTGGACGATCCGGAAGTGCTGGCCCGGCATCTCGATTTCATCGGGCGACTCGGCGCTCGTTACGACGGGCACCCGGACATCGATCACGTCGACCTGGGCACCGTGGGCTGGTGGGGTGAATGGCACATGAGCAGCTCCACCATCGCCAGGATGCCGACCGTGGAGAATCGCAGGCAGATCATCGACGCCTACGCGAAGGCCTTCACGAAGACCCCGCTGGTGATGCTCATCGGCGACTCGGAGAGCCTGGCCTATGCGGCCGAACGCGGGGCCGGATGGCGGGCCGATTGCCTGGGTGACATGGGCGGCTTCTCGAAGACGTGGTGCCACATGTGCGACGCCTACCCCCAACTGGTGCGCAAGGCGGGCGTCGCAGACGCCTGGAAGACGGCGCCGGTCGCATGGGAAACGTGCTGGGACATGCGGCGATGGGTCAGCGAAGGCTGGTCGCTGCGATACATCTTCAACTACGCCCTGGCCATGCACGGCTCGCACATCAACAACAAGTCCGCGCCTCTGCCGGCCGGCGACAACGTGCGTCAGGAAATCGAGCGGTTCCTCCGCCGGCTTGGGTACCGTCTCATCCTGCGGGAGCTGAGCCACCCGAAGCAGGCCCGCCCGGGCGATTCGGTGACGGTGGCCATGACATGGCAGAACACCGGCTCGGCCCCCTGCTACCGGCCGTATCGGCTGGCCTATCGGCTGCTCGACGAGCAGGGCCGCAGCCGCGTGCTCATCGGCAACGTCACCGTCGAAAAGTGGATGCCCGGCACGGTGGACATCTTCGACGAGAAATTTCTCGAAGAGCCGCCGGACCTGCCGCCTGGAGAGATCGTCAACGTCTCGGACCGCGTGACATTGCCGCCGGACCTGCACGCCGGGGAGTACTCTCTCGCCATCGCGATTGTCGGTGAACGCTCGACCGATCCGATAGTGAGACTCGCCATCAAAGGCGGAGATCAGGATGGATGGTATCTCCTGAGCGAGATCGTCGTCCGGCAGTAGCCTCATCCGCGCGGGTCGAGAATAGAGCATATCCGCAGGGCGGCGCCGGGTGTGACTGATGTCTCTGGTACAACGGAGCTGCATTTGCGGCAAAACACTGGACCGACTCTGTCATCCTGAGTGCAGCGAAGGATCGGGGCCGCGAACGTGGGAGACCTGCTGTTCGGTGCCCGGTTACTTCGGCTTCGCCTCGGCATGACAAGTCAACAGGCCCTACCAGATCACACGGGCGACGCACGCCTTGCGGCACGGAGTTGCCGGCCTCCGAAAGCTGCGATACAATGCCGGGCGAAAACTCGGCCCCTGCCGAATCGAACGACAACGGCAAATCAGTCAAGGTGGAGATACCCCTATGCCGATGAGAAACGTTGCCCCGCTACGTTGGGTCCTTGTCAGTCTGATCGCAGCCGGTTGTGCCGGCGTCTGGGCCACAAGGGCGACCGCCCAGGCGACGCACCGCTTTGCCATCGGTGATGAGAACTTCCTGCTGGATGGCCGGCCCCTGCAAATCCGCTGCGGGGAGATCCATTTCGCTCGCGTTCCGCGGGAGTACTGGGTCCACCGTCTGCGACTGTGCAAGGCGATGGGTCTGAACACGGTGTGCGCGTACCTGTTCTGGAACTTCCACCAGTGGGACCCGGGCCGGTTCGACTGGTCGGGCCGGGCGGACGCGGGAGAGTTTTGCCGCCTGGCGCAGCAGGAGGGTCTCTGGGTGATCCTGCGGCCCGGCCCCTACGCCTGCGCCGAATGGGAGGGCGGCGGCCTGCCCTGGTGGCTGCTCAAGAAGGAGAACATCCGAATGCGCAGCCGCGATCCGGACTTCCTGGCAGCCGGCCGCAACTGGCTCAAGGAAGTGGGCCGGGTGCTGGGCCCGATGCAAATCACGCGGGGCGGTCCCATCCTCATGGTTCAAGTCGAGAACGAGTACGGCTTCTACGGTGACGACGTCCAGTACATGGGCGAGATGCGTCAGGCCCTGCTCGACGCCGGATTCGATGTCCCCCTGTTCGCGTGCAATCCGCCGTACGCCCTTCGCAAGGGCCTGCGGGACGATCTGTTCAACGTGGTCAACTTCGGCAAGGACCCTGCCGATGGGTTCAGGGCCCTGCGCGAAATCCAGCCCAAGGGTCCCTTGATGTGTGGAGAGTTCTATCCGGGCTGGTTCGACACCTGGGGTTTCCCGCACCACCTGGGCAACACGCCGCAATATCTGGCGGACCTCGAATACATGCTCAAGAACAACGCGTCGTTCAGCATCTACATGGCGCACGGGGGCACCACCTTCGGCCTGTGGTCCGGAGCAGACCGGCCGTTCAAGCCCGATACGTCCAGCTACGACTACGATGCGCCGATCAGCGAGGCCGGCTGGATCGGTGAGAAGTTCCGGCTCACGCGCGACCTGATGGCCAGGTATCTGCTGCCGGGCGAGACGATCCCCGAGCCGCCGGCGGCCAATCCCGTGACGGCGGTCGCCCGCTTCGAGCTGAACGAGTCGGCCGCGATCTTTGACAACCTGCCCGTGCCCATCGAGGACAAGGCGCCTCGCAATATGGAGGCGTACGACCAGGGCCGAGGCTGCATTCTGTACCGCGCGACACTGCCCGCCGGACCTGCCGGCGAACTGTCTGCGAAGGAAGCGCGTGACTTCGCCTGGGTCTTTCTGGACGGCAAGCTTCTCGGCACCATGGACCGGCGTTCGCAGCAGTACCGCGTGCAGGTCCCGCAACGCCAAGCCGCGGCCCGCCTGGACATCCTGATCGAGGCGATGGGCCACGTCAACTTCGGGCCCGAGGTGCACGACCGCAAGGGCCTGCACGGGCCGGTGACGCTCAAGACCGCCGCCGGCGACAGGCTGGAGCCGAGGGCGTGGCAGGTGTACCGGTTGCCCCTGGATGAGCCGATGCTCGCGAGCCTTCAATGGAAGCGCGGCAAGGCCGGCGGACCGGCGTTCTGGCGGGGCGGATTCGATGTCACCGAGCCGGCGGACACGTTCCTCGACGTGAGCACGTGGGGCAAAGGCGTGCTGTGGGTCAACGGCCGGTGCATGGGGCGGTTCTGGAATATCGGACCGACGCAGACCATGTACGTGCCGGGTCCGTGGCTCAAGCGAGGCCGCAACGAGGTGATCGTGCTGGACCTGCTCGGGCCGCAAGAGCCGGCCCTGGCGGGACTGGAGAAGCCGATCCTGGATCAGGTCCGGCCACAGTTCGATTTCAGCAGGAAGGTGCAGCAGGCTGTCCCGGCCATTGAGGGCGTACGGCCGGTGCACAGCGGCGCCTTCGCGCCCGGACCGGCCGCCCAGGAAGTGCGATTCGCCAGGCCCGTTGAAGGCCGCCAGTTCTGCCTGGAGACCCTCAGCGCCGTGGACGGCAAGCCCTTCGCCGCCGTCGCCGAGCTTGACCTGTTGGGAACCGACGGCCGGCCCATCGCGCACACCCTCTGGACCGTCGCCTATGTCGACAGCGAGGAACGGATCCAGGAGGACGGCTCTGCGCTCAACGCGATCAACGGGCAGACCGCGGATTTCTGGCACACCGAGTGGAGCCAGACGCAGCCCGGCCATCCGCACCGGCTGGTGATAGACCTGGGCAAAACCGAGACGATCGGCGGATTCCGCTACGTGCCTCGGGCAGGCGATCCGTCGGTTGGCGGCAGGATCAAGGACTACCGCCTGTATGTGGGCGCGTCGCTCGCCAGGCCCATCGCGCAGTAGGCAAGCGCGACGAGGGCGTGCATCAAGTTTTCCTTATCGGCCGGCATTGGCCCGAGGCGCCGCGGATGGGCCTCCGCGACTGGCCTTTTGCCCTATTCCGGACGCTCTTTCGAGGCGGACCAAAAGGCGACATGACCATACAACCGCCTCAGAATGAAGATGTTACGAGAACAGCTCTGGGCATACTCGAAGCGCCGAGACACGGAACGCCATCGGATCGGAGCAGCCGGAAACAGCCGGAGGAGTTTGTAAAAGCGGACAAGCCAGAGTTCCAATATGGGCGAGTTTGCATTACAATGTGGCCTGGACTGGGAATTCAGTCCCGGCGCGCCGGGATGCGAAAATTCTCGCGAAAACCGATATTTCCGTTGAGCCGGAAGGTATACTTCCAACATTGTTGACCTGATGCGGTCAGAAAGGAAGGGAATCATGCAAACACGGTTGGCAGCGATTCTGGGGGGTCTGATTCTGGCGTGCGTCGTCCCTCTGTCGGGGTGCAAGAAGTCGCCGGAAGCGCCGGCTCCTGAAGCGGCGCCGATCAAGGTGGGCGCCATCTTCTCCGTTACCGGCCCGGCCTCGTTCCTCGGCGCTCCGGAGGCCAAGACAGTCCAGATGTTTGCGGAGAAGCTCAACCAATCCGGCGGCGTTCTTGGGCGCAAGATCGAACTGCTGGTACGGGACTCCGGCGGAAGCCCGGAGAAGGCCATCTCCCTGGCCAAGCAGCTCATCGACGAAGAGAAGGTCCTGGCCATCCTCGGCCCGTCGACCAGCGGAGAGAGCCTCCAGATCAAGAGCATCTGTCAGGAAGGCCAGACGATTCTGCTGTCCTGTGCCGCCGCCGAGGAGATCGTCGTTCCGTTGGCCAGCTATGTCTTCAAGACCCCGCAAAAGGACAGCCAGGCCGCCCAGTGGATCTTCAACACGATGAAGGACCTGGGGATCACCAAGATCGGCGTTATCACGAGCAATACGGGCTTCGGCAAAGGGGGAAAGACCCATCTGGAGCAGATGGCCCCGGCAAACGGCGTCGAGATTCTCGTCAACGAGGTCTACGAGAAGGAGGCCACGGACCTGACGGGCGTTCTGACCAAGGTCAAGGGCGCCGGCGTCCAGGCGGTGGTCAACTGGTCGATCGAGCCGGCCCAGGGCATCGTCGCCAAGAACATGAAGCAAATCCAACTGGACGTGCCCCTGTTCCAGAGCCACGGCTACGGCAACATCAAGTACGTCCAGGGCAGCGGAGAGGCCGCCAACGGCACGATCTTCCCCTGCGGGCGATTGCTCGTGGCGGACAGCCTGCCCGCGAACCATCCCCAGAAGGCCCTGCTGACCGAATACAAGAGGGACTATGAGTCCAGGTACAACGAGGACGCCAGCACTTTCGGAGGCCATGCCTACGACGCCATCCTGATTCTCACCGAGGCGATCAAGAAGGCGGGCTCGGCGGACCCGAAGGCCGTACGCGACGCGATCGAGAACCTCAAGGGCGTGGTCGGCACCGCCGGGGTCTTCAACTTCTCGGCGCAGGACCACAACGGCCTGGGCCTGGACGCCTTCGAGATGCTGACCGTCAAAGACCAGAAATTCGCCATCTACCAGAAGTAGCCGGGACGAAACAGATCCATGGATTTCGCCCTATTCGTTCAGTACGCCCTCTCGGGCATCACCGTCGGCAGCGTGTACGCCATCGTGGCGATCGGCTTCAACATCATCTATTGCACGACGGGGATCATCAATTTCGCCCAGGGCGAGTTCCTCATCGTCGGTGCGATGACGGCCATCAGTCTGGCCCAGGTCGCGCCGCTGCCGGTGGCGATCCTCGGGGCGGTTCTGATCACGACGGCCCTGGGGGCCGTGGTCGAGCTGGTCTTCATCCGGCAGGTCCGCAACGCCTCGGTGCTGCGGCTGATCATCATCACCATCGGCTTGTCGATCGTGATGCGGGAGGTCATGCTGCACATCTGGGATGAGCAGGTGCGGTCGCTGCCCTACTTCACGGGCACGGAGGTCTCAACCGTCACCATCCTGGGAGCGCACATCTCGCCGCAGGTGCTTTGGGTGCTCGGCGTCAGCGCCGTCATCGTTGCGGCGCTGACGCTCTTCTTTCGGTGCACCACCACGGGCAGAGCCATGCGTGCCTGCGCCGACGACCGGATGGCCGCATGCCTCTGCGGCGTCAACGACCGCTGGATGGTCACCCTCTCGTTCATGCTCAGCGCCGGCATCGGCGCACTGGCCGGCTGCGTCGTCTCGCCGATCACGCAGACCCAATACGACATGGGCGCCCCGCTGGCGATCAAGGGCTTCACCGTCGCGATCCTGGGCGGCATGGGCAACAGTATGGCGGCGGTGGCGGCGGGCCTGTTCCTCGGCCTGCTGGAGGCGTTCGTGGTCAGCGTGCTGCCCTCCTCGTACAAAGAGGTCGCGGCCATCGTGGTGCTGCTGTTGATCCTCGTCTTCCGGCCGAGCGGCCTGTTTGCCCGCCGGGACGTGAGTGCTCTGAGGGCGGCATGATGCGGCTGCGAATCTACTACCCCGTCCTTGCCGCTGCGGCCCTGGTGGTCGTGCTGCATGTCGCGCTGGCGGCGTCCGGCAAGACCTACTACATGACGCAGATCACCATGTCGGCCTACTACGCCCTCGTCGTGATCGGGCTGTGCCTGCTCATGGGCTACGCCGGACAAATCTCGCTGGGCCACGCGGGTTTCTTCGCCATCGGCGGCTACACCATCGCCGTCCTGACCACGTACGACCTCGGCAACTGGCGTGAAACTCCGGCGATCGGACTGCTGCGCTCGCTCGGGCTTCTGATGCAATGGCAGGACATGTACGGTCGCGACATCCTTTCATTTTCGCCGTGGCTGGCCTTTGCCGCCGCCATGTTGCTGGCCGCCCTGATCGCCCTGGTGATTGGCCTGCCCGTGATCCGGCTCAAAGGCCACTACCTCGCCATGGCCACGCTCGGTTTTGGCCTGATCATCTATCGCATCGTCCTGGGCGCCCGGCTCCTCGGCCAGGCCGACGGCATTTCCAACGTGCCGGCCTTCGGCCTTGTCGGCGGCCTCCAGGTCAATGGCAGAGCGCCGTTCCGCGTCCAGAACTACTATATCGCATGGTTCGCCGTCCTGGCGGCCATGGTGCTGTCGCTGAACCTGATCCACTCGCGCGTCGGCCGGGCGCTGCGCTCGATCCACCAGAGCGAAGAAGCCGCCCACTCGCTGGGCATCGACACGTATCGCTACAAGCTGGCCACGTTCATCCTGAGCGCCCTGTTCGCGGCGGTCGGCGGCGCCCTGCTGACCCACTACAATGGAAGCATCGGCCCCTCTGAAGCCACTGTCATGAAGTCCGTCCGATACGTCGCCATTGTTGCGGTCGGCGGCATGGCCAACCTCTGGGGCGCGATGCTCATGGGAGTTCTGCTGAATTTCCTGTCGCTGCGCGGCGTCTTCGGCTCCTTCGACGACGCCGTGTTCGGCGCCATTCTCATCGGCGTCATGATCCTCGCCCCTCAGGGCCTGCTGCAAGTGCCCAGGTGGCGGACGGTGACCGCCCTGCTGCCGAGGAGGAAGCGTGCTTAAGAGAATCCGAAATCCGAAATCCGAAACAAGTCCGAAACCCGAAGCACGAATGACCGAAACGCTGTCGCCCTCTGGACGGTTCGTTTTGGATTTGCGGTTTTGGCCATTCGTATTTGTTTCGAATTTCGTATTTCTCGTCCGGCCGTTCGAGGAGGGTCTATGAGTGAGATCCTCCTGGAAACGAAGCATCTGCACCGCTCCTTCGGAGGCGTTCACGCCGTCAAAGACGTCAGCATGAAGGTGCGCACGGGCGCGATCAAGGCGGTCATCGGTCCCAACGGCGCGGGCAAGACCACGCTGTTCAACCTGATCGCCGGCACGACCGCCCCGCAACAGGGCGAGGTCCTCTTTCGAGGCAGACGAATCACGGCCTGGAAGCCCCATGCGGTCGCGGCGACGGGAATCGCCCGCACCTTCCAGACGACAAAGCTGTTCCCGCACATGACGGTGCAGGAGAACGTGATGGTCGGCCGGCATCCGCGGACGCGCTCGGGCTTCCTCGCGGGCATGCTGAACCTGCCGCGGACCTGGCGCGAAGACCGCCAGACGCAGACCAAGGCGACGGAGATCCTCGCGGACCTCGGACTGGCTCCCTACGCCGGCGAAACCGCGTCGAACCTGTCGTTCGGGCGCCAGCGACTGGTGGAGTTCGCGCGGGCCCTGGCCACCGAGCCGGCCCTGCTGCTGCTCGACGAGCCTGCCGCCGGACTGAACATCTACGAGACCCAGGAACTGTCCCGCCTGATCCTCAAGATTCGCGACCGGGGCGTCACGTGCCTGATCGTGGAGCACGATATGTCACTGGTCATGGACATCTCGGACGAGGTGCTTGTCCTCGATCAGGGACAGAAGATCGCCGAAGGCCCGCCGGCGGCGATCCAGCGCAACCCCGACGTGATCCGCATCTACCTGGGGGACGACCATGCTTAAGATCCTCCGTGGCGAGGGCATCTTGCCCTTGCTCTTCATAACCCGGCGGACCGCAGAAGACGCAAGGGCGGGACGCCCTCGCCACGGGGCAACGCGTGATTCCGGGGGCATAGGGGGGAGTCATGCTTAGAATCCTCAACTTGGAGGCCGGCTATGGCCCGCTGCGGGTCCTCAAGGGGATCAGCCTGCACGTCTCGCCGGGCGAGGCGGTGGCGGTGATCGGCGCCAACGGAGCGGGCAAGACCACGCTGCTCAAGACTATCGCGGGCGTCCTGAAGGCCCGCTCGGGCGAGATCGCGTTCGACAAACAGAACATTCGCGGCCGGCCGGCGGAGAAGATCGTCGCCGTTGGATGCAGTCTCGTCCCCGAGGGCCGGCACGTGTTCGGCACCATGACCGTTCGGGAGAACCTTCTTCTCGGCGCGTTCTGCCGGCGGCACGTGGACAACAGCGCCGGTGTCGACGAGAGCCTGGAGCAGGTCTACGATCTCTTCGGCATCCTCAAGGAACGCTCGAATCAGTTGGCCGGCACGCTCTCCGGCGGCCAGCAGCAGATGCTCGCCATCGGCCGGGCCTTGATGAGCCGGCCCAGACTGCTGATGATGGACGAGCCCTCGCTCGGTGTCGCCCCGCTGCTCGTCCAGAGCATCTACGAGAAGATCGTCACCCTCAAGCGCAACGGCCTGACCATCCTGCTGGTGGAACAGAATGCACGGGCCGCCCTGGCCGTCGCCGACCGGGGCTATGTAATCGAGACCGGCCAGATCGTCCTGCAGGGACCGTCCCGGCAGTTGAGCGACAATCCGGAGGTGCAGCGGGCCTATCTCGGAAAAGAGTATCGACGCATCGACGAATAGACACAAATCCGAATTCCGAAAACTCGAAATCCGAAACAAGCACGAATGACCAAAGCCTTAAGACCGAGTATCAAAGAGCAAAAACCAAATATCAAAACAGTAGAATCCGCCGCAGGCGGATGATTTTCTCCATTTTGCACTTTGCTATTTGATCTTTGCTTTCACCGTCGAGATTCGAATTCCGAGTTTCGGATTTCGTGCTTCATTGAGATCGGGGTTGCCCTATGGACCAGACAAGCATGTACAACGCCAAGTGTGAGACCCTCCCGCGCAACGAGCTGGAGCAGCTTCAGTTCGAGCGGCTGCAATCGACGCTCAATCGCGCGTATCGCAACGTCGCCTTCTACAAGGCCGCGTTCGATACGCACTGCGTCAACCTCGAACGGATCAGGGACATCCAGGCGATGCAGGAGCTTCCGTTCACCACGAAGGAGGACCTCCAGAAGAGCTATCCGTACGACATGTTTGCGGTCCCGTTGAGGGACATCGTGCGGATCCACACCACCTCGGGCACCGCTACCCGGCCAATCGTCGTCGGATACACGCAGAATGACCTGCGCAACTGGAGGGAGTGTGCCGCCCGCCTGCTCACCGCCGCGGGTGTCACCCAGCATGACGTCGTGCAGATCGCGCTGCACTACAGCCTGTTCGCGGAGGGATTCGGTTTCCACCAGGGGGCTGAGCGGGTCGGCGCCTCGGTGATCCCGGCCTCTCTGGCGACCAGCGTGGCCAAGCAGATCGTCGTTATGCGGGATTTCAAGACGACCGTCCTGATCTCGACGCCCAGCCACGCCCTGAACATCGCGGTCGGTCTCGATGAGGAGCAGGTCCGTCTGGAGCGGCTGTCTCTGCGGCTGGGCCTCTTCGGCGGCGAGCGATGGAGCGACTCGTCGCGCCGGCAATTAGAGGAGCGGCTGCGCATCACCTCGATCGATACGTACGGTCCGACGGAGGTCCTGGGCCCCGGCGTCGCCGGCGAGTGTCACCTGCGGCATGGCCTGCACATCAACGAAGACCAGTTCATCGTCGAGGTCATCAATCCCAAGACGCTTGCCCCGGTCGCGGCGGGCGAGGAAGGCGAGCTGGTAGTCACGACGATCCTGAAGGAAGGCTTCCCGCTGATCCGCTACCGCACGTGTGACATCACGCGCTTGATCGCCGAACCCTGCGCCTGCGGGCGGACCTTCCTGCGCATGGCGCCCGTCTCGGGACGCACCGACGACCTGATCCTGGTGCGCGGCGTCGGGTTCTTCCCCGCCCAGATCGAGGAGATCCTCAGCGGGTTCGAAGGCGTCAGCCCGTACTTCCAGATCATTCTCGATCAGGAAGGCGGTATTGACACCGTCCAGATTCGCGTGGAGATTTCCGGCGCCATCCAATCGGTCGACAGGATCAAAGCGCTCGAGACGCTGCGCGTCCAGATCGCCCAGCGCATCGCGACCGTCCTGGACGTGGAAGCGAAGGTGATCCTGGTCGAGCCCGGATCGTTGCGGCAACTCGCCGCCGGAGCCGAGCGGGTCGTGGATCGGCGGCCGTAGGGGCGAATAACGATTCGCCTCTATTTTGGGTCCTTGAGGTCCCTTCGGTCCTCTTGGCCCACTGCAAACAAGTCATTCATTGGCAGGAGCGAACGATGAACAAAGTGCGGAGAGCGGTTCTCACATGGGCAACCATCGCGGGGCTTTCGGTCGTCACGGCTCCGGCATCGGTCTATGCAGGGGCGAATGATGATTCGACCCCACCGCCTGCCGATGCGCTCGAACGAGGCTTCATGAACCCGCCCGCTTCGGCCAGGCCGCGGACCTGGTGGCATTGGACCGGCGGCAACGTCACGAAGGAAGGCATCACGAAGGACCTCGAATGGATGAAGCGCGTCGGCATCGGCGGCTGTCAGTTGGCCGACGTCAGCTTCGGGTTCGGCCAAACCGTCGAAGAGAGGATCGAGTTCGGCAGCCCGGAATGGTTCGACGCCGTCCGTCACGCCGCCACCGAGGCCCAGCGGCTGGGACTGGAACTGGCGATCTTCAGCTCCGCCGGCTGGAGCGAGACGGGCGGGCCCTGGGTCCAGCCCGAGCAGGCGATGAAGAAGCTCGTCTGGAGTGAGACGACTGTGGAAGGGCCGCAGCGCTTCGCCGGCAGGCTGCCCCAACCTCCGTCCAACAACGGACCGTTTCAGAATCAGGGCGCCGGCGGCCGCAGTCCGCAGCCGGACCCCACCTGGTATGGTGACAGTGCGGTCATCGCCTTCCGCATTCCGGCAGCCGAAGTTGACATGGTCGCCCTGAAGGCGAAGGTGACTACCAGCGCCGGCGATCCCGGCGCGCCGGGACTGTTCGACGATGACTGGAATTCGGCCGCAACGATCCGCCCGCCTGCGGAAGGCGCTCCGGCCTGGCTTCAAATCGAGTTTGCGCAGCCATTCCGCGCGCGAGCTATCACGATAGCCGGACCCGCCGGCATCCCCGTCGGTCGGGTGGTGGCGGGCGACGACGTCGAGCACTTGCGAACCCTCGTGACGTTGCCGGGCGCGCAGCTCTACCGCCAGGGCAGGATACGCACGTTCGCACTGCCCGAGACCACGGCGAAGATCTACCGCATCGAGATGACCGCCGCGCCGTTGGGACCCGGCCCGACGATGAGCCAGGAGCCGACACCGCCGGCAAAACAGTACTCGCTCACGGAGGTGCGGCTGCACGGCGGCGCCCGCGTAAACCGCTGGGAAGACAAGGCGGGCTTTGGCCACTTGTTCGAATACGAGACGGTACCGACACCCGATGTGCCCGCGGAAGCAATGATCCAACAGAGGGACGTGGTCTATCTGACGTCCAGGATGGCGCCCGACGGCACGCTGAATTGGGATGTGCCGGCAGGCAGGTGGACCATTCTGCGGCTGGGCTGCTCGCTGACCGGCGCCAAGAACCGCCCGGCGCCGCCCTCGGGATCGGGCTACGAGGCCGACAAGCTTAGCGCCAAACACATGGAAGCCTACTATCACGGCTACTTCGATCCGCTGGCCAAAGCGCTGGGGCCGCTGTTCGGCAAGAGCCTGCAATACGTGGTGATGGATAGTTGGGAGGCGGGCCGACAGAACTGGACGGAGGAGATGATCGACGAGTTCTGGAGGCGGCGCGGCTACGACCCTACGCCGTATCTGGCGATTCTGACCGGCCGTGTTGTCGAGAGCGCCGAGGCCAGCGACCGCTTTCTGTGGGATTTCCGCCGGACGCTGGCCGACATGTGGGCCGATTGCCACTATGGCGTGATGGCCGACCTGTTGGGCAAGCACGGCATCGGTATCTATGGAGAGGCGGCGGGTGTCTCGCTGGAGATCCCCGAGGACACCCTGCTCAACAAGAGCAAGGTCGCGATCCCGATGGGCGAGTTCTGGGTGGGCAAGATGCATCCGCCGCTGATGTACTATCAGGACGTTCGCGGGGCGGCTTCGGCGGCGCACGTCTATGGCAAGACGCTCGTCGCAACCGAGTCCTATACGGGCGGCGGCTACGAAACGCCGTACGCGCTGAAGAAAGTCTCCGATTACTGGTTTGCCCAGAGCGTCAACCGGATCGTCTTCCACACCTCGGCGCATCAGCCGCTCGACACCAGGCCCGGCAACGCGATGGTCGGCACGCATGTCCACCGCAATATCACGTGGGCCGAGCAGGCGAGGCCTTTCATGGACTATCTGGCGCGCCAATCGTTCCTGTTGCAGCAGGGCCTGTTCGTGGCCGATCTGGCATACCTGCTGGACGAAGGCGCGCCGTCGACGATGCCGATCTGGGGCGCGGGACTGACGCCGAAGCCGCCCAAGGGTTATGACTTCGACTATATCAATGCCGACGTGCTGTTGAATCGGATGTCGGTCGACGCCGGCGGCCGGTTGGTGCTGCCCGACGGCATGAGTTACCGCGTGCTGGTGCTACCGCAGACAGACAAGATGCGGCCGGAACTGCTCCGCAAGATTCGCGATCTGGTTCTGGGCGGGGCAACCGTTGTGGGGCCCAGGCCCGCGCGCTCCCCGAGCCTGGCGGGCCGGCCGGAGTCGGACCGGGATGTGCCGGAGTTGGCGGCCGAAGTGTGGGGCGACCTTGACGGCGTCAGTCGGACCATCCGCTATGTCGGCAAGGGTAGGGTCGTCTGGGGCCTGCCGCTGGAGGATGTCCTGGCATCGCTGAACACTCCGAAGGATGCCGAGTTTGCCACGGGCCTGGACGCCGAAGTCGCCTGGACCCATCGGCGAACCTCCGACGCGGACATCTATTACGTCGCGAATCTCACCGATGCCGCGCAGGACATTCAGGCGCGCTTCCGCGTCAGCGGCAAAGAGGCGGAACTCTGGCAGCCGGACACGGGCCAGATCGCGCCGGCTTCGTACCGCATCGTGGACGATCGCACGATCGTCTCACTTGGCCTCTCACCACGTGAGAGCGTGTTCGTGGTCTTTCGCCGGGCCGCTTCGTCGCCGACCCGTACGCTGCCGCAGCGCACCGCCACGACGCTGGCGACCGTGAGCGGGCCCTGGGATGTCACGTTCCCTGCGAACCTCGGCGCGCCCGAGAGGATTCAGCTCGCTCATCTGGAGTCCTGGACCGCCCATGCCGATCCGGGTGTGAAGTACTTCTCCGGCACGGCGACGTACACCAGGAGGATCCAGGCGCCGCAGAGCTGGTTCCAGTCGGGCGCCCGACTCGCGCTGGACCTGGGGGCAGTTCACGACATCGCAGAGGTATCCATCAACGGCGAGCCGCCCGTCACGCTGTGGAAGCCGCCGTACCAGGTGGACGCAACCGGTTCGCTCAAGCCGGGCGAGAACCGGCTGGAAATCAAGGTCACCAATCAGTGGACGAATCGCCAGATCGGCGACCGCCTGGTCCCGGCCGACCGGAAGGTGCTGGCGATGCCTGCCGGCGGCTTCGGCCCGATGGCCGGCTTCGGCGGCCCCCAAACCCCGGCCGAATCGGGATTGCTCGGTCCGGTCACCGTGATCTCCACCATCAGTCAGTGAATGTCCTGAAAGGGTCAGTGCGATGAGAACTGTCGGTTGCTGTCTGGTCTTGTTGTTCGTTTGTGGCGCTGCGCTGGCACAGATCGCGGACTCGCCCGATGAGAGCGTTGCGGGCATCGCGGTCAACTACACGGAGGCGAAGGTCGGGCCGTATACGCTGCCGGACGTGTTGAAGCTCGCCGACGGCCAGCCGGTGCGCGACGCCGCCACCTGGTTCGAGAAACGCCGACCCCAGATCGTCAGGCTCTTCGAGGAGAATCAGTACGGCCGCAGCCCGGGCCGGCCCGCCGACATGAGCTTCGACGTGTTCGACAAGGCCGGGCGGGCGTTCGGTGGAAAGGCGATTCGCCGACAGGTGACGATCTACTTCTCCAGGGACAAGGCCGGACCGCAGACGGACCTGCTGATCTATCTGCCCGCCGGCGCAAGCAAACCCGTGCCGCTGCTGTTGAGTCTGGGCTTTGCCGGCAACAACACCATGGTGAACGATCCCAATGTGAAGGTCGGCACGTTCTGGGACCGGCGTCAGAATCGGCGGGTGCCCGCCACCAGAGGCTTCGGATTCATGGACGTGATGTCGCTGCTGGAGAAGGGATTCGGTTTCGCCACGTTCAACTACAGTGACGTCGACCCCGATGCGCCGGGCGCGGTCGCCTACGGCGTGCGGAAGCTCTATCTGAGAGAGGGACAGACGGAGCCCGCGTCGGAGGAGTGGGGTTCCATCGCCGCCTGGGCGTGGGGCATGAGCCGGGCCATGGACTACTTCGAGACGGACGAGGACGTGGACGCCAAGCGCGTGGCGATCACGGGCGTGTCGCGTCTGGGCAAGACGGTGCTGTGGGCAGGCGCGCACGATACGCGCATCGCGATGGTGATCGCCAGTTGTTCGGGCGAGGGCGGCGCAGCGCTGAGCCGGCGCAACTATGGCGAGACCATCGCCCATCTGGCCGCCCCGACGCGATACGCCTATCAGTTCTGCGCCAACTACGGCAAGTGGGCGGACAAGGTCGCCGAATTCCCGGTCGATGCGCACATGCTGATCGCGCTGATCGCGCCGCGTCCCGTGCTCTTGCAGACGGGCAACACCGACAAATGGTCGGACCCGTATGGCGAATTCCTGGCAGCCGTTGCCGCCGGCCCGGTCTACGAATTGCTCGGCAAACAGGGACTGGGCACGGACAAGATGCCCGCCGCCGGGGAGCCCATCCTGCACACGATCGGCTACTTCATGCACGACGGCGGCCACGGCCCATCTCCGGCGGACTGGCCCGTGTTCATGCAATTCATGCAGATACACTTGCAGCCGTGAGGTGTTCGTAGTCTGCCCGTAAGAGCCCGCCCCTTCAACTGCGTTCAGGGCAGGCTCTCAGCGAAGCCGAAGGGGCATACCTTCGATGCAACAGGTAACGCCTCACGGCGTCACTACAAACCGCGGCGGCGAGGACGCCTCAGAACGGGATCGCCAGCGGTTGGGTCCGGCCGGCCAGTCCGGCCACTTCGGCAGCCGAAAGGGCTCGCTGATAGATATAGATTTCGTCGATATCTCCGGTGAGCCAGTTCTCGGTCGCATCGAAGATTCCGCCGCCACCGATGTTGACGGGAAAGGCGGACGAGCCGTAGGTGTCGGTAATCGCCGTGCCGCCGGAAACCGCCGCCCGGCCGTCCAGATAGATCGTCACCACCGTGCCGTTGCCCACCGCGACGATGTGATGCCAGTCGGCGGTGGCATCGTAAGGCCAGGCCAGGTTGACGGCGCCGCTGGCAGCGCTCCAAATCTGGATATTGTTGCCGGCGGAAATCCCATACTCGATGCAGTCGTTCTGACCGATCAGGCCACTGCGGTTCGCCTGAGAAAGATCCCCCTTCAACCAGCAGGCAATCGTGAATTCCGTCAGGTCATTGAGCAGGCTCTTGCCGGTAGTGACATAATCGCGGCCGGCGTGGAAACTCAGCGCGCTGCCGGAGATGCCGGTAATCCAGGCAGGGTTGCCCTCGATCGTGCCATGATTGCCGCTGCCGGCCGAATCGGTCGCGGCGCGGCCCGACCCCTCGTCCAGCGCATAGTAGAGCACCAGATTCGCCGGGTCCGGCTCGATGGGTGTGATGAATTCCGGCGTCCCGGGATACAGCCGGAGGTCGTCGATGTATACGACGCCGGCGGCGCCGGCTCCTTCGACGCCGATGGTTAATTCGGTGACACGGCTGACGTCCGCGCCGACGCTCGATAGATCGATGTTCCACGGCTGCCACGTGGATTTATTGATGTCGGCGGCATCGCCACCGTACTCGACCCTGGTCCCGTTGATCTTGAGATACAGGCGCCCGTCGTTGCCCTGGGCGCCGCGGAAGTACAGCGAAAGGCTCTGGATGCCGTTGGGCGTCCAATCCTGCGGGGCGTCGAACGTGCGAACCGCCTCGGCCACCGCCACACCCGCATTGTCGTAGAACAGCGGCATGGCCTGGCTGCCGCTGTGGACGATGGCCCTCTCGGCGAAGGGCGCGTCGAGATGTCCGACCGTCGAGCCGGTTTGGTTCTCCCAGCCGTCGACCCACGTCTCGAAGATGCGGCTGCCCTCATCATCCGTATACGCCTCAAAATCGTCGACGACCAGAAACTCCTGGGTCGTGAAGCTCCAGACCTGGCCGGACCACGTGCCGGCAGGGTCGGCCTCATCGACCTCGTCGATCCTCCAGAAATAGGTGGTCGCCAGATGGAGGTCCGCCGGCGTGTAGCTCGCGTCCGCAACGGTGTCGGCCAGAGCGGCGCCCTCGGCCACCGCCGCTTCGTCGGGGCTGAGGTGGACCTGGTGCATGGCTGCCCCGCGACCGGCCCGCCAACGGAGCGTCGCGTCCACCGCCACGTCCGCAGCGCCGTCCGCCGGCCGCGGCTCGCGAGCCACCACCGGAACGAACAGGAAGCGGACCTCGCTGAGGCCATACTGGCCCAGCAGGCCGTACCCGCTACGTATGACGATCTTGACGAATCGGGCGGCGATGCCTCCAAGGTCTACGGTCGTGTTGGCCGAGTAGTCGCTCCTGGCGGTGGCCTGGGCGAATTGCACGTCGCCCCAGACCGTCCAGTCCGCGCCGTTCTCGGAATACTCGATCGTGACGTCTTTGAGCCCGAAGCCCAGGAGCGGCTCAAACGGCACGTTGTAGTTCCACACCAGCATCTCGTGCAGCTTGTACACGTTGTCAAACTCGTATTGGATGTACACCGTCTCGGCACTGGGCCCGACCAGCCACATGTCCGTGGTCTCGATCGAGTGCTTGTCGTCGGCGTTCAATCCGGAGCCGTTGACGGTATTCTCCGGCCCCTGCATCTCGCCGGAGGCCGCATTGCTCGTGGCGATGATGTTGCGAATCGGATAAGCGAACGTCTCGACCGTGAAACTCCAGACGTTTCCCTTGAACGCGGTGTAGTCCGGGGCGCCGTTGACTTCATCGATGCGCCAGAAATAGGTGGTCCCGTACGTCAGAACGTCACTGGGCGTGTAGGTCGGCTCCGTCTGGCCCTGGCTGACCAGCACCCCCCGCGGCGCCGCGGCGGTGGCCGCATTGACATCCGCCCAACTCGTGCCGAAGTAGACGTCGTGGGTCACCGCCGTGTCCGTCGCCGTCCAGCTCAGGCTCGTGTCCCGCGCCACATCGGTCGCGCCATCGGCCGGGATCGGCGCCGTAGCCTTCGAAGAGGTGAGCCCTCTCATAACGTCTGTGATTTCCTCGACCGTCAGAGCGACATCGAACAGGGCAACTTCGTCGAGCACACCGCTGAAGAACTCGCTCGGCACACCGCCGGTCCACTGGGCGCCGATGAGAACCGGCGTCGCGGTATCGGTATTCTGAGCGCCTCGCGCCTGTTCGGCATCAGGAACGCCGTTCACGTAGATCCTCATCGTCGCCCCGTCGTACGTCACCGCGACATGCCCGAACTCGTCGTTGGGCAGCGTCAGGCTGCCGGAATAGGACCAGGGCTCGACTTCGCGATGGAAGGAGACGGTGCCGCCCCCGCCGATGCGGAGGATATAGGCGCCGATGACACCCGCGTTGTACTTGCTCATGATGGTGCCACCGCCCCGGTTCTTGACCCAGGCCGTGATGCTGAACGGCGCGGTTCCGCCGAAGGCCAGATTGGCGCTGGACTCGCGAATCTCCAGATAACTGGCGCCGTTGAACTCCAGAGCCGAGCCGTGGCGCCCCCCCACCCATGCAGGACTTGCCTTCAGATCGGCGTCGTAACCATGCCCCGAACTGTCTTTGGCAAGGCTGCCCGAGCCTTCGTCAAAGAGCCAGACCCCGACGATAGCATCGGGATCGACTTGGGCGTTGCTTTGAGACAAGCACAGTAGACAGACGACGGCAAACACAGCGTACACGGTTGACGATCTTCTCGCAGTAGCCATGGCCAAATCCTCCTATCGCACCTCAGCCCGGAATCCCCCACGTGCCTTCACAAATCTATCCTCGGCACCTCCTCCATCATATCAGAATCCACGCGCAAATCTCAACATATCCCCCATCCATTTCGGTGTCATTGCCCGGTGCACAGGGTGTGCAGCGCACACCGATTCCATCGGGAGGCCGAAGGGCTGCGGCACGCACCCTACGGAGCTATCCCTCTAATCCACAGGCACTTAGGGCCAGAGGCGGGTGGCAGCCTCAAGTCCGCAGGACTTGGGGATGGTTTCTATCAGCATACCATCCCCAGGCTGCGCTTGAGGCTGCCACCCGCCGCGCTTTGCCGGTTGCGGGAACGGCAAAGTGGACAACGAACGCTTGTGAGTGTAAACTGTCAGTAGCCGCTTTCGTCCATGAGGTCTCTTTTTGACGAGGTGCAGCATGACCGCCGCAAGACGTGCCTTCACACTGATCGAGCTTCTCGTGGTCGTGGCCATCATCGCCCTGCTCATGTCTATCCTGATGCCCAGCCTGCACCGGGCCCGCAAGCAGGCTCGTGCCGTCGCCTGTCTGTCTAACCTCAAGCAATGGAGCTACATCTGGCACATGTACACGGAGGACAGCAACGGCAAATTCAACACCGGTGGCACAACCGGCGGGGACGCGGCGAATGACTGGCTCGTCATCCTGATGCCCTACTACCAGGACCGAGGGAAGTTGACCATCTGTCCGGCGGCCACGCGCCCGATGGTCATACCCGGTCCCTTTGCCACGCGGGCCTGGTCCTGGGACCGGCAGGGCTGGGGCAACCTCAAAGAAAAAGAGACCGTCGATATCGGCAGCTACGGCCAGAACGAATGGATCTGCGACCGCAGCGCCGCCGAGTACTGGAGGGACCGCAACACGATCAAGGACCCGGCGAACGTGCCGCTGTTCTTCGATTGCGCGTATGTGGACGTGTTTCCGACCGCCAATTCCGGCCCGCCGGCGATCGAGGGAGATGTCTCCGGCCTCAATGAGTGGGCCCTCGTCTGCATGGACCGCCACTCGGGGTACGTGAACTATCTCTTTGCCGATCTGAGCACCCGCAAGGTCGGGCTCAAGGAGTTGTGGACCTTCAAATGGACCCGCACGTTCAATACGTCCAACGCGTGGACCACGGCCGGCGGCGTCAGACCCGACGACTGGCCCGCCTGGATGAGGGCCTTCAAGGACTACTAAGCGTCCGCGCCGTTCAACCCGGAGGCTCGTGCAGACACGATCCCAGGTTGACAGGTCTTTTGCCTTGACGGGAGGGTGCACAGCGCGGTATCTGGAATTCGCGAAGCTTGTGCGCGCGACGTCGGCCATTCGTTGTCGGTGATCATCCGGCCGACGCAAGTGTCGGAGTCTTTCGATGAGGAGGAATCAGGCCATGTCCTGCGAGGCGCCGAGTCGGGAGGGGTGACTCTTTGTCTCGCAGTTCAGCTATACCCATCTCAACTGATGGCTCGCCTTGTTTTCGGGAAGGAAGGAGGTGCGGTCCTACACAACTGTCCTGGGCAACAGTGGAGCAATCACGGAATTCGGTATCCGTTGCCTTGGCGTGTAGCCAAGGCAGAAATCGCAACTCAGGTGACCTTTCGGGGAGGAACACGGTTATGTGTAAGAGATTGCTTTGTCTGGCTTCGTTTGCTCTGGTCCTTGGTCTGGCGTTTGCCGGCGGGACAAAGGCGGCCGATCCCAACCTTGTGGGATGGTGGCCCTTGGATGAAGGCGCTGGGGAGACGGTCGTCGATCTGTCCGGCAGCGGCGGCGACGGCACGATCATCAACCCCAACGGCGGTATGGGACCGGACGGCTCGGTCTGGGTCGAAGACCCCGAACGCGGCATAGTCCTGAGCTTCAATGGCGTCAACGGCACCGGGGCCTGCGTCACTACCGGCGTGACGATCCCGGCCATGGACCTGACGACTGACTTCACGTGGATGTTCTGGTGCAAGCAGGATGCGAGCCAGGGGTTCACTTCGGCGACCGGGGGCAATGACGTCATACTGGGCAACCGCTATGGCGGGACGGCCGCGCCGCTGCAATTCGTCAAGTTCACCCCGACGAATTTCGAATTCTACAACGGCGACAACACCAACTTCATCACCTATCCGGAGGTGATGCCGTCCAGCGTATGGGTCCACAACGTGACCGTGAAGGACGGGGACAAGCTCACCTACTATCGCGACGGCTTCGAGGTGCGCTCGATCACGCTCACCAAGACCGTGGACGCCAACCCCTTCTATATGGGCGCCGATGGCTTCAACGGCGTGCAGGAGGCCTGGTGTGGCTATCTGAGCGACGTGCGGATCTACAACAGGGCTGTGACGAGACTCGATATTCTGGCGGTCATCGCGGGCGTCGAACAGATCGACATGGAAGTCGGCTTTGCCATGGTGCCTCCCGTCATGGACGGCGAGGTCGATGCCATCTGGTCCGTCGCCTCGACGCAGTCTTTCGTTCCGCTGGCCGATCCGGCCAACGCCTCCGGCACCTGGAAGGTGTTGTATGACATGGAGAATCTCTATGTTCTCCTGGATGTCACCGACGATAGTCTGCAGAACGATTCCGAGGCGGCATGGCAGGACGACAGCGTGGAGGTCTATTTCGACGGCGGCAACACCAAGCTGAGCACCCCGCTGTCCGGAGACGATCACCAGTATACGTTCGGGTGGACCGCAGACGACGTACAGGGAACCAACATTACAGGATACACCGAAGGGATTGAACAGGCTCAGGTGACTACCGACACCGGCTGGCGCATCGAGATCAAGCTGCCCTGGCTGTCGATCCAGGGCCTGGCGCCCCAGGCGGGTGACTTGATCGGCATCGACTGCTACTACAATGATGACGATGACGGCGGTGATACGCGCGAGGGCAAGATGCTCTCCTTCTCCGCCACAGAGGGCTGGAATGACGCCTCTCAGTGGGCTACGGCTATCCTGGCGGTCCCGCCGACTCCGACGGACCCGGGCGCCGAGGGCCTGGTGGCCTACTATCCGCTGGACGCCGATGCCGGCGATGCCTCGGGCAACGGCCTGGACGGGGCAGTGATGGGCGAAACCCAACCGACCGATGGGGCTTCCGGCGGCGCGATGCTGTTCGACGGGGACGGTGACTACATCGAAGTGGCACACAATGCCCTGCTCGACATCACTGGTCCGATCTCGCTGTCGCTGTGGATCCGTCCGGACGCCGAGGACCCGGAGGGCAAGGGCACCGAGACTGCGCCGATGGCCAAGGCCGGCAGCACCGCCAGTCCGCCTTGGAGCTGGCAGGTACGGTACGGCTGGGGCAGCCCCAAGCCCTACATGGCCTTCACGTTCAACACCTCGCCGCGCGCCTGGGCCTATGTCAACCAGAACCTGGCGCAGGGTGAGTGGCACCACATCGCCTGCTCGGCCGACGGCCAGACGCTGACGGCCTATCTCAACGGCCTGGCCACCGAATCGACGCCCATGGGCGCGATCACCAGCAGCCCGACGCCGGTGCTCATCGGCACGGACGGCTGGAGTTGCGACTGGATCGGCGCGATCGACGAGGTCGCCATCTACAACAGGGCACTGTCGGCCGAAGAGATGCTGTACCTGGCCGGCTTCCGTGTCGACGCCGAAGAAGAAGAAGAAGAAGAAGAAGTAGTAGTAGAATAGCTGTCGATTCACTACTGCTTCGACGAGGTCGGCAAGATCGTGGATCTGATGGCAGGGATGTAACACCTCGTCCAGCGTAGGTCATGAAGCACATGCCTGCGCCGGCCAACGACTCTATGTCGTTCTGAGGCCCACGCTGATTCGCTCAGTGTGGGCCTCTTTTCCATGCGCCGCACGTGCGGCGAGCACTCAGCGTCGCACGTTGATCTTGCCCAGGTCGTACCAGCCGTCCGACTGGCGGCCTTCGATGGCCAGCTTCACCGCAGGCTCATCGAAACGCTCGTCCAGAATGCCGATCTGTAGGTCGTACGTACCGTCGGGCGTATCGGCGGGAACCTCGACAGAGCTGTCGTACAGGTTGTCGCCCGGCAGCCACGATCGCAGGTCGGCGCTGGCGACGACAAGCCGCTCGTTCGTGCGATTGTGCAGGCGAAACGCCAGGCGAAACGGCCGGTAGCACGGGGCGACGCCCTTGTTCTCCCACCACGAGGTGAACGTCAGCCGGCCGCCCCGCTCCACCGTCGAGGGGTACGTGAACTTGCGAAGCACGAAGCGATAGCCCATCCTCGTGAGCCACCGGTTCACCGCCGGCCACCACTCCTCGGGCACGGCAGACGATTTCGCGTTGAAGGAAGAGATGTGCCATTTGAGCGATTGCTCGATGATGTAGTCGACGTCCCAGCCCTTGTCCTTCCAGGTCTGCATGACCCAGCACACTTCCAGGCTGACCGGCGCCTTCTTCCAGGCGTCCTTCATCCCGAAGTTGATGATCGCCTGCGGGTAGTAGTCGCACATGTGGCACCACGTCGGGCTGAAGCCGCCCATGTCGCCGAGGCAATCGACCCGCCAGCCGACGTTCCGCTTCGACAGGCCGTAGCGATTCGTCTTCTCGTCCGTCAGGAGCATAATCAGGTGCGTCTTGCGAAAGCCTTCCAGATAGCTGTCCACAAGGGCTTCGCGCGTCTTCTGCGTCAGCCGCTCCGAGCCGGCGCCCTCTCCCCAGGCGCCCACGATGGACAGATCGACGCTCTCCAGCAGCGGATGCCCATCATACCGGGCGCCCAGCGCGCGAATCATCGCGCCGAAATGCTCGACGTATCGAGGATCTTCGGGATTCGTCCGCCACTTCTCTTCCGGCTGTTTCTCCTCTTTGCCGACCATCGCGCGATACCAGTCGGGGACGTCGTTGTCAGCCCCTGTTCCATACGGGGCGATCCGCAGCAGCAGTGTCTGACGCCGGCTGCCCGCCGTCTCCAGCGCCTTGTCGAGCAGTTCCCACCGATACTGCCCCTGCGCCGGCTCCACGAATTTCCAGTACACCCGGAAATACGCCAGAGAGGTGTCCGGATGGTCCTTGTTCTTCAGACTGTGGTCGAAGGCCTGGTAGGCGATCGGGTACCCCTCCGTCCACCTCTGGCCCTGGTTCAGCCTGTCGCCGTTGAACCGCTGAAAGGTCATGAACCCGATTCCCGGATTCGTCAGAACGTCGTCGATTTCCACGGGCCGGACCACGATGGTCTCCTGCCCCACGGTGACAAGCGGGTACAGGCAAATCAGGGCCAGGGAGACACTGCACACGGTACGCATCGGAAGACCTCATTTCATGGGATCGTATGACATCGAACAGCTCGGCGATTTTCACTTTTCGGACTGTCGCTGCGTGCCCCGGAAACGTTATCATACCGCGATGGCGTCAAACAGACCAGCACTCCTGACGGAATGGCCGAGAAGAAGCACCTCCCGGGGCCCATCTGCCCCGAACATTCTCATTGCCAACGAGAAGGCCAACTGGGGGCGATGTCGGCGGAAGTTGCGCCAGATCACCGATCTTCTCCGCCGCCAGGGATTGTCCTTCTCCCTGGCGACCAGCAACGGTTCCCGACACGCTGGCGAACTGGCGGCGGCCGCAGCGGCAGACAACGCCAACACGATTGTCGTTGCGGGAGGCGACGGCACGGTCAACGAAGTGGTCAACGGCCTCTTTGCCTCCGAGTGCGACCATGTGCCTCGGATCGGCATCATTCCACTGGGGTCCTCGAACGATTTCGCCAAGAGCCTGGGGATTCCACAGCACCCCTCGGAGGCGTGCCGAACCATCATGACCGGAATTGTTAGAAACGTGGACGTCGGTCAAGTCGGCTCGCACTACTTCTGCACGGCCTCGTGCCTCGGCTACTTCGCGGAGATTGCGGCACGGAGCCTGCAAATGACGAGGTTGCGCGGGTCGCTGCGGTACACGATCCCGGCGCTGCGGGTGATCCGGGAAATGGCCTGTGGCTGGGAGATGAGCGTACGCACCGACACCAGGGTCTTTCATGGCAGCTATGCCGTGCTTCTGGTCGGCAACGCGGCGCGTTTCGGCGGGCTTACCATGTTGCCCGGCGCTCGGTGCGACGATGGCCTCTTCGACTGCCTGCTCATCGAGATGGCGGGCAAGTGGGAGGCGCTGCGCCTGATCCCACTGGTCTACAGGAAGGCGCTGGAGCGTCACAGGAGGGTCATGCGATTCCAGACCCGATCTCTTTCTGTCTGGCTCGATCGCCCTTCGCAACTGTGCAATGACGGCGAGGTATATCCGGCTTCGTTCGAGCAGATTGACTACACGGTGCTTCCGCGAAGACTGCCCGTCATCTGCCCGGAACAGCGTGATACCGCCCTGGCATAGGGGCGACCGGCAGCCCTGGTTACGCCGGCTCGAAATCGCGCCGGCGCCCGAGGAATCCGGCGAAAGCACGAATCGTATCGAGATTGTAGCCGGGTTCCAGATGATAGACAAACTCCAGATCGCCGCCGGCGTTGTCGGCCAGCACCTTTTGCGCCCACTCCAGTATCGGCGCCGCCGTTTCGCAGGACATGTCGGCGGGCAATGGTGCGATGCTGATCGGCATCTGCGATCCGAAGACCTGTCGGACCTTGCTCAGCGAGGTCGTGCCGCCGAGGTCCAGTGAGCCGAGGTTCTCGAAGCGGCAGAACGCGTCGAGAAGATGCGTGCTGGGCCCGCACGAATGCAATCGAACGGGTCCCAGCGCCCGGCCGATCTCGGACGTCAGCGGCGCCACGAATTCTTCCACCATCGCCGGACCGATCATGCAACCGGAGCACTCGCCCACGTGGACATCCGTCATGGGCAGATTGGCAGCCTGAGCGAAATGCCGACACAGTACGATATACGCCTCGGCGATCCACTCCATGATCTGCCTGCATCGAGATGGCTGTGTCATCATGTCGAGGAACACAGACTCGCCGCAGAGCTTCTGCGCCGTGGTCAGCACGCCATGGATGGCCGCCCGGCCGGAAGCATCCCAGAAGAACGGCGGGATCGGCCGAAGCGATGGCTCTCGTCTGCTTCGAATCTCTGCAATCTGCTCGTCGAATTGCCTGACCAGATCGTGCGCCAGCAGGCTCTCCGGGGCCGGAAGTTCGGCCGGCTCGCGGGCGGCCCAGCATGCCGGCGTAATGTCAGCGTCCATGTCGTCGGCGGGCAGGAACTGGGCCCCCAGAAGCATGCCGAGGATCATGTTGGGCTGGATGCCGCCGATCTGGACCTGTGCGGGGTCCCAGTAGCGTTGACGACCCAGATTGGATTCCGAGTAGAACAGCCGCAGTCCGGCAAACGCGTCAGCAGCATACTCGTTGCATTGGCGGTCTATCGCATGACGACGATCCGGGTCGAAGTAATAGTCGTAGTTGAACGCTACGCCGAGCGCCCGGTGCATCCATGCCTTCGAGACTGTGCCGGACAGGGTGATCATCTTTGCCCTCGAATACCCAAATGACGACGGAGGTCACGCCATCATGTCCAACGCGAAATGCGGTTTTCGCGTTTGCCACCGACCCCGTGTGAAGTCAGGCACCTTCACCGGCGCGCTGCCCTGGGCAATCGAGACCTCCGACAGCGGGCCGTGGACGCACATCAGGACGGAGTCGTAGACATCCAGAGGGGTCTGCGTGCGGTTCTTGACCGCCTGCACGAACAGCCGCAGCTCGCGCACGTCCGTACCTCCGTGGCCGCCGAGCTCCGGCTCCTTGGTCCACGCGTGGCGGTACCGCTCATGATAGGGACCGAACGGCTCCCACTGATGGTACTCGGGGCTTGTGCCCTTGAGATAGGCGGCGTCCCTCTGCTCGTTGTACAGGCCGCGGGTGCCCTGGATCAGCCAGCGGTTGTCGTACGGGCGGGGCAACTGCATGTCGTAGTTGATGATGATGGTCTTGCCCTTCTTCGTCCGCACGGTGGTCGTGACGATGTCGCCCTGGGCGAACTTGCGTTTGGCGTTGGGATGGTCCGGCCCGAACCGGGTCGCGAAGTACTCATTGATCCCGACCGAATCCGTGGCCGTCGAGGTAAGGTAATCGAAGTAATCGCCGCAGTTGATGTCCATCCAACTGATGACCGGCCCCAATTGGTGGCTGGGGTACTGGTCCCGATTGTGCTCGACGAGGTACTTGGCCGACCAGCGGTCGTTGCCGGTCTGGCTGTCGAAAAACCAATGGTCGATGCAATCGTGGGAGTGGGCGCAGTGGCAGTGAACGATCTGACCCAGCAGACCCATGCGGATCATGTTCAGCACGGCCAGATTGTCGCTGCGCATGCTCCAATTCTCGAGCATCATGCAGGGCACACCCGTCTGCTCGTGCGTATCGACCAGTTGCCAGCATTCGTCCAGGGTGTACGCAGCGGGCACTTCCACCGCGGCGTACTTGCCCATTCGCATGGCGTGGACTGCCATGGGCGTGTGCCATTCCCAGTAGGTGGCGATGACGACGGCGTCCAGGTCGTCGCGTTCCACGAGTCTTTTCCAGACGTCTTCGTCGCCCGCGTACACTTCCGGCCGGGAGAAGCCCGCCTGCACGACGCGGGCCTGAGCCGCTTCGGCCCGGTCACGATGGATGTCGCACACGCCGCGAATCTCCACGTCGTCCTTCATTTCGAGAAGATTGCCCAGCAGGCTATTGCCCCGTCCACCCATGCCCAGGACCGCCAGACGTACCTTCTTCAGTGGTTCGCCCGCCGCCGAGACCGAAGAAACACCGGCCATGAGCGAAGTGCTTGCGAGCACCGCCCCCAGCCCCAAAGCCCCGTTGGCTTTCAGAAACGTTCGACGAGTTGTCTTGTTTGCCATGGTCGTGTCTCCACAAGTGTTCCGCTCGCTGTGGCTCAGATGATGCCGAGTTCGCTGATTTTTACGGGTCTTCCCGATTCGGCGGAAAGGTCGGCGGCAAAGCACACCGCCAGGGTCATCGCGGCGTCGTCCAGATCCGGGAACGGCCGCCGGTCGCCAAGGACACAGTCCAGAAGATGCGAGACCTCGCCCCGGAAGGGATGATGGGCGACGTCGCCGCTGTCGGGCAACACGCAGGGAATCTTCATGAAGTTGTTCTGGCCCGGGAACGATTTCGGCGCAAAGACCTCGTCGTTGCGAACGGCCCCCTCGGTGCCGTAAACGCCGATGTTGAACCGGTACGGCATCTGCGCATCAAAGGTGGTGATTGTGCGACCGATCTTGCCGTCGGCGAAGCGGACGTTCACACAGATCGTTCCGGGGTATTCGATCGGGTTTTCGGTTCGCACCTGATAGGCCGAGACCTCTTCGGCCTCGCTGCGGGCGAACCATCGCAGGGCATCGACGGCGTGACAGCCGCCGGTCAGAATGGCGGTGCCGCTGTGCCGGCGGCTGCCCAGCCATTTCTCCCGGGGGGTCATCCAGATCCGGTGCATGTAATCGACCTCGACGAGAAAGACGTTTCCGAACGCGCCCTCTTCGATCAGGCGGTCTATCGTCATCAGCAGCGGATTCCAGTGCAGCACGAAACCCACGAGCGACTTGACCTTGTTCGCCCGGACGGCCTGCAATTGCCTGTTCAGGTCGTCCACCGTGAGGGCAGGCGGCTTCTCCACGATCACGTGCTTGCCCGCCTCGGCCGCCGCCACCACAAACGGCGTGTGCGCATCGTGCGGCGTCGAAACCACCACAACGTCGATGTCCTTCCTGTTGAGCATCGCCGTCGCATTCGTCTCGATCGCGCAATCGAGATCGTACGCATCCCGATAGCGTTGCGCGTTGGCCGGATGGCGACTGACCAGCGCGCGAATCTCCGCCCGCGGATCTTCGTGAAAGGCCTTGACGTACTCCCCTGCAACCCAGCCACAACCGATGATTCCCACGCCCAATGTGCCCATGCCTCGGTCCCTTCTGTGCTTGCCTTGAAACTCGTTCCTCATGCGTAGAAACCCGCATAGCGTTCCATGGCATCCATCACTGCCCTGACGTTCTCCACCGGCACGCCCGGATACAGGCCATAGATCATCATCAAGCCGCCCTCGGGGCTGCCCAACGCCTCGACTTCGCTGCGAATGAGGGCATCGATCCGGCGGGGAGACGCGAACGGGGTGATCTGCTGGCGGTCGATGTCGAGATCGATGCACACGCGGCCTTTCAGACGCGCTGCGATCCAGTCCACGCCGTTGACCAGGTCCTGGAGGTTGAGCGCGTCGACCCCGCTGGCGAGCATATCCTCCACCAGCTCGCGAATGTCGCCGTCCGAGTGCATGTGGACCAAGCAGTTCGCGTCGCGCGCCGGCGCCATGAGACGCTCATAGACCGGCCGGATGTACTTGCGAAACAAGGCGGGCGACAGCATGGGCCCTTTCTGCATGCCCAAATCCTCCGGGTAGCACATCATCACGGCACCCAGATCCAGATACCGTTCGACAAGGCCCAGATTGAACGCCTCGACCATACCGATCAGGCCGTTGAGCCGCACGTCACCATCGGCCATGTCCAACAGCAGGTTCTCGTAACCGCGCAGATAGCCGAGACGCTGAAAGGTGTGGCCATGCTCCAGACTGGCGCTCCAGGGTAATCCCGCTCTTGCAGCTTGTTCGGCTCGATGGCGTTCCACCGCCCAGTCGATCCCGGTCATGGCATTGGTGCGCGCCGGATCCGGCGGGACGAAGCTCGCCAGGGCGGCCCAGTCAGCCAGCGGGTGCCGTGTCACGGTGCCTGTGATGCCGTCGTCGGTCGTCTGCCAGACGCAACCCCAGGCATCCGCATAGGGCAGACCCGCCCGCTCCCACGGCGCCGGTTCGGTAATCGCGGCCGGGCCGGGAACAAAATCGGGGAATAGCCGCGGGTGGTCGGCCATCAGTTCGAACAGGACCTCCGGACGGTAGTGATGCCAGCAGGCGGGATTGATCCAGAACACCATAGGGATATGGTCCGGCCGTTCAAAGCGGATCGCCCGCAGCGTGTTCTGCGTGATGGTCTCCATGGGCATTCATTTCAACGTCCCCGCGTCGAAAGCACAAGAGGTTTCCGGCCTGCCGGGACATCGCCGTGCAATGGCCCCAAGGGCTGGCCAATGCCCCGCTACGGAGGATTGCAGGAGGTGACGATCGAGGGTATAACCGGAATCTGTGCATAGCTCTTGATCGCAGACGCGGCAGATTCCGTTACACTCACGTTTCTGGAATAAGGAATGCGATATGAGAACCTCATCGATTGGCAGATTGCTCCTGTTCGTCGCAGCCATCCTCACCCCCTTGCATCGCGGGGCCGGGGAAACGCTGGACGGCGCGCTTTGGCCCAGCGATGCATTGACCAAGGTCTTGCGCTCGGACAGCCCGGAGGTCGGCAGCAAGAGCGTGATTCGCGTCGCGGCCGCTCGCGCGGAGATCGCAAGCGCGCAGGCCGTGTTTCGGCCGCGCGCCAGTCACAGCGCTGTATCCGCCGGCATAAGTGACCTGCGGCATGTTGCCAGTGATGCCGTCATCCCGGCCGCTGCCGTCAGATTGCAGTGGGTGCGATATATAGACGTCAATCGCAACACGTCGGGCATCCCCGAAGATGAGCTTCAGGTAAAGGCGCCGGCGAGCATTCCGGATGCGTTCTGGGAGCGGCCGCAGATCGCGGTCCAGGCCGATCAGGCCCAGCCACTCTGGATCGAGATTCACGTGCCCGCTGCGGCAAGGGCAGGCGACTATCAGGGCACCTTGACGGTGACGTCGGCGGATGCGTCGGCGGAGATTCCCCTTGAATTGCACGTCTGGGACTTTGAGGTCCCAGCGGACCGGCATCTGTCGGTCATAAACTGGTGGAGATTCCCCGGCCCCGGCTTTGAGAACGTTCAACCGTATGGGGAGGAATACTGGGACCTGCTGCAACGGTTCTGTTTGTTTCTTGTGGAGCATCGACAGACCGACATTCAGACCTCGATCGGTTTGATACGAGAAACGGGCGACGATCAACAGGGCTATTCGTATGACACCAGCCGTCTTGAGCGTTACGCAGAGGTAGCCTTTCAAACGGGCATCCGGCAGATTCACCTGCACTCGGTCGGCACGCGAACGGCAGAGATCACCGCCCCCGAAAGCCGGATCGAGCCGGTCGAGTCCAATCTGCGCCGATTGGCGGCATGGGAGAAGGTCGTCCTCCAGCGGAATTGGCCCAATCGCTTCCTCGTCAGTATCTCGGATGAGCCGTTCATTCACCACGAAGAGAGCTATGCGGCCGTGGTGGATCGGGTGCACGAGATCGCGCCGCACATCCGCTGTATCGAGGCGGTCGAAGCCGAATACCTCGGCGCGCTGGACGTGTATGTCCCTAAACTCAGTCACCTCAATCTCTGGTATCCACGATTCCAGCAGGTCCAAAGCACCAGCGCAGAACTGTGGTTCTACACGTGTTGCCATCCTGTGGGGCGCTATCCGAATCGTTTTCTGGATCAATCGTTGCTGAAGGTCCGCATACTCCACTGGATCAACTACCTTCATGACCTGGATGGATACCTGCACTGGGGGCTGAATCACTTCGCCGCCGGCGACCCCTATACCCAGGAGGCGCTCAGCGAGGGATTGCCGCTGGGAGATCGCGCCATCGCGTATCCCGGTACAAGCGGCCTGCTCGGTTCCCTGCGATTCAGCGCTATGCGTGACGGCCTGCAGGACTATGAATACCTCTGGGTCCTTGAGAATGAATTGTCCAGAGTAAAGCACAAGGTCGGTAAGGAGGCCTTCTGGCTGGACCCGCGTCAACGACCGCTGGAGCTGTGCCGTCGGGTGGTGTGGTCCTTCTATGACTACACGAGGAACCCGGAGGTAATGCTCGGCACCCGCGAGGCCATCGCCCGTGAGATCGAGCAGCTCACGAGCGAACCTCTGCTGATAGTCCAGACCTCGCCGCCCGAAGGCACGGTCGTGCCGGCCGGACCGCGAAACATCGGCGTCCGCGGTCTGGTGCCTCCGGGCGCAACGGTCACGCTCAACGGCAGGCCTGTCACGAACGTCCGGCCGAGCGGGTACTTCCTCCAGGCCCATTTCATGTCTGCCGACCATCCGACGATTACGGTCACCGTCGAGCACAACGGCAAGAAACGCACGGCCGAACGCGTGTTCACGCTGGCGGACTGATTGTGAAATCAAGGAGTCTGTCGCTTCCTCCTTGTCTCCTGGCCTATCGGCCTGTAAGATTCTCTGACCTGTAGATTCCAGATTGCGACAGATAGTCTCGATTTTGAAGGCACGACGGATATGGACTTACCCGTTCTGGATTTGGGCATCATCGCCGCGTACCTGGTCGTCACCATTCTGCTGGGCCTGTGGGTCTCGAAACGCGCTTCTCGGGACCTGGACTCTTACTTCCTGGGCGGCAAGACCATTCCCTGGTACATCCTGGGCATCTCGAACGCTTCCGGCCAGTTCGACATCACCGGGACCATGCTGCTGGTCTACTGGTGCTTCGCCTACGGGCTCAAAAGCGTCTGGTTCCCCTGGGTCTGGCCCACGTTCAACCAGATCTTCCTGATGATGTATCTGGCCACGTGGCTGCGGCGATCCAACGTCCTGACCGGGGCCGAGTGGATTCAGACCCGCTTCGGCCGGGGACGTGGGGCTAACCTGGCCCACATCAGCGTGGTCGTTTTCGCGTTGATCACCGTGATCGGTTTCGTCGCGTACGAGTTCCAAGGGATCGGGAAGTTCGCCGAAATCATGCTGCCCTGGGATTTGAGTCCCAATACGTATGCCCTCATCATCCTTTCGATCACGTCCATCTACGTGGTCAAAGGCGGGATGCACAGCGTGGTCCTGACGGAACTCCTTCAGTTCGCACTCATGACGGTGGTCTCGATTACCGTTGGCATCATCGCCATCGCCACCGTTAGTCCTGAAGCCATCGACGCGGTGGTCCCCGAGGGGTGGCGCAATCTGTGGTTCGGATGGACCATGAACATGAAGTGGACCGGCGACTTCGAGACAATCCAGGTCAAGATGGCCGAAGACGGCATGTCCCTCTTCTCGATCTTCTTCGGTCTGATGGTCTTCAAGGGAGTCCTGGCCAGCATGGCGGGGCCCTCGCCGAACTACGACATGCAGCGGGTTCTGGCCACGCGCAACCAGCGCGAGGCGTCCCTCATGAGCGCAACCGTCAACGTCGTGCTCTATTTCCCCCGTTACATGCTGATCGCGGGCCTGACTGTTCTGGCTCTGGTCCCTCTCCGCGAGACATTGGTTCAGATGTGGAACGCCGCGGTGCAGGCCGGCGAAAAGCCGGACTTCGAGAAGATCCTGCCGGTCGTGATTCAGAACTCGGTCATCCCGACCGGCCTGACCGGGTTGCTTTTGGCGGGTCTGCTGGCGGCGTTCATGTCCACCTTCGCCGCGACGGTCAACGCAGGTCCGGCCTATGTGGTGAACGACATCTACAAGCGGTTCATCAATCCCAACGCCTCGAACAAGGTCCAGGTGCGCATGAGCTATGTTGTCTCGGTCCTGGTAGTGGGCATCGGCATTCTGTTCGGATACCAAGCGAAGAATATCTATAACGTCACGATGTGGATCGTCGGAGGGTTGTTTGGCGGCTACGTGGCCGCGAACGTACTGCGATGGCACTGGTGGCGCTTCAACGGCTATGGCTTCTTCTGGGGCCTGATCACCGGCATCGCCGGGGCACTGTTCGTGCCGTCCCTGGTCCAGCGATGGTGGCCCGGAACCAACGCCCTGTATACCTTCCCGCCGATCTTCGTCCTTTCGATTGTGGGATGCCTGCTCGGGACGTTCTTGAGCAAACCCGAGGATGATGAGGTACTCAAGAGCTTCTACCGCACGGTCCGGCCCTGGGGCTTCTGGGGCCCGATCCGCGCGAAAGTCATGGCAGAAGACCCGACCTTCCGACCCAACAAGGACTTCCGGCGGGATCTGTTCAACATCGTCATCGGCACCATCTGGCAGACGACCTTCGTGATCCTGCCGATCTGTCTGGTCATTCGCGAATCGAAGGGCATCGTCATTGCCCTGGTCGTTCTCGTCGTGACCAGTGTCGTGTTGAAAAAGAGCTGGTACGACCATCTGCCGCCCGCCGAGCCGACGGTGCGGCAACCAGCTTCGTAGCGGTTTCAGAAGGAGGTTTTCGGCTATGGATATGCAGGCATTCGAGAGGCGATACAAGGAGCTTGTGGATGCCCACGAAGCCCTGATCGTTCGCAGGAACCAGAAACAAACGCCGGGAAACGGAGTATTCGATCGCTACGTGTACCCGGTGCTCACCGCCGATCATACGCCGCTGTTCTGGCGCTACGATTTCGATGCGAAAGCTAACCCCTATTTGATGGAGCGGATGGGCATCAACAGCGTCTTCAACGCCGGCGCCATCGAATGGGAGGGCAAGTGCTGCGTCGTCGCCCGAGTAGAGAGCTATCACCGCAAGTCGTTCTTCGCCGTCACCGAGAGCGCCAACGGGATTGACAACTTCCGCTTCTGGGACCATCCAATCGTGATGCCGGAGGCGTCCGAGGACGAGATGAACGTCTACGACATCCGGCTGACGCGGCACGAGGATGGCTGGATCTACGGGACGTTCTGTGCCGAGCGTCACGACCCCGCCCAGCCGGACAATCCGCCCGCCGCCCTGGCCAGGGCCGGCATCGCTCGCACCAGGGACCTGAAGACGTGGGAGCGACTGCCCGATCTGAAAACCCCGTCGGCCCAGCAGCGCAATTACGTCCTGCACCCGGAGTTCGTCGACGGCAAGTACGCCTTCTACACCCGGCCGATGCGCGAATTCAAGGCCGCCGGGTGCAGCACCGGAATCGGCTGGGCCCTCTGCGACGATGTCAAGAATGCCGAGATCGAGGACGAATCGCTCATCATCGACCCGTGTCGCTACCACACCATCGTCGAGGGCAAGAACGGCCAGGGCCCGCCGCCGCTGAAGACGGACAAGGGGTGGCTGCACCTCGCTCACGGCGTTTGGGAAAACGCCGACGGGCTGCGGTACGTTCTGTACATGTTCCTGTCCGACCTTCACGAGCCGTGGCGGATCACGCATCGGCCGGCCGGCTATTTCATGGCGCCGCGCGGCATGGAACGCGTCGGCGATGTCTCCGATGTCCTGTTTGCCAACGGCTGGATCGCCCGGGACAACGGCGACGTGTTCATCTACTACGGCTCCTCGGACACGCGCGTCCACGTCGTGACCAGTACAATCGATCGGCTGCTGGACTACGTCCTCCACACGCCGCCCGACGGCGGCCGGGCCTTCGCGTGCGTGCGGCAGCGCTGCGAGCTGATCGAGAAGAACCTCGCCAATCCCCGCGGCAAGTCGATGGCCATGAAGTCCTGAGGAACAGGCAGATTTCTGGAATGAGGTGACGTCCGATGAGAGCACGCAGCAGAACACGTATCCTCCAAGTCGCCGTGGCTCTGGCGGCGACACTGGTGATGGCGGCGGGTTGCCACAGCTTCTCGAAGCCTGCAAAGCCGAAATACAACGTCGTGGCCTATGTCGCCGGTTATCGTGATTTTGATTTCTCCACCATCCAGGCCGACAAGATCACGCACGTCAACTATGCCTTCGTCAACGTGGTTGACGGCCAGGTGCACTTCGACACCAGCATCGACAACACCCCGCTGAAGAAGGACGACATCTTCAAACTGCACGCCCTGAAGAAGATCAACCCCGACCTCAAGGTGCTGGTCTCTGTGGGCGGCTGGACCTGGTCGGGCGGTTTTTCCGACGCAGCCCTGACGGACCAGTCGCGGCGCAGGTTCGCCGCCAGTGCGGCCGCGTTCGTCGACGCCTACGATCTCGACGGCATCGATCTCGACTGGGAGTATCCCAACAGCCCCGGCGCCGGCAACGTCTACCGGCCCCAGGATGTGCAGAACTTCACGCTACTGCTTCAAGCCGTGCGGGAGGAGTTGGACAGACTGTCCGCCCGGAAGCCGGACCACAGACACTACCTGCTGACGATTGCGACGGGTGCGAATCAGCACTACGTCGACAATACCGAGTTGGGCAAGCTGCATCGCTACCTCGATTTCCTGAACATTATGACCTACGACTTCTACCATGGCGGAGACCATCGCACGGGACATCACAGCAACTTCCGGCCGTCTTCGTCGCCGGAGCGGGACAAGAACAGCATCGTCCACGCCGTCGATCTCCACATCCAGGCGGGTGTCCCGCCGCACAAGATCAACCTGGGAATCCCCTTCTATGGCCGCAAGTGGACCGGAGTCAGAAGCGGTGAGAATCACGGCCTGTTCCAAGAGGCCGAATCCGTCGGCGACATCGTTTTCTACCGCCAGATTGTGCCGTGCCTGCGCGACGACGCCTGCGAGCAGCACTGGGATGAGGCGGCCCAGGCGCCCTATCTGTGGAACCCCGAAGAGGCGGTCTTCATCTCCTACGAGAACGCCCGGTCCATGACCGCCAAGGTCCAGTATCTCAAGGCCAAGGGCTTAGGCGGCGTTATGTTCTGGGAGTACAGCGACGACTACCAGGGCGAGCTGCTCGGCGCTCTCGATCGCGCTCTGGCCGGCGCAAGCGATGCTCCTTGAACGACCGGCGGCTGCCTCCGAGGGATGACCTATCCTGTCTCGGTGCGCTTCAGAACGGGTCGCAGCGCAGTCACCCGTCGCGCTCGATTGTCCCATTCCGCAGATGGATGGTTCTGGTGGCGAGCTCCTGTGCGGCCGGACCATGCGTCGCGATGACGACGGTCCCGCCGGCGCGATGGAAATCGCGAAGGTGGCCGAGCACGGATGCGGCGCTGTCGGGATCGAGATTGCCCGTCGGTTCGTCGGCAAGAATCAGCTTCGGCCGGTTCAGCAGAGCCCTGGCCATCGCGGCCCGCTGCCTTTCGCCCGTGCTCAACTGGGCCGGTCTGTGGTCCATGCGATGCTGCAAGCCAAGCCGTTGTAGAAGCTCCCTTGCACGGCCGCCATCGCGGCCTCCGACCGCGCCGCCTGCCAGGCGGACATTCTCAAGGACGTTCAGATACGGCACAAGATGGAACATCTGAAACACGAATCCGATGTTCTTTGCCCGAAATACCGCTCGCTCGGAGCCGGCCATCCCGTAGATGTCCTCCTCCTCGAATCGCACCATTCCCGCACTCGGGCGGAGCATGGCGGCCATCGTCATCAGCAGGGTAGTCTTGCCGCTGCCGCTCGGCCCGCACACGGCGACGAACTGGCCCTTGTCGATTCGCAGGCTGACATCACCGAGCGCCTTCACCTCGCCGTTCGGCGTCCTGTAGGTCTTGGTCACGTCCTGGCATTGCAGCATGACTACTCCTCCCTCAATGCCTCCGCGGGATCGCAGGTGATCGCGATCATGGTCGGTATGAGGCTGGCGACGATGGCGAACAGCGGCGCGAGAATGCAGGCGAAGACCAGCAACGACGGCTCCCAGCGAATCATCGCCTTGGCCGTGATCTCGAAAACGCCCGGACCGTACGTAAGACCCAGGGTCGTCCCGAGGAGAAAGCCTACGCCCGCTCCGGCCAGGCCCACCAGCAACGCCTTGCCAAGGAACAACAGACAGATGGCCCCCGCGTCGTATCCGAGGGCCCGCAACAGGCCGATCTCCTGCTGCCTGTCCCGGACGTTGATGGCCGCCAGCACGCCGATCCATACCGCACAGGCCGCGACGACAAACGGCAGCATCAGGGCAAAGATGCCGTGAACCATCTGCCTTTGTTTCGCCCGGGCGTTCGCAAGGGCCTTGACCTGAAGCACCTGGGCCTCGGGCAGTATGGCGCCGATCTCCTTCCTGAGCACGGCGACCGGATCGCCCTTCTCGAAACACAGACAATCGACGGCCTTGATCCCTGTGATCCGTCCCGGCTGATTCAGGATTTCCTGGGCATCGCCGAGGTTGCACTGCATCCTCACATCGTCCAGCCCGCCGGACTCCGAAAGGCACTTCTTGACCTTCAGATCCTTGCCGCCCAGGGAGATCGTCTGGCCCTCTTTCACTTGCAGACTTGCGGCGATGCGGTGTCCCACGTAGACCGCCCCCGGGTCGACCTGAAACGTCATGGGCGGCTTCTTCTGCCCGGGCGGACATACCTCCGGGGCAATCCCCGTCAGGACGATGTCCATGCCCCGCCAATTCATCCTGCCTTCCAGGGTCGCCAGGAGATGGTTGTAGGAAATACTCTGCTGAGTCGCGAGCTTGTCCAGGTAGTCCGCGGGCATCGTCTTGTCGGGAATCCCGTTGAGGAGGAAGGCGCCGGCGTCCGCATCCTTGGCGATGATGTGTACGTTGTAGCCCATCGAAAGCATCAGACGGGCCGTCTCCCGCTCCGAGGCCTTCGCCGCCGTGAAGAAGGCCACGGAGAAGGCCACGGCGGTCGTGACCGCGAGCACCGCAAGCACGAAATTGACCTTGCGATGCCACATCTCCTTCAACACCATTCGAATCATAGACATATGTGTCTCAATCCCTTTTCGCTCGCCACAAAACCACCGCCGATATTGCCGCGACCAGCGCCACCATCCCCCCGAACGAAACCGCCAGGATGAGGCCTCCCGTCCGGGGCGGTTCGACATCCACGAGGTCCGCTGCGGGCCCGACGGTCCCATTGTTGAATCCGCCAGCGGAGGGGTGCGATGAACCCGCCGACTCGCCCCCGACTTCGATCTCTTGATAGCCGAACGGCGCGCCGGGATCGCCGAGTCCGCCCATGCCGCGACGGACGATGGACACCATCTCCATCTTCACCATGGGACTTTCCGGGTCGAAACCGAGGCTCGTCGCCACCTTCTGTTGAAGGCTCTGGTCCCACCGAGCCGGCAACATGGTGCCCTGAAGCCATCGATGGTCAAGGCCGCACTCGCAGTCGGCCCCGATGATCGAGAGAATGCGCAGGAGATTCGCATCGGTAAGCAACTCGCCTTTGAACAGCGGCCCGATCCACCGGCCCCGGCCGTAGAAAACCGCCGCACATGGCTCGTTGATATCCTCCGGCTTCAGGCCAAGCGTCCAGAGCAGTATGTCCTCGCCGGCCAGAGACGATCGATCGAGCACGACCATCTCGGGACCTTTGGCGATTGTCTTGGGCAGGAATTCCAGTTGCTCGCCGACATACGAAATCGCATCGGAGACCGCCTCTCGGGCCGCAGCGTTTCGATCCTCCTGGAGTCCCTCGATCAGGAGCACGACCGCATAACAGTCCGCCGCCTTCTCCAGGATCTGTCGGCGCGTCGGAGAATCGAGCGCCGCCTCCAACGACAAGGAAGCCGCCTCCGTAAGCGATGGGGCATCGGCGGGCAAAGGCAGCCGCCGGGAGGGGCCGTCCGGCGATACCATGACAGCGGCAGGGTAGCTGTCGATCCCATGCGCCGAAAGGAAACGCGAGGCGGGATGGTTCGGATCGCCCCCCGCCGGAACGGGCTCGCAACGGATGTTCGTGTCGACAGAGGCGGCATCCAGCGCGTTCTTCAAATCGCCCATCTCCCCGGCCCCAACCGCCTGGGGGACGTATACGAAGAGGCGGTACAGCTCAACCTCAACGTCGATGAAGCCGATTTCTCGAACGTTGTATCGGCAGCCACGCGCCGGATCGACGCACGCGGCCAGGACACACAAGACAGCCAGATTCAACCACACCAATCGTGTCACCGAATGCTCCTGCAAAACATACCACCCATCCGCACTACCGGCCCTGCCCGACCATTCTAACGGAACCGAAACAGAGGACGCGCCCATCGATCAGCGTCACGACCGCCCGGCCGGCGCTGTCCAGGGCAAGACCCCAGGGAACGGGCGGCGCCGGCAACGGTTGCCTCCATTGGATCGCGCCGCGAATCGGGTCCATGGCTATCAGTTCGCTGTCGGTGGCCAGCAGAACGGCGTTCCGGCAGACCGCCATGGCCTGCGCCTTTGCGAACTCAAGAGACCATACGGGTTTGGTCGAGGGGGCCAGCCGGCCCCAGTTGACCTCGAACCGATTGCCTGGATTGGCCGCGTTCCGCGCCAAAGTCGCGCGGTCGAAATCACGGAATCCCATCACCTGATGCCCGGCGGCGTTCGAGGCCCATACGACAGACGTGCTGCCGGACGAGGCCAGGAATGCCCTGCTGAACACAGTGACATCATAGACGTCGTACGCGGGATGGCCGTAGAACGGCTTTCCACAGGCAACCACCTGGTCCCCCAGCACCGACAGTTCCCAGCCGCGCGGACTGCGCGAGAAGCACTCTGCCAACTGCGCCGAATCGTTCAGGCATTCGCCGGTCGCCGCGTCGTAGACCGCCGGCGAGATCGACGTCCCGCCGGACAGATAGAGCTTTCCACCGCGCAGCAGCAGATGCCCCTGGACGCTCACGCCGGTCCGGGCCTGTGGATCCAGGTGGCCCGACGTGCCGTTCTGCCACTTCACCGCTCCCGTCCGCGCGTCGAGGGCATACACGTATGTGCCGTCATAGTTGGCAATCCCGGCGGCGGCATAGGCGGTGCCACCCTCGACGAGCACACCGGCGGCCACCGGCCAGGTGGACATCAGCGTGCCATAGACGGGAATCAGACGCTCGGTCGGGGCCGCGCGAAACCGCCAGAGCAATCGGCCGGACTTCGCCTCGAAGCAGTACACCCAGCCATCGCCGGACCCGACGTAGGCCCGCCCTTCCCAAATCGTCGGCGGCATGCGGATCGCCCCCCCGGTGCAGGCTTTCCATACGGCAGTCCCTGTTGAGGCATCGATGGCACGCACGACACCGTCGGTCCCGCCGACAAAGACCAGTCCGCCGGCGGCCACAGGCGCAGTGATGCGAGGAAGGCCCGGAACCGTGGAGACGCCGAGGTCGAAATCCCAGAGCGGCCCCGGTCGCTCGGCTACCCTGCCCGAGGTGGAGGCGCTACAGGCATTGTCCGCCCGGAAGGTCGGCCAATCGGCAGGATGATCCGCCAGAGGGGCCACCTGTGATTCCGAGTCCTTGCCTCGTTCAAGCCGCGCTGTCTCCGTGGCATCGGGCGCAAAATCAAATTCACCCGCCGGCGCCAGACACGTGACGCCATACAGGGTCAACTGGCAATCGCACACCGAGGGCCACCAGTACAGCAGACCGTTGGAGACAGTCACGCCCTCCTGGCAGACCGGTCGCATCGGGGAGATCCAGCCCGGGCGATTGGAAGCCAGGTCCAGACGAACGGAGCCGCCCTCGGCGCGGAAGAAGATCGCGTCGGACGCGCCGGTCGGGCGGGTACACGCCCGGCGAGGCTTGTCGATCTCCGCCAGCACCTTGCCGGTGAGCGGGTCGAACTTCAGGCTCGGGTGTTTGTCGATCTGACCGCTGATGCCGTAGAGCCCATCCTCGCGAAGGACAAGCTGGAAGTTGCTGTAGGGATGCTCCCAGAGAATGCTGCCATCGCGAGCAGAGACGGCCAGCAGCTTGCCAATGGGCGGGCCGGCGAAATAGAGGGCCTTGTCGCTGCACTTGAGATAGCAGGTGGTTCGCCAGTTCGTCCGCCAGTCCTGGCGATTCTGGTACTCGCCGAGCGACCGGAATAGCACCGGAGCGTTCTGCGGGGTGCTGCGCCAAAGCTCCCTGCCGTTGCGGGCATCGAGGCAGGCGAGATAGCTGCCGAATCGAAAGACGTAGATGCGACCGTGGCTCATGCAGATGGCCCGGCCGTCAATAGGCTCACTCTCACGATGGCTCCAGAGGACGTCTTTCGTCTTGAGGTCGATGGCCAGAACGTTGCGGCCGAAGCCCCAGGGATGCTCCGGCTGGTTCCACCCTTCCGAGATGGGGTCCCAAGGCCAGCCGTGTTTGTCGCGTTTCCATCGCTTCGTGGAGTCGGCCTGCTCCTGCTCGCCGATCATGGCGTACAGGATGCCGTCCTCGATCGCCATCCACTTCCAGAACGTGCCGCCCGCCTTCTCCACGGGCGGGACGATCTCATTTTGCACCTTGCCGGTGGCAGTGTCGATGACCTCGCACGACTTGTTGTCGCCGATGTAGAGTGCGGCGGGCGTCGCCGCCATCGTGTTGCGATGGATCATGACGCCTTCGGGAAGCTCTCGCTGCCAGAGGATCATGCCGTTGTAGCCATTGAAGGCCACGAGCTTGTTCAGAAACGGCTCCTCGCGTTCTTTGAACGCCACGTGCCCGAAGGCCTTGAACACCCGGCCGGCGGAGGTGACGCAGACCTGCGGCAGCGGCGCATACCGGGGCTCGGCCAGGAACTGCGTCAGGTATGGGGCGACGATCACTTCATCGTTCGACTGCGGGTTGTTGTCGGGGCCGTGATAAGGGTGGGTCCAGTCATCCATGCCCGGCGGGATGGGTTTGGCGATTGTCCTGTCTGCAAACACGGCCTTGCCGCCCGGTCGAAGGACTCGCAGAATCTCCGCCTGGGGAAGATCCGGCGCGCCGAGAATCACCGCGGCATCGGCCAGATTGTCGCCCAGATGCAGCCTGGTTTCGCCTGCCGCGACGAACACGCGCGTTCCGAGGCAGCCTGCCTCGTCGATCGTCTTGCGAGCCGACTCAAGATCCTCTGCCTTCGGGACGTGCAGATAGATCAACAGATCGCTCTCTCGGGCAATCGCAACGGCAAGTTCAGATGCCCGGTCGCCAGCAACAACGCAGATTCCATGGGTGGCTCCCGCCGCGTTGATGACCTCGCCCGGAGATACGCCCGCCCAGACAGCGGACGGTATAGCCGACAGAAGGAATACCCCGAACAATCGAATGGTCTTTCCGCGATCCATACGCTGCCCTTTCAAAGGTCACGGGGATTGCGTGGCAGGCGTATCTTACCGCGTTTTGCGCACAGTGTCAAAGAGGCTGCTCGGCAACAATCTCGATCCCACAGAGGATCGTTTCGCTGCAGGCGTCAGTCGGCGTCAGCGAGATGGTCACGAAGTCAGACGTTTGAATCCCCTTGAACGTCCTGACGATCCCCACGTTGGGAGACCCGGCCTCGGCGACAATGTCAAAATCCTCCAGCACGGTCTGTCCGTTCAGGGCAACATCGAACCGCCGCTCTCCCGCCTTCTTGTTTTCGGGCTCCATGAAGTGCAGATGAACCGTGTAGCCGGCTGGTGGGCCAAGACCCACTCCGCGTGGCTCACCCTGCGACCCTGACATCCTGACCTGAACAGATCGCAGGCCCTTCGCCCCCGAGGCTTCGACCCATGAGATATCGCTGCGTCGCAGGCGCGACGAGTGGCGGCGGAACCATGACAGTTCCTCCGGCGCCACAGCCATGTCCAGTTCGGCAGAACTCCCTCCGACAATTGGATACTCCAGCCAGAGCGTTCCATTCTCGGCTCGGCGGTCGCCCGGCGCACCGAGGTTGATGCCGACGCTCTGAATGGGGGCATCGCTCGGCTCGACTTTGCTGAATGTCCACATTTCCACGTCCGGCATGTGGACCATCGCCAGCGAGGTCTGGTTCTGGTAGCTGCAAGTGCACGTGCTCGTATAGTCCGGCGCATTGAGAACACCGTTGGCGACGATCAGATTGGATGTGCATCCCGATCGGAACCCGCCGAAATTGCCGGTCCCCCCGTCATTGGTGAGGTCGTAATAACCTGCCGCAGCAGAGCGGAACGTCAGGAGGTTCTCGCTGGCAATCGCTGTGTTGCAGCCGTGGTTTCGCGTGTAACGCCAGGGTATCGGCTCTCCCGTCAGAGGATGCGGATACGTCCGCCGGCGGCCCGTCAGAAGATCGTAGGCGCTCCCCTGAGTCAAGACGGTGCCCCCGCGCAACATGCAGGGCCCGGAGTAATCCGTCCTCTCGTCCCAGAGAACCTCGCCCGTCCGGGCCCGAAAGGCCGCCATCCGGTCGCCGGGCTCCCAGAGCATATCGCCGGATTTGCGATAGGCCTGCACCAGAACGCCGAACGGCTCGGAGAAGCTCAGCCAAGTTCCAAAGGCGCTGTCGCGGTTGTCCCAGACGACCCGGCCCGTGCGAAGGTCCATCGCCAGGAGCCGGCTCGTCTGACCGACCTCGGCGCCCTCGCGCGCATTTCGCTTCACATATGGAGGCACCGTGTCGAGACAGAAGACCATGCCGCCACCGGCGGCAATCCCGTTATGGATGAACCCATGGTCCGCCTCCACGCTCCACAGGACCTTTCCGTCGTAGCGGTTCATCACTATCAGGGTCCTGCTGGCGCTCCAATCGACAAATGGAGCGGCCGCATCGGGTTTCTCGCCGGGAGGCTTGAGCAAAGGCGAATGCCGGACGAAATTCGCTCCGGCGATGAGATAGTCCTCGCAGACCCCGATGTAGGCCCAGCGTCGCGACCCCTGGTCTTCCCCGGCAGGCAATGAGAACACCTGTTGGGTCCGCCCGGTGGCCGGGTCCAGGACGTGACAGGCGTCTTCCTGAACGACATAGATCCGGTCGGCCGTGGCGACGAAATTCGTGCCCCTGGCGTTGGCCCCGGGAATGTGGCCCTGGCCGTAGCCGAGGTAACGAAAGTCATGCTTGTAAGACGCGTCGTAGTATTCGCCGAAGGTCGACGCTGTGAGCGGCTTCTTCCACAAGACCCGGCCCGTGTAGACATCCCGCGCACTGAACGAATCGATCCCCTGGATGAACAGCCTTCCCCCGACGACCTGCTCGGGCGGGCCATGTCCGTGCCTGGGCAGAACGTCACCGAATCCCGCTTCCTCCCCAAACCACAGTATACCCAGCGGAAGCCGGAGCTGGTCCTTCGAGCAGACGGTGTTGGCGACATCGCCGTACTGGTGCGTCCAGTCGGCAGAACCCGGCACGGGTCCGGTGCGCTGGATGACAACGGCGCCTTTGGCAGCGTCCACCCTGAAACCTGGAAGCTCCACGTTGGCAAGCCGGCTGCATATGGCCAGTTGCTGCTCCTTGCCCGCTGCGATCCAAGCCACCCCGCTGTAGGGCCGAAGCAGTTCGCACATCGCGTCAATGCGGCGCGCATTCCCCTCGATCCCGGCGGCTTTGAGATTCTCCACCACGACCAGTGAAGCGATGTACGGCGGCAGATCGGCGAAATCCACATCGGCCTGCAGAATGGAGACGCGCGATCCATAGAGGCCCACGCCATCCAGCCTCTTTCGCAACGAGGCCACCTTCTCGGCATCCGGCTCGACGGCGATCACGTGCATCTGCGACTGACGCAGGAGTTCCGTGAGCAGGCGGCCGTTGCCAACCCCGAGCCACAGGCAGTACCCCTTCGCATCCACGCCTTGCGCGAGGATCTCCTTGACCCGTCCGGACTCGCTGCGAGGAGCCGGCCTCAGGCTATGGGCAATGCTCATGCGGCGAACGGGAGACCTTCTTGCGGCGCCGAAGCAATACAAGTGCCCGTCCTGCGTGATCACGAAGAGCTTCCCATCGCCGGCGACCATGTTCCACACGCGCCCGTGCACCCTGGCTCGCCAGACCGTCCGTGCCGGTTTGTCCCCCTCGGGCGCCTCAATGGCGGCGATCAGCCCCTCGTCGCTGCTGCCGTACAACCGACTGCCCGCCTTGATATGGATCTGATCGAGGGCCGGCTCGGTCTGCACCTTCCACACCGGTTGGGCGGACAGTCGCGTTTTGGTCTTCTTGTCCTTGGGATCGACCGTCTGTTCCTCCGCCAGCGTAGCGCCCACGATCTCGCCGGTCGCTCCGACTCCCGCGACCGCATCGCCATCCATCACATCGGCCGCGATAGGCCCGAGGGCCAGACCATCGGAAAGCCTGTACGCCACGGCGTTATTGAAGTACCAGTCCTTCCAGATCGACGCCCCGTAGCCACCGACGTGCTTGCCGTAGCTGCGGTCGGCCAGGGGATAGTACAACAACTCGCCAGTAGCGCAATCGAAGCACGCCGGGGTGGTTCGGCTCGTCACCAGCAGCTTGTTCCCATCCGACGCCAGGTATCCTTGCGGCGCCACGCCCGCAAACGCGGGGCTGTTGTGCTGCTGCAGAATGTAGATCGAGCCGGTGCCGCTGTTCTCCCAAATCACGCGGCCCGTCACGGCATCGAGTGCGTAGATGAACACCCCCATGAACGGCCAGATGCCGGCGGAGCAGTAGATCCTGCCGTCGCGCAGCACCGGCCCGCCACGTGCCGGCCACGCCGATATGAGCCTGCCATTGCCCAGGACCCTGCGGGTCGATGGCGCCAGGCGGGATCTCCAGAGCAGCGCGCCATCCCTGGCCGCCAGGCAGTAAAGACAACCGTCGTCGCTGGCGAAGTACACGCGGCCCTGCCATGCGATCGGCGCAAAACGGATCGGCCCATCGCAGAAGAATTGCCAATTCTGCCTGCCGGTTTCCGTGTCGTAGGCCTCGATCTTGTCACTGACCATCGATGGCACGAAGATCTGGTCGCCCATGACGACCGGCTCATAGGACCGGTCGAACTGGAGCTTGTACTGCTCCTCGCGCCATGCGGGGGCGGGCTTTGGCAGTCGCCGGATCCATTGAAGACGCAGATCGACCGGCAACGAGATGGGCGAGGCGCTACTGCGGCTGGCGTCGTACCGCCACATGGGCCAGTCGGCGGCGCTGCGCCGAAGACCGTCCACGGGCCATCTCCACCAGTTGGCGAGGATCGACGTAAGAGTCAGACAGACAGCCGCCACGGGGACAAAGACGAGGACATGCCCGGCGACCTTCAGATGCCTTTTGCGGTCGCCGGTGTCCAGCGGTGCGAGCATACAATCTCCACGAAGTTGATTACGGGCGCCTCCGACTCGCCGGACGTCCTGGTCCTGGGGACCAGTTCCAGGACGAGCGTGTCATCGACGGCAATGTCCGGGAAGTCCCGGATGACGGCTCTATCGACGCCGCCGGCAAGCTGGGCGATGTCGAAGGTTTCACAAACAGTCCGACCCTGGAGTTTGATCCCGAATACCCGCTGACCGGGTCTGTCGCCCTCGCGGGCCCGGAATCCGAGGCGGACCGTGTACAGGGTCGGGACATGGCCTGCCTGGCCATCGAGCAACGGGATCTCGCACCGGCGCAACCCCAGACACCCGGAAGTGAAGAGCCAGGGTTTCTCCGTCCCTTCGACGGTGATCCCTCTGAAGTCCTGACAGAAATACCCCATCTCCTCGAGGATTTCCTCCTTCAGATCGAACTTGATGCCGTAGTTGACGAAATGGTTCTGGGTATATACGGTCCGGGGGTTGGGGTAAGCCAGCCACAACGTGCCGTCGTCATCCTTCATATCCGCCGGCGCGCCGAAGTTGATGGCGAGGTGTTTGACGGGCCGTTCATACGTGCCCGGCACGACCTGGCCCTTCGTGTCCAGTTCGGTATGGTTGATGAACACGGTCCAGGGCTGAGCCCTTTGCGGCTTATTCACCAGGGCAAACGAACCACGAAGCGGGAAGGAGCACGTGCAGCCCACGCTCGCTTCCGGAACCAGCACCAGACCGTTGGCCGGGATCATGTTGATCCAGCACCCGGGGCGAATGCCGCCGAAGATGGCGACGCCGGCGTCGCGCGCCAGATCGTAGATCGCCGTGCTCGACGAACGGTAGAACAGGGCGCTCGCCGAGGCGCTGGTGATCGCGCAGGTATGTCCCGGACGGAGGAACTCCCACGGCACTTCCTTCTCCGAGATCGGATCGATACGCGACAGGATCTGGCCCGTGCGCAGATCGCACATCCTCGGCTCGATGACAATCCGCTCGCCGATGATCACGGGCCGCGTGCGATAGTTGACCGGACGCGACCACAGGATCGCGCCGCTCGATGCCGACATGGCCACGATCCGGCGGTAGGTGAGCTGGCTCTCTCTGAATCGGTAGGCGTCGTGATTGCCGACGCAGCCGAAGAACAGCAGGACATCGTCCTGGCAGGCCGAGCCCATGGCGTCGCCGCAGCAACCGGTGAAGTCTACGGCTCGTTCCCACAGCTTCTTGCCGCTCTGGGCGTCCAGGGCCACCACGAGCCTCGTATCCGACGACTTATAGCCCTCGGTCCTCTTCATTTCCTCCGTCTGTTCGTACACTCCCTGCCGTATCAGCGTTCGCCGCTCATCAAGGGCTTGTTCTGCCAGCGCATCGGTGACAACGCTCTCGGCGAAGAAGACCTTTCCACCTGCGATGGAAAGGGTCAGATTCGCGATCCGCCTGCCCGAATAGGTCCAACGCACCGCTCCGGTGTTCGGGTCGAGGGCAAAAACCATGTCGCCCGTCATCATCCGGTCGGTCACCGAGCCCTTGGCCGGGCTGTAGTTCTCCCAGGCCGGGTAATTGGCCATGGGAAACCATTTGGCGTTCGACCTGATGTATGCCCGGAGCGTGTCGTCATCGGGATCGGCAAACTTAGCCCTGAGTTCCGTGGCATACGGCTGCTTCAAGGGCTCGGCCCGGATGCCAAACAAGGTGCTCTGATCCGTCGAGACGCAGCCCCAGCGGTAGCTTCCGCTGCTCCCTCCCGGCAGGTCATACACCCGAACAGTCTCGCCGGTGGCCGGAGCGAGACCGACGCACCGATCATAGGCCGCCACATACAGGGCGTCCTTCGTCAGGGCCAGGTTGCCCCCGTCGACGTCGACCCGCGCCCGCACCGCACCCGGAATCCGGCGTTCCCATAGAGGCGTCCCGTTGTAGGCGTCCAGGGCCAGGATCCGTTCCTCTCCCTGGATGAACAGACGGCCATCCATCGCGACAGGACTCTGGGCCTTTGCGTGTCTCTCCACCATCGCCAGCGGACCCGGCTCGCCGAACCAGAGCACGCCAAGGGGCCCCTTGGCCATCCTGTCAGGAGAACAGGCCGTGTTCTGCGGATTGCCGTACTGCTGAGTCCATCCCGCGGTCCCTTCGAGTGACGGACGTGTGAACGTGCGCCACTGGAGACCGCCATTGCCGTCAGGCGTGGCCCCAACGGCGGTTCCTCCACCAGGCCTCAGGACGCGCTCCACTTGTTCCCGCGTCACCTCCGCCGTGCCGGTGGTCAACAGGCCGTCGGAGACAACCAGATTGGCGAAGTAGGGGGGCAGGGAATCGATGTCCCACGGCTCCACGACCACCCGCGTGCCAAGCAGCCCGACCGACAGCAGTCTCTGGCGGGCGATGCGCAGTTTGGCTGGATCCTCTTCGAGGCCGACGATCTGAAGATCGGTGATCCGGCTCAACTCATAGGCAAGCTGACCCGTGTTGGCGTCCAGAATGAGACAGTAACCTTTCGCCGTGTTGCTCCGGTCCACGATCTGGCGAGCAACCTCGCGGTACAGGTCGCCCTGCGGGTGATCGCGAAAGGCATTCGGATCGTGCGCACCACGTGTCCCTTCCGACGCGGTGCGTCTGGTGGCTGCGAAACAGTGTATCCTGCCCTCCTCCGTACTGACAATCAGAGAGCCGCTGCCGGCGGCCAGACTCACGGCGTTTCCGGCCAGGTTCGACTGCCAAACTCTCCGGCCGGTCTGGACGTCCACGCCCAAGACCTGGTTCAAGCCGCCGACAAAAAGCGTTTCGCCCGCCAGGATCAGAGAACGGCACTGCGGAACGGGCAGATACCATGTGTGGCAGGAATCGCGAAGCTGCCGCTCCGCCGCCAGGCGCCCGGCCGTGAGGCGGCCGATCTCATCGATCCTGTCGTGGATTCGGGTCTGTTGCTCAGCCCCCGCCTTCTGGACATCTTCTCGCAGCTTGGCAAGCTCTTGTCCCAGCGCTTCACGCGCCTCCGTGGAGGCAGCGACCTTCTGCCGCGCTTCGGCGTGCGCGTCGCGGTCGATGGCGTACAAACCGGCGGGCGTCAGAACGTACGCGAAGTTGCCCCGGACCACCATATCCAGTCCGGGGAACCAGGCGAACACGTCTCCTTTGCTCTGGCCGGTCTTTGAATCGTATGCGACCTTGTGAGGCGTCCCGGATCGGTCTACCCCGGCAATGAGTTCATCACCGGCCAGCAGAGACCAGGTTCCGCCCTGCTTGCCCCCGGGAAAGGCCCAGAACAGAAACTGGCCGCTCCGTCGACTGAAGGCGGCGGGCATCGCGCGGCCTGCAGGAACGTATAGAGTCTCGTCGGAAGCCAGCAGATACCCGTGGGGAGATATGCCGCCGTAGCTCAGCTCGTGGGCGCGATCACCAATCGTGTCGTTCTTCCACACAAACGAACCGTCAGCGGCATTGAGGGCGCAGATGTAGATCCCCTCGTAGGGAAATACTCCGGCGCCGCAGTAGACCACACCCCGGTCTACCAGCACGCTCGTGCGGATCGGCCAGAGGGAGATCATCCGCCCGTTGCCAAGGACTTTCTCGTCGCTCGGACCCGGCCGCTGCCGCCAGATCAGCGATCCATCGACCGCACTGAGGCAATAGACATAGCCGTCGTCCGACCCGGCGTAGACACGACCCTCGTGAACGGCCGGGGCGAAACGGACCGGGCCTTCGGTGAAGTAGCTCCAGCACACCGCCCCCGAAGCGACATCAATCGCGCAGAGTTCATCCGTCACGGAGGACCCGAAGAACGCGCGACCATCGGCCATCGCCACGTGAAAGGCGCTGTCCGCGTGCATGCGGGGCATTTCCTCCGACGGTGCGGGCCAGGCAGGTTTGGGTGGATGCGCGGGGGTGTAGGTCCACTGAAGCGAGAGCTCGGCCGGCAGGCTCTCGGCGCCCACTCCGCTGCGAGCGGCGTCACACCGGTATGTCGGCCAGTCGGCCGCTGCGGCCACGCCTCCCATACCATGCGTGAATGCACAGCAAAGGGCTGTTGCAGCAAAACACAGGAAATCTGTCCTGAATCGAAACCGGATGACTGGAAGCTGTCGGCTCATGTGGTTTGCCTCCCCTGCAGGGGTTGAGGTCAGATCGGACAAACGCTGGATGTTCCGGTGTCTCTTACTCATCGCCAGACAATGGCACAGCCTTCTGCCCACACAGAGTATCAGACTTTGGCCCCAGACACAATGAACAGATTAGCCCGGAAACGAAGAGGGCTCCGGCACAAAGAGTCTCGCAGGATGGGCTTGAGCCCATGCGGCCGATACGGCACAGACCGATCCGGCAGGGGCGAATAATTATCCGCCCCTACTCTTGCGAAACTCCACCCAGACGCCGTAGTTCACACCGGCCTCGTTGTCCAGCCTCGGCCGGATGACGCGATAGTCCTTTATCCTCAGCGATTTCATGATGGCATGCAGTTCCTGAGCCGTCGCCGCAACATCGTACTGCGGCCCCTCGCCTCGTCCCCCGCGCACCGCCTGGGCCACCTCGAGCGGCAGATTCGCCGAGAGACCCCGCCCGATATAAGCCACACCGCCGGGTTTGAGAACCCGTCGAATCTCTCCAAACGCTGCGACCTTGTCGCCCCACAACCAGAATGAGCCTCGCGAGACGATCACGTCCGCATAGTCATCTCGAAACGGCAGGGCTTGGGCATCGGCTTGGATGGCGCTGACACGGCCGCCACAGCCATGTTCCTCTGCTCGTTGCAGGAAAAAGGGGAAGAAGTGTGGATTGATATCGGCATTGATCCAGTGCATCTCCGTCCGTTTGCACAATTCAATGACCAGCGTCCCCGGCCCACTGCCCAGATCAATCCCAATCCCGGTCTTGCCGCCAAGGTCCAGGTCGTCCACGAGTTGCTCTGCCAGAGGACCATACACCGGCGCCAGCCGCCCCTCGCTCGACCGGATCATCCGAAGGGCATCCTCTCGGGAGTACTCTTTCGGGGCTTCTGCCACCCGGCCATCGTTCGAGACGCGAGGACCGGCCCCCCCGCATCCGACGAGCAACGTCAACGCCGCCAGCACGATGCAAAACCGGCCTGCGCCCGGACCCTGAGGAGCCTTTGTCATGATCGGTATCCATCCAATCGCACTGAGTCGGGTATGCTTCCACGCATCGCCTGGACCTCTGGGCGGGGTAGCCAACACAACTCCGCCGGAGAACCCGGGAGCGTACGATCCCCGGCGCCGGAATCAGGCGCCGGACTCGATCCGCATTGTACGCCGGCTTCGGGAACCTGTCCACATTCACGGCAGATCGGAACATTCCAGTGTGAAACGAGCCCAAACGGATGAACCGAGGTCTTGACGCCGGAGGCAGTAATCTGGCACCATAAGAGTAGCGCTGTACGGGAAGACAATCCGGCAAACGAAATGAGGAACCCCGAACGGTGCGGCAATAGCCATGAGAGGGCCGAGCAATGCGCAGACGTGGTCGAGTTGGGTTTGGGTTCACGCTGATCGAGTTGCTCGTCGTCATCGCCGTCATCGCCATCCTGATGGCGATTCTGGCACCCGCGCTGCGCAAGGCCCGATTCCACGCCAGCGAGGCCGCGTGCCTGAGCAATTTGCGGCAGATCAACCTGGCCCTGGTTACCTATGCCAACGACGATGACCGGACCCGCTATCCGCTGGAGCCGACCGAACACAATCCGCATCCCGGCCTGCTGGAGAAGATCGGGGCGCAACGGAATGGGGTCCTGATGGAGGCGTTCTACTGTCCCCAGGCTCGCGACCTGGAACAAAACGCCAACGATCCCAATGGCGGCACGCCCGTCGGCGGCACCGATTCGGTGATCGATACGCCCGAGAACCGCCAGCAAGGCAATATCACCTACATCTACTGGAGCTTCCGGATGAACAAGCCGGGCCAGGCGGGAGGCACGTGGCGCGACACATCCCAATTCCTGCCCCGACAGCTCACACTCTCCGGCATCGAAGCGCACCGCGAATGGTTGGGCCAGACCAGCAAGACCGAGTTCCAGACGAATCGCTATCGGGCCTGCACGCTCGCCCAACCGGCGGAGACCTGGGTAATCTGCGATTTCTTCCGCAAGGGCGGAATCTTCCCACATGGTCGCCGAGGCGGTCCAAACGCCGGCGGCATCAACGTCAGTTACCTCGACGGTCACGCCGCTCGCGTGTACAAACAACCGAAAGACAGCTATCGTTAAGACGGCGAATCTGTACAGCGGGTTTGCCGTCAGTCGTGTCTGAGGAAGGACAATCATGAGTACAGGCACGGGAACTCTGCACTGCTTCGTGGCAGCGGCGGCACTATTCGTTCTGGCACCCGCGAGGGCTTGGGACCCGCTCGGTCCGACGGTTGCGCGCGGGCAGAACCGCCCTTCGCCCGAGCCGGCTCCGATACAGGTGAGACTCGGGCCATACGTGCGGTACACTTCGCCGTCACAGGCAATCGTGTCGTGGTGGACCGAGGAAGAGGTCCCGTCCATTCTGGACTACGGCCTGGCCGGGCCGAGGGCAAAGTACTCCCCAAGCATCCAGTTGCTTGGACGCGATCGAGGCGAGTTAGAGAACCGCAAGCAGGACGAGCAGCCAAAGCGACACCATGCCCTCACGATCGAAGGATTGCAGCCGAACCGAGTCTATGCCTACCGTATCACTCTGCGAATGGGCGATGTGGAGCAAAGCAGCGAGGTCTATGAGCTGGATACCGCCGTCAACTACAGCGTCCGTCCCCTGCCGACAGGTTTGGCCATAGCAGGCGACCCTGAACACGCCGAGCAGATGCGCCGCATCGCCGGAGAGATCCTGCAGCGCAGCGACGCGACGAAGGGGTACTGTCTGGTGTGGGGCCTCGTGGACGGCGTGCTGGCCTATGAGCTGGCCGCTGGAAGCGAATTGACCGTGATTGGGATCGATGACGATGCCGAGCGCATCGCACAAGTGCGCAACGACCTCTACCAGGCCGGCGTCTATGGAACGCGGATCATGGTGCAGCACGTGGACGGCTTTGAAGACCTGCCCTACCCGGGCAACTTCGCGAATCTCATCGTTTCGGAACGCATGGTCGTCGAAGGACAGTGTGTGGGACCGGCCACCGAGACGTACCGCCTCCTGCGACCGCGAGGAAGCGCCGCCGTCCTGTCCTGCCCGTTGACGGCAGAAGCGCGTGAACCTGCTGTGGAGACATGGCTCAATGCCGCTTCAATCGATCATGTCAGGCAGGAGACACCTGCCGGCCTGTTCTACATCGTGACCAAACCCATGCCGTCGGGCTGCGGCTCGTGGACCCACCAATACGGGGACGCGGGGAACACCGCCAACAGCCACGATGATCTCAACGGAGCCACGCAGACCGACCAGATGCAGGTGCAGTGGCTGGGCAGGCCGGGCGCCGATTTCGGCATGGACCGAAATCCCCGCATGCCCGCACCCCTGGCCGCCAACGGCAAGCTCTTCCACCAAGGAATGAACCGTATGGTTGCCATCGATGCGTACAATGGGACGATTCTCTGGTCGCTGGAAGTTCCGGCCATGCGGCGCGTCAACCTGCCACGAGATGCAAGCAACTGGTGCACCGATGATGCCGCCCTCTACGTGGCCGTCCAGGGCGACTGCTGGGTGATCGGACACTCCGACGGCGCGCTTCAGCAAGTCGTCGGACTGCCCGAGGGCTTCAACCGCCAGCAGTATGACTGGGGTTACGTCGCCCGCAAGGACAGTCTGCTTTTCGGCAGCGCCGTCAGGAAGAACACCAGCTATACCGAGTTCTGGGGCCATGACGCGTGGTATGACAGAACCGTCGGCGCCGGGACCGAGAAGGTCTGTAGCGATGCCCTGTTCGCCTACGATCTGGGGACCGGCCAGCCGGCGTGGACCCGACGCAACGGCGTCGTGATCAACACGACGATCGCTGTCGGGAAACAGGGTGTCGTTTTCGTCGAATCCCGGAACCCGGCCGTCCAAAGCTCGCCTACGCGCCGGCTCAACGATTTGCCGTTGTGGTCCGATCAGTATCTCGTATGCCTCGACACGCAGACCGGTGAGCCCATCTGGGAGACCCCTCTCGACACCGCCGACGGAATCGTCGTGTTCTACCTCGCCTGCACGGATGACTCCGTCGTGATCGCTTCCTCCGGTGCAGGCAAGTACCACTTGTATCGGTTCGACTCCGATACCGGCCGATTTCTCTGGCACGCCGAGCACAACTGGCCCGCCGACAATCACAGCGCCCATATGCAGCACCCCGTCGTCCTGACGGACCGGATCTTTCTGGAGCCGTGCGGCTATGGCCTCGCGACGGGCCGGCTTTTGACCTCTTCGATGAGTCCGCGCGAGGGTTGCGCCACGTACTGCGGCACGAACCACGCCCTGGTCCATCGGGGTCAGGCCCGATGCGTTGCGATGTGGGACTTCAACACCGGCCGCATCACGACCTGGCGGAACCTGCGTCCAAGCTGCTGGCTCAGCACGATTGTCGGTGAGGGAATGATATTGTCGCCCGAAGGCGGCGGAGGGTGCAGTTGTGGCAACTGGCTGGAGACTTCAATGGCCTTCTCACCGCTGCAGGTCAGTACTGCCCCCGCCAGAAGACCTTTGCCAACAGGCGGTGACGCGATCGAAAGTGGGCAATGAGGGAGGGCCGTATGGGCTCACACATCTCCGTGATCAGTCTGAGCGTGGTCTGTCTGTTGATGATCGCATCGCCGGCGGCTCACGCCGAGGATTGGCCCACGTATCAGCACGACAATCGGCGAAGCGGCGTCACGGGCGAGCAACTGCAAATGCCCCTGCACAGAGCATGGGAGTACATCCCATGCGATCATCCGAGGACCGCGTGGAGTGGCCCGGCCAAGTGGGATTCCTATGCCGGCCTGGTCAACCTCAAGTCCATGCGCGACTTCGATCCCGTGTTCTACGTGACGGTCGCCGAGACGAGCGTCTTCTTCGGCAGTTCCATTGACAACGCGGTTCACTGCCTCGACGCCGCCAGCGGCCGAGAGAAATGGGTGGCCTTCGCCAACGGCCCCGTCCGCCTGCCGCCGTCCTTGTACGACGGCAAGCTCTATTTCGGCGGCGATGACGGGTGTGTGTACTGCGTCCGCTGCGATTCCGGCCAGACCATCTGGCGCCATGAGGCAGCGCCCGGCGGCGCGCAGATCCCCATCGACGGCAGACTTGCGTCGCTCTGGCCGTGTCGCACCGGCGCCCTGGTGCAGGACTCCAGGGTCTACTTCGCGGCGTCATTGTTGCCCTGGCAGAAGACCTACCTGTGCGCACTGGATGCACAGACCGGAGCGTCAGACGGCCCAGGGTTGTACAAGAGACAACTGGAGCAGATGACGGCGCAGGGCCCGATGCTTGCCTCCGCCACCAGGCTCTACCTGTCGCAGGGACGCCAGGTGCCGCTGGTCTTCGAGCGCGCCACCGGCAGCATGGTGCAGAGCCTCGGCAGTTCCGGCTTCGGCGGCGTGTTCGGACTGCTGACCGAAGATTCGATATTCGTCCACGGACACGGCCAGAACCACCGTGCCGACGGCGAGCTGCGATTCTTCGGCGGCAGTAAAAACGATCTGCTCGTGACGTTCCCGCGCGCCACCACCCTCGTCATTCACAATGGTGTCATCTACCTGTACGCGGATGGATGGCTCCAGGCGTTCGACCGCGACAGTTACGTCGAGCTCCAGTCCCGGATCGATCTGCTGCAAGCGAGTATACAGCAGTTGCAGGAACGCAGGAAGAAGCTCGCGCGCGACGCCAGTGACGTGCAACGCCGACAACTTGATGCAGAGATCGCCGCGGCGCAGGCGGAGATCCCTACGCTGCAAGCAGAGCTGTCCGCGTGCGTTCCGTGGCGTGTCGCGAGTGACTGCCCTCTGACCCTGATTCTGGCCGGTGACACGCTCTTCGCCGGGGGCGAGGGCAAGGTGGATGCCCACGAGGCTGCAACCGGTGAACGAATCTGGACCGCGCCGGTCGAAGGCAGAGCATACGGCCTGGCCGCCGCCGCAGGCTCGTTGTTCGTCAGCACCGATCTGGGGAGAATCGTCTGCTTCACTGCCCCGGAAATACGGGCCGGGACAACCCAAGGCCCCAGGCCCGCTCAGTGTGTTCTGCGTCGATGCAGCCAGCCGATGAGACCGGCCCAGACCATGCCGAGCACGATCGCACCGACGACGGGGACAACGGCTGACACCTCTGTGCTCTCCAGCGGGTCGAACGCGAGTGACCCCGACTGCGGATGAGTCTCATCGCGACGGAGCCCCACAGGATTGCCCGAAGTCGTGGGTGAGAGAATCATGTCCACCACAAGGTGCTCGCCTGCCGGAGACTGGGTCCATGTCGTGGGATCGAGAGAGAACGCCTCCAAGACATACGATGGGTAGTCATGGTCTTGCGGGCGGGCATTCGACCGGACTTCGCCGGCCGCCGCCACGAAGGAATCCGATGTCACGCGTTCCGAGGCCGCCAGGAGGGCGCTGTTGCAGTCCCAACCCGAGGGCAAGGCCGAGAGGTCTTGGGCCTGAACCGCCGCCGCGCCGCCAACGACGAGGGCACACCACAGAACGATTCCGGGACTGCCGCGCGCACCGCACATGTCCCACTCCTCCTGTTCAGACTTGCACCTCATTGCACCGGGCCAAGCCAACCACGCTGCGGCGTTCTCCCCATGTCCGGGCGAACACCCCCGATGCATCATCGCCAACCACCATCCATTCTACCCAAAAGGCCACCCCATCACCAATGGAATCTGGCAAACCGCTAACCTGAACCGTATGCAAACGGACATTGACACCCCGCTTTTCGGCACAAGTACTTCGCCCAGCTATACTTAGATCGACTTCATGCCGTCACAAACGGGGTCTGGACTCCCACATGCCCACCGGCCGGGAAACCGAGCCATCGAGAACCTGCCGGATCCGTCTTCAGGGAATCTCGAAAGCCGGCAAGCCAGCGCAACCGGCGCTGACGCCGTTCAGATGGGATGCCCTGGGAAGCATCCGGCTCACGGCAATCGACGCGGTCGTCTTCCGGGATCGATCTGGACAACCGAAGCGTCTGTATCCCGCAGACGCAGGCGTTCCACCTGCTTCAGGATGATCGACGTCGCGGCACCGTCGCAGGCAGGAAACTCGAAGGTGTCGAAAGTCAGGTCGTTGACATCCTCGCAGATCATCACGGGACGCTGGTCAGGCTGCCTGCAGGTCAGACGCACGTCCTCCAGAGCGAGGTTCTGCACATTGCGGGCGTAGAGCCCCCAAGCCGGCAGAGGGCGGGCGTCCACGCCGGGGGCACGGACTACGCCGGAAACCTCATCGACCGTGCCGCCCCCCTCGAATTCAACGTCCACGTCGCGAAAGACCACATTCTCAAACGGCGTCTCAGCCCAACTCTCCACGGAGCAAGCTGCACGGTACACGTTGGTGGCCGAGAGACGTGTCACCGTGATGTGGTCGGCGGTATTGCCTGCTTTCATCGTGAAATGGAGCGGTGTGGCGACGTTCCGCATGGTCACGTCGGAGATCAGGACGTCGTCGAGGCGGCCCTTCGTCGCGTCCCACGCCCCTGGTTGGAGATTGATGCCGGCCAGCATGTTGTAGCGGTCGGATGTGCGGTGGGGGTGCAGGCCCGGCCCATAGAACAGGCAGTCGTGTATAATCAAGTTCTCGGCCGGACCGATCAAACGGATTCCGTTGCAGGACGAGTTGATGATGCAGCCGGAGATCACCGTGTTCTCCCAGTAACGACCCGCAATCGAATCATCCCCGGTGTAGAACCGACAGTCCGTGATGTCCACGTGCCGACACGCATGGCCGGGCGCCCCGCGAAAGTGTGCACCGTCCCATCCGCCGGTGAATGTGACGTTGTGAATGTCCACGTTGCTGCTGACCATGAAGAAGATCGCGTAGTTTGCGGAATCGACAAAGGAGACATCGCGCACGGTCACGTCGCAGCAATCGACGAACACGAACGTGTGCGGTCCTCGCATGTGTTCTTCCCCCGTCGGATCGAAGACCTTGTTGCCGTCGATCACGCCCCCGCCGCAGATGGCAATATCCTCCTGCCCCTCCGCCAGAATGAGGGCGCGGTGCCATTTGCCCCACCGCGCCTCCGGCATGAAGTCCGGCGGTTTTGGGGCTTCGTACAGGTTTGGGTCTTGCGCCCCAACCAGCCTGGCGCCGGGCTCCAACAGCAGCGTGATATGGCTCTGGAGATGGATGGTTGCCGAGAGGTACCGCCCCGGTGCGAAGCGGACCTGTCCCCCGCCGGAAGTTGCGCAGGTCTCCACGGCTCTGTTGATGGCCGCCGTATCCACCGTCACGCCGTCGCCAACGGCCCCGTAATTGCGCACATCGAATACAGACGCCTGGCCGGCGAACGCCACATGAGACCACGCCAGCAGCCACAGGACCAGAAACCCTATTCGATATCGATCACAGCGTTCCTTCCGAGCCAGCATGAGATTGTCTCCATTGGCATACTGACTGTTACTTGCCAACACTCTCGATCACGGCTTTGATCGCGGCTTTGTTGGGCCAGATGTCGCTGCCGCCGTCGCGATGGTCAATCAGCCGGCCGTAGATCGCCGCCACGCCGCGCGTCGCCCAGCGCGGGATTTCCTTCAGGATGTCGTCATCGGCGTGCATGTCCTTTTGTCGCCAGGCATTGTCGCGTCGTCGGAAACGGTCTTCGCTCATCATGGGCCTATCCGGAATTGCCGTCAAGCCTGCCTCGATCGCGCTGTCGCTGGTGATGGTGGACCAATGTTCCCAGCCTGCGTACTGCTCGTCGCCAGCTCGAAGCGTATTCCAGGTAACGCCACGAGCCAGATACTGGCCCTTGTTGGCGGGGTCCGGGTCCCTGCCCTGCCCGATATCACTGTCGGAATAGCGCAGTCCGATCCAGTGGTGCCAGCCGCCAAGTTGCGGGATCAGGTCGTCCAGCCACCACTGGAGTTTCATCTCGTCGCCCCAGAACTCTACGTCCCAGCCGATGCCCATGGACCAGCTAGGCACCGGGCCCAGGCGGGCCGCAATGTAACGGTTGATCCGGCGGCTCTGCGGCCCGCTGTATCCGCCGGGTAAATTGGAGAAGTCTCCGCTGTCTCCCTTGCCCCACATCCACAGGTGCAGCCAGCCGCCGCGTTCGGACCACTCGGAAGCAGCCGCCTCCAGCGCGGCGAAGGTTCGCACGTCGGGCGCCGTGCGGAGACCATCGACCGCGTCAGCATCGAACCAGCTCCGGCCAATCGTGGAGATGTGGCCCCCATTGAAGCCGTGATTATCACTGAACTCGGCCACGAACGCCCGCATGCTCCCCGGGTCGTCATGCCAACGGTGCACATCCGGCATCATGATCAGAACAGGCGTGCGCTTGACGAGTCCTCCCTCGGGTCCCTTCTGATGCGCCCAGGCGGTCGGTTCATCCGGTCGCCGTCCGCTCCAGCCAACCCGCTTTGGGTTACTGGACGGCGTCACCTCGACCATCAGTTGCAGGCCATCGAGAGCCGCCGTCGGTGAGCTGGTCACACCGGTCCAGTGGCCCTGCAGCGACCCACCAAAACGATAGACATACGTGTCATCCGAACCGGAGTACCACAGCAGGCTGGTGCGGCGGGCGCTGCTGTCCGCATGTGTCCAGACGCACGAACCTTCAACATCCCACTTCGCGACGCCCACAGCAGCCCCCGGAGCCTCCACAGGGAAATCGACCCAGTGATACAACTCCACTTGCTTGGACAATGGCGGCGCTTTCTTGAGATGAAGCACGGCCTCGCCCGCAGAGGGCGCCTTGAACTGACGCGTCCCGCCGGAGACTTCGACCCGCTCACCTTCCGTAGTCGTGCCTTTGGCCGGATCGAACCATTCGAGCAGGTAGACGCCCGGTTCCAGTTCTACGGAGAAGGCTTCGTTCTTGCCCGGCTGATAGACGAGATACTCGTGTCCCGGATGGGCGAGACAGTAGCCAGTCGACGCCAGATCATTGCGCGGAGTCATTGCCGCCAGGTTCATTCGCTCGGTCATACGCCGCGTGTGGCCCAAAGCCGCCCGGAGCGGCTCCCAACCACGATCCTGCCCCAGGACCGAGCCATCGTAGGGGTCCATGAAGAGGGGATTGTGTCCGCGCAGGAAACTCTTCCAGACCCAAGCCGTGTTGCCGCCCACGCCCCAGATATGGTCCGTGTCCAGCAGGCTTACCTTCTGTTCGTTCCAGGCCGGCGGGTCCTCGGCGAAGCCGTCCGCCCGGCCCGGGGAAACCCAGTCGGCCGGACTGGCCAGCATGGTGGCGATTCGCTCGGCGCCGTGACCAGTATTGCCAATCGGATGCTGCTTCGGCTTGGTCCGTTGGTACTCCTGGACGGTCCGGATCACCCACCAGTTCCACTCCTGCTCGCCGCCTTCGTTGATGACCTCGTAAAGGACGTTGTCCAGAGCGTTCACCGTGTCCACCACCTTACGGAGATAAGCCGCCTGGAGCTGGTTCGCCTCCGGATTCCGCAGGGTATGGACCCGCCCACTGAAGGCGTCCGATCCTTCGATGGCGAGATTGTTGACGTTGTTCGCGGGATTGAACGGATGCGACCGCCAGGCCCAGCCGTCTTCCGTATTCTGGCGCCGGTTGCCATGCATCAGGCCCCAGCCCTCGAAGAACATTACGCTCACGTAGATCCCGCGCTGACCCGCTGCCGCCACGCGCGACCGCAGCCGCTCGAAATACTCCGGCTCGAATTTCGTCAGGTCGAATCTGGGCTTGCCATCGAGGGCGTTGCCGGGACCGGTTCGCGCCCAAGGTTGCGGCGCCGCTTGGTGGATGAAGTCCTTGCCCAGCGCGCCGTTGGCCCGCGTGTCCCAGGCGGTCGAATCCCACGCCCACAAGCGGATGAAGTTGTGGTGATGACGCTCGAGGAAGTCCAGGTAGGCGGAAAAATCGAACGGCTCCGGCGGATCGCTTCGACCCATATCCACGAGGTTGTTCCACGTATGCGCGCCGGTCAGGTAGACCGCCCGCAACGAGCCGTCCGGGCCTCGCGTACCATCGGTGAAATAACGCGGGTTCGCAGGGTGAACGCGAAGCGGACCTTTTGCAGGGTCCGCGCATGCTGTGCCGGCAAGTCCAATCAGCGCTGCCAGGCAGATGCAAGCCATTTTTCTCGTTACGCGCATGACGGTTTCCTCCAAGAGTCTCTCTCGCTGTGATTTCATTCCGCTCGGACGCGCAGGGCGATATCCTCGGCGAAATCAGGCGACGGGAGCCGCCTGGGGCCGCCTTCGTGTGGAAAGGACTCCTCCCTTTCCAGCGACCCGCTGAGCGTGTTGATCCATTCGGCCCGAAAGACGCCGGCCGGCAACTCGAGCGTCAGTTCAACGGGACCGCGCCCCACCAAGTAGATCGCGTAGGCCCGTCCCGGCTCAACCAGCGCCCACGCCCGGCCCCTTTCGGGCACGCCGCTCTTGATCAAGGAGTTGTCCGGCTGCATCCGCACGAATTCGAAGCTGTGAATGAACTCCTTCAGAACCTGCAACTGCCGGCGTAAGGCAGGGCTGCCACCCCCCGGCCCTCGATGATCGAGCAGCGTGCCGTGGGGATGCGTGGCAGCGAAGGAGAAATCGAGATGACTGAACAGCGCCCCGCCGGCGAGAATGAACTCCCAGCCCTGGATGCGATAGGTCGCGTCGTCCCGGCGCGAGCCGCCGGTTTCATTGTGGCCGATGGCTCTTCCAAGGCCATAGTTCAATGTGACGGTTTCAGGCTTTGCCGCGTGGAAGTTGTAGAGCGAAACCTCCGGGTGCGGCTTGGCGATCTGGGCCGAGCCGTACGCGCAGTTCAGGGAGATGAGATGCTGACTGGGCAGAGCCGTCTCCACCTCGCGGACCGCCGCAATCACTCGACCCTGCCAGTCCGGATGCATTCCGCCGCGTTCATACGGCTCGTTGCATATCTCGTAATAGACATTGTCGAGAGGATTCAGTTCGCGGACGATCTTCTGCGTGACAGCAACCTGCACATCCGTGAGCGCCTCTTCCTTCAGCCCGTAGACTTCATACCGTCCGACGTGCCCGACGCCGTTGACGTTATTGGCAGCGTGCATGGGCGAAGCCTTCCACAATTCCTCGCCGTACATCGTACAGAAGAGGGTAATCTCAACGACAATGCCGCGCTGGCCGGCGCACGCCACGAAATCCTTCAGTCGCGTGAAATAAGCCTCGTTCCAGCGGGTCAAATCGAATTTGTTGCCGCCATCGGAACAGCCCGGCGTGTCACTTCGAGCCCAGGGCGCCGCGTAGCGCCCCGGCGCCGGGGCCAGCGTGTTGCCCTGAATGCCAAAGGAGCCGGGAATCTCTCGATAGGTCCCGCTGAAGAGCCGAGTATGATTGAAACCATGGCGAGCGAGTTCGTCCAGGTAGGCCCGGTAGTCGAAATCGAGGTTGATGACCGCACCGTAATGCTCGCCCGAGGTGACCAACACCGTCGGCTCCCCGCGAAACTGAAAGTAGTGCGGATTCTCGGGATGGAGACGCAGCAGATCATTCGGAGAATCCATGGGGGTCGCAGCCGTGTCGAAACGAACGTCAGCCGTCGCCTCGATCATGTCTGCCAGTTCGGCTCTGGCCTTCTCGTAAGCCGCCGGGTCTTTGTCCCACTGGAACCATGAGTCGGTCAGGCGGCGCACAATGCCCGCCGCTTCGTTCGATTTGCCGCGGCGACGGAGAATGGCCAGGTATTCGTAGTCCTCGATCCCGTCTCGCAAAGCCTTCAGACGCACGGTCGGCACGACACCGTCATAACCTGCGGCCCGCGCGGGATAGACCAGCGATCCTTCCCCGTTGAAGAGAATGCCCTTCCTGCCCTGCTGCAACGCGCCGCTGCCGATATAGATCGGCGCCTGCGCCCAGGGATCATCCGTCTGCCTCCAGTGGGACATGCCGCCCCAGTAAAGCAGACCTTTCATGCCGTCTCGCCAGGCCATCCAGGCGGGCACGCGATAGTTGAGCAACGGATAATCGATATGCCACCACGGCGTGGGTGCGCCCTGGCACAGGGCCGTGTAGGTCCAGATCGTCTCACCCAACGCCTTCCGCTTGGCGGCGCTTTGTGGCCGATGCAGCGAAAAGAGCGGACACCAGATATCGACTGACCCGTACAGATCGCCCCAGGCACTGTCGGCGCCGCCCCGGCCCGGCTCCGTCCAGGTCTGCTCGACGACCATAACCTGGACGATGGATTGCGCCTCGCGGATGGCGCGGCCCCATTTCTGCACGTAGCGATAATCCTCCTCGGTATTGGGTTCATCCTTGAGATAAACGAAGAACACAACACCAAGCCGGTCGAGTTCGTGCGCCGCCCGGTCGAACGCCGCCAGCCACGCCCGCAGCTTGTCGCGTTCCGTTTCCGGATCCTTGACAACGCCGGAGGGATGGGGCACCTGGATGGCGTTGACATGGTAACGATCCACAAATTCACGCAGCGCCTGCACGTGTGGGGAAGGGATTCGGAACGAACCGTCGTCCTGCGAAGCCGGGCGGAGCAGCTCACTCGGGGGCGTCGCATTGATGCGGTGCTCGCTCAACAACTGCGCGCATTGAGTCTCCACCGCCGGCCAATCCGCAGGCTCTCGCTCGCCGGCCTTGTCGCGATAGTAGCCCCGCATGCGCTGTGCAGGCGAACCGAAAGCAGTGACCAGCGTCGGAGTCGATGGCAGCGCGAAGTCCCACACCGTCAATGTCACGGGAATCTCAACTGGGCTGCGATCGTCCGAGACCAGACGATAGACGCCTCGATAGGCTCCCGGCGACGCTGCGGTGGGGACATAAAGGTCCACCCAGAAGCCATGCGTCTCATTGGCCGGCAGATCAAAAGGCACGGCGGCAAAGCGTGCTCCCTCCAGCGGCTTGCCCGTAACCGGATGCGCAAAGGGAATCAGGGGGTCCGGATACCAGTCCGGCTCGAAAGCGTTATTTCGATAGGTCCCGGTCTCCAGATGCAGTTGATGCTGGCGGTAGCACCGGCTTTGCGCCAGCTTGAGAAGCGTTCCTTCTGGCCCGCGCAGTTCACCCGCCTCCAGACGCACCGCCCGGACCGGTTCATCGCAGCGCAGCAAGACCTGAAAACTCACCCATTCGTTTCTGGCCGCGCGGACCTCGACCGTTCGATCGCTGCCTGGCAGATCGCTCCGCAGCACATGCCGGGTATCGGTCACCGTCCACACCTGCCAGTCCGCGTGGGCAGTCATCGCAAGCGACAGCAGAAGCACGGACGCACAAGTGGACTTGCTCTTCATTCCCTGTCCCTTCGATTGAATCGAACAACAAGGAGGCAGCACACAATGATTCGGTGTTCGCACGGACGATGCTTCTTCGGCAACGCCCGTCAGCTATGACAGTAGAGGTCCCAGCCCAGATACTTCGTGATCGCTTCGTGCAGGACCCTGGCACAATGCGTCCGCGCCATGGCCACGTGGTGCTCGAAGCCGTTCTGGCACATGTAACCCATCAACTCCCGCAGTCGCGGGATCTGGCAGACTGCGATGCCGCCATCCATATCGAACGGATCGTCTGTGAATTGACCTTCACCGAGGTACGTCTTGATCTTTCCTCGCCGATCATCCGTCGACATGCGGAAGTAGGTCATCGGGCCGGCGGCCACGTGACCTTTGACGGCCCCGAAGCAGTTCTCGCGTCCCAACGACTCGCCCAGCACGTCCAGTTCGGCAATCTCGATCTGGCGGCCCATGAAACTCCTGGGAAGATTGCTACAGTGCGTGCAAACGCACTTGTCCGCCTCGTCGGCGTAGTTGTTGTTCCAGTCGAGGAAACCAGGAATCTGCCCCGACGCCAGCAGCAGCGCATACATCGAGACCGCGCCGACCACGTCCACCTCGCAGGCGCTGGGCATGCGTTTTTCGCCCATCAGGCTCATGGACAGGCACGCGGCACAGCCGTAGTTGTTCTGGATGGAGGTCCAGCACTGGATGGCGCTGGCATTCAGCTCGTTCTCGGCCATCCATCTCTCAAGAACGACGGAGAGCTTGGCCTGTTTCAGCACGGCCTGGGGATCGATCCGCGCGGGGATTGATCCATAGTTCCTGATCTCAGACAGTCTTTTCTGGACGGACTTTGCCCGATCGTCGAGCTGCCGGGCCTGGCCGATGATCTCGGACAAATCGACGGGAACCACCGTGATGCCTGAATCCTGGAGCAGCTTTTCGCTGAAGCGGACGGTCTGAAAGGCCGCCGGACGCGCGCCGACTGCGCCGATCCGCGCCCGGCGCAGCCCTCTGACGACGCGACAGACGCGGGCGAAGAAATCCAGATCGGCCCCGAAAGCGTCACTGCCGATGTCGCACGTATGATCGCGCGTGTCGGTGAACGGAATCCCATACTGATAGAGGTTGTTGCAGACCGAGAGTTTGCCGCAAAAGGCATCCCGACGGCCTGCGACGTCCACCGCATCCAGACGGTCGCTGCACGCCTGCACCAATACGGGCACATCGAGACGAGCCAGATCGAGGGTCTCGACGACTCCAAGCTCGTCGCCGAAGTTGGGCAACACGACGATGACCCCGTCGATGCGATCGCGATGCTGCCGGAACAATGCGGCGCACTTTTTCGCATCCGCCCGCGTTTCGACTGCCTGGTGGGCCGTGGCTTTGGCAGGCAAGATCACGTGCGAATACCCAAGAGCGCTGAGTTTGGCCAGCAGCTCTCGGCGACCTTCCACCGCCAGCCGGGGATTGAAGAAGCCTCTCGTGCCCACGATCACGCCGAATGTCACCTTCTTGTCCAAGATCTTCATAACGCCCTTTCCCGTTGAGCAAACCTGCACAAAGACAGGTCCCACCGCTCCCATCCTAAGGGACCGATGGGACCTGTGCAAGCGATTGCGTCAGAACGGCTTGTGTACCGGGTCTTTCTGCCCGGCCAGCCAGAGAATCTCTTCCTCAGACAGCGCTCGATCGTAGACACGAACGTTGTCCATCTGTCCGTTCAACTCACGCTCGATCGAGCCATTGTTGTTCCAGGCGCCGACGGTGGCAGCGCCCAGAATCAGCGTCAGCGGCGCCGCGAAGGCTCGGGAGTCTTCGAGTTTGCCGTTCAGGTAGATTGCCGCTTCGTTGTCGGAGACCGTCAACGCCAAATGGACCCATGCGTTGGCCGACGCCACGGTGTCGCCCTGCATATCGCCGCCGGCCAGACCGTTGATTCCGGCGTTGGCCTTGCCGCCGGCGAGTTTGCAGTGGATCCCGCCGGCCGACCAGCCATCGCTGTTGATGCCCCCGGCGAAGCTGACGGAAGCCAGACCGACATTCGAGTACATCCACATCGAGTAGGTTCCCTGATTGAAGGTGGCGTTGGCGCCGCCGAGCCTCGGGATGGCCATCGCGTCATCGGTCCCATCGAGAACGAGTGTACCGGCGCTGACATATGCCTCATCCAGCAGCGTACCATCATGGCCGTTGCCGGAACTGTCGGCCGGGTCGCTCTCGAACGTGTATTCCGCCAGCAGGCCCGCCGTCCCCGGATCCGACGGTGTCAGCATTTCCGGCGTTCTCGGGTACAGGCGGATATCATCGACGTAAACCACTCCGGCCGCACCAGCGCCCTCCACACCGACCGCCAGGCTCGTAACGTTGCGCAGGTTCCCGCCGACGGCCGACAGATCGATGTTCCACACCTGCCACTGGCCTTCCGCAATATCGGCCGCGGCGCCGTCGTAGACGACCTTCGTGCCGTTGATCTTCACGTACAACTGCCCGCCGTTGCCGGCCGCGCCATAGAAGTAGAGCGAGAGACTCTTGAGACCGTTGGCGGTCCAGTCCTGTGCGTCGAACGTGTACTCAGCTTCCGACATGGTCAGACCCGCGTTGTCGTAGAAAAGGGGCATGGACTGCCGGCCGCCATGGACGGTCGTTTGTTCAGCGAACGGGGTATTGAGATGTCCGACCGTAGAGCCATTCTGAGGGTCTTCGAAGCCATCGATCCACGTCTGGAAGATGGCCTTCCCGGCGTCGATGTCGTCGGTATAGCTCTCGAAATCATCCACGACCGCGTATGGCGGAGTGGAGAAAGTCCACACATCGCCTTCCCAGATGGAAACGGCATCAGCCCCGTTCACCTCGTCAACGCGCCAGTAGTACGTCGCACCATATTCGATCCCCTCCGGCGACAAGCGGGCGACATCCACCGTGTCAACGAGTTCGAGTGCCTCCGGACTGGCGCCAAGGTACACGTCGTGAGACGCGGCATCGCGTCCCGCCCGCCAGCTCAGAAGAGCGTCCGGGTCCACGTTCGTGGCGCCGTCGGCCGGCTCGGGCTGTCGAGCCTGGGCAGGGATATAGAGGAAGCGGACCTCGCTCAAGCCGAACTGGCCCATCATGCCCCAACCGCTGTTGACGTTCAGCCTGACATACCTGGCGGCCACCCCCGCCATGTCGATCGTGGTGTTGTGCGTGTAACCGCTGGAAGCAGTCGCCTTGGCCAGCTCGAAATCGCCGAGCGCCGTCCAGTCCACACCATCCTGCGAGTATTCGATCGTAACGCCTTTGAGACCGAACCCGAGAACCAGTTCGAACTGGACGTTGTAGTTCCAGACCCAAAGTTCGTGAAGCTTGTAGACCCGGTCGAACTCAAACTGAATCCAGAGCGGCTCGGCTCCATCGGGGACCGCCAGCCACATGTCCGACGCCGCGATCGAGTGCTGATCGTTGGCGTTGAGGCCGGAACCGTCGACGGTCTTGCCCGGAACGGCGTCGCCATCGGAGACACCGCTGGTGGTGGCGACAACGGCGGTGACCGGATAGGCCTGCGGCTCCGTCGTGAAGCTCCAGACCTTCCCCCGGTAGACCGTGAAATCGGGCGCGCCGTTGACTTCGTCAATCCGCCAGTAGTAGGGTTGCGCAAACTCCAGCAAACCAGCGGGATCGTACGTTGCTTCGGCCTGCCCCTGGCTGACCAGGACCCCCATCGGATTGGTGCGGCTGGCCGCATTGACGTCGTCAAAGCCGGCGCCGAAGTACACATCGTGCGTCACGGCGAAATCGCCCGGCGTCCAGCTCAGAACGACCTCGCGCGGAACATCCGTCGCTTCGTCCTCCGGCCTCGGGTTCATCGCGGCGCCCGGCCCGGTCTGCCAGCCCAGAAAGCCCAGCGTCATGATCCCCTGAATCTGCTGCTGGTTCAGAACCTCGTCGAAAATCAGCACTTCATCCAACGTGGAGTCCGAGTACTCGGCCAAGCCCCCATTGAGCGAATTGTAGTTGCCGTTGATGGCAAAGCGACCGTTGCCGTCCCCGTGGTCAAACGCGCCCGAGGCACTGGTGGAATCGACGGCGACCGGCTCGCCGTTGCGGTAAAGAATCCCCGTGCCGCCGTCGTAGGTTGCCGCCGCGTGAATCCATTCGTCCAGAACGAAGGGAGTGGGATCGAAGATCTGAATGTCCCCGCCCGACACGGTGTTCACGATGATGCGAAGCTGGTCGTCGTTGTCGCCATAGGTCAGTGCATACGCTTCGCCTCCGGTCGATCCCCTTTGCATGGACAGGACCACCTGCCAATGCGACAGGATTTGTTGAGGCCTGCACCAGGCCATGAAGGTGATGTCCTGTTCGACCAGGAGGCCCGGTGGGGTGGGAGGACCGAAATCGACGTAGTCGCCCTCTCCAAGCCGCAGGGCTCCGCCGAACAGGCCTTCCCCCTCCGCAAGCCATTCCGGCGTTCCCCCGAGGGTGCCGATCAGACCGTTGCCGGACGAGTCACCGGCCGAGTTGCCGCTGCCCTCGTCGAAAAGCCAGGCACCGACCACTCCGGCTCGCGCACCGGGACTGATACAGACAGACAGAACGAAAACCAACGAGAGAATCGAGAATCGTGTTGTCTTCATGGTCCGGACCTCCCAAAACGACTTTTCTGTCAAGCCCCCACTACCGTTGACCGTTTCTCCTCGCACACGCATGGCTCTCCTCCAGAATATAACACTCGTTTCGCTAACCCGCAGCACGTCTCCAGAAGTCACATCGCGTACGGGATGTCCTTCTTCGGCCAAGCCAGCCGGAATCCGGCGTCCAGGTCATCCAGACGCCGCAACAGCTCGACGTGGCCGTCGACAAAGACGATGTTCGCGCCGCCTCGATCAATGTCACCCGGCGCGTTGTGAAACGTCGCATAGTTGTCGATCTGCCTCTCGGCGTTGCCCACGGTGAAATGCGTGTCGTTGAAGGGCGCGATGCTGTACCCTTCGATGATCCAGGTGTTTTCTTCCGTGAACACGATCACCTGCGACGGCTGGTAGACCTCGGTCTCTTTGGACACTCCGGTCACACCGGCGCCCAGCCAACTCGACCAGATTTCACCGCCCCGACCGACGTAGGAATTCATGACGTAACTGACCGCCGTGTCCGCGTAGTCCGTTCCTTTGGCCAGCATGTTGAACTTGGGACACATGTGCACATCAAGCGCCTTCAGATACGGCCACAGCACGCCCTCGGGTCTCTCGCCTTTCCGCACCCAGTCGTGTCCCTCGGACTTGAGCCAGGTCCACGCGTCGGGGAATTTGTAGCTGTTATCGTCCAGGTACATGCGCAGCGCGATGCCGTACTGCTTCAGATTGGCCCGACATCGCAAGGTGCGGGCCTGATCTCTCGCTTTGCTCAGGGCCGGCATGAGAATAGCCATCAGCAGAGCGATGATGGCGATCACGACCAACAGTTCGATCAGCGTGAAGCCTCTTCTCGTCCGCATTCGAACACCCCTTTCCGGTCCTGCCTCTTCCGGTTCCGCAAGGCTCCGTAGACTATCCATTATGCTCTTTCGGTACACCCGCATACCATGCCATTTTGCGCACGGGTACTGTCATTTTGCGCACCATCATCGGCCACGCCGATGCTGCTGCCGATACTCGGTTGGACTGATCCCTCTCGCCTTGCGAAAGAGACGCGAAGCATGAGAAGCATCCGCAAACCCCAGAGCCTGCGCGATGTCCATCACAGACCGCCGGGACTCAATGAGCATGCGTGTCAGCAGTTCCAGCCGGACACGCTGAATCTCATCGTGAATGGAGTGGCCCACGACGCGGCGAAACCGCTGCTCCAGCGCCCGGCGCGAAAGACTCGTGTGCTGCACCACCTGCTGCACAGCGATATTGAGCCGCGCAGCCCGGCGGATGAACCGCAGCGCCTTCACGACATCCACATCCTCCATCGCCAACACGTCCGTCGATTGTCTGGCGGCTACGTGCGTCGGACGGATCCACAGCGTCGGCCGGCCCTTCTCCCGCCCCGCGATCATGTGATTCAGTGTTTCGGCTGCGTCATAGCCGATTCGTTCCAGGTTCGTGGCCACGCTGGACAGGGGCGGACTGCACAGATCGCAGATCAGAGTGTCGTTGTCCACGCCAACCACGGCCACCTCGTCCGGGACTTTCAACTGCTCCATCTTGCAGGCCTCGATCACCAGTTCGCCGCGGTCGTCGTTGCAGGTCATGATGCCGACCGGCTTGGGCAAATCCCGAAGCCAATCGACGATCCGAGGCAGTTCCTGCTCCCACGTCCTCTCGGATGGCATGCCGGCTGGACGGTAGACGTCAGTGTGGAAACCGGCTTGACCCACCTTGTCGCAGAAGCTGTCCCGGCGACGCCGCGACCACCACCAGTCATCGTACCCGCAATACGCAAAATGCTTCAGGCCCAGACTCAGCAGGTGATCGGCAGCCATGCCAGCGACGGCTTCCTGGTCCGTGATCACGTTGGCGACTCCGTCGATCACTTCCCGAGTGTATGGGAAACACACAATCGGCACGCCCAGCTTGACAATGGCCCGCACTTCCGGCGGCTCGCGCATGAGAATGCCGTCCGGCTTGAGCTTCTTGAGGACCGCCAGCAGGCGATGTTCCGCGGTGCGGTCACGGTATTCCAGGGGCCGGTAGAACGTCCAGAAACCCTGAAGCCGCGCGTACTCGGCAATCCCGCTGAGAATCCCGCGCGTGAACTGGCGGGAAGGATTAATCAGCAATGCGATTTTCGTACTCTCCGGCATCCGGTCGGCCCCCTGTTCCTCGTATGTCACGATTCGCCTTGTTCCTCTACCCGGCAGACGTCCTTGAGGGCGGGATGAAGCTGTCTATAGGATCCATACCGGCTGTGATATTGCCGGCTGCGCTCAAGATTCGGCTCTACGACGGTATCGAAACCTACGGCGGCGCGGACCGCCTCCGCGATATCCGGATAGTGCCCGACGGCGACCGCCGCGAGAATGGCGGCCCCCAGACAGGCAGCTTCCGTCACGCGCGGAACGCGAAGCCGCATCCGGCAGATGTCCGCCTTCAACTGGAGCCACATCCTGCTGCGCGCTCCGCCGCCGACCGCGTGCAATTCCCCAAGCTCGACACCCGCCTCGCGTAGGAAGTCGAGATTGCTCCGCAACTCGAACGTCAGCCCCTCCAGAATTGCCTTGGCGATTTCGGCCTGCGTCGTGGCAAACGTCAGTCCCACGATGGCGCCCCTGGAGCGCGTGTCCGGCGAAGGCGTTCCCGCGCCGGCGAAATGGGGCTGCACCAGTAGATCGGTTGGACCGTCCGGTGCACCGGCCAGGAGCAGATCGTAGGCATCCTGCCCGGTCTGTGCCGCCCGCGCGATGCAATCCTGACAGAGCGTGTCGCGGAACCAGCGCAGGACGAGGCCCCCGCTGTGGTTCAGCGTCATCGCCAGGTACAAGCCCGGCGCCACGTGTCGATAAACCGAAATGCTGCCTTCGCGCAGCTTCGGGTCGACCGCGGGCGAGCTCATCGCCACCTCGACTACCTCGGCCGTCCCGGTCGAGACCATCGCCAATCCGGGCCGGATCACGCCGCTGCCCAACGCGGCACAGGCCTGGTCGTGCCCGCCGATGGCCACGAGCATCGACTTTGGCAAACCGATCTCGCGAGCGACGGTCCCGTCGAGCGTTCCGGCGACCGCTTCACTCGCAGGCAGAAGCTCCGCAAGTCGGCGCGGATCGATCTGACAACGATCGAGGATGTCCATCGCCCAGGCGGAAGTCCCCAAGTCGTACATCTGGGTCCGCGACGCCAGGCAGTGGCTGATGATGGCGCGACCGGTCAGGCGACGCAGAAAGTAGTCTTCGTAGAGCAGAAATCGCGCGGCACGGCTCCAGAGCGGCGACTCGTTTCGTCGAAGCCACAGGAGTTTGGTGACGGTGTTCATCGTGTGCATGGGCATGCCGGTGCGGCGGAAAAGCGTCTCAGGGCCGAACGTCTCGGCGAGCCAGTCGTTCTCGGCCGTGGTCCGTGTGTCCATGCCCAGGATCGCATGCCGAATGGGACGGCCCATCTCGTCGACAGGGATGATCGCCTCTCCCTGGACGGACAGGGCGAGGGCCTGGGGCGGGTCCGCCTTGCTCTGACCGACCGCCTGCGTCAGCGTCTCCATCGCCAGTTGCCAAACGCGTTCCGCATCCTGCTCGGCCCAATGCGGACGGGGCGTGAGCACCGAGTACTCGCGAGAGGCACTCGCGACCAGACGCCAATCGTCGCTGAACACGGCGGCCTTGCAGCCTGTTGTTCCGATGTCCAACCCCATAACCGACATAGGCACCTCGCATCACAGAGTGCGGCGCAGCATCAGTCCAGTTGGATGGCGTCAAGCAACTCCAACAGTTCGCGGTCGTCGATCTGTCCGGCCATCCACCGGTCCTGGAGCCGCCGAAGAAGAAGCACAGTGGACGACTCGTAAAGCTCCACATCCTCGTACCGTATTGGGACATCCTGCCCGACCCGCCGGACCAGCCTGGCGCCTTTTGCCAGACCGATGGGCAGAAGGTTGTCGGCCTTGGCGGCCGCATATTCGTCGATCAGGCTGTAGAACGAACAGCCGCCGATGCCATCCAGGAGAACGCCGGGCTTAAGACCCTGTTTGGCTACGGCAAAGACTTCTGATACCAACCGATTCAAAGGGAACATGTTGGACTTCTTGCGGATCGCCAGCATGGCACAGGTCAAAGGCACCTCTATGCTGCAGAGATGGTACGGGCGAAAGAGCGTGTAATACGGACCGTTGCCCATGTCGCGATAGACCAGCGCCTGACGCAAACGCGGATGGTCCGTCGTCACAACGAGAAAGACACCTGGATGTACGCCTCCGATGCCATAGTCGACCACTCCGGCGCGATTGAGCACGCCGCCATGTTCCTTCAAAGCGAACGTCTCATGCAGCCTGTCGCGGCTGGTTCGCGGACCATGCATGCCGCGAACATCAGGCCGCAGTCCTGTGGCGTTGGAGACGGCCGCCATCTCGATCATCGTCTTGCTGCCGTCCACAAACTCGATCAACATGTTGGGATTGAGCCCTCGCCGCGCCGCTTCCCTGGCCCATGCTTCATCCGTCGGCCTGGCGTGACGATCCAGCGGATTGTTCTTGCCCTTGCCCGCCGCGACGATGGTGAAACCCAGGGCATCGGCAAAATCGTACAATTCCTTGCACGCCGCCGGCTCGTCGCCCGCTGCCAGTGCGTAGAGCGCCCCGTTTTGCGCCGCGTACCAGTTCAGCAGAGGTCCGACCGTGATGTCCGTCTCGACGTTCATCATGGCGGAGTGCTGGCCGTTCCGAGCCGCCAGCATGGCGGCGCGCGCCCCCACCTCGGGAACCCCCGTTGCTTCCAGCATTACCTCGACCTGCTTCATCGCGGTAACCACGCGAAAGTCGCGGGTGCACACCTGCTTGCCGGCGGCCACCGCGGCGTCGGCCTCGGCCGTCGAATCCGTCTGGACCACCTCGCCTTTGAGACCGGCGATGCGGAATGCCTCTCGCGCCCGCGCCAGGTTCACGTCCGCGATCACGGGGATGTCGATTCCCTTCATCATCGTGACTTGGGCGACGACGTCGACGCCCATCTGTCCGGCCCCGATCAGACCGATTCGTACGGGGTTATTCTGTCCGTGTCGTTCCTGAAGTTCAGCATTCAGACCAATCATGGTTCATTCTTTCTCGAAGCAGATGAGCACCTTCAACGCATCGCCCGCCGCCGCCATTCGATAGGCATCGGCGATTTGACCCAGCGGAAACTGATGCGTGATGATCTTGTCGGCGGGCAGCGTTCCGTCGGCCAGCAGGTCGAGCGCCCGGCGATGAACGCGCGGATGGTAGGAGAAGGTCCCGAGTACTTCGATTTCGCCGTAGTGAATCTTGTTGCCGTCCAGCGTGGTCATCGGACTGGCCTTGGGCAGGCCGCCGAAGAGCAGGACTTTGCCGCCCTTGCGCACCATGTCTACGCCCTGCCGCTGCGTCTCGGCTACCGGATTGGCGCAGATCACGATGTCGGCTCCGAGTCCTTTCGTGAATTCCCTCACGCGGGCGACCACGTCCTCACAAGCCGCATCGACAATCAGATCCGGGTCGAATCGCGCTGCGAGCTCCCGACGCCTCTCGCTGCACTCGGTGACGATGGTTCGGGCGCTGTGCATCTTGGCCACCGCGACGTGCAGGCAACCGATCGGTCCGGCTCCCAGGATAACAACGGTGTCTCCCTGGCCGGTGCCGGCCCTGTCGTGCGTCGCCAGCACGGAGCAGCACGGTTCCGACAAGGCCGCGTGTGCAAAGCCCAGTCCTTCGGGCATGGGATTGACGACGCCGTTCTCCAGGATCTCGGGCGTCAGCGCCATCCGCTCGGCGAAGCCGCCTGGAAAGCCTGGCGTAATCCCCAGGAATTGCAGGTGGTCGCAAAGATTGTATCGCTCGCGCCGGCAGTAATAGCACTTGCCGCAGTGCACGTCCGGTGCAATCGCCAGACGATCGCCCACGTTGAAACGAGTGCATCGCACATCGACCGCAACGACCACGCCGGACGCTTCATGCCCTGGAGTCACCCCGCCCGAGCCGGCCGGCGGCCCTTCCTTCCAGCGACGCAGGTCGGAGCCGCAAATCCCACACGCCTTGACCGCCAGAACCAGCCCGCCTTCCGGAACATCCGGTTCCGGGACATCGCGGATCTCGATCTTCTGTGGTCCCGTCAGAAACGCCGCCTTCATAAGCCATCCTCGATTTCGCCCAAGCGCGCAGGTCACACGTTAGTGTCCACGTTTCTCCGCTTTGATCTTCGCGCCGACGGCACCGCCCGGGTGGGTGTGGCCGAACTGTTCCTTTGTATAGCCCCGCAATTCGAGTAGCAGCACACAGAGCACGTCGCAAGCGGCACCGTTCATCAGCGAACTGCCCGTTGCGATCATGCCGTAAGGGTCGGCGCTCTGCGGCGCCGTCACATGGACGACGGCATCGCTGAGCCTGCCCAGTGGTGAATCCGGCTTCTCGGTATGGGCAATCACCCTGGCGCCGCGATCCTTGGCGATTCGAGCGAACGTGTTGATTTCCGCGCTCTGTCCGCCCTTGGAGATGATGTACACGATGTCCTTGTCGCTGATCGCGCCGGCGCCGCCGTGGATCGAATTGGCCGCACTGATGAACAGCGCTGGCGTTCCGCAACAGGCCAGCAGATGGGCAAACCGCTGGGCCATCGCACAGCTCGTGCCCGCGCCGGCGGTCAGGATGTGCCCTGTGCATTCGAGCATCATTCGAGCGACGGTCACGAAGTCGGCATTCAACTGACCCTCCAGTGCAGCAACGGCTCCGGCCTCCGTCGCGACAACCGCTCTTGCCCTGGCAAGCATCTGGTCAAGTTCTGGTTTTGTCATATCTGCATTCTCACGAAGGGCTATTGTCTCTCGAGGATCAGGACGAAGTCCTGGTCGGCCGGACTGGTTGCTTCCAGCCGGTTCGGACCGTAGACGATCTCGGCCGTACTGTATTCGTTCTTGACCGGGTCGAACCATCGCCCGCGGTAGCGCCGGTTCAATGGGCTGCTCAGCTTGATCGTCTGCCGGACCGGCGAATACGCGATGACGCTATCGTGGTCGTCCGTCTCGGCCACCGCGATAAAATGGTTGTAGGTCTGGTCCCCAGGCTGTTCGAGGAGCCGCTCGGGACACGGGCGATAGCGCCACCAGGGCAGCGTCTGAATCATCCGGGCCAGATAGCCGATCTGGACACTCCCCGCCAGCTTGATTGATTCGAACCAGGGCGTGACACCCGAGCCGCTTCCATGATTGAGGATGCTCTCGCCCGGGCGAATCCATGGCCAGATCCCGTTGGCGCCGTAGGTGATCCCGGCGATCGGTGTCGCCAGAAGGCTCCAGTACGAGGCGTTGCGGACGTCGCGGGCGCTGATGCGACGGCCGATCTCCTCGTAATTCGGTTCCAGATTGATAATCGGCCGCGCCGGCAGCTTGTCCCAGTCATTGGCCATCGGGCCTTTGTTGATCCAGTCGACGGTTCCTTTGGCGTTGCTATGGCTCGACTGGTATCCGACGATATCGAGCCAGTGCTCGTCGGCGTACTGACGGCCGATCCACGAATGGCCCTGCGGATGTTGGGCCACCAGGCCGGGATGATCATCGTCGAAGACGCCCTTTCCGATGTTCCTCCAACGTTGTTCGTACTCGCCGACATAGCGTCCGTCTCCGCCAAGAATCCAGACCACATGGTGGCCGCCGTACCGCGCGACAGTGTAGCGGGCCAGGAGGATCGCCTCATTCTCCGGCAGGTAGTAGCCGGGACTCAGCTCCCGACCGGCAGCCACCGGAAGCGCCCACAGCAGCACCGGCGCCGCGATCAAGCCATGCTCGTTGACCTGATCGACCTTGTGATCGAGCCGCTGGAAGAAGGATGGATTGATGCGGATGCGTCCCGATCCGGTGAACGCCACCTCGCCCGCGCTGTCGACGTCACAGCCCCGCCACTGCGTGGTGACGAATTGAATGGCGGTGTAGCCGTTGGCGACGCGGTCCTGCAGATAGGTGGTCCACTCCTCTTCCGTTGACTTCAGCGCGCCGTTCCAGGCGGTGCAGGCGCACCAGAAGAAAGGCGTTCCATCGCTGTACGCCAGGTGATACGCTCCTTTCGGGCGGACCAGGCTGCCCTTCGCATAGATAGGCAGCGTGCTATCCTGCGGGGCACACTCGAAGGAGCCTTTGACTTCGTGCAGCCCCCGATTGGCCTTGTCCGAGCACTGCGAGACGAACGTCCAGGTCCCCACCTCGTCGGGACAGAACCGGGCACGCCAGTCGCGGCCCCCATCCCAGAAACCGTGGACTCTCTTTGCCCGGCCGGTTGGGGAAGTGAATTCCACGACGAACTGCGTCACGTCGTACAAGGGATTGTCGTATGATTTGTCGCTGGCGAACTGCTTCTCATACCTGCCCCACTGCCCGACTGCATCGGCGGCGCTGCAGATAACAGAACACCCCAACAACGCCGGAACCAGAGCCAGAGCCTTTGCTCTTATCATTGCTTTCTTCTCCATGGTAGAGTTCACTCTTCGACGCGAATGTTGTGTCGTCCCAGTCGGGCCAACACCGTGTTGCGAACGCTGTCGAGCAGCACGGCCAGAAAGATGATTGCCGCCGCGATCAACGGCTGCAGGTACAAATCCGTCCGTGTCGCCACGAGGCCCGCCCAGACCATCTGGATCAACAGCGCCCCCAGCACGGTGCCCGGAAAGACATTGCCGATTCCGCCGAACAGGCTCGCGCCGCCCAGCACCGCGGCTGCGATCGCCTGGAATTCAACCATCTGACCGAACCCCGAGTTGACGTTGCCCAGTTGCGCCACAGAGACGAAGCCGCCGAGCGAAGCGAGAACGCCGCAGATGATATATGCCGTGGCCTGCACGCGCCGCGTGTCGACGCCGGCCTTGCGTGCCGCCTCCAGTCCATGCCCCACGGCGTAAATCTGCCGGCCCAGCGTCGTGCGGGTCAGCACAACCCACGCCAACAGCACCACCACCGCGAAGATCACAACGGGTGCCGGAATCCCCAGCAGCTCGGCCGCGCCCAGCCCGGTGACACTCTGGGGAAACGTCACCGCCCGGCTCTTGCTCAACATCCATCCCAAGCCGCGCCCCGCGAACTGCGTCGCCAGCGTCACCACGAATGGAATGATGTGCAGCCGGGTGACCGCAAAGGCATTGAACAGCCCGAACAGAAGCCCCACCGTCAGGCAGACCAGCAGCGCCGGCAGCGGCGAGATCGCAAACCGCTCCATCAGCAGGCCGGCCGCCACCGCCGAGACATACATGTTCGATCCGACCGACAGATCGATCCCCGCCGTCAACAGCACGACCGTCTCGCCGACCGCGATGATCCCGATGTAAGACGCCTGCTTGGCGATGTTCTCCAGGCTCTGGTATTCCAGGAAACGCGGCGTCAGCAGCCCAAAGACCACGAACGTCCCTGCGAACATCAGAATCGGAACGTTCCGCAGCACCGCCGTCAATGTTCCCTGCCTCAGCGAGCCCATCAGTTCGATGCTCCCGACGAACCACGCGGCCCGCGCTCGAGGTGCCCTTCGAACGCCGCCGCAAGAATCCGCTCTTTGTCAAACTCGTCCCGCCGGAACCGGCCGCAGATTCGTCCCTTGCTCATCACGAGCAGCGAATCGCAGATCCCCATCAGTTCCTCCAGTTCCGACGAGATGCACAACAGCCCGTTGCCCCGGTCCGCCAGATCGTTGATGATCGAATAGACCTCGTACCTGGCCCCCACGTCGATCCCGCGCGTGGGCTCGTCGAGAATACAGACCATCGGCCGCCCGAGCAGCCATTTGCCGATCACGGTCTTCTGCTGGTTGCCGCCGGAGAGACTCTTGACCGCAGCCGTTCTCGGACTGACGCACTTAATCTTCAGCGACGCGATCATCTCGTCGACCGACCGCCGCAACGCGAGCCGATCCAACGTGCCCGGAACCCGATTGCGCCGGCAGTTCGGCAGAGCCACCAGCGCCATGTTCTCGGTTACCGGCGCCTCCATCAGCAGTCCCTCCTCCCGCCGATCCTCCGTGACAAAGGCCATCCCGGCGGCGATGCTCCTGCGCGCTGTCCGTCTGCGCCGGGGTTGTCCACACATGTCGATCGTGCCCGATCGAAACGGATCCAGCCCGAACAGGATGCGCCCCAGCTCCGTCCGACCCGACCCCATCAAGCCGAACAGCCCGAGAATCTCGCCTTCATGCAGATCGAATGAGATGTCTTTCACGATGCCGGGTTCCGTCACGCCCGCGACCGACATGAGGACCTTGTCTGCCGGCTTGCCCCTGCGTATCGGATGAAGCTGGTCGACCTGCCGACCCACCATCGCCGCAATCATCGCATTGATGTCGAATTCGGCCTTGGGGCCGGTGCGTACGACTTTGCCGTCGCGCAATACTGCAATCTCATCGGCCAGCCTGAGCACGTCGGCCAGCACATGACTGATATAGAGAATCGTGCGACCTTCGCGGCGCAGCCGCTCGATCAGCGCAAACAGCCGCTCGGTCTCACGGGAGGTCAGCGACGTGGTTGGCTCATCGAATATGATGATCTGCGCCCCGCCGTGCAGGGCCTTGGCGATCTCGACCAGTTGCTTCTGCCCCGGCGTGAGCCGATCGACCCGTGTCCGAGGGGAGATGCTGAGATTGACGGCCGCCAGCGCCTCTTTGGCCCGCCGCACAGCTTCACGACGATGGATCAGGGGCGTCCGCCCGATCCGGGGGAATCCATCGATGAACAGGTTGTCGAGGATGCTCAGATGCGAAAAGAGGTTCAATTCCTGGTGGATAAACGCGATGCCGGCGCGCGTGGCTTCAGCCGGACTGCCGGTAGAATAGGGCCTCCCCTCCAAACGAATCTGCCCCTCGTCGGACGCGATCACCCCTCCGAGAATATTCATCAGCGTGCTCTTGCCCGCGCCGTTTTCGCCCACCAGCCCCAGCACCATACCGGGCCGCACCGCCAGAGTGATATCGGTCAGCGCCATAGCACCGAAGAAGCTCTTGCTGACATGCTCGAATTGCAGAATCGGCTCGCTCATGCCGTCACCGCCCTGCCCGTCGGGGCCCAGCCCAGCCGAATGCGATTGCGAAGCACATCCAGCAGGGCTGCCACCAGGATCACGACGCCTTTGACGATATTGACGGTATAGAACTTGAGGTTCAGCATATAGAGCGAGCTGTCCAGCAGGACGAAGAAGAGCACGCCGTAGAACGCCCAGCGCACTTTTCCCTTGCCGCCGAACAGGCTGATGCCGCCGATGACCGCCGCCCCGATGATGTCCAGCAGAACATTCTCACCCAGCGTGGGCCGGCCCGCGCCAAGACGGGACGAATACAGCACCGAGCCCAGCGCTGCACAGAACCCGCTGACCGCATAGGCCCAAACGATCACCCGGTCCGTGGGAACGCCCGACACGGTCGCCGCCCGGCGGTTCATCCCGACCGCGTACAGCCAGCGGCCCAGGATCGTCCGCGCCAGCACAAACCAGGCGGCCACCGCCAGCGCCAGGGCCGCAAAGAACGAATACGGTACCAGGCCCACCGAACCCCGAGCAGTCGGCACGCGACCGAGATAGTTCTGTCCGATCGCCAGGAACGCATCCGGGAGATTCCGCACGTTCTCACTGCGCGTGATGCAGATGGCCAGCCCGCTGAAGAAGAACATCGAGACCAGCGTCACCATGAACGGCGGCATCTTCAGCCTCGCCACTGCCAGGCCGTTGGCCGAGCCGATCAGCGTCCCGATCGCCAGCATGAAGGCTATCCCGACGGGCGCCGCCGCCACACTGCCGCCCGCCGGTCCGCCCTGCTCGCCGACAAACACACCCCACAACGGGTTTGCCGCGAACAGCTCCGGGTCCAGCCCCGACGTTATCATCAGAGCCCCGCACACGCTGGTGATGGCCATGATGGAGGTCTGCGACAGATCGATCCCGCCGACGATCAGCACGAACATCTGCCCGATCACCAGCACCAGCAGAGGCCAGATGTTCGAGGACAGATTGCTCAGGTTCCGCGCGCTGCCCAGTCGCGGCAGGAAGACCCACAGCACCACGAAATACGCCACCGACAGATACAGAACGAAGCTGTCCGACAGGAGCGCCCGACCGATGACCACCTCTTTCAGACGGGCGATCCGTGTCTGTGATGTCACGTTGCCGCTGCTCTGCACGGGTCTGTCCCCAGACGGTCGATCCATACGCCGCACCTATTCGTCGTGCAGCACCCGGTAGCCCCACATCTCATCCGCGCGCTCGGCCATGTTCTCCTGGGTCAGCGCGAAGCCCGGGTCCTCCATCCAATTCTCCGGCGTCTTCTGCCCCACCTCGATGGCCGTCAGCAACGCCTCCATGATGGTGTTCGCCTCGAAGAACAGATCCTGCACCCCCGTGGCGTCCACGTACCCTTCCTTCATCAGCGTATAGGCTGTGCTGTCGCCGTCGAGCCCTCCGAGGATGACGTGGCCCGGCTCATCGATCTTCTTCCACTTGCCCAGCGGTTCAAGGACCGCCTTGATCTGCGGATACAGGAAGTCCGAACTGGTGAAGAGGAAATCCACATCCGGATTGGCCTGCAACGCCGCTTCCAGGTTCGCCAGCGTGGTGGCCGGATCCCATTTCGAGGGCACTTCGATCGGCGTTTCAAACAGGTCGGGATTCCTCTCCATCACGTTGAAGAAACCTTTCCGCCGTGCCACAGCGTTGCGGTCGCCCAAGTCGCCGACCACGATCAGAGGTTTCCACTTGCGTCCCTTGCCCTTCTCGCGGGCCACCTTGGCCATATACGCAACCGCCTCGTCGGCGATCTTCTCGTTGTCGGCCACGATCACCAGCGCCGGATTGCTGCGGTCGCTCGGCGGACGGTTGAACACCGCGATCGGAATCCCCGCCCGGTTCGCCTCGCCTACGATCGTCACCGCACTTTCCCCGTCCTGGGGAATGATGATGATCCCGTTCACCTCCTGGGCGATGGCGTCGCGAATCTGCTCGAGCTGGCGGTTGGCGTCCTGGTTGGCGTTGCGTTCAAGAACGCGAATGCCTTTGGCTCGCAGCGTCTCCGTGATGGCCTTGTGCCCGGCGACCCAGAACTCGGTCTCGAGATCCTGAAAGCCGAAACAAATCGTCAACTGGTCTTCACCTGAGCCTCGCCGCGAGCAGGACACCCCCCCAACAACCACACCGAAAGCCCCCAACAATGCCACGATGAGAAGCAGCTTCCCCATGTTCATGGTCGCCCTTTCACAACCGGCAGGCAGACGTTTAACATATGTTCATGCATGAACGAATGAACACTTTCTACCGTCCGACGCGCTCAATGTCAACCGCGACATGGCCGAAAACCTGCTCCGACCTTCATTTTGACGGATGTCTTCCAGACGATCCACGACGGATTTGCCGGTATCGAAGACTCGGCTTCACTTCGATAAACGCATGCCGGAACACAACTTATTGCATGTCTTTAGCCTCAGACCCGGACTCTCCCGGCTTTGCCTATTGACAGTCGGGGCAAGAGGGTAGAAACTCGATATTTTGAACATTACCGAGCATATGTTCAAAGGAGAACAGGGCCACGGATACTGATTTCAGAAGACTCCTGTACAAGGTCGCGAAGGCATATCATGACGACGGCCTGACGCAGCAGCAGATTGCGGCTAAGCTGGGCCTGTCTCGGATCAAGGTGTCGCGACTGCTTCGCACCGCTCGCGATGAACGAATCGTGCAGATTTCCATTGTCTCCCCGCAGGAATCGAACGCCGACGTCGAGCGTCAGCTCGAGCGACAATACGGCCTGAAAGAGGCCCTGGTCGTAACCTGCACGGCGAACGATCCAGCTACGATCGTCCATGAACTGGGCGTCGTCGCAGCAGGCTGTCTGACTCGCGGCCTTCAAGGCGACGAGGTGATCGCCCTGAGTTGGGGGACCTCGGTCCTTTCCGTGGTCAACGCGCTGGCCCCCATGGATTTTCCCGAAGTTCGCGTGGTTCAACTACTGGGCGGCTTGGGCGAGCTGGAGGCGCAAACGCACGGAGCGGACCTGGCGCGCCGGATGGCACAGGCCCTGGGGGCCAGGCCCCGCCTGATCCACGCTCCGGGCCTGGTCAAAGACGAGATCGTCTGCGCAGCTCTTGTCAAAGACCCGCAGGTGTCCGACACGCTCGAACTGGCCGGACAAGCGGACATCGCCCTGGTCGGTATCGGCGTCCTCGAACCCGATGCAACGCTGCTGTCCAGCAGCAATACCCTGACCGCCGAAGAGGTGACGGACCTGAAACGGCTCGGCGCGGTGGGCGACATCGCACTGCAATTCTTCGACGAACGAGGCGCCAAGGTCGACCACCCGATCAATCGCCGGATCGTGGGAGCCGACATCGAGACGGTCAAAACAATTGGACGTGTCATTGCCGTGGCCGGTGGAGCGAAGAAGGTCCGAGCGATCCGTGCGGCGCTTCTTGGTGGACTGGTTGACGTGCTCGTAACCGACTGCTGCTCGGCTGAGGCGCTTCTGGCGGTGTCAGGATCGTGAATCGCCGACACACGGGTCTTGCGTCTGAACGGAGTGCTCTACGAGTTCTTGCACCGGTGGGCTGAATAAGACCTATCCTACTGCCGCTCTCCGTTCCCTTTGCCAGTTCGAGAGTACGCGCTCCGTCAGGAAGGACTCACTCCATACCACGTATCGGCAACTCCCGGTCTGCCCAGCCACCCACAACACGAGCTGGCCAAGGCGCAGATGGACGGTTTCGGTGCGATCGTCACGTTCCAGTTGGATGACGGTGTTGAGCAAGTCCGGCGATTCGTCAAGGCATTGAAGATCTTCGTGTTCGCCAAGAGCCTCGGCGGCGTCGAGTCGCTGGTCTGCCATCCAGCGACGATGAGCCATGGGACTCTCACCCCCGAAGAGCGATGCAAGATCGGAATCACTGACGGCACGATTCGCCTGTCGGTGGGCATCGAAGACATCGAGGACCTGATCGATGATCTCGAGCAGGCATTGCGGAGTTGCTGATTTCGATGCGGACACGAATCTGCAGAAGCCGGACCCGGCGGTCACGCTGAGCATGGGCGAGCGTCCGGTCGATGACCGGCAGCGTCCCGGGCGAATCAATCTGTCAAAACCCTGCGGGAACTGGGCTACGAGATCGGCAGCGGCGTGACGATCGGCATTCCCGGCCAGAGCATGGAGAGTCTGGCGGACGATATCCTGTTGTTCCAGACGCTCCATCTGGATATGATCGGCTTGTATCAATGAGACTGCCTCGCAGTGCCGGTATTGTCTGGAGGGCCGCATCGAATTGATTGGGAGACACGTCGGGCGAGGTCCCGGCTCGCGGGCTGGGCTTGTAAATGAAAGAGTTGCCGATGGGTTGTGATGCCGTGCAGGAGAAAGTGCTGGTGGCGATCAGCGGCGGCGTAGATTCCGCTGTGGCGGCCGCACTGCTCGTGCAGGCCGGCTTCGACGTGACCGGGGTGTTTCTCTGCCTTCAGACGGATCGGGCTTACGGCGGCAACGACCACTCCTGTTGCAGTTCCCAGGACGCCGCGGATGCCAGAAACATCGCCTCCAAGCTGGGGATTCCGTTTCGCGTCCTGTCGGTCGCCGAGGATTTCGCCGCGATCATCGACAGTTTCGTCGAGGACTATGAGAACGGCCGGACTCCCAATCCGTGCATCCGGTGCAACGAATGCGTGAAGTTCGGGCGGCTGTTCGAACTGGCGGATTCCCTCCGGGCTCGCTACGTGGCCACCGGGCACTACGCCAGGATCACCGACCGAGGGGGGCATCCGACAATCGCTGCAGCTCGGGCGGCCGGCAAAGACCAGTCCTACGTTCTCTTTCGCCTTCCCAGGCCGTGGCTCGGGAGAATCCTGTTTCCCGTAGGAGATCTGGAAAGCAAGCAGGCGGTCCGGAAGATCGCCAACGGTTTGGGTCTGGAAGTCCATGACAAGCCCGACAGCCAGGATATCTGCTTCGTCCCCGACGGCGACTACGCCAGCCTGTTGGAGGCCCGGGGCAGCCGGGCCCTGCGGCCTGGCGATATCGTGGATTCCAGTGGGCGGGTGGTCGGCAGACACGACGGCTACGGCCGATTCACGATCGGGCAGCGCCGCGGGACCGGCGTGGCGATGGGCCGACCCGCCTATGTCATCGGGATCGACCCGGACAATGCCGTCGTGACGCTCGGTTCTCGCGAGGAGCTGCTGGCCGGCGGTCTGACCGCTCGCGGCGCCAATTGGCAAGTGGATGTGCCCGCGTCGTTCGATGCCACCGTCAAAATCCGCTACAATCATCGCGGCGCCCCGGCCAGGATCACTCTGACGGCTGACGACACGTTCGAGGTCCGATTTCACGAACCGATCGATGCGGTGACACCCGGCCAGGGGGCCGTCGTGTATTCGGATGGATGTCTTCTCGGCGGCGGGTGGATCCAGGAGAGTCTGAAGTATGGAGTTTGATCTGAGATTGGGAGGTGTCAGTTAGCAGCCAACGACTTACAGCAATGGGCAGGGCCGGAGTTGAACCGGCGACACACGAATTTTCAGTCCGTTGCTCTACCAACTGAGCTACCTGCCCGAGGGCGATACCCTAAGCTTTCAGTGTATCACATCCATTGGCTCATGCAAGGTTTTTTGTGGCCCCTCTACCACTTTCTTGCGAAACAAGGTCTCGCGGCTCGGGTTCTGCGGTCTGCGACCCACCCCGGAATCAAGGCAATACCCGTCAATCCGCGGCATCGGCCTTGGGCGTGAAGAAGACCAGCGAGACCAGCACCAGTCCAGCCCCGGCCAGGAACAGGGCAATCCGATGCCTCGGCTCGCTACACCGCTGGAGCCACTTTGGAATGGTAGCGTCGCTCGGCCCCTGTCCGGTCTCGTCCATCAGCGCCCGGCGCGCCACGGCCAGTTCCTGCGCCCTCGCTTTTGGATAGACGGCGTTGGGGTCCTCCGGCGGCGTGCCCAAGGTGGCCGGAGCGATCCGCTTCAGCAGGCTCGGATCGTCCTGAAGCTCCTTGAGCAGTGCATCGTACTCGTCGTTGAGCGATCGGAGGCGATCCAGCGAGAGGTGAGCATCCCTGACAAGCTGTTCGTTTCGCCAGTAGAGAATCAGGTCGTCGCACAGGGCCGCTCCTCCAAGTGCACCAGCACCGACGCTGAAGAAGGCCACAAAGAGCAGGAAGTGGACGATCTTTTGACTCTGCATAGGCCGCAGTCAAAGTTACGGCAGGCGTGGTCCGTCTCCATGTCGCGGAGAGACCCACACCTGCCGATCTTGTCTCTGAATCCACCGTTCAGCCGGGCCTTCACGTTGAGGTGTCCGGTCTTACTGGGTTTATCGGCCGCGCGCCCGGTCCGGCTGGAATCTTTCGCCGGGCCGGACGCGCCGCCGTTCTGCGTCTATACCGGGTAAACGGGCAACTGCGCTCGCAGCAGTTCGTAGACGGTCTTGCCGCTCTTGACGCACTCGCCCGCCGTCTGCCGGTACTGCGTGGTCAACTGGTCAAAGTCCAACTTCTTGAGCTCGGCTAGGCTCTTCTTGCCGCCATTGGTGACGATGAACTTGGCCATGGTGTCGCTGGCGATGTCGCGAGTGAGCTGCCACAGTTCGCGACCATCCGCTGCCGCCACCGCCCGGCCCAGAGCCAGCGACATCGACAGGATGGCGTTCATGCCCAGCAGCCCTTTGCGCTGCATGGCATGGATCTTCTCGTCGTTCGAGGCGTTCTTGCTGATGCGCCCGGCGGCCATCGCCTGCTCCAGTTCCAGAGCGAGCAGTTGGCGGTCGGTGTCGAGCAGCGAGCCCAACGAGCCGACGCGCTTGCCGACGAAGGCCTTGGCGAGCACGGTCTCAATGTGCTGGACGGCGTCCATGCAACCCTTACCCTCGTACCGGCGGGACTTCCTCCAGAGGGCCAGGAGCTTCTCATCGTTCTTGCCCCGGACCGCATCGGACTTGACATCCTTCTTGAAGCGGAAGGTGCCGTCGCCGGCGTCCTTGAACAGGTCGGGATACTTCTTGGTGCTCTCGCACGGCTCGATGATACTGTCCACGTAGTGGATGGCTTCGTCCTCGCCGGCGGAAGTGCCCAGAGGCGTGGAACCCTTGAACCGAATGATGCCGCTCTTGCCGAGGAAGAGCGTGGCGGCTGCCGAGGGGATACCGGCGTTGGTCGCCTCTTCGGTGCCGCTGACCGCCTCGATCGCCAGCATCTTCATCAGAAGGCTGGTCAGATCGATATCGGCCGCCTTCGGGGAAATCGTGACGTCGTCGCGTCCGGTAAACGTCTTGACCAAGTCCTTGACGCTTGCCTCGAGCTCTTTGCGCTCCTCGGCTGTGGTCTGTCGCTGTGTAGCGCGGGCCAAGGCGAGGATTTCCATCATGCGGCCATACTTCTGGAGGCGCTCCGTGTTGGCGCCGCCGCCGCACTTGACGCCCAGCGCGTTCATCGCAGCACCGATCTCCGCCTCAAACGGATCGTTCGGGCTCTTGGACCGGTGCGAGATCACCAGTTCGGCGCCGTAGGCCAGCGAGGTCAGCATGGCCAGCACGGTCTCGGTCAGAGTGCCGATCTGGTTGGCCTTGATCAGCGTAGCGTTGATTTCGCCATTCTTGGCGCACTTCTCGATGTTCGAATCCTTGGTGGTGACCAAGTCGTCGCCGATGATGAAGATCTTGTCGCCAAGCTCCTTCATCATGTTCTTCCAGCCCTGATGGTCGCGCTCACCGAAGCCATCCTCGATCGACAAAACCGGGATACCCGCCTGCATGGCCTCCTTGAAGAGGTTAAGGATGTCGTCACGGCTCATCTCGACCTTGTCCTTGTCACGCCAGAAGCGGTACATGCCGACGGAGTCGGGCTCGCCGCGCTCTTCACGATAGGCGTTCTCGAGTTCGGAGCAGGCCGGGTCGAGGGCGATGGCGACATCGACCCCGGGGACGTACTCGCAGTCCAGAATGGCCTGCTTCATGAATCGCCACATCCTCTGCTCGGGCACCTTGTCGCCCTGCTCCTTGTCGATGTAGGGCGCGATGCCGCCTTCCAGACCGACACCCATCACCTTGGCGCCCGGGGCCGCCTCGATAATCTCCTTGAGGCGGTACTGGAGCTTCACGGTCATTTCCTGGGCGTCTTCATAGGTCTTCGGCGAAAGCGGCATGAACATGCTTTCCTGCATGGAGATGTTGCTTTCGGGGTATTCCTTCTCGGTGTGTCGGCCGCCCATGGCGCAGTTTCGGAACTGCCAAGGGGCCGCGACGCGGCTGCCATCCTTCAAGGTGACGGACTGCATACGCGTGGTCAGCAGCTTCTGCTTGACCGCGGTGACCTGTACTGGCCAACTCTCCTTCGAGGCGGCAGCGGCGGCGCGAGCGGCCTGCTCGGCGGCGATCTTCTCGCGTGTGCGGAATTCCTTGAGCTTGCCCGGGTCGGCCAGGAATCTGTCCAGCAGCCCAACGATGCCCGGGGCCAGGAAGAACCGGCCGATGTAGATCATCCAATCCTGCTCTGCCCACAATCCCACGATGATGAAGAAGGCGGCAATCGGCAGGAAGAAGGTGGCGAGCCACTGGCTCCACACCGGCGCCGCGGCGGACACGGCCAGATTGTACGGAGCATCGGGAGCGAAGTTGCCGTTCTCTTTCCGAACGCCATAGAACTTGCCCGACGGGATCAAAAGGAACATCTGAGCGTAGTAGCCGAACTTGCTGCCGCCGGCCAGGGCCTTGTCGGCCTTCTCCTGCGAATCCTTGTTCAGAGCCGTCAGTTTGGCGGCGGTCAGGAAATGGCCCATCTCGTGGATCGCGATGGCGATGTGCCACGACAGATATAGAATCACCAGCGAGATCCACAGTTCCATGTGCCACGGGGAGAACATGAAGTTCAGCACCACGTATTTGATGTTCTCGCCCGCAGCGGCTCGCGTGCTGAGCTCCGCAGCCGGAAGGCTCAGAACCGACGAAATGAAGGCGGCGTGGAACGACACCAGCTTGTGGTTGGCGATGACCCAGCCACGTTCCAGGTAGCCGGCGGGATTGACCTGGACGCCGGGTGTCTCCGTCGCGCGTCCGCGCCTGCTGCTGCCCAGTTTCGCTGTCAGTTTTCTCAATTCGACCATTTCGTTGCTTCTCCTTTTCCGTTATCTCTTCATCGAGACCTGCCGGCTTGCCGCCGAGAAGGCTCATGGGCTCTCTTCGCCAGGTTTTCTACCAGAGTCCGCCAGATCGGCGCGGTCACTGTCCGTACTTCTCCCGGCCTTGGGAAATGCAAGAAAATACAATCTCCGCCGCAGACCGTCAAGGATAGATTCCACAACTTTTGTCGCATATTGAGGGCGCTTGACGCCCCCGGACCGGCCGCAGCGGTCGTTTTGAAAATAATCCGCACAAATCCGTAACAACATGGCCCCGATTGCGTCCTTAGTGGTAGAGGCGCCAGGGATCGAAGTGAGGGCTCCGGTCCCTGCACCACAGAGTGCCCGGTCGGATAGAACCGCCCGACGGACTATCTGCCCGCACACGTCTTTTTGTGGTTTCTTGTGACAGGGCCGATTGGGCGGAGGATCGGCCTTTTCTATTGCCCGCACCACCGGCCGGGTCTATCATATCCGGCCTATGAGGATACCATTGACTAGGTATGGATGGCCCCAGGTGGTCGTCTACCCCGTTCTCGTCGTCGCGGCCATGCTGGCGGTCGCCCTCGGAGGGTCGGCGCACACACCTTTGTGGGCTGTCGTCGTGACGGAGGCCATCCTGGCGGTCGTACTGGTCTGGGCTCTGATGTTCTTCCGGGACCCTCGACGCAACGCACCACGGGACGAGATGCTATTTGTCGCTCCGGCTGACGGCAGGGTAACGGATATCGAGCAGACGCAACAGAACGAATTCCTCGAAGGACCCGCTCTGCGGATCGGTATCTTCCTGAGCATCTTCAACGTGCACATCAACCGATCCCCGTGCAGCGCCAGGGTCGAGACAATTGCTTATCGCAAAGGCAGTTACCTCAACGCCATGAACCCCCTGTCGGCCAAGGTCAACGAGTCGAACACGCTGACCCTGGTGCGGACTGAGGAACCCAAGGAACGTCTGGTAGTGCGGCAGGTCAGCGGAGCCATCGCCAGACGCATTGTCTGCGAAGCGAAGGAAGGCGGCAGCTTGAGCCAGGGCCAGGCGTTCGGCATGATCAAATTCGGTTCTCGAACCGAACTCTATGTGCCCGCGAGCATGCCAATCGAGTGTCTGGTCTGCATCGGGGATGCCGTCAAGGCAGGCGTTACTCCTCTATTGAGGTATGGAAAGTGAGACGACTCAGATCGAGGCCGAAACGAGACAAAGACCGGTTCCTGAGGCGGATGCGCAACCAGCGGGTCAAGTACATTACCGTGCTGCCCTCGCTGATCACCATACTGAACGGCGTCTTCGGGTTTACCGCAATCGTTTTCGCGAGTCGAGGAGCGGAAGGAGGCACGGCAGGCTCCTCGTATATCGCGATGGCCGGTTATATGATCCTGCTGGCGATGGTTGCCGATATGCTCGATGGTCGTCTGGCCCGGATGAGCCAGTCCACCTCCAGCTTTGGCGGCCAACTGGACAGTCTGTGTGACATGGTCAGCTTCGGCGTGGCACCGGCCTTCATCATGCTCAAGGCCATCCAGGTCCACCAGGAACTGACGACCCCGTTGAGCGGGAGCCTGTTTCATCGCTTCATCTGGCTGGCGGCCCTGGCGTACATCAGTTGCGCAGCCATCCGTCTGGCCCGTTTCAACGTGGAAAACGAAGAGAACGAAGCGGCGCATATGAGCTTTGCGGGCCTTCCAAGCCCAGGGGCGGCCGGGACGATTGTCAGCCTGGTCATCTTTCACGAGGAGGTGATGCCTACCCTCAATGCGGCGATCTTTGCGCTGCCGTTCCTGACACTCGGGGTTGCCGTTCTCATGGTCAGTCGCATCCGATACCCGCACGTCCTGAACCTCTATCTCAGGGGCAAGCAGCCGTTCGGCTATCTGATGAGGGTGCTGCTGTTTCTGGGCATCGTGCTGTGGTTGGGCTTGCAGACGGCCCTGCTGCTAATCTTCCTGGTCTTTGCGGGCAGCGGACTGGCCCGATGGCTCTACCTCCAGGCGCACCCGGGCAGGCATCATCTCGTCGATGTCGCTACAGGCGCGGCCGCTCCGTCCTCAGGCCACTCCGAAGTGCGCGGGTAGTGCCGCTATTGCAGGGCCCCGGCCGGGATGTGTGCGGGGTTCGGACCAGGCTCCGGCCGATGCATCTCCTGATGGACGCCGGCGGACTGGTTGATCTGGTAGTAGCGGTCCACAACCGCCGCCAGACGCGACAGCACCTCTCGGCCCTCGTCACTGGCCTCCAGACCCACGATTTGCAGACCCAGGCACAACGCCGTCCGGTCGGCGGTCGGCAGCACGTTGCGGATTTGGGCGCTGAACATCAGAGGCGTCTCATAGGGCATTGGGGTGAACCGGACCCCGATGAACTGCCCCTTGCGGAATTCGGACTCGGCCACCCCTGCGGCATCCGCACTTCCGGGCGCCTTCAGGGGAACGGTCAACTGGGCTCCGCCCGCGGAGATGTCCATCAGTCGGCCTTCGAAGTACTCCTGGCCCGACCCTTTCGACTTCCGCTGGCTGGTTCGATGCCAGAGCACCACCTTGACCTTGAGCGATTCGGGTACGTTGACGCGGAAGTAGCTGCGTCGCTGGACCACCCCGATGCGATCAGGCACGGCCAGGACGATGGTGCCGCCGGCCTCCGGATCAGAGGAGGGCTCCAGCGCTACGACGCTGGTGTCAAAGACGAACTTGCCATAGGCGTGTTTGAAATTCACGCCAACCGGCTGATCGATGCGGATGTTGATCGGGTGAGGCCTTCCCGAAGAGTGACAACCTTCGACGTAGAGCTTGCCGCCGGAAAGCTCGCGCATGACGACCTTCGCCACGTGCCACTTCTCCTTCGACAGGTAAGACATGATCGCCGGCGCGTGCTCGCCCGCCACCGTTTGAAGGACGGACTGGGATTCATGCCCTTCCAGCATGACGATTTCGCTCATATGAGCCTCCCGAATATACGTCTAAAGTTGGCGCTCTTGCGGGGGCTCGAACGCCGCTCGGCTCCCTGGTCCGCAGCGACGACCGAACACTATCCCTGCCCCGCCCTCCCTTCGGCACAACCGACCCCATCGGCTCGGTGTATTCCGGGCAGGACGGCGGGCTGAGGCCCTCTTAAAACATAGGTAATAATCGGCTATCGACAAGACCGGCCTTAGGCGAAATCCCGTCACGGTCAAGATCGCTCGCGCCGGCGTGATCTGAACCGCCTGGCGGACGGCAAGGCGGACACAAGCCCGATAATCCGGGTGATCGCAGGCCTGAAGAAACGCTTCCACACTGGGCATCGCATCCGCTGTTGCCCGCCCACGACTCGCCGTCGTGTGCGCCGATACGGATGGCCTTCCATAGAAAGGTCCCGCGGGAGTGCTCCGGCCAGAATCGGGCGAATCCCACAAAGCGATTGAAAAGGCTGTCGGCACAGACTATTCTACGGCGTGGCTGATCGCGGCGATCACCGACACCGCGTTGGGGAAATCGACATGCAGAAACGCAAACTGGGCGATACCGATATGCCGTTGACCACCGTCGGCCTGGGCACGTGGGCGATGGGCGGTCCGTGGCAGTTCGGCTGGGGCCCGCAGGACGATGAAGAAGCCCTGGGCGCGATCCTGGCGGCGCTCGATCGAGGCATCAACTGGATCGACACGGCTCCCGCCTATGGCCTTGGCCATTCGGAAGAGCTGGTCGGTCAGGCGCTGCGACAGACGAAGCACAGGCCTTACATCGCCACGAAGTGCGGCCTGCTCTGGAATGAGAAGAAGGAGAAGGTTCCCTGTCTGAAGCCCGAGAGCATCCGCCGAGAGTGCCACGCCAGCCTCCAACGCATGGGCATCGAGACCATCGATTTGTACCAGATGCACTGGCCAGATCCCGACGAGGGAGTAGAACGGGCCTGGGAGGAGATGGCCCGCCTGGTCGATGAGGGCAAGGTCCGCTACATCGGCGTGTCCAACTACAGCGTCGCTCAGCTCGAACGCATCCGCCGGATTCACCCGCCCGCGTCGTTGCAGCCGCCCTACAGCATGCTCCACCGGGAAGCGGAAGAGGAGTTGCTGCCCTACTGCGCGCAGCATCACATGGGCGTCGTGGTGTACAGCCCCATGCAGCGAGGACTGCTCACGGGCAAGTTCAGCCACGAAAGGCTCGCGGCCCTGGCGCCGGACGATCATCGCAGGCGACATCCCGACTTCCAGGAGCCTCGGTTCAGCGCGACGCTGGAGCTGGTCGAGCAACTGAAGAAGATCGCCCGGAGACACGGACGGACCTGTTCACAACTGGCGATCAGTTGGGTGCTGCGACGCCGGGAGGTGACCGCCGCGATCGTCGGCGCTCGACGGCCCGACCAGATCGAGGAAACCGTGCAGGCCTCCGGCTGGAACCTCAGTGAAGACGACGTCGAAGAGATCGAGCGTCTCCTCGCCGAGAAGCTATAGGTCCTGTCGGTCGAATAGGCCCTGCGATTGGGAGAAGCAAGGAAATGGCAACAGAGAGAACATTCTACACCAGTCCACTGGTCGAACGGAACGCGTCGCCCGAGATGGCGGCCCTCTTCGGCGCGCAGAAGAAGTTCAGCACGTGGCGCCGGCTCTGGCTCGAACTGGCCAAGGCCCAGAAGAAGCTCGGTCTGGACATCAGGAAGAACCAGATCGATCAGATGGCCCGCCACCTGGACGACATCGATTTCGCGAAGGCCGCCCGGTATGAGAAGGAGCTGCGCCACGACGTGATGGCCCACATCCGCACGTTTGGCGACGCAGCGCCGAAGGCGGCGCCGATCATCCACCTCGGCGCCACGAGCTGTTACGTCGGGGACAACACCGATCTGATCATCATGCGAGAGGCGCTGCACCTGGTCGCGGGCAAGCTGGCTTCGGTGATCGACCTGCTCGGCCGGTTTGCAGAGAAACACCGCGCGATGGCCACGCTGGGGTTTACGCACTTTCAGCCGGCTCAGTTGACGACGGTCGGCAAACGCGCGACGCTGTGGTGCCAGGAGTTCACGATGGACCTCCAGGAGGTCGAGTACCGCATCGAGAACCTGCCGTTCCGCGGCGTCAAGGGCACGACCGGGACGCAAGCGTCGTTCCTGGCGCTGTTTGAAGGCCGGCACAACAAGGTCAAGCAGCTCGACAAGGACGTCGCGACGGCGTTCGGTTTCAAGAAGCTCTGCCCCGTCACCGGCCAGACCTACTCGCGCAAGCTCGACATGCTCGTCGTCAACGCGCTGGCCTCGATCGCCCAATCGGCCCACAAGGTCTGCAATGACATCCGCCTGCTGGCGAACCTCAAGGAGATGGAGGAACCGTTTGAGAAATCGCAGGTCGGCTCGTCTGCGATGGCCTACAAGCGAAACCCGATGCGGTGCGAACGCGTCACGTCGTTGAGCCGGCTCGTGCTGAGCCTGGCGACCAGTCCCGCGATGACCGCATCGGAGCAGTGGTTCGAGCGGACGCTGGACGACTCGGCCAATCGGCGCGTCGTGCTGCCCGAGGTATTTCTGGCGGTCGACGGAATCCTCCAGATCCTGATCAACGTCTTCGACGGCCTGGTGGTGTATCCGCAGGTGATCGAAGCCCATGTCGAAGCCGAGCTGCCGTTCATGGCCACCGAGAACATCCTCATGGCGGCCGTCAAGGCAGGCGGCAACCGGCAGGAACTGCACGAGAAAATCCGCCTGCATTCGCAGGCCGCCGCCGCTCAGGTCAAGACCTTCGGTAGACCCAACGACCTGATCGGCCGGCTCCGGGCCGACATCGCCTTCGCCAGGATCGACTTCGAGAAGGTGCTCGACCCCCAGGCCTACGTCGGACGCGCGCCCCAGCAAGTGGACGAATTCATCAAAACCATCGTCGCCCCCATCCGCAAACGATACAGCAGGCAGCTCAACCGCCGCGTTGAACTCAATGTCTAAGGAGATGGCTTCACGTGAATAGAAAAGAACTGATCAGGCGGATCAAAGAGACGGCATACCTCGAAGGGGACTTCACGCTTCGCAGCGGCAAGAAGAGCAGGTACTACCTCGACAAGTATCTCTTCGAGACCTGTCCGGACATTCTCAAGGCTCTGGGGGCCGAGTTCGCCAGACACATGACCGACGACGTGACGCTCATCGCCGGCGCCGAGCTGGGGGGCGTGGCTCTGGCGGCGGCCACCGCCATGAAGACCGGCAAGAACTGGGTAATCATCCGCAACAGCAAGAAGGGCTACGGCACCGGCAAGATGGTCGAGGGCGTCCTGAAGGCGGGCGACGTCGTGCTGCTCGTCGAGGACATCGCCACCACCGGCGGCCAGGTCCTTGAAGCCGCCAAGATCATCACGGACGCCGGAGCGACGGTCAAGAAGATCGTCGCCGTCATCGACCGCAAACAGGGCGCCGGGGAGAACATCGCCGGCGCCGGCTACGTCTTCGAGTCCATCCTGACCAAGCACGACCTGGGGATCACGGACTGACGGTCTGAGGCTCCAAAGGCGTTGACGGCCCTTCCAGCCTGACCCAGTGCCCGCCCGAGCGTGCGGCCCAGAGCACCTCGGGGCTTGTACCTGCGCTGATCGCGACCAAGGCAGAAGAATTTTCTGCAAATCTCAGTAATTTGCATTGACAGCTACCTTGCAATGCATTATAGTTCCTCCTATGGATGACCGATTCTTCGACAACTGGTCCACGCAGTTACGCAAGGGCATGTTGGAGCTGTGTATACTCAACGCCATCGACGGCACACGTCTGTACGGCTATGACATCGTGCGTCAGCTCCGCGGGATTGACGCCCTGGTGATCAGCGAGGGCACCGTCTACCCGATCCTGAGCCGACTGCGCCGGGAGGGGTTTGTCGAGACGACCATTGAGGAGTCGGCGGAAGGTCCCGCGCGAAAGTACTACACACTTTCCGAGAAGGGCAGAGGTATTCTGGTCCGCATGAACGACTGTTGGGCGAAAATGAAGACGGGAGCAGACGGATTGAAACGAGAGGAATGACCATGGTCGAGCTCAGTGAGACTGCGAGAAAGGGTCTGGACGACTACCTGCGCCAGGTCCGAACGTATCTGCGATGGTCAAGATCTCTAGACCGCGACGAAGTCGAGCAGAACATCGCGGCGCATATCGAGCGGGAGCTCGAAGGCACGCCCCAACCTGTCTCGTCCAGCGCCCTTGAGGGTGTGCTGGCACGTCTCGGCAGTCCGAGGCAGTGGGTACCGCCGGAGGCACTCGGCTGGTGGGGCAAGCTGATACTCAAACTCCGAACGGATTCCGAAGACTGGCGTCTCGCCTATATCTCCTTTGCCCTCCTGCTGGCAGGATTCCTGCTATTCCTGGCCAGTCCGCTCCTGCTGGTCTTCATTGCCGCCAGTTTCATCACTTCGCGTGCCGCCCTGGCGGCGGCCGGTGACGAGAACCTCGGCGCCCAGAAATGGCTGCTTTATCCCGCTCTGGTCATCGGCTCGGCAATCCTCGCCACCGCCGTCCTGTGCGGCCCCGGATTGCTCGCCGGGACCGCTGGCGCTGAGCTGTACCAACTCGCCAGGATGCGCCACTACAGCGACATGGACATCGTCGAGTTCGTCATCATCTCAGCAACCCTGATCACAGGTCTCTGGTGGGTGGTCTCGGGTCTGACGCTGTGCAAACGGCCCGCACTGGCGCGCGGCCCCCTGCGTCCCTTTGCCGACCGGTTCAACCGTCACCATGCTCTGGCCCTCTTCAGTACCGGCGTTCTGCTCCTTATCCTGGTCGCCGGCTACATCGCTTCCTTATGGTGAACGACGCTTCCGCCATCTCAGTGGCGTAGGGAAAGGAGTCTCTACAGCTCCTCCGCCAAACGAATGATGCGTCGCGCCGTGGTGTGTTTGCGCGCCGGCGGCAGTTCGAACCATTCGGAATTGGGCGTCTTGATGTGGACGGTCGAGGCTTCGGCGTTGATGGCGGCCGGGGCATTGGCGACGATCATGTCGAGGCGCTTGTGGCGCATTTTGCGCTCGGCGTGGGCGCGCAGGTTGCGGTCTTCCAGGGCAAAGCCAACGACGAGCTGCGCGCGGTGGTGTGCAGTGCGCACCCTACGGTGTTTGCCGGCCCATCGGAGGATGTCGGGGGTCGGTTTGAGCTGTAGGGTGGGCCTTGGCCCACCTTGCCCCTTCTTGATCTTCGTTTTCGACGGACGCGCGGGCGTGAAGTCGGAGACGGCGGCCGCCATGACCAGGCAATCGCATCTCGGGAAGTGCTCTTTCACCGCCGCAAACATCTCACGCGCGCTCTCGACCGCAACGAGTCTGGCACCCACCGGCGGCTTCAGCGCCGTCGGCGCGGTGATCAGCGTCACCTTATGGCCCGCTCTCAGCGCCGCGGCCGCCAGGGCATAGCCCATCCGCCCGCTGCTGGCGTTGGAAATGAAGCGAACGGGGTCGATGTACTCGCGCGTGCCGCCGGCTGTGATGAGAAAACGCATGGACGACTCTCGTTCTTCTCCGTGGGTCGTGTCGGGCCTATGGATTCTTGCCCGCCAGCGCCTCGATGGCCGCGAGGATCTCGCTCGGCTCAGCCATCCTCCCGGCGCCCTCGGTCCCGCAGGCCAGGCGTCCCGTGCCCGGACCGACCATTTGATAGCCCAGTTTCGTCAGCGTCTGCACGTTGGCCTGAACGATGGGGCTGGCCCACATCCGGCTGTTCATCGCGGGCGCCAACAGCGTCGGCTTGGCCCAGCAGACGCACAGGGTCGTGCTCAGCAGGTCGTCACAAATGCCATGGGCGACCTTGCCGATAATGTCGGCGGTCGCGGGCGCGACGACCACGACATCCGCCCAGTCGGCCAGGGCGATGTGGGCGCTGCTGTGCTCGTCGGCGGCGCTCCAGAGTGTGGTATACACCGGCGCGCGGGTCACGGCCTCGAAGCTCTTGGGCCCCACGAACCGGCAGGCCCCCTCGGTCATCACCGTCCGCACCGCCGCACCGGCCGCAGTCAGCTTGCTCGCCAGGTCCACCACCTTGTAGGCGGCGATCCCTCCGGTGACCCCCAGCAGGATGTTGCGCTTCTCGGCCATATGCACGCGGCGACAGGTCCGGTCTGTCCCGAACCCGAAAACAACCCTACAGCTTCAGCCTCCATTGGTCGGCGTCACTGCCCTTGCCCGGGCCCGTGCCTCCCTCAATCGCGATCTTGTCCTGGAGGATCTCCTGGGCCACGATCTCCAGCATGGTCAGCCCCGTCGCGTCGTCAATCAGGGGGCGCGAACCCTGGAGCAGCTCGGCCATACGCTTTTGTACCAGAGCGGCCAGCTTGAACCGCCCTCCCACCTTGTTCACGACTTCTGCACTCTTGAGTTGATCCAGCATCAGTGTTCTCCAACGGAACTGCCTCGTCGACGCGGTGACGCCCCGCCGTCCAGGGCCTGCTCGATGATCCCGACCACGTCGTCGATGGCACGCTCCAAATCTTCATTGATGACCATATGGTCGTAATGCTCCCGGGCCGAGGCGATCTCGGCGCCGGCCTTGTCCAGGCGCTTGCGGATGACCTCGGCGCTGTCACGCCCCCGTCGCCCGATGCGCTCGGCCAGTGCATTCTCATCGGGCGGCAGGATGAAGATCATCACCGCGTCCGGATAGACCGCCTTGGCCTGTTTGCCCCCCTGAACGTCAATTTCGAGAACGACGCTTTGTCCGGCCTCCAGGGCCTCGTCCACCTTGTCCTTCGGCGTACCGTACAGGTTCCCGAACACATTCGCGTACTCCAGGAGAAGGCCCCGTTCGATCCGCTCGCGGAACTCCTGCTCGGAGACGAACCAGTAATCGCGCCCGTTCTGCTCGTTCGGTCCGGGCGGGCGGGTCGTCAGCGACACGCTCAAATGCACGTTCTTCAGCCGCCGGAGCGCCTCCCGGCAGATGGTGCTCTTGCCCACGCCGGACGGACCGCTGATGACGATCACTCGGCCACGACGATTTCTCCGTTGGACGGCGTTGGTTTTCATAGTCACAGTCGAAGGCACAGGATCGACCGGCCCGGCCCGAACGCGTCACCCGTCATTCGACGTTCTGGATCTGCTCTTTCAGTCTCTCGATGAGACACTTCATATCGACGACACGCCGGACGATCTCGGCGTCCGCCGCCTTGCTCGCCATCGTGTTGGCCTCCCGAAGCATCTCCTGACTGAGGAAGTCCAGCCGGCGACCGGCCTGGCCTTCCGTCTCGCAGATCTGACCGAACTGCTGCAAGTGCGCATCCAGCCGCGCGATCTCTTCCGAGATGTCCGAGCGATCCGCGAGAACCGCCACCTCGCGCGCCAGAGTTTCCTCATCCAGCTTCAGCTTCGCCTCGGCCAACAAGGCGTCCACCCGCCTTCGCAATCGCCGGGCGTATTCGTTGATCACGCCGTCGCTCTTGAGCCGGATTGACTGCAACTCCTGCGCCATCGCCTGGCAGTTGCCCCTCAGATCCGCTTCGAGAAACCGTCCTTCCGCCTCGCGCATCTGCTGCAGCTTGCCGATCGCCTCTTTGGCAATGGCCAGCACCGTTTCGCGGACCCTGTGACTTTCTTCTTCATCGGGCACCACCGGACAGACGACACCGGGCAGGTTCAGAAGGCTGGCCAGGTCGATCATACCGCTGGCGCCGACGGACGCCCCGACGGCGTTCAGCCGTTCGACAATGGCCCGCAAGGCCGCCTCGTCGATCTCGAAAAGGGCGTTGGCGGAGACCCCTTTGAGTCGAACCACGCAGTTGATCGTGCCCCGTGAGAGACTCTTGCGCAACAGCTTGTCGACATCGTCCTCCAGAAAGGCGACGGCTTCGGGTAGCTTGATGATGGTCTTGAGATAGCGATTGTTCACCGCCTTGATCTCGACGGCATAACAGATCGCATCAAGCTGACCTTCGGCCGCTCCGTATCCGGTCATGCTGTTGAGCATAGTCTGATGCCTTCCAAAGCTCCGATGCGTCCGGTCTGCCATGCGACCACACGACAGACCTTCCAGAAAACCGCGTCGGCTACAGGCCCGCTCCGTTGGCGTCCGCACTCGTGCCGGCGCCGCCCTGCGGGCCCGGCTCAGGGACGGCCGGGCTCGGCGTCTCTGCGGTCGGCTGCTGCGTGGTCACTGCCGGCGGGGCGCCGTAGTCACCGATCTCCGGTTTGTAGAGCTTGCCCAGCACCACGGCCAGGAGCAGAAAGACCGCCACCAGGACAATCGTCACCCAGGTCAGGAAGTCGCCGGTCTTCGAGCCCAGCAGACCGCCGGCCATGCCGCCCCCGAAGGCCGCGGTCAGACCGCCCCCACGACCCTTCTGGATCAGAATCACCAGAATCAGCACAATCGCCACGAGGACAAACAGCACGGCCACCAGCTTCATCAGAATGCCCACTGCCAGTATCGGTAAAACAGTCATATTCGTGCCCCAAACACACATCACTCAATCGTCTTATCTCTCGATCTCGGTCGCGCTTCGGCCGGCGTGCGGGCCTCTCAAGCGGCCGCCTCGATGATCTGCACAAAATCGTCGGCCTTCAGACTGGCGCCGCCGACCAGGCAACCGTCCACGTCGGGCTGTCCCATCAATTCCTCGGCGTTGTCCGCCTTGACCGATCCGCCGTAGAGGATCCGCATGTCCTGGGCCACCGACTTGTCGTACATCCGGGCCAGCAGCTTGCGGATGAATGCATGGACCTCCTGCGCCTGCTCTCGGGTGGCCGTCCGTCCCGTGCCGATGGCCCAGACCGGCTCGTAGGCGATCGTGACCGCCCCGATCTTCTCGGCGCTGAGACCGGCCAGTCCGGCCCGCGTTTGTCGCTCCACGACCTGCTCGGTCTGCGAGGCATCGCGCTCGGCGAGCAGTTCGCCCACACACAGAATCGGCAGCAGGCCGCCGGAGATCGACGCGGCCACCTTCTTGTTGATCAGCTCGTCGCTCTCCCCGAGCACGTGCCGGCGCTCCGAGTGCCCGCAGAGAACATAAGTGCAGCCGACGTCCTTCAGCATGGCAGCGCTGATCTCACCGGTGAAGGCGCCCTTGGCCTCGAAGTAGACATCCTGCGCGCCGAGCGCTACGCCCGACGAGCTGACGGCCGCTCCGACCGCCGGCAGGTATACGAAAGGCGGAATCACCGCCACGTCCACACTGCTGCCGGCCAGTCCCGACGAACCCTCGACCACGGCCTTGGCCAACGCCACGCCCGAATGGCTGTCCGTGTTCATTTTCCAGTTACCGGCGACAAACGGCTTTCTCATGGTGCTCTCCTATAGTGGCCCTGACTGTCACAACAACTCGGTGGCGCGCGGAAAGCTGCCCAGGATCGAGAGCTGGAGGCAGTGTTGCCGCGATTCTTCGAGGCCGATCTGTATCCTCTCCTCCGTGTGGTGCCCGAGGAAATCGACGAAGAAATAATACTCCCACCCACGTTTCTTGCTGGGTCGCGATTCGATCATCGTCAGGTTGATGCAGTATCGCTTGAAGACCGCCAGCACATCGGCCAGGGCGCCGGCCTTATGCGCCGTACTGAAGAGGATCGCGGTCTTGTCCTCGCCCGTCGGCCTGGCATCCTCCCGGCTGACGACCAGAAATCGCGTGACGTTGTTGGCGATGTCTTCGACATTCTCGCAGATCATCTTCAGACCGTACAGCTCGGCAGCAATCTTCGATCCGATGGCCGCCGCATGCGGCTCCTCGGCCGCCATTTGGGCCGCCCGCGCCGTCGAGGCGACGGGGATCGTCTTGGCCTCTTTGAACGTCGCAGTCAGCCAGTTGCGACACTGCGCGAACACCTCGGGTTTCGAGTAGATCTTCTCCACCTCCTCGAGCGAGCAGTTCGCCAGCAGGTTGTGGTGAATGGCCATGAGGACCTCGGCACAGACCTTCACGTCCGTCTCGATCAGGGCATCGAGCGTCTCGATGACACCGCCGCCGCTGGAGTTCTCGATCGGCACCAGCCCGAGATCACAATGCCCTCTGCCGATCTCGTCGAAGATGCTGCGAATATCGGCCAGAGGCTCATATTCGACGCTCTGACCGAACTTGAGCATGGCCGCCGTGTGGCTGAAGCTCCCGGCCGGACCAAGGTAGGCGATGCGAAGCGGCTTCTCCAAAACGAACGACCCGCTCATCAGCTCCCGCCAGATCGCCACCAGCGTACGGTCGGGCAGGGGGCCCTGATTGACCTTGCGGATTTTGTCTAGCACCTGTTTCTCGCGGTCCGGCGCGTAGATCGGGCCTTCGGTCCGATTCTTGAGCTTACCTACCTCCACAACCACTTGCGCTCGCTCGTTGAGCAGCTTGACCAACTGGCCGTCGATTTCGTCAATTCGATTTCGCAGGTCGTCCAACGACATAGACCCAATCCACGTGTGTCCGCAACAGGCGTTGTCCGGGCCGTCAAGAGACTATCGCCGCCGGAAGAAACTGGTCGCTCCACGCGAAGGTTGCCCGCGAGCAGACCCCTCTTCCCGGCCATATCAGCCCTCGGAAGCCCGGTTCAATTTCATGAAAACTGTTTTTCTTATCAGAATTTTGCCTTGGCGTCAATGGATTTCGCTCGTAGGGTGAATATTTGTGTGCTGCGCCGGACGTCCTGGTACAAGAGACCGAATCTATGACCGCGAGCAAGACAACATACACAATCTTCAGCACCCGCTGGGGCCATTTCGGTTTGGCCTGCAGCGAGGAGGGGGTCTGTCGGAGCTTCCTTCCCGTGTCAGCGGTGGAGACTGTCCGGAAGGCACTGCTGGCGAGTTTGGGGCCGTCCGCGCCGCACGCGGTCTTCGAAAGGGACCTTGCGCGCGACCTTCAGGACCGAATAGCTGCCTACTTTGAGGGCGAAAACGTCGATTTCCGTACTGATCCGGCGGTTGACCTGACAGATCGCGGCCCTTTCGAGCGTGCGGTCCTGAACGCCTGCCGGCAGATCCCCGCCGGCCAGACGCTGACCTATGCCGCACTCGCCGAGAGGGTCCGCCGACCCCATGCCGCCCGGGCGGTGGGCAATGCCTTGGCCGCCAATCCGATCCCGCTGATCGTGCCGTGCCATCGCGTGATCCGCACCGATGGCGGACTCGGAGGCTTTTCCGCTCCCGGCGGGACCGCCACCAAACAGCGAATGCTCCGACACGAACAGTCTCTGGCGAATCCCAAGTAATTCCCATCGCAGCACTTACAGATACCCCCCCCTGCGGAGACCCAACCTTCGACACGCCAGTGCGTTGCAGTGATCGATCCATTCGTGGTAATCGCGAGCCGACGCACTGGGTACATTGGCCGCCAGACTCGAAGATCCGGCCCGTCTGTCAAGCCGAGATGCTGCCGGGGTTGACTGGAGCGGTCGTGTTGCGTCTTTCGTGGTGGCCGCTGCGGTTCTGCGTCGATAAGATGAGGAGGGCTTTGTGACCGTTGTTGCCGAGAAGACACGAAAGGGAGGAACCATCATGAGGACTCGCACGATCGTGTGGCTGACTCTGGTATTAGTGGGCGGCTTGGCATCGTGGGCGTGCGCGCAGCCGTCCGACGACATTCGTGCGCTTCGACTGGCCGACTGGGAACCGCGCTCGATGCTGAAAACGAGACAGAGCGTGGTCGAAAAGCCGGCGCACCCCGTCATCGACGTGCACAACCACCTGGGCGGCGGCGCCGATCGCCTGACGCCCGACCGAGTCGGGCAGTATCTGGCCGAGATGGATGCCGCCGGTGTACGCACGGTCGTCAATCTCGACGGCCAGTGGGGCCAGCGACTGGCCGAGACGCTGGAGGCTCTGGACGAAGCGCATCCCGGCCGGTTCCTGACGTTCGCCCTGCTGGACTTCCGCGGCATTGACGACGAGGACTGGGGCCGGCGCGAAGCCGGGCGATTGGAAGAGAGTTTTCGGGCCGGGGCCAAGGGACTGAAGATCCACAAGTCCCTCGGTCTGTCCTATCGCTACAAGGACGGCAAGCTCGTGCCCGTCGACGATCCGAAGCTGGACCCGGTCTGGGAGATGTGCGCCAAGTATCGCCGGCCGGTGATGATTCACACCTCCGACCCGGCGGCCTTCTTCACGCCGCTGGACCGTTTCAACGAGCGATGGCACGAGCTGAACGCCCATCCGAACTGGCTGTTCCACGGCGAGCGGTTCCCTTCGCGCGACGAACTGCTGGAGCAGCGCAACCGGGCTATTGCCAAACACCCGAACACAACGTTCCTCTGCGCCCACTTCGGCAACAATCCCGAGGACGTAGCGACCGTCGGAACGTGGCTGGACCGCTATCCGAACATGTACATCGACATCGACGCGAGGATCTCGGAGCTGGGCCGGCAGCCTTACACGACGCGCAGGTTCCTTCTGAAGTATCAGGATCGCATCATGTTCGGCACCGACACCACTCCCGATCGTGATGCCTATCGGATGTACTACCGGTTTCTGGAAACCGACGACGAGTACTTCGACTGTGCCGGCGGGCACCACCGACAGGGTTTCTGGATGATCTACGGCGTGTTCCTGCCCGACGAGGTGTTACAGAAACTCTACCACGGGAACGCCGAACGGCTCCTTTTCGGTCTCAGCAGCGATGTGCAGGAACCCCGGGCCAAGGTACTGCGCGTACCGCAGACAGACGATTTCGCCGTCACAGGCCGCGGCGACGCGCCCGCTTGGGAGAAAGCCGCGTGGGAACCGCTCCAAAGGCGCACCGCCAGCGGTCACCCCTACGAGACGCGTGTCAAAATGCTCTACTCGCGGACCGGACTCTACGTACTCATGGAGGCCGAGGACCGCACGATCACAGCGACGATGAACGAGGATTTCCTCGACCTGTGGCACGAAGACGTGTTGGAGTTCTTCCTTTGGCCCGACCAGCAGTATCCAGTCTACTTCGAGTACGAAATTTCTCCGCTCGGGGTCGAGCTGCCGATCCTCATTCCCAACGTCGACGGTGAGTTCCTCGGCTGGCGGCCCTGGCATTACGAGGATGGACGCAAGACGCGGAAGGCCACGACCGTCGCGGGCGGTCCCAAACAATCGGGCGCCCGCGTGACCGGCTGGAAGGCCGAGGTGTTCGTTCCGTATGAGCTGCTCAAGCCACTGCAAAGCGTTCCGCCACAGCCGGGGATGCGATGGCGAGCCAATTTCTATCGCATGGACTATGACGACGGCAGAACTACAAGCTGGGATTGGGCGAGGGTCGGTCCCAACTTTCACGATTTCAACAGGTTCGGCACGCTTGTCTTTGAGTAGTGAGGTCGCTGCCATGCTTGATACAGGCAGATCCGGTCCGGAAGCGGTGCAGAGGAGGGCCTTCACACTCATCGAGCTGCTGGTCGTCATTGCCGTCATCGCTCTGCTGATGGGCATCCTCATGCCGGCTCTGAGCAAGGCGAGGAAGCTGGCGCGATCGGCCGTCTGCAAGGCCCATCTGCGTCAGTGGGGAACGATCTTCTTCATGTACACGACCGACAACAACGACAGATTCTGGACGGAGCACAACGTGTGGCAGACGGGCGTGCCCCAGGGCGGCTGGATGCCTTACCTCAGCCGGCTCTACGGCGACGTCGACGAGTTCCGGCTTTGCCCCTCGGCCACCAGGCTCAACGGTCCCGTCGGCGGGATAGGCACCACCTTCGCCCGGTGGGGACCCGGGCCGATCATGGAGGCGCATCAGTTCGGCCCCGACACCGACAAGAACTACGGCAGCTACGGCATCAATCTCTGGATCAATTCGGTCGATCCGCCGTCGACGGAAGGATGGCGCGGCCGGCCCCAGTGCCAGTGGAAGACCTTGCAGGGCAAGTACGCGGCGGACATCCCGATGGTCAGTGACTGCACCTGGTTCGGCACGAACCCGATCAGCCTGATCGACCGGTCCTGGCCCAACAGCGGCGATCCCGCCCCTTCCGAAGACTGGTGGGAGCAGAAAGACCCCATCGAGCCGGGCGACTGGAACTGGGACATGGCACGGGTCACGATCAACCGGCACGAACGGGGCATCAACGCGACGCTGATGGACGGCTCGACGCGAAAGGTGATCCTGACGGACCTCTGGAGCCTCAAGTGGCACCGGGAGTTTCGACCACTCTACGACGTTGACATTCCCTGGCTCCGTTAGTATCTGCCCTGTAGTGCCTCCGTTTGTAGTGTGCCCGTCAGGGCATACCGTGGGGGCGAAGCATGCTCCGCCTCTACGGGCTGATGGACATCGGGACCGCTACAAACGGCCGGAGATGCTCAGTTCGAGCGCAGCGTAGCCATCGATCTCGAAATGCTCCACCACGATCTCGACGGTCTTGTCTTCGTTCAGATGCAGCAGGCTGCTGTCGCGCGTCGGTCCGTGCCACGTCCAGTTGTCGATGATCGTGCGGCCATCGACGGTGACGCGCACCCCGTCGTCGCTGAGTGTCGCGAACTCCCACGCGCCGGCCGCCAGCGGCATACGTGTGGTGGCGATCATGCCGAAATGATCCCCGCCCAGTTGGGCCGCCGTGACAGCCTCCGAAAGCTCCTGTTCGCCGGGCCCGCCCCACGCGTAGCTGAACACAAGACGTTTGACCCTTGCAGAGACGGAACTCCCCGCATGGGCGAGCTTCCGCCAGGATGCGATATCCTTGCGCGGGTCCGTATCGTCCGTCCACTTGAAGAAAGTCACATCCCACACAGCCGAGATGAGCGTGCCGTGAAGCTGCTCCGCGAAGTCGCCTGCTCTGACCTGGATCCGATAGGGATGGACGCCGGGTTTGGCTGCCGAGACGGTGTATGTGCCGGGCTGGTCCGGGTCTTGGGGCCAAGACAGCTCTCCCTGCACGTCGTACCCCTCCACCGTGATTTGTGCGGCGCGCGGCACCTTGTGCAGGCTGTATCGGACGGAGTCCCCGTCGTCTCGAACCACGCGAATCAGCGGCGATTCGTGATCCCACGGCCCCCACGGTGTCATGATGATGTTGTGCCGGCCGCACAGATGCCGGCGGGCTCCCACCGGGCGCGTCACGCCCCGTACAGGATACTCGGGCTTCGTCACCGGCCCAACCTCCGCGTCGAAGGCATCTTGTATGGTGACAGTCTCGTCCTTTCGCATCTGTTCTTTGACGTCCGTAAACACGTCCCGGCCGAGCGTCACCTGGCTCGATCCGCGGAAGTGGTACGCCAGTGCATCGCCCGTGAACGTGTTCCGGACAATCCGGTTGTCCCTGGATTCCGTTCCATTGGCTCTCGCCCACGGCGTGTTCACCAGGTCGCCGGGGTCCGACCACCACAGGTGCACGCCGCACTGATTGTTTGCGAAGGCGTTCTCGACGATCCGATTGGCCCTGCCATGTTCGATGTTCACGCCGCCTCGCTCCAGCCCATATGCCATCTGGCCGTTGCCTTCGATGTTGTTCCTCGCGATCAGGGTGTCCTGCGAATAGCCACCCCAGATCCCACATATGGCGTTCTCGACAAGGCGGTTGCCATAGAAGATGTTGCCGAAGGAGAAGGTCATCTCGATCCCGTGCGCGGGAGCATAGGAGAAATCGTTCCCGATGAGCAGGTTTCCGTTGTTGCCGCGCCGTTTGTGCCAACCCACTGGATGGTTCCCGGTCTGGCCCAGCGCTTCACGTCCTGCGAAGCCGAAGAACCCGTCGCCGCTGTGCGTGGCCGAGTTCTCGGCGACGGTGTTTTTGTTGTTCTGCTCGAACAGGAGGATGCCGGCGGAATCCTGGCCGCGATTGTATACCCCGTGGCTGTATCCGCGCACGCAGAAGTCGCAGGCGTTGCGGCTGATCACGTTGCGGCTGCATCGCCACATCGCGATGCCCCAGCCGGAATTGAAGGAGAAATCGTTGTCGTAGACCTCCGAGTCGTCCACACGGTCCAGGCAGAGGGCGTTCTGCCCGTGTCGGACCGTGCAGCAGCGCACCGTGACGTGATTCGCGTCCTCTACATAGATCGCGGCGCCGTAGCGTCTCAGCCATTCGTTGTCGTCGTTGTCGTGCGGATAGAGCCAGTCGCTGCTGTCCTCAGCGACCGGGGTCGATCTCAGGTACGCACGCCGATTGTCGGAGGCGTCGATTCCTCCCAGCGTCAGTCCATCGGCGCCGGTGGCCCAGAGCGCTGTCCAGAAACCGCTGATCCTGGCACCGCGTATGGCGACATGGGTCTGCCCTTCGATGCGAATACCGTAGCCGGCGTATTCATTGGGCCTGCGATCTGGCGGTGAGCCACAGAGAACGGAACCCTCCGCAAACTCGATTTCGATGCGGGAGGCGATGACGTGAATCACACCATTGTTGTTCTTGTCCTCGATCACCGTGCCGGGCGGGATGACGATGCGGCAGGATTGGGACACAGACACATCATCCGATGTCACTTGCAGCTCGGGCGACTGCTGCACGCTCATCACAGGAACGGCCGCGAACAAGACCATGCCCACGACCAGAACGCGACACTTGCGGAGAATCGTCAGTGAAGGCTTCATGAATGCTCTCTCGTCACTGCCGGATGAGGAAGATGTAGTCCAAGCCGAACAGACTCTTCGCCGAGGCCTTCGGATTCGGCTCCAGCGCTTCGACCTCCAGCGTGTTGAGCCCTTCTCCGAGATCGAACCCGCCGAGCTTGGGGTGCAACCAGTAGAGTTCGGGCCGGTAGCAGTCGATGTCCTGATCCACGGCGACGCCGTTGATCGAAAGTCTGTGCCTGCCGTGGTCCGGCGACATGCAGAGGTTCAACTCGATCGAACAGCGTCCGGCCTGCAGCACGGGGAAATGGACCTTCAGCCGCTCGCCCGGCCTGGCGTCATGCCAGACGAGATGCTCAGCGCGGGAGCAATTGGCCAGGCGCTCCTTCTGTGCCCTCCCGCCGGAGGTCTCGAAGGCGAGCAATTCGCCTTCGAACGGATCGAGCATGTTCTCACGAATACCGAGGTTCACAGGCGCGAGCGTCCGGCGGTCGACCGCCACCGGCCCCGGCGCGCCCGGCTTGGCATACCAGTAAACGACGTGCGCCCACGTCGGCTTGCAGGGCATCCAGTGCCAGATCTCCTGATCGAACCGAACCGAGCTGCGGTATGGCAGCGCGTCGAGCACATACCAGCGATTCAGGCTGATGTGGCCGCCGCTGGCCGGGCCGTCGACGCGCGTCTGGGCATGATACGGACGCGTGAAGGGCCCGTTGTAGCCGTACGCAAACCCGTAGTCGTCCTCGGTCCCGGTCCCGAACGTGCTGGGAAAGGACTCTCCGTCGATGAAGACCTTCTGATCGCCTTCACCCCACCAGATGAGCACGTCGTTGGCCAGTTCGTACACCGAGCCGACCACCTTTCCCTCTCCCGCTGTGTTCAGCAGATTCGTATCGAAAGGCGGCCAAGTCTGTCGGCTGAGCGTTCCCCACTGGGCGCGAAGATGATAGCTGCGGTCCGTGAACGTGTGCGCTCCAACGTGCAGATTGATCTCGACGGTGTAAGGGATCGCGCCGGCGTTGGTCAGACTCAGACTCATCGACTTGCGGAACGGCATCAACAGCCGGCTGGTCATCCATCCGCTTTCATCGACGGTGAAGAACAGGTTCTCGTACGGATTCACGCCGGGACCGGAGCCGAAGAAGTCACCGAGCGGAGTGGCGATGGCGGCTTCGCCGTCGAAAGCCACTTCGAGGATCAGAAAGCGATATGCGTTGTGGACCCGCTGCGGGTCGTCCCATATAAGGCTCTCCTTGGCATCGAGCACGCGAGCGGACCAACTGTACACGGCCTTCTCACCACGCACGTCGGGCAGGCGGCACGTCTGGCCGGCAGGAACTGTCAGACGCCGGCTGATCCATTCCGATCCCGGCGGCGCTGGCGCGGGTTCAGGCCGGCACAGCGCCCGGGCGACCCGCGTCTGCACATCTTCCCACGAACCGGCCTTCTGCGAATCGAACGTCTCCACCACGGTGCCTTCCGGATACGTTCGATAGCCGATCTCATAGTAGAGTCGCAGCGGCTTATCCTTCTCCTCGACGGTGATCTTGAGCGAAGAGGCGTAGGGAATCGGGTAGTACAGATTGCCGCCCGTTCCGCTGACGTACGAGAAATCCGGCCCGAACGGCCCAGTCGTTCCGTCGAACAGTGCGGCCAGCGGAACCTCAATGCCCGGTTGCATCTGGCCGTCAAAGTAGAACCTCGTGACATTCTCGCTCGTGGGATTGGCGGACCAGAATCGGGTGATCGCGCCGGGGCCCGTCAGGTCCGCCAGCACGTGCTCCTTGCGGCCGTCGTTCGTTTCTGTGCGGACGTACTGGCCCACATCGTAGTTGTCGAACCAGGCGACGCCCCCTTCATGGCTCTTGCGATCGTAGCTGCTGGCCATAGCCTGCTTGAAGAACGGCTCGGGCCGCCGGGCCAGATCCTCAAAGTTCACCATTTCCTCCAGCAGAGTCCCGACACTGATCCCGTCGGCGGCCGCGACGCTTCCCGTCACCAGCAGGACGATTCCTGCAAGCGCCTGCAGTGCGCCCGTCACGGCGTATGGCAAGGGCGAAGCATGCTTCGCCCCTATGCTACGAAGTGCGCCCGTCTGATTCGTCGTCACACTCAGCTCCTCCTATCGGCTGTCCGGCTCCACGTGTCGATGGCGCTTTCCGGCCGCCTTTCTTCTGCGGCAGAAGGCAGGCTGGACAAGAGCTTTCTCTTTCGGTCCCACCGCTCGCGGAGTCGGACCGAGTCGACGCCCAGATGGCGGCCCTTCGAGAAGGGATTGCGGCCCACGCATTCGAATCGCAACGTGTGTTTGCCCGGCGTCAGCTTGAAGCTGCCGAGGTAGTGGTCTTTGACCTCGATGCTCCGGGCATAGAAATCATAGTCCTCGATCTTCTCTCCGGCCATGTAGTCTTCCGGCTGGCGGATATTCTTGCCGTCGAGGAAGATCCGGTAAACGCCATACTCCGGGCCGCAGGTCATGCGCAGCATCAGGCCGCGATACTGCTCCTGTTCCACGTTGAACTCGACCTCAAGGACAGAATCATCGGACGCCGGGCGGAACAAGACTTGCCCCTGCCCCGTCCAGTCGTAGCCCTTCTGCAACTCCAGCAGACCGGGTGAGTGCTTCGCCGTCGGCAGCAAGGCCTGGCCCTCGATGACGATGTCGAGGTTGGGCAGAATCCGTTCCGCCAGCGGTGGCAACTTCGTGAAACGCCGGGGCCGGCCCACCTGATACCAGAAGGCGACCGTGGCGATGTCATCCTCGCGTTCGACGTGGCCCTCTGTCTTGCCGCTCTCGGTCTCATCGCCGGTGATCCAGCCGGTGTGTTCGATCTCGAAACGCAGCGACTTGCGGAACCGGACCGGGTCGGCGATGTGCCAGCGATACAGACAGTACTCGGTACCCAGGTCCTCGTAGTCCGAACTCATGTAGTTGCAGCCATAGTAAGGGAAGGAGGTCTGGTTGAGCCCCCAGGCCATGAGGAAATAGTCCTCGGTGCCTGTGCCCTGGATGGACGGCCTGGTCTCGCCGTCGATGCAGAACCGGACATCGCCCTCGCCAAACCAGAAGGGACTGCGTGAGCGGACCGACATCACGGTCCCAACGTAGTGGCCCTGGCCCTGCACGTCGGCAATGAGGTAGTCCTGGCCCAGCTTCTCGGGAAACGCCTGGTTGTACTGGGCACAGAAGTACGCGGTCTCAGCTGGCAGGCTGTCCTCTTCGGTGTAGTCGATATGATAGTAGAAACTTCGGACGTTCTTGGCGCCCTCGTTGGTGACCGTGATCAGGCCCCTTTTGAAGAACGGCATGGCCCAGTAGCAGTTGTAGCCATCGCCGCCCTCGACCTGAACCGGGACCGACTGGATCTCCAGGCGACGGCCGAATCCCGCGCCGAAGAAGTCGCCGATGGGCGCCTCGACGGCGGGCTCGGCCGCATCGTCCCAGTACATGCGCAGAACGATCTCGTTCGGAGCGGCCGAGCCTCCTGCTTCGAGCCAGTTCGGACGAGCTTCGTTGAAGGTCAGCCAGATGTGGCGGATGACGCCGGGGCCTTTGATGTCTGCCAGCACTTTTGTTTCGCCCGGCGTAACATACTTGATCCGGTCGGAGTTGCCCGTGAAGCTCGGATCGGTGGAGGTCACCGCCCGCATCCGCCCCGGCCGGACCTTCATCAGACCGTCAAGGTCCTGGGCGCAGGTCGTTGGAGCACCCGCCGACAGCGCCAATGAAACCGCAAGCAACACGATCACGTTGACCTTCATTCTTCCCGCCATGAGAGAACCTCCCTTGTCGATTTTGAGGGTGGCCGCGTCAAGCGCAGCGCTGCTCGTAGTGACGCCGTCAGGCGTTATGCCTTTACGGGCACTCTACAAACCACCATCCCCAAGGCTTCTTTCCACTGCGCCTTGAGGCTGCCACGCGCCAGATCTCATCCCTTCAGCAGCAGGTTGATGTCGCGGATCATATCTCGCCTATCCTCCTCGGACAAGCGGGCGAGCCCGAGATTGTCGCCCCAGCCGTTCGTGACGCCGACCCCTGCGCCGACCTTGCGAGCCAGGTCGATCTGCACCGGCCACAGCGACTTGAACAGCCACGCACAAGGCTGCCAGGCCTTGTTTCCCAAGGCTGCCATGTAGCGGACCGGGCTCTGGCGGTAGAGCGGATGGCCGAGCAGCCGGTCGTAGCAATGGTCGCCTCCCTCGCCATCGCCCCAGAGGCAGAAGTTGCCCATCGAGCAGTCGCTGGCAAACAGGGCCTTGTCCGGCCCAAAAGAACGCACCGCCGCACGGAGGCCGCGCATCAGCTCGATGCCGCCGGGTGAGAGCGGGCCGCGACGGTCGGGATGGTAGTCGTAGCCCCACGCGGTGAAGGTCTCATCCAGCACGATGCCGTCCGGATCGAGCAGCTCCATCACCCAGCGGGCCTGCTGGATCAGGTGCTCGCGCCATTCGGGCGAGTTCACCGACATCTTCCAGGTCTTCTTGATCACGTCCGGCCCTTCCCAGCCGAAGCCGATAGGTTCGCCCGGTTCGTTCACCTGAATGAAATCCCGCATCTTCTCGAACAGCGGCGATCCCTCGTCGAGAATCGTATAGTGCAGGTAGATCGTCGGGTGCACACCCGCGCGACGCGTCGCCTCGACCCGGGCCTTCATCTTTTCCAGCGACATGGTGACCGGGCCTTTCGGATCGTTCGGCATCGCCGGCCACTCTTTGCGGTCGGGGTGAATGAAGTCGCCGTAGGACAGATAGTAACCGTGCTGGCTGGCCATGCCCACGTGGAACTCGCCGAAATGCTTCAGGTCCGCGTCGTAGCCACCCCCGCGAGGACCATCGGCTTCCACGCCCGAGAGGAAATCGTAGTAGTGAACGCGGAACTGTCGCGTCCAGTCGATGGGCGGGAAGTCCTCCTTGTGGGCAAACCGGTGGAATGCCGCCCACGCCTCGGAAGCGTCGCCCGAATGCAGAAACAGGTACGCCTTCATCTCAAAAGCCTGTCCGGGAGCGAGGCGTACGCGCCGGCCCATTCGCCAGGCGGTGCGCAAAGGGCCTTCCATCGCCTGGAAGAAGATCGGCTCGGTGGACGACGCGAAGAAGGCCACACGACAAGGCCCGCCATCGGCGAAGAGATCCACCACCGGCGCCAGCAACGACGCCTGCGTCGCCAGCCCACGTGGATCGCTGGCCTGCTGTTCGAGGTAGTGAACCAGGTAGCCGTCGGCTTTCACCGCCTGATGGCAGTCGTGCGCAGCCGGATTTTGCGTCATCCCTCGCGCCGTGATCGGCAGGTACATCTGCTGGTCGGTAGCAGATCGGCAGGGCCGGACGCCGCTGAGCAAACCCGCCAGCACCTCGCACGGACGATCGGATGTGTTCTTCAGTTCCAGAGTCGCTTCGAGAAGGTCTTCCCCGCCCCCGCCCGTCGAGCTGTGCAGGCAATGCGACAGGGACAACGTGACGGGTCCACACATCCCCTTGGGGTTACTCGCCGTCTGCAAGGGCGAATCATGGTTCGCCCCTGCCAGCCGACAGAATCCGTCGAGAAGGCCCACCGGCTCTTCGTGCACCAGGGGCCGGCCGTCCCAGGCGACACGGTCGAAGAGCCGGCTGTCTCCATGCCGGCGCCAGGTGACCGGTGGACGCGCGGGGGAATGCCGTTCTTCGCTGAAGAGGTTCCGTGTCGTGCCGAGCGCGCCGAGCAAGGCCGCTCCGTTGGCCGCGAGAAAATCGCGTCGCTTCATCTTCTCAGCTCCTTCCAGACTGTCGTATGTATGCCCGCTACGCTGTGGAAGGCGGACGCTGAGTATCGTACCACACCCGCACGACGACAGGTGCCAAAAATGCCTTTGCCCGGGAGAGAACTCGACCGTCCCGATGTCCATCGGGATCTATCGCCTGTCGCCATGAGAAGCGCTTGCCATGTCACGGACGAAGAAGGTCGTGCCGCCGGCAGCCACTTGCAGGGGCGAATCATCATTCGCTTCTGCGCAGGCATCGTATGGCGAAGTGAAGCCGTCCGGCACCTTCTCTCGGCCCCTGCGTGATCGCGGCTCGAGAGAAGGCGCCGGACATTCTGGATTTGCCCGTGGTTAGAACTGGATTCTCACACCCGCCTGGAGTGTGTGGGCGTCGAATCCTGAGCCGAACTCGGCGTCGTACTGCGCCGAGAGCATCTTGGACTTGTCGATCCGCCAGTTCAAACCGGCCCCGACACTGAGGAGGTCGTCGACGACCGCTATTTCCGTGGTCCGGAACGAGGTGTCGGCACCCGCCAGTTGTGCGGTTTCGCTGGCCTCGTCACCGAAGTTGTGCCGCCAGGCGAGTTTCAACTGGGGCATCAGGTAGCTGCCATTGTCGAGCACCCATGTCTTGCGCAGACGCGTTCCCAGCTCGAAGGCCAGATTGTCCTCAGTATCGCTGCCGACGGACAGATTGGCCGCGCCGGCCCCGGTCTCCGTGTACGACTCGTGACGGAAGTGCGTGTAATTCAGGCCGGCATAGGGTTCCACGTCAAGGGACTTGTAGCGAAGCAGCTTGCCGATCTCCGGCGCAATCGAGAAGGTGTGTGCTTTGAAATCACCCTTGGCCTGGAGGGCAGCAAAATCCAAATCACGCACTTCGTCCACATCATGGTAGCCGTAGCCCACGGTCAGGCCGAGGTAGTAGTCATGGTTGAACCAGGTGCCGTAGAGTGAGGTCGACAGCGAATCCATATCCATCGCGGACAGGCTGTCGGCGCTGTCTACGTCTGTCCGGCCGTAGCCGATGGAGCCACCCACCAGCAGGCTCTCGCCGATGAACCTTTCGGCGCCGAGCAGAGTGCCATACGTATCGTACTCGTACCCGACGACGTCTCCGTCATCATCGCGGTCGCCCCATCTTCCGTACCCCTGTGCAAAGCCCTGCCAGCCGCCATCGGATGACTCGCGGGCGACCGTCGGCGACAGCGATGCCAGCAAAGGCCCGGTCGTTTGTCCGTTGAGGCCGTCGCGGGTGGCCGCCCGAGCATCCTGCATGCGTCGGCTCAAGCTGTTGTTCACGCTGGAAGTGACGCTGGAAGCCAGGGTCGATACGGAAGCCCCAAGCTGGTTGGTCATCTGGGCATACGCGCCAGCGATGTCGTCGGACGACTGGGCTTCGCCGATGACGTCCAGCAGAGCTTCGCTGGCGCTTTCGGCAAAGGCTTCGCTGTCGAGCATGGCGCCGAAGTTTCGGACGGTGCGCGATGCGCCGGTGAGGTAATCCACGTTGGGAGTGAAATCGACGCTCATCTCGACGATCTTGCCCGTGTCGTCCACCAGTAGTGATGAGATCGTCGCCAGATCGGTATTCTCGATGAAATCGGCGAGGTTGGCGTCCGCCGCCTGATTGGCGCCGTCAACCTGAATGTGCCCTGCGCCTTCGAGCGTGACGATGTCATACGTGCCGTCCAGGGCATCGCCGACGGCCACAGCGACCACCTTGGCGCCGGTGACGAAATTGGCGTTGCTGTCGTCGGTGATGCGGATGCTGTCGTGATTGCCTTCCTCATCCACTTCGACGCTCAGCGTTGCGCCGGCGCCGAGCACGAAGTCCCCGCCGGAGACGGTAATCTCACCCGGCGATTGACCCGGAGCGAGAACGCCGTTGGTGATCGTCAGACCGCCCTGGAAATCGCCGCTGCCGCCGAGGGAGGCGTCTGCATCGTTGACGGTCACGGCGCCCATGACCGTGCCGTTGATGGTGCCGGCGCCCGCCAGAGTCACCGAACCGCCCAGCACGGCGTCTTCCTCGATCTCCACCGCGGCTCCATCGGAGACCTCGAGCGTCTGTCCGAACGCTTCACTGTCGCCAGTCAGGGTGACGCTGCCCTGCGCGACCGTCACATTGTTGGCGCCGCTGAGGGTTTCCACTTCTACGCCGGCGTTGCCGGTCGTCAGACTGGCAGCTCCGCCGGAGGTGTCCAGCGTCCCGACAGCGACCGCACTGCCGGCGAACTCCACGTTCCCACTGACGTTCGCCTGTCGAATCGCTACGCCATTGGCGGCGGCCTGCACGGTCGCATTAGCCAGGGTGACCTGTGCGTTGCCGGTCGCCGTGGCGTTACCCAACGTCAGCGTCGAGTCGGCAACCGCCAACGTCGCGGTCTCATCCAGGTCGGCGTTGCTGGAGTTGATCGCCATCGTGCCGCCGCCGGTGACGTTCAACGTCTCGCCGGCGTCCACGCCCAACGCGCCGTCGACCTGAACCTGCGAGGAGGCTCCCACATCCAGCGTCGCGTCACCTTGTGGGTCGAGCGTCTGCACGGCAATCGTGTTGCCGGTCACCGCCACAGTCCCACTGACGGTTGCCGTCTCGATCTCGACCTCTTCCGCTGCCGCCTCGACCGTTGCATCGGTCAGCACGACCTGTGCGCCTCCCGTGGCGTTGGCGCTGCCCAGCGTCAGCGTCGAGTCGCTGACCGCCACCGTGGCCGTCTCATCCAGATCGACGTTGCTGGAGTTGATCGCCACCGTTCCGCCGCCGGCGACGTTCAGCGTTTGCCCGGCGCCGACATCCAAGTTGCCGTCAATCTGCATCTGAGCGTCCTGACTAACCTGAAGGGTGGCGTTGTCGGCGACCGTCAGCGTGTTGGCGGCTGGCACCACCACCGTCGACTCGCCGACGATCTCTACCGTCGCGTCTTCTTCAATCTGAACGTCCTTCTCGATCTCGAGAGTGCCGCCCTGGGAGGTGGCAATCGCGGCATCGCCCAGCGTCAGATCGTCGCCGTCCACCGTGCCCAGGTCCTCGAAGTACTCGTCCTGCGAGGCATAGGCATTCTCCGTCTTGACGATTGTTCCGGCGCCGGTGATATCGCTGATGTGCTGCGTAGGCGCGTCGACGATCAGCGTCGTTCCGGCGTTGGCGATGACGCCTCCGCCGGCCCCGCCGCTGGCCCAGATTTCCTCGCCGATCAGGTAGAGGGTCCCGCTGTCGAGAGCGATCGTGTTGCCCGCTTGGTTGTCGAGATCGCTGATCGACGTATTGCGTTGCCCTGTCTGGTTGATCGTGGCGTCGCCAGTGAACGTCGGGTCGTCGAGAGTCAGCAGGCCGTCGGTGCTGTTGAGGATTACAGTGGCATCGTCGTCAACCGAAACCGACGATGCAACCAGGCCGCTGGCGACCGCCTTCAATGCCGAGCCGTCCTTCAGTTCGATATCCACTGCGCCGAGGGAATCGGTGCCGCCGATCAGCGTACCGGAGTTCTCTATCGCATCGTCGAAGTAGAACTCCACGGCCCCGTTGAAGGCGGCAGTGGCGCCGTTGGCGATGGTAATGGCCTCGTCGGAACCGATATCGCCGTGGAGCGTCAGCGTTCCGGCGTTGACCGCCAGAGATTGCAGCGACATGTCCGAGTCAATCGTGTGCGTGCCGCCGGAGATCGTCACATCCAGCAGGTTCTCGAAGGTCCCGTCGAAATCGCTCGTACCGTTGCCGAGGGTCAGATTGTGGGCCTGGGCGTCGAGGGTCCCTGACCCACTCAGCGCCTTGACCGTCTGGTCGGCCCCGAACTCGACGGTCCCATTCTCTCCGATCGCCAGAGGGGCGGTCGCGATCGCGTCTTGGGCATCCAGCGTGACGAGGCCTTCATAGACATTCAGTCCGCCGGTGAAAGTATTCGTGCCGCTGAGGATCAGCGTTCCTTCGCCGGTCTTGGTCAGGGTCCGAGCCCCGCCCGATTCACCGATGTCACCGGAGATCTCCAGCGTGAAGTAGTTGTCCGGCACGTCCAGCGCATCGACGGCCTCGGCTGGAACGTCGTCCTCCACCTCGGCATCCACCGTGACCACCGCCAGTTCCGTGTCGCCCACGAGCGTCACTGGACCGGAGATCTCGATGCTGGAACCGATCAATGTCACCGGGATCTCGCTGTCGTCTTCGAACCAGTCGTCCATCTCCACTTCCGTGAAGCCGGCAATGGCGAATTTCCCCTGCATTTCGACGTCATTGGCGATCTCGATGCTCTCCGTGCTGCCGTCCCAGGGATCGTCGTCCTCGTTCTTCCACTCGCCATCACCCTCGTCGTAGTAAACCTCCAACGGCATCCCGCCCACGATCACCTTGGAGGGATCCGCCGCGTCGCCGGTAATGGCGAACGTCCCGGTGCCCAGCCCGCTGCTTCCGGTCTGGTTGGAGTCCTCGACGATCAGGATGCCCCCGGCCATTTCCAGGCCGCCGGCGAAATCATTCTCCCGATTGTACACGACCACAAAGCTGCTGCCGGGGGCAATGAGAAGGCCGCCGTCCCCGGTGATCTTGTGTTCGATATCCACCTCGGCATACGCGGTCAGACTGTGTTGCACGCCGGCGCCGAGCAGCGTGATCGTCGAGGATGCGATATCGTGCTCGTCCAGCAATTCGAATTCGAACATCAGGTCGTCGCCGTCGGTGGGATTGCCGAGGACGAGATCCGCCGCCACAATGTCGCCGCCGCCGTTGTCGTAGCCCAGGACCAGGCTGTTCACAATCAGCACATCGGCCCCATCATCGCTTTCTTCACTGAGCCCTGCGCCGTATTGGCTTATGGATACGCCGCCCCCCAGAGAGATCTCGGAGGCGACGTGCGCCGCATCGAACGTCACGGTGTCCCCGTCTGGACCACCGACGTAGACGGTCTGGGTGGGGTTGAGCATCTCGTAGTCGTCATCCAGAGTGCCTGTCATGGCCAGCGTGCCGCCGTGCAGATGGATATCGCCCTCGCCGAGGGCGTTGCCCGTCGGATCTTCCCCCGGGTCGCCATCAAAGCCATCGAGCACCAACAGACCGTCGTTGAGAGTAACGTCGCCCGTGAAATCACTCATGAACTCCGATACGAAGACCGTCAGCGTGCCGGAGCCGTCCTTGGTCAAACCGCCGGTCCCGGTGATCGGGCCGTAGATGTACGTATCGCTGTCGCCGCCGACCTCCAGGTCGCCGTTCAGGGTGATCGTCTCGATGTAGTCCGGCGAGGCGCCGGCCAGCGCGATCGGAGCCGAATTGGCGAGCACGGACAGCCCGCCGACCGGAGCGGTCAGGTCCGTCGCCAGATCCAGCAGCGTGCCCTCCGTCGAATCGTTCACGATCGAGCCGGTCGTCAGGGTATACTCGCCGAGGATCAGCCACCGACTGCCTGACGCATCCTCGGTGAGTTCCAGTCCGGCAATTGTGGCATCGCCGTCGAAATGCACCAAGTATGCCAGCGGCCCGAACTGCGCCGTGTCGGCGGCGCCGGGCGCTCCCGCGCTCCAGTAATCGGGGTTGCTCCATTGGTCTTCGCCCGCCCCGTTTCCGGTCCAGACCGTGATGGCGGCATTCACAGGAAAAGCGATCCACAACACCAGACTTATGATTGCCAGAGTCGCTCGTTGCTGGGTCATTGCATGTGCTCCACAGTAAACAGACAATCGTTCGTTCTTGCCGATATTACAGCCTGCGGGGAATCCATTCCGCCCCTACGGCACATCCCTTTTCGGCCGCCACGCGACGAATTCTTGAAAAAAGAGAGGGGAAATTCTCCAACCATACGGCACGTGACAGGATCGACGAAGAGCAGAATCCTCAGGCCCGCCACAGCCGAGCGAACGTAGCAATACTGATAATCGGGCCTGATTGTCGTTATCGGTCCCGTGCCAGTCGCAATATCCCTAGTGTGCAATGGTGAGCCGGAGTCCGGTGAAATGTGCTGCGGCAAGGCGGAGCTTCGCAGCACACAGGAGAAGCGACGCCATCACGACGTTGAGACCTTGTGACAAGCGCGGCGGACCCAGAAGAAACCGAAGAAGCCCGCCAGGAGATCCGTGAGCAAACGCCCGACGAAAACGCCGTGCACGTCTGCCAGACGGGCGCCGAGCCAGGACAGGGGAATCAGCAGGACCAGCACACGGATGCCGTTGAGCAGGGCCGAGGAGAGGGGCTTGTGCAGTCCCGTAAGAATGATGCCGGAATACCGGTGGACCTCCATCATGCCGTAACCGAACGACACGATGCGGACATACGCAACCAGAGTGGCCACCACCTCGGCGTCCCGACTGAAGATCGAGGCCAGCCACGGCGCGCCAACGAAGAACACCAGCGCCACGCCGCCGCCGTAAATCATGGCGAACCGCGTGGACAACGAAAGGGCCCGGCGGATGCGGTCCGGTCGCTCGGCACCGAGGTTCTGGCTGACAAAGGGAGCGAGGGACATGCCAAGCGCCATGGGGATGACGAACGCGAACATCTCGATCCGCTGGGCGGCGCCGATAGCCGCAACGGCCGCATGGCCGAAGCCGCTGAGTATCCGAGTGACCACCGTCGCGGAAACCGGCATGAGGATCATGCTCAGAATGCTCGGGACGCCCAGACGGAGAATGCTTCGGACGGACATGCCGTAAGCCGGCAGGCTCGACCTCTTCAGTACCAACAGGCGGTGTTTCACGTAGAGCAGGTGAAACAGCCACGCGGTGGACACGCCCTGTGCGATCACAGTCGCCAGCGCCGCGCCGCGGATGCCCATGACGGGGAAACCGAGGTATCCGAACATCATGATCGGGTCCAGGACGACGTTCAGAATCGGGCCGGCCATCATGAAACGGCCGGCCGCGACGGAATCGCCCGCCGAGATCAACAGCCCGTTGCCCAGCATGGGCAAGGCCATGAGCGGGGCTCCCAGGTACCAGATGCCCATGTACTGGCGTACCAGAGGCAGAGCCACGGAGTCCGCTCCCAGAGCCCTGAATACAGGATTCATGCTCAGATAACCGATGACGGCCATTCCGGCGGCAACGCCGAGCGTCAATGCCAGACCGTGCGTGGTGATTCTCGCGGCATCAGGCCCGTCATGCCGGCCGACGGCGTGCGACATCAAGGTCGTGGTCCCTACGCCGAGACCGCCGGCCACGCAGGTCAGGAGCATGACGACCGGAAACGTGAATCCCATGGCCGCCAGCGACAACGTCCCCAGTCGCGAGACGAACCATGTGTCCGTGAGGTTGTACGCGTTCATGGCGAACGTGCCGGCCAGCATGGGAAAGGCCATGCCGAACAGAGTCCGCTTGACGCTCCTTTGAACCAGAACACTCATGTGTTGCTTACCGTCGGGTGACATTGCCTGGCGCCGGGCTCCGACGCGGGCCGCGGGTAGCCGCCCTCAGACGGCCTCGATCGTAGAGGGAGGCTTGGAGGCGATGTTGTAGGTCACGCTGACCACCCCAGGGGTGTCGCGAAGGATCTGGTCGGCGAGATTCTGGAGGACATCGAACGACAACCGCGTCGGAGTGGCGGTCCGGGCGTCGACGCTGTCCCAGCAGCGCACTTCGATCTGACAGCCGAAATCGCGTTTCCCATCGCGCATTCCCGTCACGCGGTCCTCGTGCAGAATCGCCATGTACTGGAACGCGCCGGTGCCCTTGAGTAGTCGCTCCACGACGGCATTCGCGGCGCGCACCGTCGCAATGCGCTGCGGCGTCGCCTCGCCGATCACGCGCGCCGCCAGCGCCGGCCCGGGGAACGGGATGCGATCGAACAGCGCGCTCGGAAGCCCCAACGCCTTGCCCACCTTCCGAACGCCGTCCTTGCGAAGCTGAATCAACGGTTCGAGGATACGATAGCCGAAGGCCTCCTGCGGATCGATCCCGAGCTGTTCGAAGACGTTGTGCTGCCGCTTGATCCCCGCGACCGTTTCGTCGACGTCCGTCAGGATCGTGCCCTGCAACAGACACTTGGCGCCGCTGGTCTTGACCAGCCGGCCGAAGACGTGGCGATAGAACGTCTGGGTGATCGCTTCGCGTTTTTCCTCCGGGTCCGTAAGCCCTTGGAGCGCCGAGAAGAACTCGTCCCGCGCGTCGACCACTTCCACCGGCACGCCCAGATCGTGGAAGAACTTGACGACCTGCTCGGGTTCTCCCTGCCGCATCAGGCCGTTCTCGACGAGGACGGTCCTCAGCCGGTCGCCAAGGGCCCGATGTCCAAGCATGGTGACCGCAGACGAATCGACGCCTCCCGACAGCGCGTTGATCGCGGTGCCACTTCCGACGGCCTCTCGGATCTCCGCAACCTTGGTCGCGATGAACTGTTCGGTGTCAAGCTTCTGCGCGGGGATCTCCGTAATCACGGGCCAATCTCCTTCTCTTCTTATGGTTTCAGACGCAGGGTGTGCACCGCACACCTTCTACAAGGCTGAGATTGTAGACCGTCGCCCCGACGCTGTCCACGAGGCAGAGAGAATCGGTCCCGGCGCGCCGGGATTGCACACCCTGCAAGGTCCCCCATGGACACCTCTCCCTGGGTTTCGGTCGATGCCACGAACTCAGATCTCCGTCCATCGTCCGGGCACGGGCACAGGGTAGCGTCCCTGGTCATCCGCCTGGATTGGTGGAACGCTGTCATCCGTCAGAGAGTCGATATTCGGACAGAATCGGAAGTCCGAGGCCATGGCCTGGTCCCAGGTGACGACCTTGCCACAGTGAGCCGCTGCCCGGCCCATGATGTCCGCGAGATTTGACAGAGCGGCCCTCCTGGCTTCGTTGTGCGGGCGGTCCTGACGAATGGCGTCCAGCAGCACGTCCCATTCGGCCTGCCAGGGGGTGACGGTCTCCCTGGGAGCGCGCCACGCAATGTTGTCGTTGGCGCATCGCTGGTCCTTATAGGTGTGGACGGTGCCCTCGTGGACGTTGCCGGAGAACTGTGCGGCACACCGGGTCCCGTGGAGATAGGTGGCGAATTCGGTATGGCAGTCTGCCAGCCAGCGGACCACATCGTACGCCTTGCTCCCATCGGGGAACGTCCACTCGATCGTGAAGGCGTCCAGATTCTGGCCGCGATCGACGCTGTCGGCGGCCCGTCCGCTGATGCCGTGCGCGGACACCGGCCAGGCGTCCTTGAGCCAGCAGATCTCATCGATCTGATGGATGTTCATCTCGGCAAACAGCCCGCCCGAGACCCAGAGGAAGTGGGTGAAGTTGCGGATTTGCCAGTGCAGATCCTTCACGTCTGCCGGTCGGGGGCCCAGGGGGCCGCACGGCTGCATCCGATAGGCGCGGATGAGTTGGATCTGGCCCAGTTGCCCGTCGCGAATGCGTTTGATCAATTCCTGGCGATTCCGCGAATGGCGGCACTGCAATCCGGCGGCGATCTTGAGGTTCTTTTTCTCGGCGGCCTGGCCCGCCTGGATCACCCTTCGCACCGCCGGCGGATCGGTCGCGAAGGATTTCTCCATGAACACATGAATCCCCTTCTCGACCGCATACTCCAGTTGCTGGGGCCGAAAGCCGGCATAGCCGGTGAGCATCGCCACGTCGCCGGGACGAAGGTAGTCGATGGCCTTCCGCCAGGCATCGAAACCGGCAAAGCGTCTCTCCGGCGGCACGTTGACCCGCGCGCCGTACTGCCCGCTCAGGACCTTGTGGGCATTGGTCAGGCGGTTTTCGAAGAAGTCCGCCATCGCGACCAGTTCGACCGGACCGTTCGGCGAGTCAAAAGCGTTGGCCGCCGCCCCACAGCCGCGGCCGCCGCAACCGATCAGGGCCAGTCGAATCGTGTTGTTCTCGGCCGCATACATCGCAGGGAGGGCAAAGCTCCCCAACGTGGATGCCGCAACCATCTTCCCGCTCCACGTCAAGACATCCCGACGCGAGGATTTCCGCTGCGTTGACTTCGAGGTGTGAGAGTCCTGTTTCATGGTGAGTTCTCCATTCTGTATGGCGCCGGGGCTCCTGAGTCTGACCGGAACCGTATGATCATCTTTTTCGAGAGCGGCTGCAAGCGATTATTCCGGCTCGATAGAGGATGCTCACCTTCGTCCGGCGTTGTCTCGGACGACGCAGGGATTGCCGTCAGGGACGGAAACTCGTATCCTGTCCGCAGCGTAGCAAGTGTGCAGCGATTGGAAGGACCGGCTATGTTGAGAATTCTTCTGCCCATGGCGCTACTGGCCGTCACGATCTGTGGCTGCAAGAGACAAGACAGACCCGCGGAGGTTCGAGAGGAAAGGAGCCAGCACATGACCATCTCCGTCAGCAGTTCCGCGTTCCAGGAAGGCGGCATGATCCCGGCGAAGTACACCTGCGACGGCGACGACCTGTCGCCGCCGCTCCAGTGGGCGGATGTGCCGGAGGGTGGCAGAAGCATCGCCCTGATCTGCGACGATCCGGACGCCCCGATGGGAACGTGGGTCCACTGGGTCATGTGGAACATTCCCCCGTCCGTGGGCGATCTGGCAGAAGGTGTACCTCCCAAGCCCGAACTGCCCGATGGTTCCCGTCAGGGCATTTCCGATTTCGGGCGGCCAGGGTACGGCGGGCCGTGCCCCCCGAGCGGCACACACCGGTACTACTTCACGATCTACGCCCTGGACGCCATGCTGGATCTGCCCGGCAGCACGAAGAAGGCGGATCTGGTCAGAGCCATGAAGGGACACATCCTCGCCGAGGGCCAGTTGATGGGCAGGTACCGCAGACAATAGGAGATCCCCGGCTCGTCCCCGCATTCAATGTGGCGGCTTTTCACGGCCGGGCCGGCGAAGAGGAGCGCCCGCTCTGAATCATCTGCATGGCCAAGGCGTCGATCCGCCTGGCCAGGAGCAGTCGCTGTCTCATCGAACTGGCGCAGGAGATCAGAACCACGCCGAGGCCGACCACAAACAACTGCGTTGCCCAGGTGTAGGCGTCGGTCCAGACAGGCAGGCGAACGACCCGGCTGGTCAGCGGCACAACGACTAACGCCCCGCCAGAGACGTATTCGAGAATCCAGATTACCCTTCGGTCATTGAGCATACTGGCCTCCTGTAGTCTAACCACCTACCAGTCTACCATCTGCCGGCTCAACCTCAAGCAAAGCAAAGAAACCGGTCGGCGGCCTGCGCTCTTGCGGGGAGGCGGCATCAGCCATACAATGACCGCGTCGAAGACGGTTCCACACTGTGTCGCCCCACGGAGCAACAGTGTGCATCCAATTCCGTGGGCATGAGGACGATGCGATGCCAAGTCGGTCGAAACGATCGCGCAAGCACCTCCACGTCGCACTGGTGTACAACGCCGCGGCGGGGATCGTACCCGACACGCCGGAGGATCGAGGCAGCACGGGCGACCTGCGACACATGATCCACGACATGGCCCGCGTGCTGAGGTCCCTGCACCATCGAGTCACTGTCCTTCCGTTGGCCCACGATCTTTTCGCGTTTCAACGAAGACTGCGCCGTCTGAACCCCGACGTTGTGTTCAATCAATACGACGATGTGGTTCACGGCGCCCTTTACGAAATGCGCTTTGCCGCCATGGTGCGGATGATGGGCTATCCTCTCACCGGCTCACCCGCCCTGGCCCTGGGGCTGAGCCGCTACAAGCACATGGCCGCCAGCCTTCTCCACGGATCAGGAATTCCGATCCCGCCCTACACGGTGCTGCTCGAAAAGGTCGCCGACGTGAACGGCCGCAAATGGAAGTTCCCCCTCATCGTGCAGCCCAGCCAGGAACACGCGGGGATCGGCCTGGATCGGGATTCCGTCGTATACACGAAGAAGGCTCTCCGCCAGCAAGTCCGTCAGATCCTGCAAGCGTACAACCAGCCGGCGCTGGTCCAGCAGTTCCTGCCGGGGCGCGAGTTCAACGTGGGGATTGTCGGAGGCAAACGCCCGCGCGTGATGCCGTTGGCCGAGGTCGATTACGAAGAGCTGCCCCCGGAGATCCCACCGATCATGTCTTATGCCGCCAAGTGGATCGAGACTTCGGTGGAGTACAAGAAGACCACCATCATCTGTCCGGCCCACGTTGAGCCGGAGTTGGCCCACCAACTCAGGGACATCGCGATGCGCGCGTTTCGGGCGGTCGGCACCTGGGGTTACGGTCGAGTGGACATTCGACTCGATGAAGCCGGCCAGCCGAGAGTACTGGAGGTCAACTGCAACGCCTCGCTGGAGGAGGGCATCGGCCTGGCGCGCTCGGCCGAAAGGGCAGGCATCAGTTACCGGCAGTTGATCCAGATGGTCCTCGACGCGGCGCTGGAAGGGCCTCCGTATGACGTCAGCGTGCCCATGCAGCTTTAGGCGGTCCTGCGGTACCGCCTGGCTCGTCGGCTGTAGTGCTCGGCCAGGGACATGGTCAGCCGTGAAACCGGGTTGACGAGCCGTCCGCCCTTGCGCTTCGGTTGCCGATCGCCCACTTGCCGCATCAGGCGGTCCACATACATCAGCTTGTCCATGGCAGGCCAGCCACGATATCTGCGGCGCCAGCCGGAGCGAGGCGTCAGCCAGACGGCAAACGTCTCGGCGAAATCGTCATCCGGATGCTTCTGAGCATAGGTATATCCATGAGGCCAACTGCAAAGGTGGCGAACGAATCGCCGGCTCCACGGATTCGGACGAAAAGCCTCACGATAGGGTTTGGAGAAGGCCCCGAAGGTGTTCTTCCACTCTGGTTCTTCCCACAGCCGGAACGCATAGTTCATCGCATGGCCCGCCTCGTGTCGAAGCAGTTGCATGATCATCCGCTTGTCTTCCAGCTCCCCCGTCTGCTCGTGCTCAATACGCCCAAGCAGCGTGCAGGCCAGGTAGAAGGGTATCCCAACGGCCGGCACCCTGTCCGGGCAGCCCCAGCTATCGGTCAGGTAGAAGGCCGGCACGTAATCGATGCCCTTGGCCGACAGTTCTTGCTTCAGTTGCGCTACGAATGGCTCGACGGGCGAGCCCTTGATCCGCAGCCCAAGGTCGCAGATGCGTCGGCCAAGAAGTCTTCGGCGAAATGCTTCCCAGTTGCCTGACCGAACCGATACCCCGTGCACGCCGCGTTGTTTGCGACACCCTTCCGCCACCATTAGTGCTTCCCCATTTCTATCACAGACCCTGGGCAAAAGCCCAAGGATAAAAGACCAGTGTATACCTACAGACACAAACCGATTGGAGTCTTATATGGTACCGCGTCCAACAGGGGAGTTTCAAGTAAATCTGAGGCCTGCATGTAAGCTCTGTATTCACAGAGCTTTACATATTCTGTCCACGTCAACTGGGCCGGACCTGTTGGGGTTGTTACGGCGCAGTTGCCGCCGGCATGGTCTCCAGCCAGTTGGTGGCCAACAGACGCAGGTCCGCCACGTCAATGAGGCCGTCGCGGTCGAAATCCGCACGCCCGTCATACCGGGGCTGCGATTTGGACGATCGCCAACTGCTCGACAGAATGACATAGTCGGCAAGATCAACCATGTGGTCGCGGTTGGCGTCGCCTTCCAAAGCCGGCGACACGGCGATCGGGCCTATGCAGACAATCGCCTGCGGGACGCGCGATGCGTCGATGCTCGTGGCCGCCTGGACGCTCCTCTGCTCCGCGGAACTGAGCCCAGTCCGGAAACGGCATCCCAACCCTATCGCACTGGCCTGCAACAGCATACTGCCGGCTACAAAACCGACCTCCAACTGGGCGTACGGCTGCCCCACATTAGAGGAATCGAGACACAGGACGACATAACATGGCGCTTTCGGCAGACCGCTGACAGCCGATTGCAGACGGGGCCTTGCGTCGGCAGGGTCCGGGTTCTCGCTCTCGCTGCCGGGCCGTCGTCGGGCGTCTCCGTCGGCAGGGCCTAACGGCTCCAGTCGATGGTCCCGGGTCCCCGGGTTCGTGCTCGGGTCCCTGTTCTGGTAGCGGTGCACACCGTCCTCGTTCACCAGGTAGATGCTCTGCGACAGGTAGTAATTCGCATAGGCGGAGGGAACCGTCAGACCCGCGCGGCCGTTGCTCGTCACGTGGGCCGTGCAACCGTACCCTGCCCACAGAATCTGGGAAACCTGATGCGAGGTCAGGTCAGTCTGCATGAGACTGTCGACGTATTTCAGATCGGCCAGGACCCCTTCCAGGCTGTTGTCGCCAGTCATGGACGGGTCCGGCAGCCATCCCGGTTGTTCCGGGGCCACGGAGCAGCGTGCGGCCAGTTGCGTCGTCAGGTCGGTAACCGGCTGCACCCCGAAAATCAGCCTCGTCGTGGGGTATCCAATGCCCTTGGGACAGCATGCCACCGGTGATTCCGTGCTGCGTGCCAGAGACACCGAGGCGAGGATCGCCGGCATGAACATGACGCCCGCATCGAACTCCAGTTGGGCATCATAGATGATCGCAAAGCCGCCGTCCGAAACAACTTCGTCCGAGTGCCAGCTCAGCGAGTGGTCGGTCGGGTCGTATCGATATGTTCCGCTCGGCGTCGCAACGAATATGTTCCGATAGGACCCGGTGACCGGGGCTCGTCCGGCCGCCCACAGGATGTTGCTCATCTGCTGGACCCTGGCCGCCGCTCTGCTCAGGGTATGCTGTGAGTACCTGCTGTTCAGGCACGTCTCCACCGGGTTTTGCGTGACGATCGGCGCCGGAAGAGCCCCGGCAAGGATACCCTGAGCCTGACAGAGCATCGGCCAGACCGCCAACGCCAGAATTGCTGCTACGTCTCTCATGTCCAGTCTCCGCACATGGGATGCTGTATGCGACATCTCCTCCGAAGAACGCTACTCCCGATCCCGTACAGTGTAGCACTCGCATTGCCTGCCGCGAAAGGAAAACCGGAGACATTGGAGACCTGGCATCGCCGCCCAAACCGGGACCAATTATCTGTTGCCGACGGATGGGGGGCAGACGTACAATCAGGCATCGTGCCTGGCTGATTCACAATCTCCGGAGGTTGCACAATGAAGCCAACGACATTTCATCCCACCCGACGCGGTTTCCTCAAGGCCATGCTGGCGACGAAAATCATGCCGGCCTTCGTGCCGGCTCGCCTGCTGAGGGCGGGCCAGGCCCCGTCGAGCAGGATCACGCTCGGCGTCATCGGCGTCGGAGCCCAAGGCCTGTATGACATGCGCAATTTCCTGGGCTATGACGACGTCCGCGTCACCGCCGTCTGCGATGTGAACCGGCGGAACATCGAGACGGCGCGAGGCGTCATCGGCGAGGCGTATGGCAGCCGGGATGTGAAGGTCTTTTCCGACTTCCGCGAGATGAACGCAGACCGCTCCATCGACGCCGTGTTGATGGCCCTGCCGGTCCACTGGCACAGCATCGCCGCACAAGACACCATTCTCCAGGGCAAGCACATCTACCACGAGAAACCGATGGCCATGTCGTTCGAGGAGGCTCGTCGGGTGCGCGACGCGGTGCACAAGACGGGCGTCGTGTTCCAGTTCGGCACGCAGCAGCGGTCGGACCTGTACTTCCGCTGGGCGTGCGAGCTGGCTCTGAACGGACGATTGGGCAAGGTCAAAGAGATTCAGGTTTCAGTCCCCGGCGGCAAGGAAGGTCCGCCGTTCCCCGAACAACCTGTGCCGGAATATGTGGACTGGGATCGCTGGGTCGGGCCGGCTCCGATGACGGCCTTTCACGAGGACAAGCTTCAGCGCGACAACCACGAGAACATCACGAACTTCTCGCTCGGCATGATTTCCTGCTGGGGCATTCACCATCTGGACATCGCCCAGTGGGGAAACAGCGCCGACCGGACCGGACCACGGTTCGTGGAAGGCGAAGGTGTCTTCCCGAAAGAAGGGGCCTTCGATGCGATTCTGCGGTGGAAGGTGCGTTTCGAGTACGCCGGAGCCGCGCCGATGACGTTCGTCCAGGACGGCACGGAGGGCTACGAGCATGGTATCCGCTTCGTCGGCGAATCGGGCTGGGCCCACGTTACGCGCGGGGCGTTGAACCTCTACAACCCCGACGTCCTCCGCGACCCGCAGAACAAGTGCGGCACGATGCCGATCCGGCTGGCGGCCAGCCCCGATCACATGCGTAACTTCGTGGACGCCATCCGTAACGGCACGCGGGCAATCTGCGACATCGACACCGCCGTGCGGTCTGACATACTCTGTCAGATCGCGCTGATCGCTGTCAAACGGGCCCGCCGGCTGGAGTGGGACCCGCAGGCCGAGCGGTTCGTCGATGACGACCAAGCCAACGCCATGCTGCGCAGCAGGGCCTTTCGCGGTGACTGGAGACTGAAAGAGGCCTGAGGGACAGGCAGTCGAGTCTGCCGTCCGCGCGGCATGATAGATGCGCTTTGGAAGGGAGTGGCTATGCCAGGCAACACGACCTTTCGAGAAGACCGCAGGCAGCAGGCAGGATTCACCCTGATTGAACTGCTGGTGGTGATCGCGATCATCGCGATCCTGATGGCGGTTCTGATGCCCGCTTTGCAGCGGGCGCGAGAGCAAGGCAAGCGAGCGGTGTGCCTGAACAACACCAAGACCTTGGCTCTGGCCTGGATTATGTACGCCGGCGAGAACGATGGCAGGATCCCGCGAGCCAACGCTACGGAAGACCCCGCCGTCAAACACTGCTGGATCCGGAAGCCGCCCGGAACGCTCCCGGTCGATGCCTCCGAGGAGATCCAACTGGAGGCCTTGCGCAGCGGCGTGCTGTTCCGGTATGCGCCGAACCTGAAGGTCTATCGCTGTCCGGTGGCAAAAAGCGTCGAGATGAGAACGTACAGTTGCACCCACGCCATGAACGGGGCGGACATCGGCGAGAACGCACCCGTCTGCAAGAAGATCGACGAGATCAAGCGGCCCGGCACGCGCATCGTTTTCATCGACGACTACGGAGAAGACTGGGATGCGGCGTGGACCGTCCACTACAACCAGCCCCAGTGGTGGAACCCCATTCCCATGCGCCACGGCAAAGGAACAGTGGTCTCGCTTGTGGACGGACACTGCGAGTTCTATGCCTGGACCGACCCTCGCACGATCGACTGGGCTCAACTGAGCTGGTTGGACGCGGAGACCCAGCGAGGCGGGTCCCTCACAAACCAGCCCGGAAACGAAGACCTGGAGAAGATCCAGAAGGCCTACTGGGGCAAGCTCGGCTACACCCCATAGACTTGGTGCATCCTCACATACGCCTTTGTGTGTCGCGGGACCCGTCCGGCGATTGCTGCGTTGTGACGGTCTTCCAGCCTCTACCGAGAATCGCAAGGTCCCGCAGATCCACAGAGCCGTCCCCGTTGAGGTCCGCCTCCGAATCATTCAGGTCCATGCGCTGGAGCCAGTTCTCGCACAAGGCCGAAAGATCGCGTCGGTCCACATCTCCGTCGCTGTCGAAATCTCCTTCGATCGCCGTGCTGTGCAGAAGGACCAACTCGATGCCCTCGCTCGTTCCAAGGTTCCGTGAATACTGCTTGTCGATCTCATTGTCCCAGTGCTCGTGCACACCGAGGCTCTCCAGACGGGCCACATCGCCGGCATGGTCCGGATCGTAAAAGGTTCCGGAGCACGGGTCGTTGGCCAGAGCCGCTTCGTGCAGGTAATCCTCGGCTCCTCCCTGCATGTCGTATTTTGGGCTGGGCGAGCGGCCGTACCGGACTACATCCGGCCATTCCGCGTTCACGAAATCGTATCCCACCGAGTCGATTGCCACCGGGTCCTGAGAGGCAAAGATGCTCGACGGCCAGTCACCGTTGAATGGCGGCAGGTTCCATTTGTACGGATGGGCCTCCCAGTAATAGCCTCCGAAGAGCCCGTCGATCAGATGGAGAACGGTCTTGCCGCCAAGCTCGGAATGCCCCATGAGATCGACCAGAGCTCGGTGCCGACCCGTCCCCGGACTCCAGGGCGGACTCTGCCCGGCGTTGGGCAAGCTGTAGTGCATGTTGTAGTAGTCGTAGCGCATCCCCTGCCCGGGCAGGCCGGGAAGCTCCGGCCTCCGATACCGGTCCGGGGTTCGGATCAGCGAGCCGTAGTGGTTCTTCGCGCAGAGCGTTATGCCCGATGAATGGCCCTTCAGAATGGCGAAGTTGACGATGTAGTCCGCCTCCGCAAATGCCGTCGGCAGATAGTCCTGTACCTTTCCGTTCGCCTCGGGCGTGCTCCAGTATAGCGGAACATCCGAGAACTCCGCCCGGGTCCGGCCGGAACCGCCGTAGTTGTCCAGGTAATGCACATCCGGAAACTCCGGATGCACCATTTCCCAGTAGTGGTTCGGCACCATTCCCGTCGGATCGCCAATGGTGATATCACTCTGGTCCACCCCGACGATATGCACCAACTGGCGCAACAGCGAAAGACTTATCTGCGGCGAGTTGTCGATGCGATTCATGACACTCGACTTCTTGTCATACGTATATGGGTTGACATCGCCCCCGGCGGCATTGCAGGTGGTGAGATTGATCTTGACGGCGATCTTCTCACCGGGGTGATAGCTCACATCTCCTTTGCCTCGACTGTTGTTGAAATGCCGGAAGATCGCGTCCCACGCCGCGGCGTCAGAGGCCCTGCCCGCTACACCTCGAATGGCCTGCGAAACCATTCTCTCCACGACCACCGGATCGGTGCAGCCGTCCTGCCACCAGCGCTCCGGCGAATCGTAGCCGTCCCAATCGGTCGCATCCGGATCATGGACCCAGACTACCCGACCGGGGTGAATTCCCTTGGCCTGCCCGATCGGCTCGTGAGGTCCCCAGGGCTCGCCCGTCGCAGAAAAGCGGCCGGGAAAGTCGGCGAGCGATGCCACGCCCAGAATGGCCGCTGTAACCAGGCAGATGCCCACGAGCGCGACCCGAGAGCCTCTTACCAGCCGCCGGATCCTGCCCGACACACTGACCGACGTCACAAGAGCGGCAATCCAGATGACGAATCCCGACGCCAGAGGCATGGCCACGCGCTGGCAGGGATATGTCGCTCGCGAAGGTTTCGGCACCACTCGGACCAGGAACCAGACCAAGGCCGCCAGTCCGGTGATCGGGAAGGCCCATCTCGCCCAGCGATGCTTCCGCCGACGACTCGCACATTGGCAGCCGTCACAAGGCGCTGTCTCGTTCGTTTGCATCGTCCTTTCCTCCCGGAATCAGAGCCGAGCCTTGGTAGCCGATGCCACGATTATACAACAGAAAGCGTGTGAATGGTGCAACAATCGCACGAGGTGGCCCGCACGTCGGTTGGCGATATCAACTATCGCCTCACCGCTCCCCCGCCGCCTCCTGGCACATTCCCGCCACCGCCAGGCGCTCCGCCGCCACCCGTGTTGACGCCGACGTTAGTAACCATGCTGGAAATGGTGAAACTGGCGTACTTGGTGCCCGGCGTGTAGGTTCCATCCTGGTACAGACCGTCAGAAGCCGTGCCGGTGGAACTGCCCCCGTAATAGACATCATATGTGGAGCCTTTGACCAGGTCCTGCGACGAGAACGCCACGGAGTTGTACTGCTTGCCGGGCACGAAGCTGAGAATGTCTTGCCCGCTGCCGTTCTGGATATGCACCAGGGTCTGCGCCGACAGCATGGTGTTGAACGTCAGGAGGATCGAATACTGCGTCGAGGAGGTGCTGGGCGCCTGGGCCATGCCGGAATTTCCGGCCGCCAGAAGAAATCCTCCGGTCATCTGGAACGACAGATGATCCAGTGCGGCGTTCATGTTGGACGTAGGACCATGGACAATAACCACACCGTCGGTCATCACCACAGCTCCGTTGGAGTCGATGCCGTCCCCTGCGGCGTCAATCACCAGATAGCCGCCGTTGACGTAGAGGTAGCAGTCGCTCGACGCCTCAGGCGTAACACCGCCTCCGCCCGGCCATCCGCCCGGCCAACCCATGGCAAACTCGTCGCCGCCGGCAGAGACGTTGATCCCGTCATCGCTCGACACGATGCGGATGCGACCGCCATTGATGACGATGTTGGCATCGGTGCTTTCCAGGCCCTCGTAGGCCTTGGCGATGTGGATGTCCCCACCGTTGATGACCAGGTCGGCGTTCGCGTGAATGCCGTCGTCTCCGGAGGAAATAGCAAAGACGCCTCCATTGATAGTCACGTTTGCGTCCGAGTGTACAGCGTCGTCTGCAGAATCCACCGTGAGGTCTCCGCCGTCAATCACTACGCTGCCGACTCCCTTGATTCCTTTGGCGGACGTGGTCGCTGTGATCCTGGTATTGCTGCCGCCGCCGGAGGAAAGGATGAGTTTCCCGCCCGCGATGGTGACGTCGGCCTGGGCCGCGATCGCATCACCGGCGGCCGTGATATCGATTACACCATCCGCAATGGAGACATGCTCTGCGGCAATGATGCCGTCGTCGCTTGAGACGATCTGGATGGTCCCACCGGTGACGGAGATCGCATTGCTATCGACGCCCTCATAACACCAGGTGACCTGAATGTCTCCCCCATTGATCTCCACAGCCGAATCGGCGTGAATGGCATCGTCAGTGGAAGAGAGAACGAACGTACCGCCGTTGATAGCCAGACTGTCATTGGAGTGGAGGGCATCGTCCCCGGAATTGACGTTGAGATCGCCGCCGTTGACGGTCACGCTGACGCCGGCCGAGATTCCCTTGCCCGCGGTGGCGGCGCCGGCCCTGCGGTTGGTGCCACCGCCCGAGCGTACAGTGACTTCTCCATCCGCGATCATGACGTCGGTCTGAGCCTGAATTGCGTCCGCTCCGGAGACAATGTTCAACGCGCCCGCCTCGATAGATACATATCCCTTGGCGTCGTCTTGCTCGTTGTCGGACTTCAGACCATCGCCTCCAGCGCTCACGAGGATATCTCCACCCCGGACGACCAGATAATCCTTGCCACGGATTCCATCATCGACCACATCGATGTCGATAGTCCCGCCGGCAATGATCAAGCCGTCCTTGCTGGAAATGCCGTCGTTGACATCGCCGCAGACGCTCAGCCAGCCGGCGCCACAGATGGTCAGATCGTCCCGGCTGAAGATCACCGCATTGGGCTCCTCCGCTTGCGAACCTTCGACAACGCCCGATCTCCCGTCTGAAAGGTAGTTCTCCGTGTCCTCGGCGAGGACAACGACGGTCTTCTTGGCCTTCTCGACAACGATCGCAGCGCTCCAGGAACAGTGAATATCGACCCCGTCCAGAATGAGCCTCACCGTCCCTTTGTCCGTGGAATCCACGACGATCTGGCCATCCGCCAGGACGCCGCTGATGTTGTATGTGCCTGCCCGCGTGATCGTCAGCACGCTACCGTCAACCGTAGCGCCGGCTCCGCTCGCGGTGATGGCCGTTTCATTCAACAAGATCTCGATGACGTCAGCGCTGTCCCAGACGTAGTCCTCGGGGTCTTCGTGATCCGCGCAGTTCTCCACGGCTGGATCGGCCACGGCCGGTTCATCGCCGGACACCTGCGAGTACGATGGGACCCCCTGCAGCAGTCCCACGATAAGAAGCACTGCGGCAACACGTCCAACAGCCTTGCCTGACAGCATTTCGATTTCCTTTCAGGCGACCCGGTCTGGCAACCAGGCAATAGCATCGGCGTTTTCCTCACACCACCTCAGCGTGATCCCCCATGTTCCAGCATACCAAAAAGGCACGGCTTAGAGCAAACTCCTGCCCGTCGCTCGCATATATAGTGCCCCGGATTTCGGAATGGTAACACCCCAACCGGAGATTCTTCATCACCGGTTCTTGATAGACAAGAATCGATATAAATCTTTATAAAATCAAGAGATAAAGATTGAGAACAGGGGGATTGTCGCAGCCGTCTTGCCGGGATATGACGCTGGGGCTACAATGCGGTCAATGCCCAACCCCTTTCGAAGGAGTCCGCTATGAACACCCCGAACCGCGCCAAACCAACATCTCGCAGGGAATTCCTGAAACTGTCCGGCCGGATGGCGGCCTCTGCAGCCCTCGTGGCGGGAATCGGCCCTCGCATGCATGCGGCCGAGGGCGGACCGATCAAACTGGCCCTTGTCGGTTGCGGAGGCCGAGGCACCGGTGCCGTCGCCGATGCCTTCACGGCAACGGGCGGGCCGGTAAAGCTCTACGCCATGGCCGACCTGTTCGAGGATCGCCTCCAGAGCAGCCTGAAGAATCTCAACGAGGCTTACGCCGACAAGATCGACGTCCCGCCCGAGCGGCGGTTCGTCGGATTCGACGCCTACAAGAAGGCCATCGACTGTCTAAGCCCCGGAGATGTGGCCATCCTGGCGACGCACGCCGCCTTTCGCCCGATGCACTTCGAATACGCGGCGAGCAAAGGGGTCAACGTCTTTGCCGAGAAATCGTTCGCGACGGATGCCCCCGCCGCACGCCGCTGGCTCAAGGCGGCCGAACTGTCCGAGCAGAAGGGCCTGAAGGTGGGCGTCGGCTTCATGTGGCGTCATTCGCAGGCTCGCCAGGAGACGATCCGCCGGATTCACGACGGCGCCATCGGCGACGTGCACACCCTGCGGATCTATCGCGTGCACGGGCCGGTCCAATGCCCGCCACTGCCGAAGGACACCAATGAGCTGGCCTTTCAGCTTCGCTATCCGAACAGCTTCACGTGGGTCTCCTCCGGGTTCTACATCGACTGGCACTGCCACAACATCGACGTGGCCTGCTGGACGAAGGGCGCCTGGCCCGTCTCCGCCCAGGGGATGGGCGGCCGGTGCTTCGAAGAGGCGGGCAGCCAGTTCGACCACTACACCGTCGAGTACACCTTCGCCGACGGCACGAAGCTGTTCACCTTCTCGCGCCACATGCACGGTTGCTGGGAGACGTACGCGGACTACGCCCACGGCTCGAAGGGCTCGGCGGTGCTGATGGCCACTCTGGGCGAGCCGAGGCCGAAGATCTACAAAGGCCATCATCAGACGCCGGAGAATCTGCTTTGGGAGTTCGCGGGCCGCGATCCCAACCCCTACGTGGTCGAGTGGCAGCGCCTGCTCGATGCGATTCGTCAGGATAGGCCGCACAATGAAGCGCGCCGGGCCGGAGAAGCGGACATCGCCGCGCTGATGGGCCGAATGGCCACACATTCCGGCCAGTTCATCACTTGGGACCAGGCGATGAACTCGCAGTTCCAGTTCGTCGCCGACATCGACCGCATGACCTTCGACACACCCGCTCCGATTCATGTCGGTCCCAACGGTCTCTATGCACCGCCGCAACCCGGGATCACGAAGGAATACTGATCTCGACAGGAGAAGCATCACATGAAACGCCTGATCGGTCGACGCAGCTTTCTGGGGCTGATGGGAACGACAGTCGCTTGGCGCAGTATTCGCGCTGCCTCCACGGGGCTTCCTATGGAGCCGACCGATGCGCCCGCGTGGCGGATGCGGCTGTCCGCTTCCTCGATCTGTTTCTCCGAACTGCCCATCGAACAGGCCTGCGAGCGAATCGCGGGCTTAGGCCTTGACGCCGTTGACATCTGGTCGGCCCATGAGGGTTGCCCGCATCTGGATGATGTTGCATCCCGGCTCGGGCCGGAGGGGCTCAAGGAACTCCTGGCCAAGCACAAACTGAAGCTGTGTGGCTTCAGCGTGTACCAGGGCGGCTACGTCCGCTACGCCGAGTTGCTGGGCCGGGCGGGAGGCGGCGTTGCTGTTCAGGGCAGTGCACCGCCCTGCGAGCCGCAGGAGCTCAAGGCCCGGATGCACCAGTTCCTCGAAAGCCTCAAGCCTTTGGTCGACCTGGCGGAGAAGCACAACTCGTACCTGGCGATCGAGAACCACGGCGATGCCCTTCTGGATTCGCTCGATTCGCTCGAAGCATTCGTGGAGGCCAACAGGTCGCCCCGACTGGGGATCGCCCTGGCCCCCTACCACCTCCAGGGACGGCAAGCCTCCGTGCCGCAGGCCATTCGCATCTGTGGGTCGCAACTGTTCTTCTTCTATGCCTGGCAGCAGCAGGCCGACGTGAAGCAGCTTCCGGGCGTCGGACCGACAGACATGACGCCGTGGGTCCGCGCCCTGGCCGACATTCGCTACCGTGGCTACGTCAATCCCTTCATGCACGGGCATCCTGGAACGGACGTGATGGCGGCGAATCTCGCCCTCGCGCGAGACTACCTGAAGGACTGTCACACGCGAATCCGCGAGACGACAACATCATAGGGGCTTCCGTTCTTGCCCCATCGCGAGGTCTATTCCACCGTCCACAGGGTGAGCGTCTCTTTGTCCTTGATGTAGATTCTGTTGCCTGCCACGATCGGGTAGGCATACACCTGCTCCTGGGCGACCTTGTATCGGGCCAGTTCCGTATACGCCTTGTCGCTGGGCTCGATCACGAGGAGCTCGGAGACAGGCAGAGCCAACAGGACGGGGCCGACGTCGAGCACCGTTCCGAACCGGCCGTATCTGACTGTATCGGTCCAGAGCGTCTGCCCGTCGCGGGCGCTCAGGCAGTAGATGTTGTTGCCGGGATCGGAGATGCCGAACAGCAGGCCGTTCTTCAGGACCGGCGTATTGTACCCCCCGCCGATCTCGCCATTGCTCCACAGCTCGCTCACAGAGTAACCGCTGTCCTTCTTCTCAATCCGGACGGCCTTTGTGCCGGTTCCCTGCCCGGTGTAGATCACGGTCTGCCCATCCACAATCGGGGTGACGGAGCTGTAAAACCTCTGGCGGAGGGGCGTCGTGGCTTTCCACAGGAGCTTGCCGTCGGAGACGCCGATGCCAATGAGATCCGTCTCAACGTGCACAACGAGCGTCTGGACGTCGTCGAGCGTCATCAAGACAGGCGAAGAATACGTCGGGCCGGCGCCGGACCACTTCCACTTCGGATCACCTGTGGCTAGATCGTATGCGATGATCGCCCCTGCGCCCTCCTTGCCGAGATGGGCGATGCACAACCCCTCCACGACGACGGGCGACATCGCGGCGTAGAACCGCGGCCACGCACCAGGGAACTCCTCCCTGGTCCACAGCACCTTGCCGCTGGCAGCGTCGAGACACGAGAGCACACCGGCGACCCCCAGGGTCACCACCTTCCCCTCCGCAACAGTTGGCGAGCTTCTGGGTCCGGAATGCTGGGCAGGCCCGCCCGTCACATGTGGCGCAGGGTGTTTGTCGCGCCACAGCTCCTTGCCGTCTTCGGCGTTGAGACACATCGCGACTTCGTCATCGCCCTGTCGAGCGAAGACGTACAGCCTCCCGCCCACCAGGGCAGGCGTCGCGTCGCCCAGGCCCACCGCCACCGTCCACCGGCGCGTCAGCTCCTTGGGCCAGGTCTGGGGTACGGTAAACGCACTGACCTTGGCGTCCCGATCAGGCCCGCGCCATTGCGGCCAGTCCTGCCCCCAGGCGCACGCGGCTGTCAGCACGATCGCACCACCGACCAACATGAACAAGCTCCGATTCGCCGTTTCCATGGTACATACCTCCCGAATGGATGATCGATTGACAGAACCGGGATCCCCGGCCTGGCCCGAGCGAGGGAACGCCACGTTGCCTGCTTGCGAGCTCAAAGCCGGCAGTTTGAGACCGAAACGACCCGACGCTGAGGCAGTATTATGATGTCTGTGCCGCGAAAGGGCAAATACCGTTCGCGCCACGCCCGTTGCACACATGCCCGGTCCCAAGCCTGGGGCGTGGAGGGCGTGGGGCCACAGGCTACCGAGAGTTTGGCGCTGTGGTCAAAATGTCAGGGTGTTGGTCGGACAGTGAGGTGTGGCAACTGCCGCATACCATTCTACCCAGCACGTCCTTTTGTTCGCCATCTCGCCCGTGACAAGCGTTGCACCGTCCCACCTGCGGATCGGCGATCATCGAACGAGGGGCCTCTCCCGACACGCTCTGGTTGAGCACGATGACGGTCCGCCTGGCGGTATCGGCCGTGAGACGCGCGCACCGCTCCATGTGCTCCTTGCCCGCCACGGGATATCCGGAAGCCTTGCTCCACAGAGCTACCGAGGGATGGCATAGAACCGACCGAGCGACGGACCCCGGCATCGGCACATCCAGCCTGGGCCTGATGGGAACGTACACGGGGAGTTCCGCCTGTTCGTACCACAGGAACACCTGGCTGGTCAGGCTCACCTGCTGCTCTCTTGCGGAGGCAAAAAGTGCGATCACCGCCGCCGCACCGTTGAGAGCACCGCACAGAGAGCCCCAGCTCGCGACTCCGCCGGCGCCATAAGTCATCATCGAGCATGGGAAAGACCGATAGGGTTCGCCATATCGCTCAGCCAGTTGCCAGACGATGCCCTTGAAGACGCCGTACATGCAGTGGCCGTCGTAGTGATATTGATAGGCCCGCTCGGCGGTCGTCTCGGGGTCCAATACCCGATAGGGCCAGGGGAGCGCACCACGGTCTGTCTCGCTCTGCGTGCTCTTTCTCTCCGCCGGCGCCCAGGACGACAGGATGCAGGCCCCCGCCGCAATGCCTGCGGCACTGAACGCCTCTCTTCGCGTCAATTGCATGTCCCGGTCTCCAGTACCCAATCGCCGGTTCGCTGCTCCGCATCCTGGTGCGGCGTCGGCACAGTCCGAAAGACGCAGCGTCACTGCCTGAAGCCCCTGCAACACAGTAGAGCGGCCCGGCCCGGATTCCAACTGCCGGGCCTCAGAGTAGAAGCGGGCCCACTGCCTGTCAATCCGCGATTCTCCGGCGGACCTCATCGAAATTGCCCCCGCATGGAGCAGTTTCGATGATGCCTGGGCAGTGAAGCAGTCGCACATACCTTGAGCCGTGGTTCCGCCGCTCGCCCGGCGTCGCGTCACGAATCGGATTCCATTCTTGACATTGTCCACCTTTATGATAATATTCGGTAAGCGTGTGACACGATAGAAACGCGTCCGCAGTCCCAGGAGATGCCCAATGCACGACAAGAAAGCTGACCTGGTCGGTCCCGGAATTGGCGACTATGCCGAACTTGAAAAGACCCTCCCGAACGACTACCACTCCCTCCTGTCACCCAAAGAAACGCAAATCGCCACCTACGCGGTGAAGGACTACATCGAGCAGAACCTCTGCAAGGAGCTCCACCTCATCCGAGTCACCGTCCCTCTGATCGTCGACGTCGGCAGCGGTGTCAACGACTACCTCGATCGCGACGGCTCGCGCACCCCCGTTCGCTTCCGCATTTCGAACGACCACAGCAAGAATCCCGTCGACGCCGAAGTCGTTCAGGCGGCCACAAAATGGAAACGCATGGCGCTCAAGCAGTTTGACATGCAGGCCGGCGAAGGCCTGCTCACGGATATGCGGGCGGTCCGCAAGGACTACTTCCTCGATCATGATCACAGCGCCTATGTGGACCAGTGGGATTGGGAATTGGCCATCACGAAGGACCAGCGAAACGTGGAGTTCCTCAAGCAGGTCATCCGGAAGATCTGGAACGTCCTCAAGGGCGCCGAAGTGCACGTGCAGCAACTCTTCCCACAGCTCAAGACGGACAAGTACCCGGATCTGCCGGACGAGCTGACTTTCCTCCACGCGGAGGAGCTTCTCGAACGATATCCCGACCTGCCTCGCAAGCAGCGGGAGACGCGGATCGCGCAGGAGTATCGGGCCGTCTTCATCATCGGCATCGGCTGGGTGCTCCAGGACGGCTATCCTCACGAGATGAGGGCGGCCGACTACGACGACTGGGCCACGGAGACCACCTCCGGTGACGGCCGCCCGATGCACGGCCTGAACGGCGACATCCTCGTCTGGAACCCTGTGACCAAACGCCGACATGAGTTGACATCCATGGGCATCCGCGTCACCGCTGAGTCCCTGAAGAAGCAACTGGAGATCACGGGCCAGTTGGATATGCTGAAGCTGCCCTACCATCAGGCGATCCTGAACGATCACATTCCACTGAGCATCGGCGGCGGCATCGGCCAGTCCCGCACGTTCATGCTGCTGCTGAAGAAGGCTCACCTCGGCGAGGTCAGCGCAACCGTCTGGCCCAAAATCCTCAAAGACATGTGCAGGAAGAAGAACATCCACGTGATCGAGTAGAGACGGTGCGACCTCTGACCGTCGGCCCAAGCCCACAACGTCGGCCGGCACCCGAAGGGGTTCTCACAGGGCAGCAGCTTCGCCCGCCCTTCACTTAGCCTGCTCGGCGCGGAGCTTATCGTAGACCTCCTGCTTGAACTTCGCGGTGGTCAGGTCCCACTCGTTGAACATCTCGAGCCCCTGCCGCTCGGCGATCTCGAACAGCCGGTCGGCCTCCCGGAGGCGGCTGTCCACGTCGCCGGCGTTCAGTCGCAGCTTGGCGTACATCAGCGGCATGCGGGCCACCTGCACTCGTGCCGCGAACGTGGGGTCATCCGCGGCCAGACGCTCGGCTTCATCGAACAGCCGGTCGTACTGCACGATCAGCTCGGGGGCGAGGTAACCATTGCGGTGGTCGGTGGGTCCACCGAAGATCTTCAGGTCGGCGCCGGACCTCTCCAGCGCATCGTGCATGCGGTCGATATACCGCCGGATCGGCCTGCCCGCCAGACCGTAGTAGCCATCGAGGAAGTCGTCCATCACCATGGACGCGTCCTGGTCCGGGTCCCACATAAGCTTGGCGAGAAGGTAGCCACGCAACTCGGCGAACTCGCCGCCAATCTCGCGATTGGCCTGCGAGTAGACTCCCATGACCCGATGCGACGCTAAGTGTTGCAGGTTGGGCTTGAGCACGCGCAGGTTGGGGAAGGGGCTGACGAGGTTGGCAAACTGGATCGTGTAGTCCCAGATTACGATAATCCGCGAGATGGCCGCCCAGCGGCCGATCTCCTCGCGAAAGGAGACGCTCTCCGCCCGCCCGTCGGTGGCGAACGATTGGCTGCGATTCAGTTCGAGCGTGCATAGCTGGATGCCGACGTTGGGAAGGGCCTTCAGCGTGCGCGGGGGCTTGCGGGAATACTGGTAGGCCAGCGTGGTGATGATCTTGTCGGGGAACTGAGCCGCGATCGTGTTGACGAATTCGAGCAGCGATCCCATCGGCGTTCCTTCGCGGTCGTCCGCAGCGCGGCAGTTGGGACACTCGCAGTTGCCGGCCCAGTCCATCTGACTGATCGACCAGTACGGCAGGTGTGGCTCCTTGGCGGTCATCTCCCGCAGCCTGTGAATGACCAACTGGATCACGTCCGGATTGGTGAGGCAAAGCTGTTTGTCACGCACACGCCTGCCGTCGACGAGAGAGAAGTACTCCGGGTGCGTCTGGAAATACTCCTCCGGCGGCACGACCGAGAAGAAGCTATGACACCAGAGGCCCCAGTCGCCGCCCCCGTTGAGCTTGAGGCGCATGGCGATGGGACTTCCCTGAGACGCGATGTCACGGTAGCTCGTGCGCCGCCAGGCGAAGGCCGGCACCTGCGTGTCGTCGATCTGACCAATCATGAGAGCGGGCCGGGAAGGGATGCGCGACGCCTCCGAGGTGTACCAGCGGCAACCGACGTAGTCTTCCAGGAAGGTATAGACGCCATAGAGGTTGCCCAGGTCGGCTCCGCCCGCGATGACAAGATGCCCTCCGACAGTGCGGATGACGAACCCCTGGGGGCCGAGACTGGCGAAGTCGACCGTCGCAGGCAATCGATCGAGATGAGCGTTCCGGCCGATGACGATCTCGTGCTGTCCCATGGGGACCGTATCGGAGACGATGGGCAGCTCGACGGAGGTAACCTGCTTGAGAAAAGCCTGAAGCTCGCTGGCCGCCAGCAAGGTCCGCTCCGGGGCATCATCGGCCCGGACGATCTGAAACGGGGACCGCCCGTTCTCCACGAGCACGAGTTGAGTCGACGTGGGTCGACCGGGCTGCTGCCCCCATGCGGATCCGGACCACGAGAACGCGGCGACCAGCAGTATCAGGGTGCATCTCGAACCTCTCATAGGCATTCTCCCATCGAATTCACCACGCCGGACTTCATCACGCACTCCATGATAGCTGGTCGAGCTTCTCTTGGCTGCAAATTTCGCAAGGCGGGAATTCCCCTCCGACCACGGCCGCAGCGCTGCACCGATTGCAGGAATCTGCCGGCGGCCGTACAATGCTCAACGATCCGCCCTGTTGCGGCACAAGCATGGTTCGAACGGAGCGCACGCTATGAGACACACGACGATTTGCACGACGGGATTCCTGTTCCTTCTCTCGGCCGGCTTCCTCGAAATGGTCGGAACCGGCCGGGCGCGGGGCAACACCGGCGACACGTTGGATGACGCGACCATACGCGCCCTGATCGGCGCCGTCGATCGCGAGCGAATGTCCAGGAACCTTTTCTATCTGTCCAAGGACCCGCTGCCCTTTCGAAAGCTGAACCTGACGCTGCCCGGTCACGAGAAGAACACGCTCCACGAGGCCGACGACTATCTTGCCGGCCGGCTGGAGGCGAGGGGATACCGCGTCGAGCGAGAAGGCGTCCAAGTGCAGGCGTTTCGTTGCGACACGAGCAAACCCAAGCAGCATCAGTACTCGGCTCCCAAACCCGAAGACCCGTGGTATACGGCGTACAATCTCTATGTCGAAAAGAAAGGCCGCTCACACCCGGACCGCATCATCATGGTGCTGGCACACAAGGATTCGCAGAGCTGGGTCGATTCGCCGGGGGCCAACGACAACGCCATTGGCACCATCGGCGTGCTGGAAATGGCGCGCATCCTCGCGGAATACCCTTCCGAGTGCACTATTCGGTTCCTCTTCTGCAACGAGGAGCACACGCCCTGGACCAGCAGGACCGCAGCGCAAAAGGCCAAATCACGCGGAGACGACATCGTCGCCGTGTTCAACCTGGACGGCATCGGCGCCAAGACCGCCGAGCAGACGGCCGCAGGCAAGAAGACCAACGTGACCGCCTACACGAAGCCGGAGGGCCGGCATCTGGCCGAGGTGATGGCCGAGGTGAATGCTCGATACTCGATCGGCCTCGAACAGCGCATGGCCGAGCGGTCCCAGCCGGGCGATGACGATGGCTCGTTCGTCCTGGCTGGCTACCCAGCGGCGGTCATCAACATCGGGTCCTGGCCCTACGGCGATCCCAACTACCACGCCGAGGGCGATATCCCGGAGGCGTGCGACGTCGACAACGCCGCGATGACCGTGCAGGCGACGCTGGCCGCAGTGCTGACCCTCGACCGTCGCTTCTAACGCAACACGGGACGAGAGTTGTCCTGCGCCTGCCGGCGGCACTGCGCACGGCTATGGCTCGTAGCCGAGCTTTCCCCAGGCGGCGCGTTGGACGCGCTGGATGTCCGGGTTGTCGCCGACGGCGATATAGGACTGGTAGTTGCCCTCCAGCCGGGACACCTTGACGGTACGCTGGTCCTGCCACTTCCAATATTCGGCGTGGCCGTCCCCAAAGCTGAAGTTGGTGCCGTCGCCGTGGCGGGTCGGCGGAATATCCCACCAGGAGGCCTGATTGTAGAAGATAGTCCAGCTCTGGGTGCTGGTCTTGCCCTCGTCGACGTAGACCAGACGTTCGCCCGGCCGCTTGATCTGGGAGCGCCGCCGGATGTAGATCTCCTTGGGCGCGCCGATCGCCGTGCTGCCCATCGCGCCGTTCATCGCGTCGACAATCGCATAGGTGTTGACCTCGCCGCGAATGCCGGTCGGGCACTTGTAGATCTTGAGCTGGCCGATGTAGGGCCACATCGCGCCGTCCTGGATGCCCTGGATGCGCTGCTCGGTGGCCCAGCCGTCGTGGTAGTACAGCCAGCACGGCTCTTCGTTGTCGTTGTGGCCCTCGGTGTTCTCGACGGTGCAGGCGTTGACGATCTTCTGATCGTTGTCATCGGCGTACATCACCCAGGCCAGGCCGAACTGCTTGACGTTGCTCAGGCACACGGCCCGCTTGCCCTGCTCCCGCGCCCGCGAGAGGGCCGGCATCAGGATCGCCATCAGCACCGCAATGACGGCGACCACCACAAGAAGCTCGATCAGTGTGAACGCTCCGCGTCCCGCCGGGTTCTTGCCCATCGTACCCATCGTCTCTCGCGACCTCCTTCCCCCTTGATCTTGCGCTGTCCGTGTCGTTGCTCTACTCATGGCTCCTGCTCCAATTCTGTTACACCGCCAGTTTCCCTTTGCCCTCACAAAGGGAGTTTCTGCACACGACGCCTTTATGCTACCAGAAAACGCGACCCAACCACAACAATTCCGGAGGCGAATTCCGCCTGCCCGGCGAAACCGCCCTTGGCGGCCGGAACACATGGAAAAAGTTGGCACAATCTCCAATCCACGCCAGAACCGCCCGCTTTTCGGGGATTCTGGCAGGAATCTCCGCCGGACCGGCAGACAGAGACATTGATCGGCGGCGGCATGGTGTGATATTATGGCAGGGTTGTGCTGGAGCGCTGTCGGTGAGCGCATATGGCCCCACGGGCCCATGCGTCGGAATACCGAACACTGAAGGAGTTCCTATGCGATTGATCCTTTTCGACCGAGGCACAGAATTCAGAGAGCACTTCTTCCCCCTGACGTTGAGTCGCCCCCTGTGGGAGCTTCGCTGTGGCATCACCTCCCTTGGGGAGAAGCTCCAGGCCAGGACGGGCATCGGGGATGCCGCCTGCTTTCTGCCCGACTATCTGGCGGCAACGTACCGGACCCGGACCAAGTGCCCGGTCAACGAAGTCTCCGCACTGACCGGGGACGACCTCTTTCTGGTGGACGCGCGCGTCAAGGCGGACTCCTTCGACGTCCCCGCGGGCGGCGCCGGCGAGGTGGGTCTGAACGAGCAGGGAGAGATTCTTTACGCACGCGTCACCCAAGCCGATGCAAAAAAGCTCTCGCACGACAATTTCGAAGCGTTTCTGGACGCCGCCAAGGCAAATCTGCCGCATGTGAACTGCGGGCTGGCGACCTGGAACTACACCTGGGACCTGATCCTGGCGAATCCGGCGCAACTCGTCGCCGACTACGCTGCGGCAGGAAGGCACGGGATCGAAGGCGCTATCGAGCAACCGAACGCGATCCGAGGCAGCAAGAAGGACGTCTACGTCGCGCCGGGCGTCACGATCCATCCGATGGTCGTGATCGACGCCGAGCACGGCCCGGTCTACATCGACGAGGGAGCCGAGATCCATCCGTTCACGCGAATCGAAGGCCCCTGCTACATCGGCAAGAAGTCGATTCTGCTCGGCGCCAAGTGCCGGGAAGGCAACTCGATCGGGCCGGTCTGCCGCGTCGGTGGCGAGTTGGAGGAGTCCATCATCCAGGGCTACTCCAACAAGTATCACGACGGATTCATCGGCCACAGCTATGTGGGCGAGTGGGTCAACCTGGGGGCGCTGACGACCAACAGCGACCTGAAGAACGACTATTCCACGGTCTCCGTCATGCTGGACGGCAAGCACGCCATCGATACCGGCTCGCCAAAGGTCGGCGCGCTGATCGGAGACCACGCCAAGACCTCGATCGGGACCCTGTTCAACACCGGCTCCTGCATCGGCGCGATGGCGATCATCATGGCGACGGGCAAACCCCTGCCCAAGACGATCCCGAGCTTCGCCTGGTTTGTCGAGGGCCTGGTCACCAAGGGCTTCGGTCGAAGCACGCTGTATGAGACCGCCGCGATGGCCATGAGCCGCCGCGGACGCCAATGGACCGAGGCGGAGCAGGCGATGTGGGATGCGATCTTCGAGATCACCGCACCCATGCGAAAAGAGGCCATCCAGAAGAGCCGCAGAGCAATGATGGCGAAGTAACGTTCAGAGACGGGAGGTAGTTCATGGCGACAGTAGCAGAACGTGTCAAGGCAGTGACCGCGCGAGTGCTGAGAGTGCCCCCGGAGGACATTCGTCCAGAGCACAGTTTCACGGAGGATCTTGGGGCCGAGAGTGTGCAGTCCATCGAACTGGTGGCGATGTTCGAAGAGGAGTTCGGCATCGAGATGGACGAGGACGCGGCGTTGTCGGTCGAAACCGTCGGGGCCGCCGTCAAGTTCATCACGAACGTATGCAAAGAACAAGGCGTGGACGTAGAGGAGTAGAACGTCGGCGCCAAGAAGAAAGGAACTCACATGGGCAAAGCCAAGAAATCCCATCCTCTGGCCGACGCCACGCGGCCCAATCTGCTCGAAGACGTGTTCCCGCATACCCTGCCGCCGCTGATCCGGCTGAACGGACCGATCATCGAACGAATCGACGGCAAGCCGGTGGAATTCGACGTTTCCGACATCAAGAGCCGGCCGATTTTCATCAGCGACACAACGTTCCGTGACGGCCAGCAGTCGCTGCCGCCCTACACCATCGATCAGATGGTGCACATCTACGACCTGCTGTCACGGCTGGGCGGTCCGAACGGAGTCGTCCGGCAGACGGAGTTCTTCCTGTATACGAAGAACGACCGGGCGACGCTGGACAAGTGCCGCGAGCTGGGACACAAGTATCCCGAGTGCACCGGCTGGATTCGCGCCGTCAAAGGCGACTTCCGTCTGGTCAAGGAGATGGGGCTCAAGGAGACGGGCATGCTGACCAGTTGCTCGGACTACCACGTCTTCCAGAAGCTCAAGTTTGCCAGCCGCAAGGCCTGCATCGACAGCTACTGCGAGGTGGTGGCGGCGGCCTTCGAGGCCGGAGTGCGTCCGCGATGCCACCTGGAGGACATCACCCGGGCCGACATCGAGGGGTTCGTCCTGCCCTTCATCGATCGCCTCATGGAGATGAGCGAGCAGGTGCCCGAGGAGCTCAGCGTCAAGATTCGCCTGTGTGACACCATGGGTTTCGGGATCAGCTATCCGGGCGCCCAACTGCCCCGCAGCATCCCCAAACTCATCTACAAGCTCAATCGCGAGTGCGGCGTCCCGAGCGACCGGCTCGAATGGCACGGCCACAACGACTTCCACAAGGTCCACATCAACGGTTCCACCGCGTGGCTGTACGGCTGCGATGTGGTCAACACGACCTTGTTCGGCTTCGGCGAGCGCACGGGCAATCCACCTCTGGAAGGGGCGATCTTCGAATACATCGCCCTGAAAGGGGACACCTGCGGGATCGACACCCTGGCGATCACGGAGCTGGCAGAGTACATGCGATCCATCGGCCTGCCTATTCCCGAAAACTATCCCTTCGCCGGACGGGGTTTCAACACGACCCGCGCCGGAATCCATGCCGGCGGGCTGCGCCAGGACGAACGCATCTACAACATCTTCGACACGGAGAAGCTGCTGGGCCGGCCGCCGCGCGTGGCCATCACCGACAAGAGCGGCGCCGACGGAGTGGCCCACTGGCTCAACGAGTTCTTCGGTCTCAAAGGAGAGGACCGGATCAACAAGATCAAAGTGCACAAGCTGGCCCGCTGGGTCATCGACCAGTACGACGAGGAAGGCCGCCTGACCGCGATCAGCGACAAGGAACTGGAGGCCAAGGCCAGAGAATTCTATCCCGAATACTGGAAGAAATACCGGCAGGCGTAGGCCAGAGGCGTCCGGCCGATGGTCGTGACCCCGATGAGCATCGGGATCGGGCGCTCAATATGCCTCTACGGCCGCGCTACGAACAGACGCGTGGGATGGGCAAGAAACGTGCCCGTCCCACGTGTTGCTTCTCGTGCATGCTGATCGTGGCTACCAGAAGAACGCTCCGCGTCAGTTGTCGAGAGTCTCTTCCGCGCGTCGCTCATCAACCTCCATGACGTAACGGAGGCCCGTCATCTCGGCCGCTTCGGGGTCAGGGCCGCCAGGTCACCGCGGGGTGTCAGGGCGAGCTCGGATTCGCGAGCCGGCACCGCCATTCTCATCTGTTTGCCCCGGAAGCAGGGCCCTGCGGAGCAGCCGTCTCTCTCCTGACCGTCGTTGTCGCCGAATTCATAGTCACGTTTGGCGGTCGGACATTTTGAGGGGAGTGGCCGGATCGGTGATCGCGTCTATCTTTGCAGCAAAGGACGTCTTCGCGGCAATATCGTCGTCCGTGACAATGTGAGCGTCCAGCAGGCCTTCGCAGGAACAGCCCGTCTTCAGGTAATTGATCTGCGCCAGGGCGATGCTCCATCCTTCCAGCCAGGATTTCAGGCGTCGGAGCTGTTCCGCCTCCCCCTGAAAGTGGATGATCAGATCGATGTCGCTGCCCGGGCCTGCAGTCCCGCTGTTCACGCTTCCGGTCAGGTATGCCCCCTTGACGCCGAACGCGACAGGGTCGAGCCGCTCGGCGAGCCGCTCGGCCATGTAGGCTCGCCAGCGCCAGAATTCCTGATCAAAACGAAGCTCGTCAGCTCGCTCCGCTTTTCCGCTGACCGGCCGTTGCCTCCGGGGAACGGCTTGCCTTCCGGCGTGCGCCGCCAGATAGCCGATGGCATCGCCCATCTCGCCGTTCATGGAAATCTGCAGCAGCTTCCCGTCCGCTGACTCGGGAACGTCGATGACCCGAACGACCTGGGCGAGCCGCACGTAATCCGGCAGAAGCCGCGGCAGGATGTTCGTGACACGCGTCAGAAACGCCTCATTGAAAATGATCCCCTCGTCGTCCGGGTACAACGGCAGATAACGGATGTTGGCCTCCACGAGGTCCTGAAAGAAGTGGGTCCCGAAAGACAGCTCCGGAACGTAGTTCGACTTCCTTTTGGCTATCTCCAGGAGCGCCGCAGCATTGTTGATGTCGGCATAACTCACCTGGACGCCCAGTTTGACGTCGCCTCGGCTGCCCCAGCGTCCCGGCCCCATGAGGATGAACCGGCGTTTCGGGAGCATGGCGTTAATCATCCCCACCACCCGGCCCACGGCGACCAAGTCGTCCAGTGACTGCAGTTCGCTGTAACCGTCCGGATCCACATATACGATATGCGAGACATCCGGTATGGTTCCGTTGGATACGTGGCGGCTGGCCGAGAAGATGATGTTGCTGCGCTCGATGTCTTTGGGGATGAGACCGGGCAGGCTCTCCGGTCCGGAATTCTGCGAACGGCATTGCAGCAGATAGAACTGCTTTCCATCGCAGGCAAACTCGATATCCACCGGCGTCTGCATTTCCTCCCGGAGCACCTGGAGTATTCGATCGATGGTCTTGATGAACACGGAGTTGCGGGCAAGACCATCGAAGGTGACCACCGGATCATCGCGGTCGAAATCGATGTCGAGCGCGGATGTGGCGCGCACGTACCCGTCGCGGCACACCGACACGATGTGCTGAACGTCGGGCACCGCGTCACCATAGTTCCTGAGAAACGAGTCGATGTCGACGCTTTCGAAAGCGTTGTTCTCCAGGTTCAGCACGTCGGCCTGCTTGGGAGAGTAATACTTGATCTCGTCCGGAGTCGTGTTGACGCGCAGCTCCGGCTGGCCGGGAGACATGAGAATCGGAAAATCGTTGTTCAGGCGGTCGACGGCGCGCGAGCCAAGGCCCAGGACCAGGCGGACCAGCCCGTCTTCCCGCTTGATCCGGGGCGACCAGCAATACTCATTGTTGCTGAAGGCCACCCCCGCAAACGAAGGCATGAAATAAGGCCCGATTCGGGTGCCGACCACTTCCTGGATGAGGATCCCCATCTCTTCGTGGAGATCGAGCATGCCCCGTTCGGCACGGTACTGGATGGAATCCGGACTGTACATCGATGCGTAGACCTCGGCAATCGCGTCCATGACGGCTTCCAGCCGGTCTTTCTTGCTCCCTTGATTTCCGAGAAACAAGCTCTTGTATTTGCCCGAGAATGCCGCTCCGGCCTGGTCTTCCAGAACACTCGAACTCCGGACGATCAACGGCGCCTGTCCGAAATCGTCCAGCGCCATGGCGAGGCTCTTGACGAAGCCCGGCGGAAAGTGCGCGGCCTTCAACAACTGGATGATCTGCGGATACTCGATCCGGATCTCTTCCAGGGATTTGTACTGCTGCTCATTCAATCCCTGGAGCCTGTTGTACTGCAGAAACTCCGTGGTCTCATCGGTGGCCACATACCATGTCTTGGGGACCTTGACGGAGGCCAGAAGCGGTATCTCGCCGCTCCTGCGATCCAGGATCTTCTGCGCCAGAAACAGCCCGGTGGCCTTGCCGCCGATCTTGCCGCAGCTTCCAGACGGGTAGATCAGGCGAGAGGTGACGTCATAGAAGTCGTGGATCTTCAGAAAGCGCCTGGCGATGCGAATGAAATCAGGTTTGTCGGACAGGAATCGGCGGATCAGCGCGACCTCCAACCACCGCTCCGCGGGAAAGGCGGAGGGACTGTGCCGATCCAGCATATGGTAATAGCGGGAGATCGCCTCGACAACCTCACCCACAGACCCACCGATCCGCTCCACCGCCGTGATCAACGAGTTGGCCTTCTCCTCCTGTATCCACCTCCGCATGCTCATGAATATTTCCGCGTCGCTCATCTGCTGCGACGCGAGCGTGAACGTCTCTTCGCTGAGCTGGGCCAGCTCCTGACCGGTCATTCTTGCCCCGGGAGCGTTCACCTCTCCCGAGCAGAACGGCTGAATCACTCTCTGATTGAGCACGGCGGGCCGATTGCCGCCGGCGTTCGACGAACAGGCCGACAGGTGCTGGAGCATCTTCCTGCACACGTACGTCAGCATGTCCGGATCGGTTTCCAAGAGAAGGGCGACGACAACCTTCCATTGCGGAGGCGAGGCCCACGCCGGCGTACCGACGTCGGGCGGGGGGGAATTCAGCGCGCACGCCACCTGCTTCATGCGGCGAACCATGATGGTCTGAACGATGCGCTCCGCAACGATCTTGAGCAGTTGGCGCTCCTTGTCATAGAAGTACCCGTCTTCCACCATGGGCACTTCCCGCGTGTAGAGGACCTCGACCAAACCGACGACGCCCCCTTCCACCTTGAGGTCACAGACCGCGGATATGTCGGACCGCAGGAAGCCGGCAGGCTGATACGTGCGGTTCTGATAGACGATTCGTGCCTGGCAGACGTCCGGAAACCGGAATCCGCTGGGGAGAGCCGACACGATCCGTTCCAGCATCTCCGGTAGAGACAGGCTCTCGTCGTTGAGAATGGCGTCTATCCGGTAGAGGCAATTCAGTTCTTTGGCCCGTTCCTGCAACAGACCAAGCAGATGCTCATTTGCGTTGTCCCTGTCGGTCATTGGAAACCTGCCCTGGCGGCATCGCGTACCGCGGCACCGTCTACCGGACCCACCCGCGCATCTTGACCGCCTGCACCACGCGGTTGATCGCGATCACGTACGCCGCATCCCGCATGTACATCTTCCGTTTCAGGGCAAGATCATAGAGGGCCCGGTAGGCGGAGGTCAACTGACCGTCCAGTCTTCGGAGGACTTCCTCCTTCTCCCAGAAGAAATTGGTGTTGGACTGGACCTGTTCGAAATAGCTGCATGTCACACCGCCAGCGTTGGCCAGGAAGTCGGGGATCACGAAGATGCCCCGCTCCTTGATCCGTTCATCCGCGTCGGGCGTGGTGGGGCCGTTGGCACCTTCGGCGAGGATTCTCACCTGCTTGCTGATCCTGCCTACGTTGTCGGCCGTTATCTGACTCTCCATCGCGGCCGGAATGAGGATATCCACATCCTGGGAGATCCAGTCGTCGCCGGGGAGCACCTCACAGCCCGCCGCAAGGGCCTTCTCCCTGTCGATGGTGCCATAGGAATTGGTGATGCCGATTAGCATCGCCGTATCCAGACCATCCTTCTTCCGAATCGTGAACGACTGCTTGGCGCTGTTGTCCCAGCAGGAAACGGCTACCACGGTGCCGCCCAGGCTGCTGTAAAGGCTGCCCGCGTACCGGGCGACGTTCCCAAACCCTTGAATCGCGGCCGTGGTGCCTCGCGGGTCGATCCCCAGGTCTTTGAGGGCCTCGCGCAGGATGTATATGACACCATAGCCGGTGGCCTCGGTCCGGCCCAGCGAACCGCCCATACCCACGGGCTTGCCCGTGATGAACCCCGGATACTTACCCCCGTGAATCACCTCAAATTCGTCGAGCATCCAGAGCATGTGTTTTGCGTTCGTCATGACATCGGGTGCCGGCACGTCAACGCAGGGCCCCATGACCCTCGAAAGTTGTCGCACCCATCCCCGGCACAGCCGTTCCTGCTCGGACTCGCTCAAGTTGTGCGGGTCACAAATCACGCCGCCTTTGCCGCCCCCCAGAGGAATGTCCACAATGGCGCATTTCCACGTCATCCACATGGAAAGGGCCCGAACGGTATCCACCGTCTCCTGGGGATGGAAACGAACACCGCCCTTGGCGGGACCTCTGGCGTCGTTGTGCTGAATCCTGAAGCCGTTGAATATTCTCGTGCTGCCGTCATCCATGTGCACAGGGATCAGAACATGAAACTCCCGCAACGGTTGGCGCAGCAAATCCCGGGTCCCGTCGTCGATGCCGATGATTGCCGCGACCTTGTCAAATTGGGCCTGTGCGGTTGTATACGGATTGTATGCTCTTTCCACGGTATCAGTTACTCCTTTCGCTCGGTGCTGTCATGTCGCGTTCGAGCATAACGGCGACATCCTCCCGATTAACGGTACTCCTCACAATGCCACACGCCGCCGGGCGTGCCCCGCAACGTGCAGGTGTCACGATTTGCGCAATCGCAGCAAAGTCCCATCGTTACATCGATGGCGACTTCCTTCTCCTCCGCGACGGGAGCCGCCGGCCTGGCCACCTCCAGCGGCGTCGAGTCGTCGAACTCTTCACACATCAAGACGGGAAACCTGATGTTCTTACGTCGGGTGCATACGGGATTGCTGTTGCACGTCAGGCAAAGGCCCAGAGATCGTTCTCCCAACGCCATCGCGGCAACCTCCCTTTCTTCCTGCGAAGAAGTGATCTGCAACAAGGATCGCCACTCATGTAGCAATGCCCGTGCCATCCCCGGATGAATTCGACTTCGCCCCAGGTTGTTCCTCCGTAAGTACCTTTTCCGAACTATCTTATGAAATCAAACAAGGACAGCGCCATGGGTCGAGGGCACCGGCCCAAGTGCAGCGGCTGGGGGTGATGATGGCGGGGAGAATGGGACCACTGGGGAGATTCTCCCCACTTCACGATGGCGCCGAAGGACCCTCTTCGCAGGGTCGGCCCCTGTGGCTGGCCAAGGCAGGCGCAGCGCCATGCCCTTACCGGTCCAGACGGTGTTGCGTGATCTTCTTCCGCAGGGTCTTGCGATCGATTCCGAGGATCTGGGCCGCCCGCGACTTGTTGCCGCCGGTGTTGGCCAGGACGTTGCGAATGTGGTCCGCCTCCACTTCCGTCAGCGTCCGGTTCACGCCGGTGGCGCGCAAAGCCGAGAATCGCGCCGGCGATGGCAGGTCCGGGACTTCGATGATCGGGTCGTCGTTCATGACCACGATCCGCTGAATCACGTTCTCCAGTTCCCTCGCATTGCCCGGCCAGGCATAGTTCTGGAGTACATCCATCGCCTTGTCGGAGAACAGCGGAACCGCCTTGCCCAGCTCCGAGGCGAACTTCTCCGCAAAGTGCCGCACCAGCAGCGGAATGTCACCGGCCCTGGCACGCAAGGGCGGAACCTCGATCGCGACGACATTGATTCGATAATACAGCTCCTCCCGAAACATGCGGCCCTGGATGAGGCCCGGTAGATTCTTGTTCGTCGCGGCGATAATCCTCACATCCACCTTCTTCCCGCGCGAATCGCCCACCATGCGAACCTCCTTGTCCTGGAGCACGCGCAGGAGTTTCACCTGCATGGCGACGCTCGTCTCGCCGATCTCGTCGAGGAAAATGGTTCCGCCGTCGGCGGTCTGAAAGAACCCGGCGCGCGACTCATGGGCGCCGGTGAACGCTCCTTTGACGTAGCCGAACAGTTCGCTTTCCAGGAGGCTCTCGGGAATGCCGCCGCAGTTGACCGGCACAAACGGGGCAGAGGCCCGGGCGCTGCTGTAGTGAATCGCCCGCGCGACCAGCTCCTTGCCGCTGCCGCTTTCGCCGGTGATCAGAACGGTGGCGGAGGTCGACGATGCCTTGCGAATCGCGGCAAAAACCTTCTGCATGGGCGGGGATTCGCCGATGAGACCATAGGCGCGCTCCGGCCTCTGCGCCGGCCGGATCGCCGCCGTACGCCGCTGCTTGAGCTTCTCCAACACCCGGCGGACCGCGGCCAGAAGCTCGGCGTCGGTGAACGGCTTGGACACGTACTCCTCCGCTCCGCTCTTGACCGCCTCCACCGCGCTTTCTATCGTCGCGTATCCGGTGATCATCATCACCGCCATGTTCTTGTAGTTCGCCCGAATGTGCCGGATCAGGTCGATGCCGCTGAGCTTGGGCATCTTCAGGTCGGTGATGACCAGGTCGACGCGTGTCCCCTCCAGAAGGCGAAGGGCATCGATCGCGTTGGGAGCCGCATAGGTCGTGTACCCTTCAGCCGTGAGATTCCTCTGGAGAACCTCCAGCGTGCTGGGCGTGTCATCAACGACGAGAATGGTCTCTTTCCTGGCGGGTGAATTCATGATTCCGGCTGGTCCTCTCGGTAGGGGGCAGAGTCGACGGGCAGTCGAACCGTGAATGTGGTTCCCTTTCCCGGCGTGCTGGCGACCTCAATCGTACCCCCGTGCGATGTGACGATTCCATGGACCACGGGCAGTCCCAGACCGGTCCCCTGGTTCACCTCCTTCGTCGTGAAGAAGGGCACAAACAGGCGGCTCTGGACTTCCTCGGTCATTCCCACTCCCGTGTCTTCCACGGTGCAGACAACATGTCCATCTTCCAGATGAGTCTGCACGATGAGCCTACCCCCCTCCGGCATGGCCTGAACGGCGTTCACCACCAGGTTGACCAGCACCTGCGTCAACTGGCCCGCGTCGGCGGCCAGTGCGGGCAACTCGGGCGGGAGCACGCAGATCAGCTCGATCCCTTCCTTCTCGAAATGGCGCCTGAAAAGGTCGATGGCCTCCACGACGACCCGATTGAGATTCACAGGGCCCTTGAACGTGGGCGTCTGTCGAGCAAACAGCAGGAGCTTCCGGATGATCTCCCGTGCGTGCAGAGAGGCGGTCACGATCTTCTCAATGTCTTCCTTGCCCTTCTTGGGCAGTGCGGCGTCGCGCTTGAGCAATTGCGCGAAACCGAGGATGCTGCTGAGCGGCTCGTTCAGCTCATGAGCAACGCCCGCCGCCAGTTGTCCGATCGTCGCGAGGCGGTCCGCGTGCATGAGCTGTTTCTGCAAACGGGCCCTCTCCTCTTCGGCCTGCTGGTGCTCCACAACTACGGCGATCTGCGTGGCGATCGCGTCCAGCAGGCTCCGCTCGTCTTCCAGGAAGGGTTCCTCCTCCGGGCATGATCTGTCTTCCGCATAGACCACCTCCACCACACCGCGGCGTTCGCCTCCGACGACCACCTCCGACGCCTGTCGCCGGGCCGCTTCCTTGAAACCGGCCGTCTGGTACTGCTTTCCATCCAGAGTGATGCGGGCCGATGCGATTTCCGGGTACTGCCATGCCGGTGGTATCAGCTCAACAATACCCTGAAACACCTCGTCGGGCGATCCGATGGATCTCGCAGATACCCGACTGATTTGGTACAGGCAGCTCAGTTCCTTCACACGTTCACAGAGCGCCCGAGCCGTCCTGTCACCGGCCGGCGCCGCCATCTGAGCCTTGCGCGCTTGTGGTTTGCCCATCGGAGAACACCCCGTCCACGCAATCCGCGTACGGTATCCCAGCAATGCGTTTCGTACGATCCTGTCCCTTTTCCGGATACTCCTTCCGGTTATCCGCAATCTCTTCATCGTAGTAGAAATTGTCGGGAGCGGCAAGCCTTGGCCGGATGTGATTGCCCGCCAGGATACAGGGTTCGCGAGCACCCTCCTCGCACTGGCGCAAGCGAGGCCACCAGGATCGGACCTGTCGGCGACAATCGGGTCTGCGGAATTCGCCCCGAAACGTGACTCGCCTGGCTGCTTCGCGGCAGGCAACTCGCTTGGATGACGTACCCCCCTGCACACCGCGGATCCAAATGGAAAGGACAGGCGTAAGTGCCTGTCCTTAAAGGTGTTGCCTCAATAGGGGTGGAGGATTCGAACCTCCGACCTCCGGGTCATGGGCCCGACAACCCAGGTTTCTATAACATTCTTCAAATCAACGATTTACGCATTTGTCGTCGTCGCACAAGGACTTGACGAGATCGTCATGTCGACCATTGTGATCATGACGATCACCGATCTTGCTACATTTTGCTACAGTCGGGCACGCATGCAAGCGAAGAACGCTGGCCGCCTCACAAGGCAGGCAGGGAGTATGCTCAAGTGGCTGGTTTTGAACCCGATCCGAGTGGCTGGTTCTGCCCGATCCTTGACATGAGCTAGTTCCGCAAAACAAGGAGGCCAGCAAGGCCCCCCTGCCGCCTGATTTCTGACCCCGAATCAGACGCCATCTCTCTGGAATGCCTCGCTTGGGGCCCGGATGATTATTTGCACCGTACGGGATGAGTCTATGTACCTTACCACGTCACTCCCGAGAACACCACAATCAACAAGATCACGATCGCTACGAACAAACCCCACCAGAGGCACACACTGGTATACCACCGAGCCCCCAGATGTCCGAAGATGTTCAGTCTCTTCCAGTTCATCGTTAATTGATCGGTGACCTGGTCCGGGTCGGGCACGGGCGTCAACAGGCTGACACCCACGCAGACGATCACGCAAAACACCCAGTTGATCGCCGCCTGCATCTGGAAAGGCTCCAGCCATCGCGGATGGGACGGGACGAATTGCACATACGCCTTGAGCCCGATACCGAGGAGGAACCCCAGAATGACGGCCGTCGTGGCTCCCTGCCCGTTGATGCGACGCAGCAGGATTCCCAACAGAAACACGGCCGCGAACGGCGGTGCGAAGAACGCATACAACGATTGGATGTAGAGGAACAGGCTGCCGCCCAGGCGGCCGATGAAGCCAGCGAGCACGGCCGCGATCACCATCACGATTACGGATGACATTCTGCCCACGCCAACGAGCCGCCTCTCGGACGCACCTTGGTGCAGGACTCTTTTGTAGATGTCGACGGTGATGATCGTAGATGTCGAGTTCAGAACGGCGCTGACGGTGGATTGGATGGCACCGAAAAGCGCCGCGAGGAACAGGCCCCGCAACCCGACAGGAACGATGCTCCGAAGCATGGAGACATACCCTTTGTCTGCCTCCGGCCGGATCTCGTCCCAGGGCAGTTGCATCACCTCCGGGTACCGGGCGAAGAGAATCAACCCAGGCAGAACTACGATCACGGGCAAGATGATCTTCATATAGCCGGCCAGTACGATGCCCATGCGCGCATGATACGCGTCCCTGGCGCCGAGCACCCGCTGAATCATGAACTGATTGATCACGTTGTACCAGATGCTGACTGAGAAAATCATCATGATGAGCCCGGGCCAGGGGACCAACTCGTGCGTCACAGGCTGAATGACCGAGAGACGGTTATAGTGCTCCGCGTGTACGATGTGCGGGGCGTTCTGTCGGACGACCTCGGCCCAGACGCCCGAGTCTGCCCGATTGCGTTCGATCATGACCCGAAATCCTTCGATCAGCGAGTGTGACTCGCCGGAGAGCATGTATAGCCCGAGCACCGTCACCATCAGCCCGCCCGCGATCATGATAATCACGGTGAAGACATCCATCCAGGCAACGGACCGCAACCCACCGTAGACAGCCCATGCTCCTGACACAACCGCCAGCAGCGTGATCGCCAGCCACAGGTCCCAGCCGAACAGTCTCTCCAGAGCCAGCCCGCCGCCATAGAGCACCGCTGCCAAGAACGCGACGACGTTGCTGATCACCGTGACGCAGGCGAAGAACTGACGGATAGTGGAATTGAATCTCCGTTCCAGGAATTCTGGCGTGCTGAAGACCCTGGCTGCTAGCAGAAACGGAATGAAAAACCAGATCAACAGGCTGAATGTCGCAACGTTGGCCCACTCGAACATGGCCGGTGCAATCCCGTAGATGAACGCCGCCCCGATCATGCCGATGAAGTGTTCGCTGCTGATGTTCGAAGCGATGAACGAGCTGCCTACCACGTACCAAGGGAGTGTCCTGCCGGCCAGAAAGTAGTCTGCCGAGTCCTGCGGCTTCCTCCTGCCGAACCAGTAGCCGACCAGACACAGCACCAGGAAATACGTGCCGAACGCCAGATAGTCCAGCGCGTGAAGCTCGAATGACCCGAAATCTTTCACATGACATCCCCAATTTCGCGGCTATTGCCCACCGGCCCTCTTGACGATGCGCGTGGCGTTGTCGTGGAATACGTCTTTGACGTCCCGCGCTGTCAGTCCCGCCGCTCGCGCGGCACGCCGGAAGGCGTCGATCTCCTCATACAAGAAGAACGACAACGCCTCCGCCTGTTCACCATCAACCTCGCGCATGTGCCGGTCGTCGGAGACATCGCCATAGAGCCCCCTGGGCACGAGATTGACGTACGCCCCGTTCTCGCAGATCCTGCGCATCCGCATCCTGGTGATCGGCAGGTCGCTGCCGAAAAGAATGCGTTGTGGCCCTACCGCACGGATGAGCTGTTCGAACACGGCAGCATTCGTATTCGCCGAGATGTCAAACAGCAGCCGCTCCGTCTGGGCCAGCGCCGCAAAAGCATCACCAACATCTTCCGGGCAGTAGGCCCGCCCGACGTGCGCGATGATGACCTGGGCGTTCGGATAGCAACACTCGACCTCAAGCATATCGGTCAGGTTCGCCGGATCACGAAGTCGGCCGGCACGGGGAATGTGGAGCATGACGATCCAGTGGTGCTGATCCAGAACCTCCAATTGATGATGTGGCAGAAAGTCAAAGATGCGGATCTGGTCCGCTGCTATGTGGCTCGCCGCCAAGGTCAGATACACCTTGACTCCGACGAAGCCACCTTCACGGATTTCCTGTTCCAGCCTCGCGGCCGACCATCGCGGTGAGGCGAAGACAAGGGCCGGGAAGCGATGCTCTCTTGCCGCCCGACTGACGTAAGCGTTGGCCGAGTCAAAATCGTCGTCGCAGGATTCGACGAAGGAAAACGCCACCGGCATGACCGACTTACCAGGAAACAGCAGCCGATAGGTCTCGACAAGCTCGCCGATCGGGCCCTGTTCCGCGACGCGTAGCGGCCAGGCTGCCGCCCGCCCCGTCGGTGGAATCCTGCGAAAGTCCTTGAGCCAGACGTGCGTGTGAACGTCGATGATCTGGTCAGGCAGGAAGTCCTCGAGCTTGTCGTGATAGAACCTCCGATCCACGTCTCTGATTTCCAGCAGCGGTGCCATATCGTCCTACTCACCAGCTTCCAGGAAGATCCGCAAACGACGAATGAACTCATCGACTACGGCCCGTTCCAGACACAGGGCGAACTTGCACAGGATCGTACTGTGCCCTGCGTGGTAGGCGTGCACCCGCAGCCACAGGCCACCGGCAACGCATCGCTTGTGGAAGGTTAGAGCGTCTTCAACCTTGTGGAACTTCAGTCCCGTCATGGAGCGGTTGCCATGCACAGCGGCGATGCGACCGGAGAACTCGGCCGCAAGCCCGCAAAGCCTGTGATAATAGTACTCCTGAGCCTCTACGACTTGGACAGCGTTTCGCTGCAGCAACTCAATGTTAGCCAGTGCTACGAGCGCCGCCAGAGCCGCGTTGCCGTTGGTGCTGATGGCGTCGTACTGAGCCATCACGTCGAGTTCTCGGCGATAGATAATGCCCGAGAGCGGATGTAGCCCGGCGCTCATCCCTTTGCCCACAATGACGATATCCGGCGTGATTCCATACTGCCTGTACATGAACACCTCCGGTGTCCAGAACCCCGTCTGGATCTCATCGACCGTCATCAGCGCCCCAACCCGCCGGGTCAGCTTCCGCGCAAGCTGAAGGTACTCGGTCTCCACCAGGATGGCCTCCCGGTTCATCATGATTGGCTCGGCCCAGAAACCCGTGATCTGCTCGCCGTAGCGGGCGAAGACTTGCTCCAACTGGCGGCCATCGTTCGGCTGCACGGCCACGACCTTCATATTGCGGATAAACGGCTTCCACATCCCGCGGAGGTTCTGCGAGAAGAAACCCGTCCCGTGATAGTTGCCATCCAGTACGACAAAGATGGCTGGCCCGGATTTCCTCGTCCGCTCATGGTGCATCAGCATGATCTTGAGCGCCGCCTCGCAAGCCACCGAGCCGGTCGCGATCCCAAGTAACGCCGTGTTCAGCCGCGTCCTGGATTTCATGACCTTCGAGAAATCCCCTCGCCCAAGCTCCGGGCAGTCGGGGTTCGCCGCCTCAATGAGCCTCTGAGCCAGCCGCTTGACAGGCCACTGGGGGATGTTCGAGTGATTGTCCGGCACGATGCCTGCCGCCAGACCGTCGTGGACTATCCGCGTCAGGACCGGATGGTCGTATCCCCAGCTCATCTGGTAATGCCCGGCCGTGCAGTCAAGGAACAGCTTGCCCTGTTCGGTGATGTAGAACACCCCCCGGCCGGCCAGGAGATCGTCCGTCTGGGCGACCCTGCCGCCGCCGAAAGACTTCTGCATGACGGCCTTATCGACCGGCTTGCCAACCGCCAGATCCTCGATCGTCTCGCCAATCAGGCCGAGCAACTGGCTTGTGTCGCGGTTGTCAAGAAACCGCTTCGCCTCGGACATGGCCCCGCACACATCGGCTCCCAGCGGGCCGGCCAGGTCGGTAAGTGGTATACCTGTGAACGTCTTGTCCGTCATCACCATTGAGTCACTCCTACGACGACCTCAGTCTGAATTCGCTTTCTCTCGAACTGCGTGACCATGTCCTTGACAATCCCTGAAGCACGGATGAGCGCATCGTCGTAGTCCACAGGCCCTAAGACCCTACGCACCCCATTGGCAACCAGCATGCGGCTGTCGGCGACGATGGCCACATCGGCCGCATGGGCTGACGTCTTCCCATCGAGGCTGACCCGTTGCGGGTCCTCCGCGTACGTGTCTGCGTCCATGTCGATGGCGTCGGTCATTGATGCAGGCTCCTACAGCCGGTGGTATGACCATCCAGCCAATCTGCACACCTTCTCAAGTACATCTGTCGGCATTCCTCGAATCAGGGCCAAGTGATGGCTACCGCCCACGCACGCGTATTCGGTCAGCAGACGGGCTACATCGCCGGCGTCCGGCTTGAACACACAACGCGGGCCGTCAATGTTCGGGAGATGGTCCTCGACAATCTCGCCCCCAACGCATACCAGTTGCCCCATCTCGTCGGCTGTGGCGTTCAGATTCACAAGCGTGGCCGGGCCCGGCTCGAACTCGAAATCCACAATCGCGAACTCGGCGGTGCCCCGGTCTGTGAACCGACTGGCAAGAAGCCGCGGCCTTTCTCTGGCGATCGCAAGATTGCCTTCGCCCCAATGCTTCAACAGCAGGCGATTGTCGGCGTAGCCAACCGAGAAGACCTCGCTGAAGCTCGCCACGGTGAAACCTTGTTGCATCCCCCGCACGAGCACGGCCGTCACCCAGTCTCCCTCGCCTGCGTATCCGAGTCCCTCCTGCATGAGCATCGACGCCGCAACGTGCAGACCGTCGGCCACCCGCTCGTCGTTACACAGTTGAAGGAAGTTCAGGCCGCATGCATGACTGCCCACGCAGGACAGGATAGCTCGCAGAGCTGCCTCTCCTCTGGCGGTTTTCTGCAGCAGGCAATCATCCACGCTCGACCCTATCTCGAATGTGCGTCGGTACCGCTCCACATACTCCGCGGCGTCAGAAGGCGTCGTCTTCGCCAGCTGCCCTGCGAAGTCGGAGACCGAAACCCCCGTCGGGGCAATTCCCATTCGTCGGAGGAATTCATCCTCGCCCACCTGTAGATCGAGCATGTGCTCGAAATGACCACCCACCTGCACGGGTTTGGCATTCTGCATCGATCGGATGATCCGTCCGGCCCGGGCCCAGAGCTGCAACTGACGGATGAATTGTGCCTGCTCGTGATGGCCGTGAATCACGCCGAAGTCCTTGGTCGTCCTTCCAAGTACGTTGGCCAGATCCTGGACACCGTGAACCCCGTGGTTGAGTTTGATCGCCTCGGCATCGTATCTCTGCGGATCGAGTCGCAGCATGCTCTGCATGGGCCACAAGAGTACGGGCAGGCGCGATGCCGCCAGGGCCGGCGAAAGCACGCCGCTGGGACAGTAGGGTGCCAGAGCCACCACGAGCAAATCGACCCCTTTGGCCGTGAAGTCATCGCAGGCCGCCGCCACCTGCTCCGGCAGGCTGACAGGCAAACTGCACTGGACATTCAGTCCCACCTGCCTGAGTCTACCGGCCACCTGTTCGCCCAGACTCTCCAGGGCCGCGTCAATGTCGGGCCAGAGCCGATGGTACAAGTCGGCTACAGGCAGCAGAAGACCGATCTGCAGATGGTCTGTCTGACATATCGTATCCATATCACCTTCCCGATCTCAATGGCATTGCCAATCCAGTGACGGCCGTTGATGCCTGCAATACCACTCCCGGTATTCCTGCGACCGCTGTGGCGTGTAGGTCCTGATGGTCGCCGTGTTGGGGAACCGCTGCGATCTATCGGGCCCGAGCAACGCTGTCCGGGCATGTATCGCCGCACCGTACGCCGTGAAGGACGCACAGTCAACTGCTTCCAGCGTCAGGCCGCAGATACTGGAAATCGTCTGCGGCCAGAACCGGCTTGCCATGGCCCCGCCGGTCGCTACGATTCTCTCGAGACTATGCTTCAGGCCACACACCTCCAGGGCATGAGCAACCGTGGAACCGGCCCACTCCATGTAGCGCCTTACGGACGTTGCAGCATCTCCCGAAGGTTCCACCTCGCCGGCATCGAGATTGACCCGTACAGGCCCCTCCGGCACGCTCATCCCGGCGAAAGCGGCCTCGAGCTCGGTCAAGGAGGCCTGAGTCAGACCAGAATGTCTCAGCAGCTTGTCGAGCCCCGCCCCAACCTGCCAGAGGGTGACTATCAGGCCATAGCAGTCCGGCCGGACATCACGCCCCGGGTGTATCAGAAATCGCGCGTCGTCAAAGACGGGCCCACTCGTTCGGCCGTCGAGAACCCAGGCTGTGCCTGTACCCAGCATCACGCACGTGTCCCTTTCGAGACCCGCCGCTTCCATCGCCGCATACTGATCATGCGAGCCCGTGACCAGAGTCAGATTACCCCACGGGCTCTCAATATCTTCCGCCAGAACGCTCAGTCCCGGCACAATGCTCGGCAGCCAACTCTCATCCATCTCGATCCAGTCGAGGATCGCTGGACTCCATCGCCGCCCCTGGAAATCCGCGAGACCCGTGATCTGCGCGCTGGTGACATCCGTCAGGAGTTTCCCCAAGAACTGTGCGTAGACAAGATCGGGCACCGTGGCCATATGGCAGGCACCTTCCGGCACCTGCTTACGCTCAACCATTTGCCTGAGCTTGGCGGCAGCCAACCAGCCGTGCGGCGGCCAGCCGGTCACGTGGTAATATTCTGTCTGGCCGAATGCATCTGCCAGATCCTGGACAATTGTGTCCTCAGCCAGTTCCGTCCAGCAGCACACGTTGCCGACCGGTTGATGCTGTGCGTCGAGCAGGACGAAACTCCCTCCCTGCCCCGTGACGCTACACGCGACTGACCGGTCGGCGAATTGGCCCCGTTCTGCAAAGAGCTGCATGATTCGGCAAAAGTGCTCGTACCAGTAGGTCCGTGCTGAAGCCATTGGTGTCGGCAGGGTCGCCTCGTCGACGACTCGTCCCCTCTCATCGAGCACGATGCCTTTGGTGCTGGTCGTTCCTATGTCGATCCCGCAGAAGACCATGGAATCGGTCACCCCTGATAACACAACAAATGCACACAGGTGAACACACCCTAACACTCGGTGAGGTGGCGTGCAACAGGACTCTTGCAGGAATATGACGCGAGATGCGGCTGTCACCTCATCGCGAACACACATGGCCACTGGATCTGCGTAGTCTCTTCGCGAAGATCCCAGCCTCCGAAGCCCTTGATTCTACCACAGCCATTTTTTGGAGGACACCTCTATCCCGTTCAGCCCGGACGCCATCCTGGGCTGGCATCACAGACTCTGCGCGCAGAAGTATGATGACAGAAAGAACTGCAAGAATCCATAGCGGCTTCATCGCCGAAGAGTGTATAGAACGGAAGCAAATGTCGTGCGTCGGAACGTCATTCTATGGCCGCCGGCCGGCCGAAGCCGATATCGTCGATATAGACCGTGCCGGTTCCGCCGGCGGCCGGAGCGGTTCTGTTGCCGACGCCGATGACCATCTTGTCGACGCGGGCGAGATTCACGCCGGACAGATCACTGAATGGGATCGCCCATTCCTGCCACGAGGGACGCACGGTGATGGCCGCATCGGTATTCACTACCGTCGCGCTCTTGCCGGCGCTGTCCTCGATCGTCACATACATCGCCTCTGCCGAGTTGCCCGCCGGCTGCGCGATACCGATCTCGGCTGTCTGCCAGGCGCCCGTCACGTTGCCGGTCGTCGAAACGTTCGAGAACTCGGCGCCCGTCACAATCGCAGTGTCGTGGCTGCAGACCG
>JAAYBV010000008.1 GCA_012744475.1 Phycisphaerae bacterium
GCTTGCCGATGGTGATACGCATGCCGTCGAAGCCATCGGCAAACTCCGCCTTGCTCCGTTTGCCGCTGCCACACAGGGCGCTCCGTGGTGGAAAACGGGCCTTGCCGCGAAATTCGCACAGACACGGCGTCACCACGAACTCGGAATTTCCTGGACGCCCGAGGGATATTTCGGTACACTGTATATGAAGTGTGCGTATGGGAGCCATGCCTGCGGAGATTTCGACGATGCAACCGACGGCGTGTGGCGCCAATGTATATGTCACAGGGCGCCGTAGACTGTGGTCTGTCTTGGGCTGTCTCCGCGATCGGGATTCTTGTTCTTGCACTCATAGGATCGAAAGGGCACGGGGATGAAGGGGCTTGCGGTGTTGTCTGTGCTGTGTGCGGTCTGTCTGTTGTCGGTGGGGGGGGGCGTAGCGGAGGGGCAACGAGACGGCCACCCGGAGTCGAAGGGTGCAACTCCGATGATCGTGTTGACGGGGTTCGACGTCAACGACCAGAGCATGGATGTGCGGTACAAGATCGTCAATCGGCGCACGCATGACATCTGGGTCTGCGACGCGGTCTATCTCAAGGACAGCAAGGGCAAAGACGTGCCGCCGTATCACGACGTCTACATGGCCGAGGATGGTCTAACCCTCGTGGTTCGCAAGCAGCTTGAGGTTCTGTATGAACGGTCGCCGTCTGTCCCAAGGGACTACGCGGGGCACTATGTTCGCTTGCGCGCGGGTGAGGAACAGGTCGGATCCTTGTCCCTATCGCTTCCCGCTGAGCAGAGCGTCGTTCTTGCCCTTGGCTGGCCGCCCGCTGGGGGATTTGCGACACGCATGGCGTTGAGGGTCGGATTCCATGACGAAGATCTGCGGGAGAAGATGCGCAGGATCGTCAGCGTGGCGGAGCGCATTGGCGGTGCCCAATTGACTTGGTCTGATTTCACGGCCGAAGAGTATGACATCTACCGCCAGTATTTCCACGGGCTGTGGGTCTCGGCCACATTCGGAGGATTGGCCGGCTTCAACGATGCTTGGCCGGAAGGCAGCGAAGAGATTGAGATCCCGTATTCTCTGACGCCGCAATTCGTGAGCACGGAGTCCTGTCTTGAGATAGTGATCGACGGCGTACTCATCCCCCTGGCTCCCGATTCCTTCCCTGTTCCGTACGTTGATTGAGTGGGGTTCTGGTCGGGACTGGGTTCCTACGGACGCTTGAGCGCGGCGCTGGGATCGCCCGTGGGGGGCGGGGCGTGGTCCTCGTCGGCGGGCGGGCCGAGCAGTTCGGTCAGGATCGGTTTCAGGGCGTCGGCCCAGACCTGATAGCCCCTGAGCGACAGGTGCAGCCCATCGACCGTCATGCCGTCGTATAGCCTGCCGTCCTGGTCCGCGAGCTTGTCGTTGATGTTGAGATACCGGATCTTGTTGCCGTCGGCGAATCGGGCGATGTTCTTGTTGATCCTGGCGATCACGGGCATGACCGCCGTGGGATTGGCGGAGCGGTCGTTGCGAGGAGTGATGCCCATCAGGATGATCGTGGCTTGGGGCGCCTTCTTGCGGCAGATGTCCAGGATGGCCTCGATGCCTGCGGTCACTTCCGCGATCCTCGGATCGTCGTCCCCGCGTGAGGACGAGCCGCCGACGTCGTTGGTGCCAGCCATGAGCACGATCACCTTGGGATGAACGTTGTCCAGTTCTCCGTTCTCAAGACGCCAGAGGATGTTCCGCGTGCCGTCCCCGCCCCAGGCGAAATTCGCCGCGTTCCAGCCGAAGAAGTTCTGCTTCCAGTTGGCCAGTAGCTGGGGGTAGTCCAGCGCTCCCCAGCGGCGGGTGATGGAATCGCCCTCGAAGTAGACGGCGATGCGGCCTTTGCGGACCTTTTCGAGCAACTGGGTGTGGGCGGTTCGCGAGTTCTGGTCCGTGCGTTCGACGGACCGAACGGCAGCGGGTACTGGCGTGATGGCCGCCGGTAGCGGCGGGGCCTTGATGTACCGGCCTATCCATTCGAAGAAGGCCGGCCAGTTGGGACCCGACGTGTGGCCGCCTTCGTGCTGGCGCCAGGCCAACTCGCCTCCGATCAGCGTTCCAACCGGAGGCATCGGGTCCGTCAGGTAGTTGCCCGGCGTGCCGAAACCCTTCCTGCCCAGGAGTTCGTATACCGGGCCGGCCAGCACACCGGCCATGAAGCTGCCGCGGGCGTCCACCCAAGGCGGATCGCCCGGAGGGACTCCGTAGCTGATGAAGCACGGACGCGGGGCGCACAAGGCGATCAGTTCGTGCGAGTCCACCGGCAGATCGGCCGCGGTCATGCAGGGATCGGATGCGCCGTACTTGAGGAAGTTGCCGGCCATCCAGTGATATTCGCCCTTGCCGGTGAGGTTCTCGAGCGCCTCGCCAAATATGTGGCGATGCAGCTTCGCACCGCCCTCGCCGGAGGAGGCGACAAAGGCGACCGCGATGCGTTCGTCGAAGGCAGCCGCGACGAGTGCGGCCTTCCCAAAACGAGACACGCCTTCGATGCCGACCTTCTTCGCGTCCACCCTGGCGTCGGGATTGGCCTCGAAAAAGTCGATCAGCCGGCTGACGCCCCAGCCCCAGGCCCGCAGGGCGCCCCATTGATCGGGCTGGCGAGGCTTGCCCTTGTTGGTCAGGCCGATGATGCCCTGGCGCAGACTCATGCCGCCCCTGTCGGCCTGGATGCTGCCGGGATTGATGAAACCATAGCCCCACCCGTGGGCGATGACCTGCTGCATCCAGGATGGCCCGCCGCGGCCGCCTCGCCCACCGCCAAAGCCGCCGCCGAATCCGAACTCGAGCATCATGGGCACCGGCTCCGTTGCGCCGGCCGGGACCGTGAAGCTCGCCGCGATGTTCACCGTGATCTCCGGGCACGCCGAATTGTCAACGTGACCGACGAGTGTCTTAGTGACCGTCGGGATGCCTGCGCTGTTGCCATCGGTCGTTGCCGTCACTTCCCAGGCCACCTTCGGCACGTTCGGCGGAATCCGCCCGTACACCTCACGCTCGAAGTCCTCGACGATTTCCGCACGCCTCGCGGCCCATTGCTCCGGCCTGGTCAACCTGGTTCCGTCCTTCATCGTCAGCACATCGGGCATCGTGTCGTGGTAAGGATTGGCCTTCTCCTCAGTGAACCGCTCCTGATTCTGGCCGCTCTCGCCCGGACGCAGGGCCCGGATCCCCAACTGATCCATCATGTGCTGGTGGTCGTCGTATCCGTCCGCAGTGGCCGGACTCGCACCGCCGCCCACTGCTGCCCGAGTCGATGGATTCACGAGAGTCACTGTCCCCAGAAACGCCAGGACACTACAGGCGATCGAATGCTTCAGACCCATAGACATGGCTTCCTCCTGCTCGGTCTGCCGTCTTCTATAGATGACATCTTGTTCACGATGTGCCGACATCCGGATTGCGATACATCTGCCGGCTACCCGGTGCCGAGAGTCACGTTTGATTATATGCGGGCGAAGCGTATCGGCAAGATGAAGAATTGTCGAGATCGCTATGCCTTGGTAGAGTAAGCCGCGACATGGAACCGTTATGAGGCACGCGAACGCGCCATGAACCAGGGCAGAGGCAAGTCGAAACACAGCAGACCGGTGAAGTCCCGGCGCTTAGGCCGATGGGCCGCCGCTGGGATTGTGCTGATCGCCACGGCGGTGTTGTATCTGCCGGCCTTGGACAACGGGTTCACCAACTGGGACGATGACCGCCAGGTGGTTGCCAATCCGGTGATCCGCGATCTGTCGCCGGAAGGGCTCAAGAGCATCTTCTCCAGCTTCACGGTGTCTTTGTATCAGCCGCTCACCTCGCTGGTCTTCGCGGTGCAGTACCGCTTCTTCGAGCTGGACCCCAGGGCCTACCACGCGGTCAACGTCCTGCTGCATCTGGCGAACATCCTGCTGGTGTATGTTCTGGTCCGGTCGCTGTCGCAGCGGACAGCCATCGCGTTGATCGTGGCGGCTCTGTTTGCGATTCATCCGCTCGGTGTCGAGGTCGTGGCGTGGGTTTCCTCGCTGAGCATTCTGCTCTCGACGTCGTTCTACCTGGGGGCTTTGATCGTCTACCTGACGTACACGAGATCCGGCAGGATATGGCATCTGGCGGTGGTGTATGGGCTCTTCTTGCTGGCCTTACTGGCGAAGTTCAGTGCCGCGACTCTCCCGCTGGTGCTGGTCGTGATCGATCTGTATCTGGGGCGGCGACCGGTCCGTCGGGTGCTCGTCGAAAAGGCGCCCTTTGTCCTGCTGTCGATCGTGTTCGGCGTGATTGCGGTGTACGCCCGCGGTGGCGCCAGCCACCTTCAGGATTTCGCTCTGCGTTATTCGCTGCTGGAGCGAGTCTGCATCGTGTCTTATTCGTGTCTGTGGTACGTGGGCAAGCTGCTCTATCCGGCGAATCTGTCGGTGTTCTATCCGTTTCCGAGCAAGCCGGACGGATGGCTGCCGGTTGTGTTCTATCTGGCGCCTCTCATCCTGGTGGCTCTGGCCGGCGGCGTCTGGTTCAGCGGCAGACATCGCCGGCTCCTGGCCTTCGCGGCGCTGTTCATGGTCGCTTCGCTCGTGCTGGTAATACAGGTCGTGCCGATCAGCGAGCTGATGGTCTGCGATCGCTACGCCTACATCCCCTGTATCGGGCTGTTTTTCCTTGTCGGAACCCTGATCGTGTGGATCGCTTCACGCGGCCGCATCTGGACGGCAGTGGCGCTGGTTTCTATGGTGGTCGTTCTGGGTCTCCTGGGGCATTCCACATTCCGGCGGATCGAGGTGTGGAAGGACAGTCTGACGTTGTGGAACGATGTCATCGGCAAACGGACCGACCTCTGGGTCGCCTATCTGAACCGCGGACTGGCGCGCGCGGAGGCCGGCCGTCACGAGGCGGCCATCGCCGATCTCGACGCCGCGCTGCGGCTCAATCCCAATTCGGATCTGGCCTTGAACAACCGTGCCGGCTGCTATGCCTACCTCGGCAACTGGCAGGCGGCGCTGCGCGACTTCGACGGTGCGATCCAGGTGAAGCCCAAGCCCGATTACCTCATCAATCGGGGCATCGCCAAGCGAAGGATGGGAGACCCACCCGGCGCGATCGGGGACTTCAGCACCGTCATTGCGGCTGACCCCCTAAACGTCCGGGCACTATGCGAGAGGGCCGACGCTTATCGGGAGGCCGGCAACTGGACAGCAGCCATTGCGGACTATGAGAACGTTCTGCGGCTCTATCCGGCCCACTCGCATGCTGCTCTCTGGCTCGGAGCCGTGCTGCTCCAGACAGGGGACTCCGAGAGGGCTGTGACTTTGTTAAACAGGGCGATTGACCTCGGACACCCGGACTTGGGTTCAGCGTACCTGTTCATTGGAATCGCCTATCAGCGGCTGGGACAGCGCGAGCTTGGGATCGAGGCTCTGCGGAAATCACAAGAACGCGGAGACAGCCGAGCGACCGCCGAACTGCGCAGGATCCAGGAAGAATAGGGATACCCGGAAGGACACCGTTGGGGGCTGCAAGCCTGAGGCTGCGGTAGAAGGAGGCAATGCCGTTCTTGTAGTCAGGGAGTCAACGCGATGAAGAGACATACGAAAGCCGCCTTGATCGTTGTAGTGGGGGTAATGGGAGTCTCCTTGTGGAAGCACTATAAGGAGGACTATGGAGTGCGCGTCGATTCGGTGTGGTGGTTGCCGTCAGAGGCTCAGAACATAACCTACATACGAAACGACGCGATTGGGATCGCCGAGTTCGACATTGAGCGGGCGGCATTTGAGAAATGGTGTGCGCGCCGAAAGATGCCTCTTCGCGAGTTGCGCGATGAAGAAGAGCATACCGTAGATCGATGTCTGTTGTTGCTGGAACAGAGAAGGATCATACCGACAGACTCTGAGCCGAACGATGTAGAGGGCGGCCTGCGCGGAATGGAGCGGGCCAGCAAGGGCCTTGACGCGGGGGACCTGTTCTACGAAGAGCGCTGGAGCAGCGGCGGCGGATACAGTATTGGATATGACGTCGAAGAAGAGCGAGGCTACTACGCATATGCGCATCATTGATGATCACGGGGAGTCCGGGGCCATCCGCACTGAAGGTACCGGCCAATCCGAGGGGTAGTTGCTGATCGCCGAAGCTCCTGATGCTGCGTAGGCGGTCGAACAGGAGGATGGCGTGGTGCGCCCGGCACAGCGGGCGTGGGTCAGCGGCCGACGATGCAGATGCCAAGCTGGTCGGCGAGGGCGACGGTCTGCGGCTTGTCGATGACGATCGTCCGGCCCGCTTCGATCGCCAGGCACCTGGCTCCGCTGGCGGCCAGGTCCCGGATCGTGTCGGGACCGACGCAGGGGACGTCGAAACGCGGGTCCTGCCTGGGCTTGGCGGTCTTGATAAGGGTCCAGCCTCCGGCCTTGCAGAACTGGCCGGCTCGCTTGATCATCTCGGCGGTGCCCTCGATGGCCTCGACGGCGATCACTTCGCGCTCGCGGACCGCAATGGCCTGGCCGATGTCCATCTGGCCGAGCTGCCTGGCCAGAGGCCACCCGAACTCGATATCGCTCTGCACCTGTGCGGAGGGCTGGTGTTTGGTCATGACGCCGGAATCGGCCAGGTGTTGCTCGCAGTACATCGTGGAGTTCTCCAGGCGAATGCCGCCGGTGGCCAGTTCGTCGGCCAAGGCGGTCAGAAACACATCTGTCTGTTTGCTCCGGCCGCGAAGCCGCCAGTAGTACATGCGGAACGCCCGCCAGTCGGGAATATATCGCAGAATCCGTCTCGGTGTGAACAGGTGCGACTTCGTGACGGTGCCGACCATGATGGTGTCCGTCACACCGTGCTTGCGAAGCCGACGAATCCAGCTTCCCGGACGGGCCACCGCGACTTCGTAAAACACGTCCACCTCTTTCGCCAGCGCCGTGTCGACGTAGCCCGCCAGGCCGACGCATACAACACGCCGGCCCGTTTCCTTCGCGCCGCTGGCCACCATAAAGGGCAAACGCCCTCCGCCTGCGATCAGGCCAACGACACCGGGTTCTGTGATAGAGACGGCCATGCTCTTCTCAAGCGGCTTTCCTGGCGAAACGTCACGCTGCGAACGTCCTGAGGGCTGACCGTTTCGTCATCCTGGATCCCGATGAATATCGGGATGAAGGATCTGGGCTGAGGACGAGAGGCACCTCTTCTGCTGTGGCCAAATCCTTCAATTCGTTCAGGATGACAAGGCGGCATCCGCGCGAGGACTTTTCGTGATCCGTATAGAAGCAGAATTCTATCCGATGGTCCGAAGGGGTCAACCTCATAGTGCCAGGAGAGGGTCTGGTTTCACGGTGCGGCGTGCGGAGCGATACCTTCGATAATCACCTTCTGGAGGTCGGGGCAGGGCTGTGTCGTGAATCGGTCGTGAGTGTCCTGAAGGACGGTCAGGGCCGGACCGATCGGCTTATACAGTGCCGGATCGGTCGGTCCGAACAGGGCGAACGTGCGCAACCCCATGCCCGCGGCCAGGTGGGTAACGCCGCTGTCGTTGCCGATCACTACGTCGGCGCACGACAGCAGATCGACCACCTGACTGAGGGGCAGATGGGCCATACACTTGGCGGTGACGTACAGACGCGCCTTGTCCATGCTCTCGAAGCGTTCCACCTCGGCCGGTCCCAGCAGGAACAGAACCTCGATTCCCCGGTCGCGCAGGGTTCGGGCGACGCTCAGGAAATTCTCCAGGTGCCAGCACTTGTGGCGTCCGCCGCTGCCGGGCTGGATCACCACCAGTCTCTTGGACACGTCGATCCCCGCCTGTTCGAGCAGCTCCAGTCCTCTTTCGCGGTCGCCCTCGGTTACCTCGATGAGGATCTGGTCGGCGGCGAGGCCGAGCCGGTCGGACGGCAGGCCGCTCTGAAGGGCAAACTGCTGGACGTAGTACTCTGCGACGTGCTGCTTGCTCTCCTGCGGCGGTTTGAGCGAGAGAGTGATGATCTCGGCGCTATGGCTGCAATTGGCGGTGAAGATCAGGTTCTGCTCGAAGTCTCCGTCCGGCTCGCCCAGAAACGTGACAATCCAGGCGTAATCGGCGAATGTGTCGATGAGCGGATCGCGGTCGGCCAGATCGAACTTGGCCGGCTCGACGAACAGACGGTGCAGGTCGGTCGAATCGATGGACCGAATGCTGCTGACGCAACTGCGTCCGGGCAGGATGCCGATGTACTCGCTGTGTCCGACGATATCGACGCCGCCGAGGCCCAGCGCCTCTTTCATAAGCTTGGCCAGGGGCAACGTGAGAATGCAGTCGCCCAAGGCTCCCGGCTGGAGAATGACGGCCCGCTGTGCCTCCTTGGCCACCTGTGCACCCTTTTCCACGAGCAAACTCAGAATGTCATCACTCGTCTGCACCATTATGGTTTCCGATTATACCTCATCTTGGGTTCGGCGGCAAGCTCCGATCGTCTGTGCCAGGCAAATGGTCTGGTGTTCGAGGTTCAGCCGTCAGCCCGTTGCGCTGGAGCACTCTGGCATAATGACCGGTGGCGAGGAACTCCGCTCCCGCCTCCTGGACGAAGCCCCAGAGTCTGCCGAATCTGACAAGGCGATTGCACATCACGTACGGATTGGGCGTGTGGGCTTCCGCGTATTTGGTGAAGAAGTAGCGGCGGCGACGGAACTGTCTACGCCCCCACTGAGGGTGACGACCACTCTGCGTCTTTGCGTCATCATGCAGACTCAAGAGTTGGCCTGTTTCCCGGAGTTCCTATGGGCCGGGGGCGACGTCCTCGTAGCTGGCCTCCGATCCCCCCATGCGGAATTCATCGTGGTAGAGCACGCGCCGGCTGACGGCGTCGTTGGGCGGGTCTGAATCGCGCCAACCCTTGTACAGTCCCATCTTGAAGTAGGGGCCGTGCGCATCGTTGAACGCGTTGGGCCCATCCTGGTCGATCACCTTGTCGCCGTCTTTCCAGACCTGGAGAAATCCATCCGAACCGTACGACCATTTTACGTGGACGACCCAATCGGTCCAGACGCCTCTGCGATAGGGGCCCAGGTCGTAGTTGCGCGTTCCGCCGTACTGCCGCGTTCCGCTCTCGAACGTGTTGCGCTTGGCGTCCCACCGGCTGACCCAGCTCCAGCGGCCGCTGGTGGTCGACAGGGCCATCACGGGGTTGCGCCAGTTTTCGCCGATGTCAAAGTCGGGCACCGCGTGCCACTGCGCCACGATCTCCCATATCCGGTCGGGCCGGTAGTCCTCCGGCAGGAAGATGCTGAAGCCGTACCAGTACTCTCTGCCGACCTCAGTCCCGGGACCGCTGACTTCGGTGCGATAGGAGACTTCGTCCTTTTCGCGGTCCAGCAGTGTCTTCATGGCCTGCCTGCCCGCCCTGGACAGGTCGCGGGCCACGCGCGGCGCGTTGCCCGATGTCTTCCAGCCTTTGAGGTCCTCGGTTTCGAAGTCGCTCTCGAACAGCAGTCCCTGTCGCTGCCTCTGGGCGCTGACGATCCGCAAGGCGATGTCGTCTGTGTATGGCGGCGTCTCCAGTGCGTGCAGGCCGCTGTCGTGCGTGAACGACTGGCTGTCCGCGATCTGGCCGGTCTTGGTGTCGATCCATTCGGCGTTGTAGGACCCGCTCGGCAGGTCCACCATCAGCCGAGTCAGGTTGTTTCCGTTGACGTAGATCGCGTAGGCCTGGCCCGCTTGCACCAGCGCGCGGGCCGTCGTGCCCGCGGGCAGGTCGGAGGTGAGGACCGAGTCGTTCGGACGCATCCTGACGAAATCGAAGCCATTGATGAAGTCTCGGAGGATGCCCAACTGCCTCCAGAGCTCGGGACCGCCTCCCCCTGGTGCGTTGATCTTTGCCGAGCCGTCTTCGTGCCCGACCGCAAAAGAGTAGTCCAGGTTGCTGTAGACGGCGCCGCCGGCGATGATGAAATCCCATCCTTCGAGTCGGTACGGCTTGACCCGGTCATCGCCGGCGAATCCGGTTTCGTCGTCGCCAATGACCCGATCCCAATGATAATTCTGCGCCACGGCAATCGGGGGCTTGGCGTAGTGGAAGTTGAAGATCGAGACGTGGGCGCTTGGGTTCTCGACGACCTGCGCCTTGTTGGCGATGTTCTGGGCGATCAGGTGCCTGTTCTCGAACCCGGCCTCGGCGCGGGCGATGGTCTCGGCGATGTGGTGCTGCCAGTCCAGCGTCACGCCACCGAAGTACGGCTCGTTGCAGATCTCATAGTAGACGTTATCGAAATCCTGCAGCGTCTCGGCGATCTTGCGGACCATCGCTTCCTGGATCGCCAGCAGTTGGGGATGCCCGAGCGTGTAGACCGCCGTTCGCTCCATGGTTCCCACGTCGTTGACGTTGTTGCGGGCGTTCATCGGGCTCAGGTCCCACATGCTGTCCTCGTAGAACGGGCAGAACAGGACCAACTCCACCACGATGCCGCGCCGGCCCGCTTGCGCGACGAAGTCGGCCAGACGCTGGAAGTACTCCGGATCCCATTTCGTCAAGTCGAACCTGTTGCCCCCGTTGGCATAGCCTCCGACGTCGCTCCGCGCCCAGGGGCAGAGCAGGTCTCCTTTGGCCGGAGCGAGCGTGTTCCTCTCGATGTTGAACGCTCCCGGCGGCTCGCAGTAGGCACCGCTGAACGTGCGCGTCAGGTTGAATCCGTTGGCCTGTAGCGTATCGAGGTACTTGACGTAGTCGAACGCGCGGTTCAGGACGGCGCCGTAGTGCTCGCCCGACGTGATCAGGATGGTGGGCTTATCCCGCCAGAGAAAGTAGTGGGGGTTCTCCGGGTGCAGGGCAATCGGCGCGGCGGCGCGAGCCTCGCCGATCCAACCTGACGCCAGGATTGCCAGAGCGACCAGCGTCCATCTGAGCAATGCGCCGGCACGTACGCGATCGGTTCGAGTCCTTGTTCGTCTGTCCATGTCATCCTTCTCCTGGCAGGGGCGCTGCTCAGAGCGTCCATCCCGGTCGGTAGGGACGCCGGATGTAGGCATCGGCTTCCGGGCAGCCGACGGCCTTGAGGTTTGCGGCGTCCCACGAGAGCTTGCGGCCGGTGCGCAACGCCACGTTGCACAGCAGCGCCGCCTCGGTCAGCGCGCCGCTGTAATCGAAATTGCACGTGGTGGGACCGCCTGTCTTACAGGCTTCGATCCACTCGCGATGGTGGCCGATGGAGTTCGGAATGAACGGCTCGGGCGGCACGAAACCAGCGAACTGGGCCTCGGGCAGCAGTTGGTGCTTGCCGTAGTCGGCCAGCAGCATGCCCTTGGAGCCGATGAACAGCACGCCGCTGGACCATTGCGGCACGTTTCTCTCCTTCACGAGTGCGGGATAGCCGCCGCCGTTGTACCAGGTCAGCGTCACGGGCGGAAGGTCGCCGCGACCGGGATATTCCTGGCGCGCGATGGTCCATTTGGCGGCGCTCTCGCGATGGACGGGCCCTTCGGCCTCGATGGTGGTCGGGTGCCGCAACTTCAGCGCCCAGAAGGCCAGATCGCAATAGTGGCAGAAGAAATCGCCCAACTGCCCGTTGGCAAAGTTCCACCAGTATCGCCAGTGGAACGGCGCATAAGCGGGGCTGTAGAACCGGTACGCGGCCGGCCCGAGCCAGAGGTCCCAGTCCAGTGTTTGCGGGACATCGTGGTGTTCGGTTGGCGCATCGGGCTGGCTCATGTCGGCGGGCTTGGGCGGACCGTCGAAGTTGGCGCCCAGCCAGACGTGAACCTCACGCACCGGACCGATCGCGTTGCTCTGCACCAGCTCGACGACGCGGCGGTAGTTGTTCTCCGCGTGGATCTGCGTGCCCATCTGTGTGACGAGGTTGTTCTCGCGGGCGATGTTTGCCATCATCCGGGCTTCATAGACGCTGTGGGTCAGGGGCTTCTCACAGTAGCAGTGCTTGCCGAGCTTCATCGCCATCACGCCGGCAGGGGCGTGGGTATGGTCCGGCGTGCCGATCACCACCGCATCGATCTGATTGTGCATCTCGTCAAGCATTCTGCGGAAGTCCTTGTACCGCTTGGCGCCGGGATGCTGTTCGAAGGTCCTGGCGGCATGGGCCTCGTCGACGTCACACAGGGCCACGAGGTTTTCACTTGCGACGCCCTCGATGTCAGCGGCGCCGCGGCCGCCGATTCCGATGCCGGCGATGTTGAGCTTGCTGTTGGCGGAAGTCCCGCGCACCAGCCGGCTGTCGGACAGGATGACCAGGCTCGAGCCGGCCCATGCGGCGTTGCGGAGAAATGTACGGCGGGTCAGTTTGCGCTGCATCGTTTGCCACTCCTTACTATCTTGAGGAACGGATCGTGCGAACTGACGTCCACGGTATCACCTGCCTTCCAGCCGGTCAAGTCTGCGTTTCTGCCGCTCATGCCGGCGCGAGCGAGTACTTGACAACGCCACATCCGGCGTGTCTATAGGGACTATGCAAAAGCTGTTGCGGATATCACTGATCGCCGTCTTGAGCCTGTGCGGGTGCGAACGAGGTCTGGACCCCCATGGCGTGCGATCCGGACGAAGTCCCCAGGACGCATCCGAAGCCGCCGTGTCCGGGACCTTCTCCATCGTGGCCGTCGACCCCAACACCGGCGTCTGCGGCGCCGCGGTGGCGAGCAAATACCCTGCGGTGGGCAAGGTGGTTCCCTATGTGCGCGCGGGAGTGGGCGCTTTCTGCACCCAACACTGGCACAACCCCGAGTGGGGAGAGCATGCGCTGGACCTTCTGGCCAAGGGGCGTTTGCCTGAACAAGTCCTCGCGGAACTGCTTCGGAACGATCCGCGTCGGGACAAGCGGCAACTGGCCATAATCGATATGTCGGGTCGGGCCGCGAATCGCAATCCTGCGGATGCGGACCCATCGGGCATATGGTGGGGCGCCGTCAGCGGCAGACACTACGCGTGCCAGGGAAACACCCTGACCGGTCGCGACGTCATTTTCGCCATGGCCGAGGCCTACGAGCAGACGCAAGGCAGCCTTGCCGATCGCTTGATGGCGGCGTTGATCGCGGGCGATTGCGCCGGCGGCGACCATCGGGGACGTCTGGCCGCGGGCATCCGAGTGGCCCGGAAAGGGACCAAAGGCTACTGGCTGGAATTGTACGTGGACCAAAGCGACGACGCCGTCGTCGAACTGGCCGGAGAATATGCCGCCGTGGAGCACGAGGCCAAAGGACAATGGCCGGGCGGCAGGCTCCCGTTTACGCATCCCTGTCCGCCATCTGCGGCGGATGACACAATCGACAAGTAATGCTCTGCCAGTCGATAGTCATGGACCCGAACGAAAAGCAACACTTGTACGACCTGACTCTTGGTGCCATACGTGAGCTGATCGAGGCAGAAACGGACCCTATCGCCGTCATGGCGACCGTCGTGTGCGAGCTGCACCACCGATTCGACTGGTTCGACTGGACCGGATTCTATCGGGTCGTCTCGCCGGGACTGATGAAGGTCGGTCCGTACCAGGGGCCGCACGGCTGTCTTGAAATCTCATTTGATCGGGGCGTGTGTGGTGCGGCCGCTCGCCTGCGCCGGACGCAGATCGTGCCGGACGTTCGCGCGTTCCCCGGCTACATCGCATGTTCGAGTTCGACGCGCTCGGAGATTGTGGTGCCCGTGCTCACGCCGCAGGACGAGCTTGTGGCGGTGCTCGATATCGACTCCGACCAGCCGGATGCGTTCAGCGAGGTCGACCGCATCAACCTCGAAACGCTCTGCCGGATGGTTGGCCGCGTCGGTTGATCGCTGATCACCTCCGTCGTTGCTTGAGGCCGGCGATGGTCGCCTCCACTTCGAATCTCAACTCGTCCGGCTCGAGCATGGCGGTCCGGCCGTCCAGGAAGAGCACGCTGCACCTGCCTTCGTGGACCGGTTCCGGCTCGTACAGCAACACGTTTGTCGGCGCCATGTCCAGGGTCTGGCCGGCGATGTAGACGTACTGGGGTGCGTTGGGCTCGGCGCAGTGAAACAGGCGGGAGCCGTAGCCGCAGGTGTCGATCAGCGCCTGCTGCGTCGGCGGCAGGCTTTCGTTGCTGATTGCGTACATGTGAAGGCTCTGCCAGACGGTGCGCAGGTTGTTCTGGCATTGCAGCGCCGATGCCTTTTGGCTGGTCTGGATCATGGCAGTCGAGTACTGCTGACCCGCCTGGCCGACCATCTTGAGAATCCAGAGGACTCCAAGGGCCAGCAGCCCGAAGAAGACCGCGGCGAAGATGAGATTCGTGATTGTGCCGCCGCGCACCAAGCGTCCAGGTAGGCCGCCGGATCGATTCGCTTTCTTGCTGTTGCACGCATCCATAGTCTGGCCTTTCACCGTCGACGAGATTATCGAACCCAATCCTATGGCAGCCCTGTCATAGCGTCAACAGAAAGCGTGCGGCTGTCGACTGGACACGGCGAGGACGCCGGTTTTGTGTTTCGCGTGTCACACCGCCGCGATTGATTTCGGATGAGGGTTGACAGAGGGGCGTCAGCCGGACGATAGTGGCGTTGGCGGCCGACGGCGGGTCGGACGTGACGGCCATCGCAACTTGAGTGCAGAAAGATCAACGTCACCGCTGGTTCTTGGAGGCTTCACATGAGAGATTCGAGGATGCGTTTGTGGGTTGTGCTGGTGGTGGGAATCGGCCTGGCGGTGGTGGCGACGGCCCAGGACGGGGCGCTGACGCCGGCGCAGATCGAGCGGATTCGAAGCGACTTCCAGATGGACGCCCATGCGCGGGCGATGCGCAACGCGCTGACCAGCACGGGCATCCGCGACATCGCCGAGAACCGCGAAATCCTCGCGGCCCACAACAAGCAGTTCAGCCACAAGATCAAGACCAAAGGCATCAGCAATCAGAAGAGCAGCGGACGGTGCTGGATGTTTGCCGGTTTCAACACGATCAAGCCGGTGGTGCTGAACAAGCTTGATCTGGACGACTTCGAGTTCTCGCACATCTATCTTCAGTTCTGGGACAAGATGGAGAAGGCCAACGCGTTCCTCGAATACATGATCGAGTATCGCGACCGCGATATCCAGGATCGCGACGTGGTCTTCCTGCTGAAAGACCCGGCCCCGGACGGCGGGTACTGGGAGAACTTCGTGGACCTCGTCACCAAGTACGGCGTGCTGCCGAGAGAGGCGATGGCCGAGACCGCCAGCTCGGAGAATACCGGCATGATGAATCGGGCCCTGTCGCGAATCCTGCGCAAGGACGCCGTGGAGCTGCGCGAGGTCTACAAGGAGACCGGCTCGGTCCGCAAGATGCGCGAGGCCAAGCCCAGGATGCTCGCGGAGGTGTACCGTGTGCTGGTCCTGAATCTGGGAGAGCCGCCCCAGGAATTCGCGTGGCGCCACAAGGCCAAGGACAAAGGCGATAAGGACGAAAAGAACGAGGCGGATGAGGGTGAGGACGAAGATGAGGATGGGGACAAGGCCCAGGACGAAGAGAACGGCGACGAAGCGGACGAGAAGCCTGACGATGATTATGACGTGGAACAGGACTGGAGCGAGCTTCGCATCTTCACGCCCAGGGCGTTTTACGGCGAGTTCGTCGGCCTGGACCTGAGCCAGTACGTCAACGTTGCGGACGACCCGATCCGGCCCAAAGGCGGCCATTACGAAGTCCAACTGACCAAGAACCTCTACGATGGGCAGAACGCCCACTACGCCAACGTGGACCTTCAGACGCTGAAAGACCTCGTCGTGAAGGTTCTGCTGGACAACAAGCCGGTGTATTTCGCGGCCGATGTCTCGCCCGACCAGGACAGCAAGGCAGGCATCATGGCCCGCAATCTGTACGACTACGAATCTATCTACGCCCTTGAAATGGGGCTGAACAAGACGGAGCGGCTGTTGTTCCGCGACAGCACGATCAACCACGGCATGGCGTTCATCGGCGTCGACCTGGCGGACGGCAAGCCGGTCAAGTGGCTCGTGGAGAACAGTTGGGGCAGCGACCGCGGCAGCGGCGGACTCTGGACCATGTACGACGACTGGTTCGTCGACAACGTCTACAACATCATCGTGCATCGCGACTACGTGCCCGACGAGGTGCGCAGAGTTCTCGAACTGCCCGCCGAGAAGCTGCCGGTTTGGGACCCGATGTGGTAGGAGACTGCGTGAGAAGGGAACCTGCCGATCCTACTTGACGGGCATGGTCTGGCTGAAGGCGCCTTTGAGCCGCTCGGTCCTGGTGAAGACGTTGATCGTCACGTCCATCTCGATCGTGCCCGGTTCGGCGCCGCTGCGCAGGCGAACGTCCACGGAGCCGACTTGGGTGTCGAACATGCTCTTGCCGCGATAGTGCGCCAGAGCCGTGAGCAGTTGTCCGGTCGCGGTCACTTTCCCGTTCATCACCAGCGGAGTCCCCTCGGCCTGAGGATCGACGCCATTGGCACAGAAGCCGAGCGTCCCGTTGGCCGCGATGGCCCACCGCGCGCCTTCGAAGACCTCGCGCAATTTGGCCTCCGCCTTGTCGCGGGGCTGCACATCCCAGCCCATTCCGATTCCAATCACCGGGTTGTTCGTGTTCGCTGGCCTGCATTCCCAGGAGACGCTTTCGATGCGGGCGATCCTTCCGGCGGTGTGGACACCCGCAAGGTCCTCGATCCGGACCGGTCTGACAGGTGCGGCTTGGGCAGGCGTGCCGGCCCCTCGCAGGATGGCGACGCCGATAGGTTGGATATGGTAGCCAAACGGCCATCTCGCCTCGCGCGAGCCGTCGAGCTTCAGCAGCAGCAGTCCGCCGGTGCCGTTGATGCCTTCGACGTACATTTCCGGATCGGCGACGACGTATGTGTCGTCGGACCATTGCGCGGCCCCTGTGGGCCGGCGCATCGGTCCCGAGCTCTCCTCGGGGGTCTTGAAGGTGAGATCCTCGAATCGGCCGTCCGGGTGACGGACGAAGACACCCCCATCGATGACGGATGTGGTGACGCGCTGCAAGGAGTATTGGCTGCGTCGTCGTGCGCCGGTGTAGATGGGCTCCTTGCTCGTTCGGGTGCTGCCGGTGTCTAAGAGGACGACTCGGCCGGCCGCATCGATGAACAGATGAGTCGGCCTTCGCCAGTACGTGTCGTATTCTTCACTGCCGGGCCGGCGGTTCTCAACTAGGCAAGTTGCAGCGGGGGGATTCGTCTGCATGTCGATTTGGAAGAGCCCGCCCTGGTTCTTGTGAATTAGAATCATTCCGGCGGAGTTCTGCGAGGTCTCGTGGAGATAGCTGGTTGCGACCAGCCATCCATTCCCCGCACCGGTCACCGCCGTCATACGGATCAGAGGCTTGTCCTTGCTCTCGATCAGTTGCTGCAATTGCCCGTTGGCGTTCAGACGCCACAGGCCGGAATCGCGATCGGCGATCACAGGTCGGCCCTGATCGTCGATCCCCAGGCCCACATCGAGTCCGAACGGACCGCCGCCTCTGGCGGTGTCGGCCTGGAGAACCACCTGGGCCGATCCGTCGCCGGCGATGCGCCACAGCTTGACCTTCTCGGTCAGCAGCCTCGGTTCGTCGATCACGTAGAAGCAGCCCCGTTGCGCATCGGCGACGATGGCCTTGGGACTGTGGAACCTGGCGGTACCGTACGGAATGGGCTCCTGTCCCACCAGCCGGTACAGGTCGGGCTCTTCTCTGGCGACAAAGACCACTAAGTCGCGAGGCCCCGTCGGCGGCGCGATCTGGCCGTCCGCCGGTCGGGTCCAGAGCAACCCCGTCAGGGCGGCGATCGACAACAGCACAGGTGCCTTGGCTGGAAAGCCCACAGAGACCTCCTTCTGCGATATTGCCTGACGCCGGGAACGATCGCAAGCAGAAACCGCGCCAAATCGCATGTGCGGCATCGCTCGCATCCGGGATGTCGGGGCAATTGACAAGGCCGATATTGCCGGGTATAGTGCGTCGTCGGACGGTAAGGAGTATCGAGCCGACGGGATATCAGACGATCCACAGGAAGGGAATCAAATGGCGTGCTCATATCGGTTTGGCGTCCTCCTGCAACCTCTCTGCGGATGGCCTCTGGCATCACCTGCCGTGCGTCGAACGATCCTCGTCTTTGCTCTGTCTGCGCTGGCCCTGGAGCTGCCGGCAGCCTCTGGACAAGTGTCGAATCGCGTGACGGTCGATGCGAACTATCCGGGCGGCAATATCGTGGTCGAGCGGATGGAGGGGGATACCATTTTCCTTCGGCCCGACCTACGCGAAACGCAGGGCTGGTGGTTTTACTGGAACTTCCGCGTCGCAGGGGCGCAGGGTCGGACGCTGACGTTTCGGTTCAGCGGCGAGAACCCAATCGGTGTTCGAGGTCCGGCGGTCAGCACTGATTCAGGCCGGACGTGGTCATGGCTCGGAACCGACGCTGTGAAGGCCAGTTCGTTCGCATACGCGTTCCCACGGGATGCCGCCGACGTGCGGTTCTGCTTCACGATACCTTACGTCGAAGCCAACCTGAAGGAGTTTCTGGCGAGCTTTGCCAATCACGCGAGCCTTCGCGTCGACGAGCTTTGCCAAACGCAGGCCGGACGGTCGGTCGAGAGGATTCATGCCGGGCAGCTCGACGGCGATCCGCGGTTTAGAGTCCTGCTGGCCGCCCGACACCACGCCTGCGAATCGACAGCCAGCTTCGTTCTGGAAGGCGTGCTCGACATCGTCCTGTCCGACAGCGACGACGGTCAGTGGTTCCGGCGGAACGTCGAGGTCATGGCGATTCCGTTTGTAGACAAAGATGGCGTCGAAGCGGGCGACCAGGGCAAGAACCGCAATGGCCGCGACCACAACCGCGACTACATCGGTCCCAGCGTCTACTCATCGGTCGCCGCGCTGCGGACCTTCGTGCCGAACTGGTCCAATGGCAAGCTTTGCGCGGCGTTCGATCTGCACTGTCCTCACATCAGGGGCGAGTACAACGAGGTGATCTACATCCCGGGGCATTCCGACGAACGCATGTGGCAGGAGCAGCGGCAGTTTGGGCGGCTGCTCGAAGAGGTCCAGCGCGGTCCGCTGGTCTATCGCGTCTCCGACAACCTGCCATTCGGCAAAGAGTGGAACAAGTCGGACAGCTTCAGCGCGGGGCGGAGTTTCAGCCGATGGGCGGCGGACATCGAGGGTCTGCGGCTCTCGGCAACGTTCGAGATCCCGTATGCCAACGCTGGAGGTCAGCCGGTGACCGCCGAGAGCGCCCGCACGTTCGGCCGAAGCCTTGCCAGGGCGATCCGCGTCTACCTCGAACGCCTCGACGAGCCGAAGCGGGAAGGGGGCGCATCGGCGGCTCGGCCGGTGCAGGTCGGTGGGGTCCTTCCCCAGATGACGGTGATGGCCCATGGGCTGGGCAGCAACTCGGAAGCAGGCATTGGCGCGCTGATTCCGTGGGCGGACAAGCTGTGGGCGGTGGGCTATGTCGCGCATATTCGAGGCCAGGGAATCGGCCTCTATGAGATCAGCGACAACATGACGATGCGGCGTCACCCGGCTTCGGTGTCGCTGACCGGCACCTTCGCCAACCGGTTCGCGCACTGGCCCAGCGGGCAGGCGTTCATCGGGCCGTACGCGATCGATATCGACGGCAACGTCCGCACGATTGAGGGGCTCAAGAATTACCGGCTGTGCGCCACGTGCGAGCATCTGAAGGAACCGCAGAACAAGGTCTATTTCCTGGGCATGGAAGGGGGCTTCTGGGAGGTGGATGTCCGCAGCCTCGAAGTGACGCACCTGTTCGACCTGCGCAAGGAGTTGGAGATTGCCGGGGCCAAAGAGCACTTCAAGAGCGCCTTCACGGCCCAGAACCGTGTCGTAGTCGCCAATAACACGTACGACGAGCAGGAATTCCTGGAGCGTCGCCGGGCCGGGCGCCTGGGCCAGTGGGACGGCGAGAAATGGACCATCATCGAGCGCAACCCCTTCGTCGAAGTCCACGCCAGCGCCGGCGACAGTTCTTATGGCGGAAACACGCTCTACGCAACGGGCTGGACGCGGTCGAGCGTCGTGCTGCGTGTCCTGGTCAACGGCACGTGGCAGCGATATCTGCTGCCGAAGTCCAGCCATAGTTGGGATCATGCCTGGAATACCGAGTGGACGCGAATTCGTCACGCGGTGACCGAACGCTTGCTGATGGACGTGCATGGGATGTTCTATGAATTGCCGGCGCTCGCCTATGGCGGCCACATCTGGGGCATCCGGCCGATCTGCTCGCACCTGCGGGTGGTCCCGGATTTCTGCCACTGGCGCGGGCTGTTTGTGATGGCTTCGGATCAGATCGATCACGATCAGGGCCAGCCGCAATCCGGCCTGTGGTTCGGCGACCTCGATGACCTGTGGCAGATGGGCAAACCGACCGGTTGGGGCGGGCCCTGGTGGGATACGCCAGTGCAGGCACAGGAGGTCTCGGACCCCTTCCTCATGACCGGTTTCGACAAGAAGGTGGTGCACCTGGCCCACGACAACGAGGAGAACGTGACGTTCGACTTGGAGGTGGACTTCCTCGGCGACGGCAGTTGGCACCGGTACCAGGTCTTCCGCTTCCGCAAGGGCTACCGACACCACGAGTTTCCCGATGGCTATTCCGCCCACTGGGTCCGGGTGCGGGTGGACCGCGCCTGCAAGGCCACCGTGCATTTCACGTATAACTGAGCGACGCCCGCAGCCTGGGGCGAACTGAGAATTGGTTCTTGCCAATCGAGGCGGTTTGAGGAGACACAAAATGGGACGAGCGGATAGAAGGCACGGCGGGGCCGCACGGTCTGCGGCGCTGGTCGTGGTGCTGTCGATGGCATGCGCGGGCATCGCGCAGGACCTGGCGGAGTTCGAGTCCCGCGTGACGCAGTTCACGCTGGACAACGGGCTGCGCTTCATCGTGCTTCAGCGCCACGAGGCCCCCGTGGTGACGTGCTACACGCACGCCAACGTCGGGGCGGTCGACGAGGTCACCGGCATCACGGGCCTGGCACACATCTTCGAGCACATGGCCTTCAAGGGCACGCGAACGATCGGGACGAAAGACTACGAGGCCGAGGCCATAGCGCTCGCGAAGATCGACGCGGCGTTCGAGGCGATCAAGGCCGAGAAGGCCAAGCTCGGTGCGGTCGACGAACAGCGACTGGCCCAGCTCCGCCGGGAGTTTCAGGAGGCCCAGCAGGAGGCCCAGCAGTACCTCGTCCACGATGAATTCGATGAGATCCTCAAGCAGGCGGGCGGCGTGGGACTCAACGCGGGAACCAGCTCCGACTACACCGTCTACTTCGTGAGCCTGCCTTCGAACAAGCTCGAACTGTGGATGCTGCTGGAATCGGACCGCTTTCTCAATCCGGTCCTGCGCGAGTTCTACAAGGAGAAGAACGTGGTGATGGAGGAGCGTCGGCTTCGGACGGAGACACAGCCGGTCGGCAAGCTTCTCGAGGAGTTTCTTGCGGTCGCCTACAAGGCGCACCCCTATGGCGAGCCCGTCATCGGGCACATGAGCGACGTCGAGGCCATTACCCGTGCGGAAGCTGAAGCGTTCTTCCGGACGCACTATGGTCCGAGCAACCTGACGATGGCCGTCGTCGGCGACGTCGATCCGGCCCGCGTCCAGACGCTGGCCCAGGAGTATTTCGGGCGGATTCCGTACCGCCCGGCGGCCGAGCCGGTCGAGACCGTCGAGCCGCCGCAGCCCGGCGAACGCCGCGTCGTCGTCGAGGACCCGGCTCAGCCGTTCGTGCTGATCGGTTACCATAAGCCGAGTATCAATCACGAAGACAACGCCGTGTTCGACGCCATTACGGACATCATGGGCAGCGGACGCACGTCGCGGTTATATCGCCGTCTCGTCCGGGACCAGAAGATCGCGATGGCGACGTCCGGCTTCCAGGGCATGCCGGGGCAGAAGTATCCGGGACTGTTCCTGTTCTACGCGATGCCGGCCCGGGGCCACACGAACCAGGAGTGCGAACAGGCGATCTACGCAGAGATCGAGCGTCTCCGGAGCGAGCCGGTCACCGCGCAGGAGCTTGAAAAGGCCAAGACGCGGGCCCGCGCCGCCCTGATTCGACAACTCGATTCCAACTCGGGTCTGGCCGAACTGCTGACCTTCTATGAGGTTCTGACGGGCGACTGGCGGAATCTGTTCAAGCAGCTCGAACAGATCGACCGTGTCACGGCCGAGGACGTCCAGCGGGTCGCCCGGACGTATTTCACGACGAAGAACCGGACGGTTGGCATCATCGAGACGACCATCAGTGAGAGCGAATCCTGAAAGGCGGGCGGGAAATGAAGAGCGAGCGAATACACCATCTGATGCTGAGCCTGTGTCTTCTTGCGGTCGTCGGTCTGGCGGCGCCGGTTCTTGCGACGGAGCGGACGCCCGACCACAGGCGCCTCAACTACCCCAGGCTGAATGACGTTGTCGTGCCCGAGGTGCAGCGCGTGACTCTGGCCAACGGGATGCGGCTGCTTATATTGGAGGACCATGAGCTGCCGCTGATCTACGTTTCGAGTCGAATCCGCGTGGGCTCTGTCTACGAGCCCCCCGACAAGGTGGGCCTGGCCGACATCACTGGCGAGGTCATGCGCACCGGCGGAACGACCAGCAGGACCGGAGATGAGCTGGACGACGAGCTGGAGCAGATTGCGGCCTCCGTCGAGACGAGCATCGGACAGGATGCCGGGTATGCTTCCGTCTCTGCGCTCAAGGGGGACATCGACAAGGCCCTGGCCATCCTGGCGGACGTGCTGATGCATCCGGCGTTCCGCGACGACAAGATCGAGCTGGCCAAGATGCAGCATCGCAGCAGTATTGCCAGGCGGAACGACTCGCCGCGTTCCATCGCGTCGCGGGAGTTCGACAAGCTCATTTACGGTCCCGCCAGCGTGTACGCCAGGCACACCGAGTATGCGACCATCGACAACATCACCCGGGGCGATCTGGCGGCGTTTCACAAGCGGTTCTTCGGACCGAACAACATGATGCTGGCGGTCTGGGGCGACTTCGACACGCGGGAGATGGTTGCCAGGATCGAGAAGGCCTTCGAAGGATGGGAGAAGATCGATCTGTATCTGCCCGCCAAACCCGAGGTGGATTACGCCTGGCGCTCCACAGTGAACCTGGTGTCGCGGCCCGACCTGAACCAGTCGAATATCTATTTGGGCCATATCGCCGGACTTATGAGCGATCCGGACTACGCGGCCCTGACCGTGATGAACCAGGTCCTGGGCGGCGGCTTCACCGGCCGGTTGTTCAAGAACGTGCGCTCGCGGCAAGGTCTGGCCTATTCCGTCTTCGGGACGTATTCTTCTCGCTACGATCGTCCCGGAGTCCTCTCCATGGGCTGCCAGACGAAGTCGGAGAGCACCGTCCATGCGATCGAGGCGATTGTCGCGGAGGCCAGGAAGATGACCACCGAAGAGGTTACGGATGAGGAGCTGGAGCTGGCCAAGGACAGCTATCTCAATTCCTTCGTGTTCAACTTTGACAGCACCGCGGAGATCATCAGTCGCCTGATGACCTACGATTACTACGGCTACCCGCCCGACTTCCTCCAGAAGACTAAGGAAAGCATCGAGAAGGTCACCAAGGCCGATGTCCTGCGGGCCGCGCGGGCGCATCTGAGGCCCGACGCCATGCAGATTCTTGTCGTGGGGCGTCCCGAGGATTTCGACCGGCCGCTTTCGACGCTGGGCGAAGTCCGCTCGATCGACGTCACCATCCCGACGCCGGGCAAGTGAGTTCGAAACCGTCTTTTCATCGAGGGACTTGTCTGATGGAGCAACGGAAGATGGCCGAGCGAAACAGACAGAACTGGACGCGACGCAGTTTTCTCAAGGCCACAGGGTTTGTCGCCGCCTCCGGACTGCTGGGCGGTTGCGCGAGCCGACCGAAGCGGCTGGCCGGGCCGGGACAACCCAACATCATCTTCATCCTGGCCGACGATCTCGGGTACGGCGACCTCGGTTGCTACGGGCAGCAGAAGATCCGGACTCCCAACATCGACCGCATGGCTGCCGAGGGTATGCTCTTCACCGATTGCTACGCCGGCAGCACCGTCTGTGCGCCGTCCCGTTGTTCGCTGATGACGGGTCTGCACACCGGGCATGCGCATGTGCGGGGCAACAAAGAGGCCAAGCCGATGGGGCAGTTGCCTCTGCCCCCGGATGCGGTGACCGTTCCCAAGCTGCTCAAGAGTCGCGGCTACGTGACGGGCCTGATCGGCAAGTGGGGTCTGGGCGGGCCCGGCAGCAGCGGCGCGCCCAACAATCAAGGGTTCGACTACTCCTTTGGATACCTCTGCCAGAGGCACGCGCACAATTATTACCCCGAATTCCTCTTCCGCAACGACGAGCGCGTGCCGCTGGCGAACAAGGTTGCGGGCGACCGGACGGACGGTGCAGGTGTGGCCACCGAGAAGGTCCAGTACTCTCATGACCTGTTCGCGGAAGAGGCGCTGCAATTCATCGAGCAGAACCGCCAGTTGCCGTTCTTCCTGTACCTGGCCCTGACGATTCCGCACGCCAATAATGAGGCGGGCCAGCAGGGGATGGAGGTTCCTTCGTACGGGCCTTACGCAGGCGAGGACTGGCCCGAGCCGCAGAAGGGCCGTGCCGCGATGATCACGCGGATGGATGGCGACGTCGGACGCCTCCTGGACAAGCTCAAGGCCCTTGGCATCGACGAGGAAACGCTGGTGCTGTTCTCCAGCGACAACGGTCCGCACAAGGAAGGCGGCGCCGATTCCGCGTTCTTCGACAGCAACGGGCCCTTGCGAGGCATCAAACGCGACCTGTATGAAGGGGGCGTCCGCGTGCCGCTGATCGCCCGCTGGCCGGGCAGGATTGCCGCTGGCTCGGGCACGGACCACGTCTGCGCGTTCTGGGATTTCCTGCCGACCTGCTGCGATCTGGCCGGCGCGGTGCCGCCGGACGATACCGATGGGTTCTCGATCCTCCCCACGCTCTTGGGCAAGCCCGGTCAGCAGCGGAGGCACCGTTATCTGTACTGGGAATTCCACGAACAGGGCAAGAAGCAAGCGGTCCGCATGGGCGACTGGAAGGGCGTCCGTCTAAACGTGGCGAACGATCCCGACGGGCCGATCGAACTGTATGACCTGCGAACGGACCTCGGGGAGACGACGAACCTGGCCGACGAGTATCCCGAGACTGTGACGCAGATCGCCTCCCTGATGAAGGCGGCGCGCAGGCCGTCCGAGGCCTGGCCTTTCCCATAGCAGGCTCGACGTGCCCCGGGACGGCCGAACCTCGTTTCCGGTGCGAAATCCGAAGGGCAAAATCCACTTTTCCTCGTTGACAGGGTCGGGGGGCTGTTATACACTGACCGCCTTTATCTGCCCGGCAGGAAATCCCGATCTCGTTGTCGGGGTCGGGCTACAGTGAAATTCGCGGAGCCGATCCGAAACAACAATGCTCTCGCACTGATGACACGAGCAAGAAGGAGAAAGCAAGCATGGCAGAAAAACGGGTGTACTTCTTCGGCAACGGGAAGGCGGAAGGCAATGCCAAGATGAAAGAGCTCTTGGGGGGCAAAGGCGCCAACCTGGCCGAGATGACCAACCTGGGCGTTCCGGTCCCGCCGGGCTTTACCATCGCGACGAAGGTCTGCGGCGAGTACTACAAGTCCAAAGGCAAATGGCCCAAGGGGCTGGACAAAGAGGTGGACGCCAACCTGGCCAAGCTCGAAAAGGCCATGGGGATGAAGATGAGCGATCCGGACCGTCCGCTGCTGGTCAGCGTGCGAAGCGGCGCCGCCGCGTCCATGCCCGGCATGATGGACACGGTTCTGAACCTCGGTCTGAACGATCGGGTGGTGGAAGGCATTATCAAGAAGACCGGCAACGCCCGTTTCGCCTACGATATCTATCGTCGGTTCATCGACATGTTCGGCGACGTCGTGATGGGCTGCCACCACGACTACTTCGAAGAGAAGATCCACGAGGCCAAGAAGAGGGCGGGCGTGGAGCTGGACAGCGACCTCAACGCCGAGCAACTGCACGGCGTGGTCGAAGCATACAAGAAGGTCTACAAGGACCATGTCGGCGAGATGTTCCCGCAGGACGGAAAGGTCCAGTTGACCCATGCGATCAACGCGGTGTTCGGCTCGTGGAACAGCCCTCGCGCCATCCGCTATCGCGAATTGAACCACATCAAGGGGCTGCTGGGCACCGCCGTCAACGTGCAGGCCATGGTCTTCGGCAACATGGGCGATGACTGCGGCACGGGCGTCTGCTTCACGCGCAACCCCAGCACGGGCCAGAAGGAGTTCTACGGCGAGTTTCTGATGAACGCCCAGGGCGAAGACGTCGTGGCCGGCATCCGCACGCCGATCGAGCTGAGCAAGCTCAACAAGGTGATGCCCAAGGCCTACACGGAGCTGACCCGGCTCATGACGCGCCTGGAGAAGCACTACAAGGACATGCAGGATATGGAGTTCACCATCCAGGAGAAGAAGCTCTATATCCTCCAGACCCGTACCGGCAAACGGACCGCGCCGGCGGCCGTGAAGATCGCGGTGGACATGGTCAACGAGCGTCTGATTCCCAAGAAAGACGCCGTGATGCGCGTTACACCCGATCAGTTGGACCAACTGCTGCATCCGCAGTTTGACCCGAAGGCCAAACGGGACGTCATTGGCAAGGGTCTGCCGGCTTCGCCGGGCGCGGCGGTCGGCCAGATCGTCTTCACCGCCGAGGTGGCCGAGGCCTGGAGAGAGGACGGCAAGAAAGTGATTCTGGTTCGCCGAGAAACCAGCCCGGAGGACATCGGCGGGATGGACGCGGCGCAGGGCATTCTGACGGCGTTCGGCGGCATGACCAGCCACGCGGCGGTGGTCGCCCGCGGCATGGGCAAGTGCTGCGTCGCCGGCGTGAGCAACCTCGACATCGACTACGCCAGCAAGAAGCTGAACATCGGCAAGGTGGCCCTGAAGGAGGGCGACTGGATCAGTCTCGACGGCTCCAGCGGCGAGGTGATGAACGGCCAGTTGGCGACGGTTTCGGCCTCGCTGAGCGGCGACTTCGGCAAATTCATGAAAATGTGCGACCAGGTCCGGACGCTGGGCGTTCGCACCAACGCGGACACGCCGGCCGATGCACAACGGGCCCGGGATTTCGGCGCCGAGGGCATCGGTCTGACGCGCACCGAGCACATGTTCTTTGAAGGCGACCGCATCTGGCCGGTACGGCAGATGATCCTGGCGGCCGATGATTATGCGGCCTATCTGAAGAAGCTCGCCGCCGCCGAAGACGACACGGCCAGGAAGGCCATCGAGAAAGAGAACGCCCAGATCAAGGACCAGTTCGAAGGCGCCTTGAAGAAGCTGCTGCCTCTCCAGCGCGGCGATTTCGAAGGCATCTTCACCGCGATGGCGGGCCTGCCCGTGACGGTGCGTCTGCTGGACCCGCCGCTGCACGAGTTCCTGCCTCAGGACAAGGAGAACCAGGCCGAGATGGCCAGCCGCCTGGGTGTGGACGTATCCGTGGTCAAGACCAAGGTCGAACTGCTGCACGAGTTCAACCCGATGCTCGGCCATCGCGGCTGCCGGCTGACGATCACGTATCCGGCCATCGCCCGCATGCAGGCCCGCGCGATCATTGAGGCGGCTCTGAATGTGAAGAAGAAGGGCAAAAAAGTCCTGCCGGAGATCATGATTCCATTGGTAGGCCATGTGTCGGAACTGAAGCTGGTCAAAGATGACATCGTGGATGAGATCAACACCGTCTTCAAAGAGCGAAAGGCCAAGATCGAGTACATGGTCGGCACGATGATCGAGGTGCCTCGCGCGGCCGTAACCGCCGACGAGATCGCCCAAGAGGCCCAGTTCTTCAGCTTCGGCACCAACGACCTGACCCAGATGACCATGGGCTTCTCGCGCGACGACGCCGGGCGCTTCCTTGGAGAGTATGTCGCCAAGGGCATCTATGCCGCCGATCCGTTCCAGAAGCTCGATCAGGTTGGCGTCGGCAAGCTCGTCGAAATGGGCACCAAGCTCGGCCGCAAGACCCGCAAGAAGCTGAAAGTCGGGATCTGCGGTGAGCACGGCGGCGAGCCCAGCAGCATTGATTTCTGCCATCGCGTGGGCATGAACTACGTCTCCTGCTCGCCGTTCCGCGTACCGATCGCCCGGTTGGCGGCGGCCCAGGCAGCAGTCAGAAACAAGTGAGACGGCATTGACAGACGCCGTTTGGGCGGTACAATGCAGGGTGCGTCGGGTCTCCCCGGCGCACCTTGTTTTCGTGGTGAGAGTAGCTCAGCTGGATAGAGCACCAGATTGTGGTTCTGGGGGTCGCGGGTTCGAATCCCGTCTTTCACCCTTTGCGGGTCTGTGATCCTCTCTAACTGTCCGTCGTGCCGGCGTTTGACGGCTCTGTTCTCCCCACTTTTCTGCAATGTGGGGGTGGCGGAAGACGTCTTTCGTACAGAATGTGCTTTGTGGCGGCGCCGGGTCCCCATACAATGCACGCAGCGAATCGCTGCGGGGGCAGAGGTGGACAGGCGGTTCGCTGCCCGGGATGCGGCTGGCCCGCAACGATGGAAAAACTGTGCGATGGAGGCCAATCTGTGACTGCTGATTCTCGGAACGACTTGGGGTTGCACCAAGCCGGATATGCCCTCCTTTCAACCTGGATGCTGTGCTTTGTGTTCATCTTCGGTATGGCCGGCGGATGCAGCCGGGAGCACTACAAGGCGCAGGCGGACAAGGAAGTCTACGAGATCCTCGAAGACAAGTGGCAGGATGACTTCGGGCAGATGGCCAACTACCGGATCAGCGACGGCGGTCCGAATAACGTGGAGGTCCTCGAAGCGGTCCCGTCCGACCGCGTTTTGAGCCTGGCCGAAGCGGTCGAGATCGCGACGCAGTACAGCCGGGAATACCAGTCCCAGAAGGAATCGCTCTACCTGGCGGCGCTGGACCTGACGCTGACGCGGCATCGGTACGCGCCGCAATGGCTCGGAACGTTCGACGCCTTCTATGCGAGAAACAACGAGCGGGAGGACATCACTGCAGGGGCCGAAGGCAGCGTCAACAAGACGTTTCTCCTTGCCAATGGCCTTCGGGTCACCAGCGGTCTGGCCCTGGACTGGAGCCGGTTCCTGACGGGGGACCCGCAAACCTCGCTGGGTTCCGTGCTCACGTCCACCCTGGCCTTTCCGATCCTCGGCGCCGGCGCCGGTCTGTCCGAATGGGAGAACCTGACACAGGCCGAGCGCAATGTGTTGTATCGAATCCGTACGTTCAACCGCTACCGTCAGACCTTTGTGGTCTCGGTCATCAGCGACTACTATCGGGTCTTGCAGCAGCGGGAGGCCGTTCTCATCCAGGAGGCCAGCTACGCCAGGCAGGTGGAATCGACGAACCAGTTGCGCATGGAGGTCGACGTAGGTCAGCGACCCGCGTACGATTTGGGTGAAGCCGAGCAGCGGCTGCTCACCACCGAGCAGGCGCTGGTTTCGGCGCGCCAGCGTTATGAACAGACGCTGGACACGTTCAAGGTCCGCCTGGCCTTGCCCACCGACGCCAACGTGACGCTCGATCCGAACGAGTTGACGGCGCTGGCCGACATCGGGATCAGCGAGCCGGCGTATACCGAGGTCGAGGCTATGGAGCTGGCCCTGGATCGTCGTCTGGATTTGGCCAACACCCGCGATGGCCTCGACGATGCCCAAAGGAAGCTGGAGCTGGCAGCCAAAGGGCTGGGCGTTCAATTGAACCTGGTCGGCAGCGCGAACGTCGCCTCGGAACCGGAGACGAAGTTCGCCTCGCTACAATTCGACGAGGGCAACTATCGGCTGGGATTGGAGGGCGACCTGCCGCTGGACCGAAAAGCGGAGCGTAATGCGTATCGCGAGGCGCTGATCACGGCCCAGCAGCGTCAGCGAGGCTATGAAGAGCAGGTGGACGAGATCAAACTCGGCGTCCGCCAGGCGTATCGCGATCTGGCGGAGACGGCCGAGAGCTATCGGATCCAGCAGATCGGGCTGAACCTGGCCCGGAAGCGCGTGGAGGTCGAGAAGCTGTCGCTCCAGTACGGGCGCGGAACCGTGCGATTGCTGCTCGACTCCGAGGATGCGCTCGTGCGGGCACAGAATGACGTGCTCAGCGCGCTGGTCGATCACACGATTGCGAAGATGAGCTTCTTTCGAGATATCGGCGTCTTACAGGTCAGACCGGATGGAATGTGGGAGCATACGGCACCATGAAACCTAATGCAGGCAGTTCGATGCAGGACAAATCGGCGAGCAAACATCCGGCCATCCAGCGGACTGGGCGACCGAAGAAGCGGCGATGGTTGCTCCCGTTGGTTCTCTTTCTCATTGCGGCAGGCGCGGTCGTGCTGGTGGCTTCCATCAAGGGGAATGCGGGCGCCGGCACAACGTCCGGGGGCACGTTCACGGCGCGCCGGGACAACCTGGTCATCACGGTCAGCGAGGGCGGCAGCATCCGCGCGCACAAGTCCATCGAGTACCGCTGCGAGGTGGAATCGCGCGGCGCGCAGATCACGATCCTGAGCATCGTTCCGTCCGGGGCGTACATCAGTCAGAAGGACGTCGACGACGGGATGGTCCTGGTCAAGCTGGATTCCTCCTCCCTGGAAGACCAGTTGATCCAGGAGAGGATGGAACTGGCCAGCGACCAGGAGACCGAGACCTCCGCGAAGGAGGCCTACGACATTCAGGTGATTCAGAATGAGAGCGACGTTGCTGATGGGCGGCTCCAGGTTCGGTTCGCTCTGCTGGATCTTCAGAAGTACCTCGGGGCGGCTCTGGCGGAACGGCTGACGCGAGACGTCAACGATGCGGTGGACCTGACCGAGTACGTGGCGCCGTTTCTGGTGGAGGTCAGGGATGATCCCAACATGCTGGACGGCACGGCCGCCGGGCAGGAGCTGAAGCGGCTGAACGACGACATCGTTCTCGCCGAGGGCAACCTGAAAACGGCGCAGGCGCGATTGGCTGGAACGGAGAAGCTCCACGACGCCAATTACGTCTCGGAACTGGATTTGCAGGGGGACCGGCTCACGGTCGTCAACCGGGAATTCGCCGAGCAGAACGCCAAGGTGAATCTGGATCTGTTCCTTCGTTACGATTTCCCGAAGGATGCCGAGCAGGCCCTGAGCGACTACATTGAAGCCGGACGCAAGCTCGAACGAACCTTCGCGGAATGCCGCTCCAAATTGGCGCAGGCGCAGGCCAGATTGGCCAACGCCCAGGAGCGGCTCCGGGCGCAGCAGAAGCGCGTCAGCGAGCTCGAGCAGCAGATCGCCAACTGCACGATGCGCGCCAAGGCCCCGGGCCTGGTGATCTACGGCACCGGCAGCACGGGAGACATGTTCCGCGCGATGCGAGGCCGAGGAGGCGGTGGCGCCGGCAGCGGCATGATCGCCGAGGGCGAGACCGTCTTTGAAGGCCAGACGATCATCTCGATGCCCGATACCGCCACCATGGTGGCCGAGATCAGCGTGCACGAGACCGAGGTGGACAAGGTCCGTCCGGGACAGCCGGCCACGATCGTCATGGATGCGTTTCCCGACCAGGTGCTCCACGGCGAAGTGCTGGAAGTGGCTCCGCTGCCCGACCAGCAGCGCGGCTTCATGAATCCGGACCTGAAGGTGTACACGACCCTGGTGAAGATCGACGGGACGCACGACTTCCTCCGAACGCGGATGTCGTGCCGGGTCGAGGTTCTCGTGCGCGAGCTGGACGACGTGGTCATCGTGCCGATTCAGGTTGTCGCTACTCGTGGAGGTCGGAAGGTCTGTTACATCGCAACCCCGCAGGGGCCGCAGCCGCGCGAGGTGCAGACCGGCGCCTTCAACGACACGTTTGTGCAGATCGTCAGCGGTCTGGAAGGCGGCGAATAAGTGCTGCTGAATCCTCCGTTGTTCACGGAGTCTGCGGCCACTTCGTCGTTCCGTGAGCGACCGCGGAAGAACGGAAGCAATGCGAGCGACGCGAACGACTCATCCGCCGCGGCGCCGGCAGGAGAGGCGATGGGGCCAGCCCCGGCGACTCCGCAGATGCCGGGCGGGGTGGAGATGACCGATGAGATGCGGCAGCAGATGCGCCAGTTCAGACGTCAGGGCGATGGTCCGGGAATGCCGGGCGGCGCCGAGATGACGCCCGAGCAGCGGCAGCAGATGATGGAACGCTTCCAGCGTCAAGGCGGTGGCCCGGGAATGCCCGGCGGCGCCGAGATGACGCCCGAGCAGCGGCAACAGATGAGGGAACGCTTCCAGCGTCAGGGCGGCGGTCCGAGGATGCCCGGCGGCGCCGAGATGACGCCCGAGCAGCGGCAACAGATGATGGAACGCTTCCAGCGTCAGGGCGGCGGTCCGGGGATGCCCGGTGGCGCCGAGATGACGCCTGAACAGCGTCAGCGGATGATGGAGATGACGCCCGAGCAGCGCCAGCAGATGATGGAGCGTTTCCAGCGACAGGGTGGTGGCCGCGGTCGCCGTGGCGGGAACGATCCTGCGGGTGGGCAGGCCGGCCAGGAGACTCCGCCCAGCGGCCAGTCCGAGGCAGCACCGCCAGCGCCGCCGGCGGATGACCAGGCGAAGTGATGTTCCGGCCCCGACAGGAGGCGAAGGATACCTGCAACGATGATAGACTTTCGTCAAGAGCTCGATTTCGACGCCGAAGGTCCCATCCTGGTGATGGAAGACTTGTGCAAGAGCTACCAACTCGGAGCCACCGAACTGCGGGTGCTGCGAGAGATCAATCTCGCTATCGCGCGCGGCGAGTACGTGGCGATCATGGGGCCGAGTGGTTCCGGCAAGTCGACCCTTCTGAACATGATCGGTTGCCTCGATCGTCCAAGCAGCGGTGACTACCGTCTCGGCGGCCAGAGCGTTTCCGCGTTGGATGACGACGATCTGTCCATGATTCGCGGAGCGCGCATCGGCTTTGTCTTCCAGTCCTTCAACCTGATCGCCCAGTTGAACGTCGTCGAGAACATTGAAATCCCCATGTACTATCAGGGGTACAGCGAGCACGAGAGCGCCGAACGGGCTTGCGAACTGGCCACGATGGTCGGCTTGGGCGACCGGCTCAAACATCGCCCATCGGAGTTGAGCGGCGGCCAGCAGCAGCGCGTGGCCATCGCCCGGGCGCTGGCGAACGACCCGCTGATCATTCTCGCCGACGAGCCGACGGGAAACCTGGACTCTTCGAGCGGGGCCGAGATTCTCACGATCCTGGATCGCCTTCGTGACGAGGGCAAGACGCTGATCGTTGTGACCCACGATGAGCATATCGCCACGCGTACCGAACGGGTGATTCGGCTCTTCGACGGGCGCATTGACAAAGAGGAGTTCAACACACGGTAGGACGCTATGTTCTTCTTTCGTCTCAAACGCACGATCAAGTTGGGAGCCAAGAGCCTCTGGATGCACCGGCTGCGGTCGACGCTGACGGCGCTGGGCATCATCTTCGGCGTCTCGTCCGTCATCGCCATGCTGGCGATCGGCGAGGGGGCCAGCCGGGACGCCCAGGAGAAGATCGCCCAGCTCGGCAGCCGCAACATTATCATCAGGACCATCAAGCCGCCCGAAGACCAGGCCGCCGGAGGGCAACAGCAGACCCTGATGGAATATGGCCTGACCTACGACGACGCCGAACGGTTTCAGAACGGCATTCCGGACGTCCAGGTGATCGTGCCGAACCGGCGGATCTCACAGCAGGCGCTGTATCGCACTCGCCGGGTGTCTCTGGAGGTCGTCGGGACCGTCCCCTGGTATCCGGAGATCTCTCCCACCCGTGTCCGGTTCGGGCGTTTTCTCAGCACCACTGACATGCACTACAAGCAGGGTGTCTGTGTTCTCGACGAACGCGTGGTCAAGGAGCTGTTCGCCTTCGACGACCCCATCGGCCAGGATGTGAAGATCGGCGGAGACTACTACCGCGTGGTGGGGATTGCCACCGAGCAGAGCAAGACGCCGGCTTCCACCGAACTGGAAACGAAGGACGCCACCGGAGCCAAGAAGGCCGCCGGCGCCAACGTGGGCGCTATGTACGTCCCCTTGACGACGGTGAAAGAGCGCTTTGGAGAGATGTCCCTGCAAGTCTCCTCCGGCGGCGCCGGGACGATGGAACGGGTCGAGCTCCAGGAGATCATCGTGCAGGTCCAGGATGTGGACATGGTCATGGGGACACGCCAGAGCGTCCAAACACTTCTGTCCCGCTTTCACAAGAAGAACGATTACGAGATCGTCGTCCCGCTGGAATTGATGCGGCAGGCCAAAGACTTCCAGCGGATCTTCACCATTGTCCTCGGGTCCATCGCGGCCATCTCGCTGCTGGTGGGCGGCATCGGGATCATGAACATCATGATGGCGACCGTCAGCGAGCGTACGCGTGAGATCGGCATCCGTCGGGCCCTCGGCGCCAAGAAGAGAGACATCGTAATTCAGTTCCTCTCCGAGACCCTGATCCTGACGCTGTCGGGCGGCCTGCTCGGGATGGGGCTCGGCGCGCTGATCCCGTTCTTCGTGACGCACTTCGGGCAGATGCGCACGGTGATTACGGGCAGTTCGCTGATTCTGGCGTTCGGCATCAGCGGGGCCGTCGGCATCGCTTTCGGTCTATATCCGGCCTATCGGGCCGCCAACATGGACCCCATCGAGTCGCTGCGGCACGAGTGATGGCGTTTCGTTTGTGGGATGGCCGGTCCGGGTGCGTCAGCCGGTGAACTGGGTGGCGTCGGGCCGGGGCTCGGAGCCCGATTCCTTCTTCATGCCGGGCGGCATAGTCAGGCCGATCCGGCCGCGCTGATCGCGGAAGTCCGTGATGATCTTGACCGCTTCGGCCGGGTCGTCAGTCACGGTGAAGACGTTGAGGTCTTCCGGCGAGATGTATCCGTGCTCACCCAGCATCGTGTCCTTCAGCCAGGCAATCAGCCCGTCCCAGAACTCATGGCACATCAGGATGACCGGGAACTGGATCTGCTTGAGCGTCTGGATCAGAACGAGCGACTCAAACAGTTCATCCATCGTTCCGTAACCGCCGGGGAAGACGATGAACCCGTGTGCGTACTTGAGGAACATGACCTTGCGCACGAAGAAGTAGCGAAAGTGCAGAGAGAGGTTTTGGTAGTCATTGGGGATCTGTTCCATCGGCAGCTCAATGTTCAGGCCGATGCTGGTCCCGCCGGCCTTGGCGGCGCCCTTGTTGGCGGCCTCCATGATGCCGCCTCCGCCTCCGGTGATGACCGCAAACCCGGCCTTGGCGACTTGGCAGGCGGTCTGAACGGCCATCTTGTAGTAGCGGTGATTGGGATGCGTGCGGGCCGAACCGAAGATCGAAACGGCTGGACCGACGGAGGCCAGTTCCTCGAATCCTTCCGTGAATTCGGCCATGATCCGGAACATCCGCCACAGGTCTTGCACCGGTTTGTCGGGGGTGTCGATCATTTCATTCGTTTCCACTGATTCAGATGGTCGACCGTTCTGCTACCACAGGTCGGGTCGATGGGCGGCCGGACAGAAGGCCGCGATCGGACAGGCCGGACAGTCGGGCTTTCGGGCCTTGCAGAGGTTCCGGCCGTGGAAAACCAGCAAATGGCTGAACAGCGTCCAATCCTTCTTGGGAACTATTTCGGCCAGATCGAACTCCAGCTTTACCGGGTCCGAGTTATCGGACAGTGCAAGGCGGCGGGAGAGGCGAATCACGTGGGTGTCGCACACGATTCCGGGGGTGCCGAAGGCATTGCCGAGCACCACGTTGGCGGTCTTTCGACCAACGCCGGGAAGGGCGGTCAACTCCTCCATTGTCTGAGGGACCTTCCCTCCGAATTCCTTGGCAATCCGGGTGCAGGCGCCCTTGATGTTCTGTGCCTTGTTGCGGAAGAACCCGGTGGTCCGGATATCTTCTTCGATTTCTCTGACGTCCGCCCCGGCCCAGTCAGAGGCGGATCGGTACTTCTCAAAGAGGTCTTTGGTTACGATGTTGACGCGCACGTCCGTGCACTGGGCCGAGAGGATCGTCGCGACGAGCAGTTCGAGCGGATTGGTGAAGTTCAGCGCGACTTTGGCGTCGGGATAGGTCTTCTTCAGGATGGGCCAGATGTCTTTGACACGCTGCTGAGCGGCGGCCTTGTCAAAGCCGCTGGCCCTGGCACTGGATTTCCTGTTCGCCTGCCCGGCGGCCTTCTTCTTTGCCATCTACCTCGGTCCCTCCGGCAACGTCTTGAGTAGATCGATCAGTTCCTGTTTGTCGAAAATCCCTCGCAGCTTGTGCACGTTACCGTCGGGCAGACGCACGATCGTCACCGGCACGTTGCCCGCCTCGCCATAGACTTGCCGGAGGTCTTGTGTCGCAGGGTAGTCGATGACTGTGGTGTCCGCCAGGACCGCCAGCACGTTCTTCTTCTGCAATTGTTGAATCACCCCGGGATCGCGGTAGACCTTCCGTTCCACGACCTTACAGTTGGTGCACCAATCGGCGGTGAATTTCAGCAGGACCGGCCGGCCGCGCGATGCGGCGCCGTCGACGACGGCGCGATCGTACGCTTGCCAGTCGACCGCGCCTCCTTCGGGGGCGTCCCATGCCGGAAGCAGCCACAGGGCGCCGCCGACCGCCGGAACCAGCGCGATGAATCGAACCAGACGTCTCTTTCTGGCAGGCGTCGCGAACCCCACCCACGTGCCCCACATCCAGACGCAGAAGCTGAACACGATCCCGTACAGCAGAACGTTCAGGAGACGGTCCTTCGGCAGAGCCGCCAGCGTGATCTTGACGGCGATGAAGAACAATAGAAAGCCCGTGGATTTCTTGAAAATCTCCATCCACGTTCCCGGCTTGGGAATGCGATCCATCAGGGAGGGGACAGAGACGATCACGGCGTAGGGCAGGGCCATCCCGGCGCCCATCAGCACGATCGCGATGCTGCTGACCAGCAGAGGCTGGGTCTGCGCCCAGACGAGAACGAATCCGAGCAGGGCGCCGCTGCACGGGGTGCTGAGCACGCCAGCGAAGAACCCCATCCCCGCCGTGCCGAGCAGGCCGGAGCCGGCGCTCTGTCTGCTTGCGAGGCCCGACGGCACTGACAGCGTGATCACGTCCAGCATGGCCAGGCCGAAGAACACGATTGCCAGAAACAACACGATGACCGCCTTGGGATAGCGAAAGAGGCTATTCAGGTCGAGGACCGCGCCGGTCGTGAGGTTGATGATCGCCGAGACGAGGGCGAAAGCCGCGAAGAACAGAATCACGCCGGCGCAGAATGCCAGCCCGCCCGCCAGACGACCGCCGCCGGATCGCTTGGACTGGTCGATCAGCCGCATCAGGATCAACGGGATCACCGGCAGCACGCACGGCATGATGTTGATCGAGAGGCCCGCGACGATGGCCAGCAGATAGTACACCGCTGTGCTGTAGGGCAGGACTTCCTGTCGGCTCGATGTCCCATTCGGCTGGGTCGGCTCCTGAACGGATGAGGACACCGGCGTGCCTGTCTGCACGACGGGAGGCGCCTCTGCCGGTTTGGCTTGGGTCTGTCCTGTTGCGGTCCCGCCCGCGAAGTGGATGACGGCGGTCACCGTCTTGTCGAAAGGAGGCAGACACAACTGGCTCGTGCAGGCCATGCCGGTGATGCGAACGCTAACGCGGACCGGCTCACTCGCCGTCGAACTCAAAGGGACCAGGACACGAAAGTCGCCGACGTGGACTTCCACGTCCTTCTCGAGCCCGACGTCGTGGAACATCTGCCAGGGAGGGAAGACCGCCTCGCCGAACTCCAGGCCGTCTCCCGAAGGGCGAATCCTCAGGTTGAATTGCGGGGCCGGGGCGGTTTCGGATCTCGCGTAGTAGTGCAGGTCGTCGGTGCCTGTGAAGACCACGGCCAAAGCCGGTCGATCGTCGGTGCGTATCGCTTCGAGACGGACCTGAGAGTACTCGTCGTCCACGCGCGCCAGCTCAACCGCCTCGTCGCCCTCGGCGCCGCTGGCCCACGAGCCGCACAGAGCGATCCACACAGCGCATACGATGACCTGCCTGCTTGCATTCATCTCGATATCCCTGCCAACAACAAGGCGAAAACCTCAGTTCGCGGATGATGCCTGCGGCGCTTTCGGCTCGGCTCCTCCCCCGTTGCCGTTCTTGGCTTGCTCGGCGGCCAGCAGATCGCTGACGGTAGGCTTGTCCAGTTGCCCGCCTGCCAGGATGAGCTTGACGTCGTCGGCGTCGAGCGTCTCGTACTTGAGCAGGGCCTTGGCGATTCCCTCCAGGCGGGCCTTGTTCTCTTCGATCAGCAGCTTGGCCTCTGCGTACGCCTCGTCTGTGATACGTCGGATTTCGGCATCAATTGTCTCGGCGGTGCTCTCGGAATACTCCCTCTCGGCTTGCAGGAAGTACCCCATGTCACGCGTCCCGTCCGGGCCGTAGCTGACAGGCCCGAGCCGCTCGCTCATGCCCCAGGTCAGGACCATCTGCTTGGCGATCCGCGTGGCCTGCTCGATGTCCATCTGAGCGCCGCTGGAGATGTCGTCGCAGAACATCGCCTCGGCGATGCGTCCTCCGAAGCAGACTTTCAGCAGCGCGGTGCAATAGCGCCGCGTGAAGATCGTGCGGTCCTTCTCGGGCAGTGCGAACGTCGCGCCGCCCATCGGCCCGCGCGGGATGATGCTGACTTTATGAAGCGGGTCGGCGTCCTTCAGCAAGGACTGCACGAGGGTATGACCGGCCTCATGGTAGGCGGTGATTTCCCGTTCCTTGCTGTCGATGACCCGGCTTTTCTTGGCTCGTCCCCAACGGACCTTGTCGCGGGCCTCTTCGAGGTCGGCCATCTCGATGAAGTCCTTGTTCGACATGGTCGCGGCCAGAGCCGCTTCGTTGATGATGGCCGCCAGGTCGGCGCCGCTGAACATGGGTGTGCCCCGGGCCAGGCGATTCAGGTCTACGTTCGGTCCGATCTTGACCTTTCGGGCATGGACACGCAGGATCTCGGCGCGGCCCTTCAGGTCGGGCAACGGCACGATCACCTGCCGGTCGAACCGTCCCGGCCGCGTCAGCGCGTTGTCCAGAATGTCGGCGCGGTTCGTCGCCGCGATGACGATCACCTGATCGTTCGTATCGAAGCCGTCCATCTCGACCAGAATCGCGTTGAGCGTCTGCTCGCGTTCGTCGTGTCCTCCGCCCACGAAGCTAGCCCCGCGCCGGCGGCCGATTGCATCGATCTCATCGAGGAAGATGATGCAGGGGGAGTTGTCCTTGGCCTGCTTGAACAGGTCGCGCACGCGCGAGGCGCCGACGCCGACGAACATCTCGACGAAATCGCTGCCGGAGATGCTGAAGAACGGTACGTCCGCCTCGCCGGCAATGGCCTTGGCCAGTAGCGTCTTGCCGCAGCCGGGGGGACCGATCAGCAGAACGCCTCGCGGGATGCGCCCGCCGAGCCGTTGGAACTTCTTGGGATTCTTGAGAAACTCGATGATCTCGCCGACTTCGTCTTTGGCTTCCTCGATCCCGGCTACGTCCTTGAAGGTAACCCGGACCCGATCCTTGCCCTGCACCTTATGGCGGCTGCGCCCGAAGGACATCAGCATGCCGCCGGCGCCGCCTCGCAGATTGCGGGCGAAGAAGAAGTAGAAAAAGCCCACCAGCAACAGGATGGGAAGCACCCAGTTGATCAGCATGATCAGCCAGACCTGTTGCTTGGTGTACTCCCATTCCAGCGCGTATTTGGGATCCTCGGCGGCCTTCGCATCGAGCGACTCAATGATGGCGTTGAGCTGTTCCTTGGCGCCGCTTTCCGGCCGGTAGTTGACCTGGAACGACAGCGATTTCGGATCGGGCGCTGCCTCTTTCCTGAACTTGCCGACGATCTGCGTGTCCCCGATGTCGATTCGTTCGATGTCGCCCTGTTCGAGGTGCGTGCGAAACTCATCCCACCGCAGCGTGTTCGTCGCCAGGCCCTGCTGAAGCATCATCATGATTGTGAAGACGATGATGGCGACAATCAGCCAACTGAAGGGGCCGCGCCGATAGCTCGGTAGCGGCGGTTTCTTGCCCAAACGCCTGTTCCCATCGCGGGGGGGTGGCGATGACGAGTTATCCTGATCTCTCTTCATAGCGTAACGTTCGATTCCGTGTCCGGGGAGTCGTCCATCATGCATTTCCCCCCGAGGGTTGTCCATCTTGCGCAGTTTACCAATGGGTTTCCATTAGCTCTACGATCTTCTGGGCCAGCTTGTTTGCCGCGAGGGCCGCGGCATAGGTGAAGTCCTGGTTCTGGAAATCTGAGTAGCTGGCCGCGGCGGTGACTGTCCGGCTATTGATCATGAGCTGGCCGTTGTTGAGATTCTTCCAGTTCACGGTCGCCGTCAGCACCACCTCCTTCTCCAGCGGCCGCGCCAGTTCACGTTCGATGGTCAGTGCCGACTCGTCGATAGAGATCAACTGGCCGGTGATGACGCTGTCGGCCCGGTCTCTGCTGGAAACGATCTTGTAAGGGGTCATGGTCTCGATACGCTTGGCCAGTGCGTCGGACAGCGTGTATTCGACGCCCCGGCGGAAGCTGCGATTGTCGAACATCTCCAGGCAGACGCTTTGGATGTCCTCCGGATACAGGCTCTGGTTCGAATAGCCGCCCGGCGAAGCACAACCGGCCAGTCCCGTCGCGGCCAGCGCACCGGCAGCAAGCAGAAGAACCCAGCGGCATCGGATTGTACGCGGACTACTGTTCACGGGCTTGCATCCTGTCGAGGAGCTCCTGCCGGGCTTCCTTGGCCATTTGGGCCGCTTCGGTGTTGGGCCAGTTTTCGGTCACCATGTCGTAGTAAAGGTTGGCGGCCTCCACCCGCTTGGTGCGCTGGTAGTAGCGGCCGATCGTATACTGCTTGTAGGCCATCTGCTCGTCGATTCGCTCAAGTTTGGCCGGAATGTCGTGTTTTGCGGCGTCCTCCGGATAACGCAGAGCGAACCGCTCGTAGTAGGTCTTGGCCGTCGTCAGCTTGGAGGCATCCAGCAGCGGCTGCCGCTTCTCCGGCGGCTTGTTGTAGGCCGCGAAGTTGTCTTCCGCCATCCGAAGGATCGCCCTCTTGCCGATGGGCCCCATCTCCCAATACGATGCGATCTCGGACCATTTGAGATAGGCTTCGATGTACTTTTCCCTCGCTTCGTAGTGCTCGGCCACAGCAATAGCAGCCTTCAGACCGATGCTGTTGGGTTCGTCCAGGCCGGTGCGGTCGCTGAGCTTCTCCATGATCTCCACGCCTTCGGCATAGCCGCGGATGTTGATAAGGCCTAGCACGCGTTTCTTGCGACCAGCCAGGTAGGCGGTGGCGATCTCGAATTGCCGGTCCATCACGGCATTGGCAAACTCGCTGGTTGGGTGATCCTTCAACAGCTTCTCGTACTTGACCATTGCTCTGGCGTAGCGGTCGTTCCAGAACTCCAGCTCGCCCACCGCAAAAAGCTCGAGGTCGGGCCCGGCGTGCTGTGGAAAGTCATCCTTGATGCGGGCCAGCGCATCTTTGACGTCTCCGGCGTCCCCGGCACGCGTCGTGTCCTTAAGCTTGGCAACGGCTTGCAGGTAGCGCTGGTGAGGATCGGCGACAACGGATTTCCGCTCGGTCCCGTCCTGGGGCCTGGATGTCTCGGTCGCCGAGACGCCCAAGCACGATATCGCCATCAACACAAGCAGGCTGGCATTTCGCATCTGGTTCATCATTTCGGGTTCGGTCCATTCGGAGGCTCAAAGAAGGACGTCTCCCGCAGTGGCCTCAAACGGGCCTCATTATACCGGCTGGTCCCGTCAATGCAACGCACACTTACAAATATGCATCGCCAGCGAACGCCCCTGTCGCCCAAGTGCGACCGACCGGCCCGATTTGCCTTTACCGGCTGCGCGGGAGGCGATATAAGCTGGAATTGAGCACGGCTCTGCGGCCTCCATCACGCTGTGGACCAACGTCCGGGGGCCGGGCCTCTGGGGTGCATCGGGAAGGTTTGGAATTAAGGAGGTACACCATGAAGCGAGGTTGGGCACTGCACGTCGTCGGGGTTCTCAGCATCGTAGGCGGTTTCGGCTGCGGACGTGCGCCGTTGGCCAAACTGACCCCCGGCAGAGAGAATGTGCGGCAGATTCCCACGGCGGAGTATGTCGACAGAATGAAAGCGGGATGGATCGGCCAGATGGCCGGTGTCGGGTGGGGCGGACCTACCGAGTTTCGTTACAAGGGGGCTATCATCCCCGAGGACCAGATGCCCGAGTGGAAACCCGCGATGATCAACCAGTTCGAGCAGGACGACATCTATGTGGAGATGACCTTCCTGCGAACGCTGGAGGTGCACGGATTCGACGTGTCCATTCGGCAAGCGGGCATCGATTTCGCCAATAGCGGCTATCCGCTCTGGCACGCGAACAAGGCTGGGCGTGATAACCTGCGGAACGGCATCGCTCCGCCGGATTCGGGCCACCCCAAGTTCAACAAGCACGCGGACGACATCGACTATCAGATCGAGGCGGACTACGCCGGGCTGATCGCTCCAGGCATGCCCAACGTGGCGATCCAGTTGGGTGAGAAGTTCGGGCGGCTGATGAACTACGGCGATGGCCTCTACGGCGGGCAGTTTGTCGCCGGAATGTACGCCGAGGCGTTCTTCGAGAAGGATATGATCAAGATCATCGAGGCGGGGCTTCGCTGCATCCCGAAGGACAGCCAGTACTATGAATGTATCAGGGACGTGCTCCGCTGGCACGCAGAGCACCCGGACGACTGGACAAAGACGTGGCAACGGATCAACGAGAAGTACCATCTGAATCCGGTGTATCGCCGCTTCTCGTGTTCGGGCCCGGAGGACGAGTTCAACATCGATGCCAAGATCAACGGCGCCTACATCGTCATGGGACTGCTATATGGCCAGGGTGATCCGGACCAGACGATCATCATCTCGACGCGGTGCGGCCAGGACTCCGACTGCAATCCGTCGAATGCCGCCGGCATCCTGTTCACCACTATCGGGTTCAAGAACCTGCCGGAGAGGTTCAAGATCGCGCTGGACCCATGGGGCAAGTTCAGCCATACGCCATATAACTTCCCCACGTTGATTCGCGTCTGCGAAGACCTGGCCCGCGACGCTGTGAAGAACTGCGGCGGGAAGATCGAGGCGAATGAGCAGGGAGAGGAGTGTTTTGTGATCCCGGTCCAAAGCCCTCGCCCGAGTCGCCTGGAGAGGTGCTGGGAGCCAGGACCGGCCCAGGAGACGCGGTATTCGAAGCAGGAAATGGCCAAGATCACCGCGCTGCTCGGCAAGGACATGTCCGACGCGATCGAGAAGTTCGCTCCGGGCTGGAAGGTGGTCCAGTGCGGCGAGGAAATGGCTCCGGGCATCCGCAAGGAGCTGCGTGGGCGGCAGAATGTCCTTGTGACGCATCCTCTGAACCAGGAAATCGGCTGCATTATCAGCCGGACGGTCAAGCTGCCCGCGAACGAAGACAGCACGCTGAAGCTGGTCGTGGGCCACGACCCTCGGGGCGACTGGGACCTGATCGTGAAGGTCGATGGAAAGCAACTGCTGCGAAAGACGATTGGCCCGGATACGACCACGGTCGGATGGACCGAAGTTGGGGTCGATTTGTCGCCATACGCAGGACGCACTGTCAAGATCGAGCTGGTCAACGAGCCGACGGGCTGGCGTTTTGAGGCCGCCCACTGGGCTGAGATTACTCTGTCCAGCCGGTAGAGTGAACGCTACGGGCAGGCGGGGCTTGCCGTTGTCTTATTGCCGTTTGATGCAGCGGCCTTTTCTGGTATCATAAAAGCGAGCCGAATGGGCTACCGTGTGGGGTCTGCCCGTGTGGACTTGGTTGTCAAGGGGGCCGGATGTCGAAGAACCTGGACCGTCGGTCGTTTCTGAGAAGCTCGCTGGTTGGATCGGCAGCGTTTGCCTCGGCCATGAGCCTGGAGGAGAAGGCCCTGCTGGCGGCGATGCAGGACGACTCGCCTCGGGGGCGGGGGCCTGCCGTCGACGGGATGCCGGCGGGCAGGATTGGCAATGTGACGATCAGCCGCATCATCTGCGGCGGCAATCTCATCGGCGGCTACGCCCACAGTCGCGATCTGATCTACGTCTCCTCGCTTCTGAAGCACTACTTCACAGATGAGAAGATCATCGAGACGCTGACGCTCTGCGAGGAATCCGGCGTCAACACGATCAACGCCGGAACCAATTCTCTCGGCGTGCTCAAGAAGTATTGGGACGAGCGGGGCGGGCGGATCCAATGGCTGGCCCAGTGTGTTCCCTCGGCCGACGACCTGACTGGCGACGTTCAAAAGGCGATCGACGCCGGGGCGACCGGCGCATACGTCATCGGCAACGTCGGGGACGCCTGGACGCGAGCCGGACGGGTCGATCTGATAGGTAAGGTGGTCGAATTCATCAGGCAGAACGGCCTGATCGCGGGCGTCGGCGGTCATGAGCTGGAAACGATCAAGGCCTGCGAGGAAGCCGCCTTGCCGGTGGACTTCTACATGAAGACCCACCACAGCACCGATTATTGGTCGACCCGGCGGCCCGGGCAGAACAAGGATGTGATCGACAATTACGACGTGGACAACTACTGGGACAAACACCCCGAACAGACGGCTGCGTATATGCAGAAGGTCCGCAAGCCCTGGATCGCTTACAAGGTGCTGGCGGCTGGGGCGGTTCATCCTTCGGATGGCTTCAAGTTTGCGTTTGAGAACGGCGCCGATTTTCTGTGCGTCGGAATGTTTGATTTTCAGGTTCGCGAGAACGCGATCATCGCCAGGAACGTATCGACCGGCCGGTTGAACCGCTCTCGCGCGTGGCATGCGTAGATTGGAGTGATGGTATGGCAGACAAGCAAGTCGATCGACGTGGGTTCATCAAGAAGTCCGTGGCGGCCTCGGCCGGCATGGCCCTGGGGCTGCACAGCTTCGAGGAGCAGAATCTCCGCGCGCAGATGAGCGAGGGCAGCGCCAAGGCCCCGGAGAAGTCGCAACCGGGAGCCTTTCCCTGTGGGAAGATCAAGGACCTGACGGTCAGCCGGATGTTCTGCGGCGGCAACCTCATCGGCGGATGGGCCCACAGCCGCGACCTGATCTACGTTTCGAGCCTGGTCAAGGCCTACCACAGCGACGAGAAGGTGTTCGAGACCCTGGCGCTGGCCGAGGAGATGGGCGTTAACACGATTCTGGGCAATCCCACCGCCGATCGCGTGCTGAATCGCTACTGGAATGAACGGGGCGGCCGGATCCAATTCATCTCCGACTGCGCCGCCGGCAGTACGATCAAGGAGGGCGTCAAACGATCCGTGGATAGCGGCGCCCATGCAGTGTATGTACAAGGGGGGTTGGCCGATGCGGCTGTCCGTGACGGCAAGACCGACCTCGTCGGCGAAGCGCTCGAATACATGAGGCAGTTCGGTCTGCCCAGCGGGCTCGGCGCCCATGACCTCGAGACGATCAAGGCCTTCGTCAAGGCGGGCTTCAAGCCGGACTTCTGGGTCAAGACCCTGCATCCGGACAACTACTGGTCCGCGACGGCGCAGGAGCACCGCAAGGCGTTTGACGCCGTCGGGCCCTCGGGCGAAAGGCACGGCGAGCCTCACGACAACATGTGGTGCCGCAACCCGAAAGAGACGATCGAGTACATGAAGAGTCTCAAGGAGCCTTGGATTGCGTTCAAGGTGCTGGCGGCCGGGGCCCTCCATCCGCGCGAGGGCTTCAAGTTTGCCTTCGAAGGCGGAGCGGACTTCATCTGCGTTGGGATGTTCGACTTCCAGCTTCGCGAGAACGTGATTCTCGCCCAGAATACGCTGGCCGGCAAGCTCGACCGCGAACGCGCCTGGTGTGCGTAGCATCGACTACGCACCGGGCAATTGGGGAACGCAACAAAAAGGGCCTATGCCTGTGATGGCATAGGCCCTGAACACATCCATCGATCCAGCAGCCGCAAGGCTGGGATCACGATCCAACAATCCTACTCGGCTTTGCGTCCGAACCCAATGTCGTCAACGTAAACGGTGCCGGTGCCGCCAGCGGCTGGGCTGGTTGCATTGCCGACGCCGATGACGATTCTCTGCACTCGGCCGAGGTTCACACCGTTCAGGTCGGTGTACGGAATCGTCCACTCCTGCCACGTGGGACGCGCTGTGATGGCCGCGTCGGCATTGGCTACCGTCTTGGTCTTGCCGGCGCTGTCCTCGATCGTTACGTACATGGCTTCCATCGAGCTGCCAACAGGCTGGGTGACGCCAATCTCAGCGATCTGCCAGGCCCCCGTGACGTTGCCGGTCGTCGAGAGATTGGAGAACTCCGCGGCCGTTGCCACACTGGCGTTGTGGCTGGTCACAGCCAGACCGATGTAGACGTTGGTGGGCATGGCGATTTGCAGCGCCGGACTGACTGTGATGTCCGTCCATGTGGCGCCGTCGGGCGACGTCTGCGCCGTGAAGACGTCGCCGGTTCGGGTCAGCTTCACCCAGTAGGGGGCGGCGAAGCCGGTCGTGTCGGTGCTGGCACTGGCGGCATCCACCACGGGACGACGCTGGAACGAAATGCTGTTTCCCGCCGGTACACATATAAAGGCGTGCGTCGAGCCGGGCGCCAGTGATTCGCGGATCATGATGCCCGCCTTGGCCCAGGGGTCACTGGGAACGATGCTGTCGACGCGGACCACCATCGAGCCGTTGCCGCTGAGACTCTTGTACGCGTAGCGGAATTCGTCGGCGTTGTTCCAGATGTCCGTGCCGATGGCGTTCATGATGATACTGCCGTCGGCTGCCTCCAGGAAGGTAGGCGCATTGCCGCGGATGTACAGCACGAGGCTGTCGGCTCCGTTGCCGGTCCAGTTCTGGGCCGGTTCGAATACCCGCTCTGCCTCGGAGTAGAACGGTGAGGCACTGTTGTCGTACTGGAGTGGCATCGACTGCGCACCGCTGTGAACGACCGTCTTCTCGGCAAACGGAGCTTCGACATAGCCCACCGTCGAGCCGTTGTCGTTGACCCAGCCGTCAAGCCACGTGTCAAAGATGGCCTCGCCGGCTTCGACGTCGTCGGTGTAAGTCTCGAATCCGTCGATCAGTGCAAATTCCTGCGTCGAGAAGGTCCAGACATCGCCGGCCCAGGTGCTGATCGCCTCGGCCTCATTGACCTCGACGACCTGCCAGTAATACGTGCTGCCAAACTCCAGCGCCGGTGCGAAGCTCGCCGAATCGGCTGTGCCGGCCAGCGTCAGAGCATTCGGGTCTGTGCTCAGATAGACCTCGTGCGAGGCCGCCTCGCGGCCAGCGCGCCAGCTCATCACCTTGCCGACCTCCACATCGGTGGCGCCGTCCGCCGGCTGCGGCTCTCTTGCCTGGACGGGCAGGTACATGAAGCGGACCTCGCTGAGGCCGTACTGGCCCAGCATGCCGAATCCGCTGTTGACGGTGAGCTTGACGTACTTGACCGCCAGCCCCTGGAAATCGATGGTCGAATTGTAGACGTAGGTTCCCTTGGCAGTGGCCTGATTGAGGTCGAAGTCGCCCAGGGCCGTCCACTCGGCGCCGTCGGTGGAGTATTCCACCGTGACGTTCTTGAGACCAAAGCCGAGCATCTTCTCGAACATCACGTTGTAGTTCCAGACCTGGAGCTCATAGAGCTTGTAGACGCCGTCGAACTCATACTGGATGTAGAGAGCCGAACCATCGGCCGGCGCGTAGGCCACCCACATATCGTCGGCTTCGACGGAGTGCTGGTCCCCGGCATTGAGGCCGGAGCCGTCAACCGTCTTCTCCGGGCCGCTGGCGGCGTCAGAGGCGCCGTTGCTCGTGGCGACGACGTTGGGGACCGCATAGACGAACGGCTCGACCGTGAAGCTCCAGACGTCACCTTTGTAGATCGTTCCGTTCGCTGCGACCTCATCGACGCGCCAGTAGTAGGTCTGGCTGAATTCCATGCGTCCCGGATCGAACGTGGTGCCTGTCTGGCCCTGGCTGACCAGCACGCCCATCGGATTGGCGCGCGTAGCGGCATCGACGTCGGCGGAACTCGTGCCGAAGTAGACGTCGTGGCTTGCGGCCGATGCACTCGCCTTCCAGCCAAGGTCTCTGTCCCGCGGCACATCCGTGGCGCCGTCGGCCGGAACCGGCATCGACGCCAGGTTCGGGTCGGTAAGGCCGCCCATGATCTCCACGATCTCGTCGGCAGTCAGGGCCCGGCTGAACAGCGAAAGGTCATCCAGCATACCGTTGGTCATCCGACGCGGGTCCTGTTCCCCGGAACCATCGCCGCCCAGGAAGATGGGGGAATTCCAGTTGACAGCCACATGGGCGACCGCATTGACAGCCACCTCCGTGCCGTTGAGATAGAATACCGCCTGCGTGGGCTCAATCGTCACAGCGGCGAAGTTCCATTCATTGTCGGCCAGATACGCATTCGGACGAAAACCCCACGTGTTCGATGCGTCGCCCCAGTGATAGCAGAGTTGGAGGTTGCCTGCATCGGGGTTGATATTCAGGCCGGTGGCTGTGGGGCGGGTCATGATGAAGGACGTCCAGGCCGCCTGCGCACCGATGGGTTTCATCCAGCCCGCCATCGTCGCATCGGTCAGGGTCATGTTTATGGCGGGGATCTGGATCAGGTTGGGGTATTCCAGTTGCACGGCGTTGCCATAGACGCCAGGCGCCCATGTCAGAGTGCCAACCGCCGCCGCACCGCCAAGCCCGGAGTAAGCCGTGCCATCGTAATGGTTGCGGGAGGAATCGGCGACAGTGGTACCCTGGCCCTCGTCGCACGCCCACCAGCCGATCAGGGCCGGGTCACTGAGGGCGTTGTAGGCCCCAAAGGCGGCGCCGCCCTGGATCAGGGCCAGCAACACGATCAGAAATGCGAAACAGGTGCATCGCTTCCACATAGAAGTTCTCCTTCAAAGAAGACCACACAACCGGTGCGCTGACCACTCATCAGGCACTCATCCCCCCATTCAACGTTCTTCACAGACCCGCGCAACCGCAACGGGCCACGACCCATTTTCCCCCTCTGGAGACTCCACGAGATGGTATCGGCCGGATCACCTCCTTCCTGAATGAGACTGCCAGCATCTGGAGTGGGCAGAATGGGCCCGGCATGTGCAGGAACCATGCATTCCACGTCCCCCTCTGTCTTGTGGGTGCCAGGAATACACTGTGCCAGGTCCTCCGACACTGACCCTATGTGCGATTCTGAGTCTGGCGAGGCGTCTGTACCCTTCGATTCCCGGACGGGTCACCACCATCGAAAGGTCCAGAGATGTTACTCCTCACGATCACTTTCTTTATATCAAATGGGTGGACCATCTGCAACGCTATTTTCTCGGACGTTATACCCCGGAAGGGTGCTGGGAGATAGATCCTCGATGCATCGGGCTGTCCGGGCACACATGCGTGGCCCGGATCTCGGCGGGTCGGGCGGTCCTCAGACCTGGCCCACCTGTCCAAAGGCGAAGTAGAAGAAATAACCGGCGCCAAACTCACGGATGAGGACCTTGAGCGTCTCCTGCTGATTCTGGGGCTGCAAGCTGCTTCGAATCTGCACGAATCGTTGGTATCTACGGATGGTTTCAGAACTTATCTTGATCTTCCCCAGATCGGGCTTCTGCCTTTGGGATGCGTAGTAGATGAGGATCGCTTCCTCGTACAGAGGGGGGACCTGGCGATAGCCAAGGTCTTCGAGCCGGCCCACGTTCTCCATGATCTTGTCGAGCTTGCCGGTCAGCAGGTAGCACGCCATGAGGTACTCAAACGCCATCTTGTTGCGTGGGTTCCTCTCGAGCAGGGCGGCCAGCGTCTGGTCCACCGATTCGCGGCCAAACACCGCCAGCGGGTCGCTCAGCATGCAGGACCGGACCCGGTCGATGAAGGCCGCCTGGTCGGCCGGGAAGCCATGCTCCAGGCCGTGGAGCAGGGCGTCGGCCGTGCCGCGATGGATGACGTCCCGCTGGAGGGCAGTCGCGTAGACACGAGCGGTGCTCGCGAGGTCTCTGACGACATTGATCCACGCCAGTCGCTCCAGTGCGACGCCGAGATGGTCCTTGGTGGCCAGCAACTCGGATGCCAGCTTCTGGGCCATGTTGACGTGGCCCAGCTCAAAGAAGACGTCGCTCAGTTTCGCCAAAGCCAGGTCTGACTCCTTCTCCTCGTGGGTCAGCATAAGGGCATGAGGATTCAGGGGGAATCGGAACATGTCGTAGGGCAGCCGACCCTTGTGATACAGAGCCCGGAGGATGTCATGGTTTACGAAGACGTTGGTCATGCCTCTGGGCAGCCGATGACCGAGTTCGAGAATCTCGTCCCACTGCCTCTGGCAGGAGTAATAATTCGACAACACATAGGGCTTGCGCCGTTCGTCATGGCCCCAGTAGAGTCCCAGAGCCATCAGCACGATGGGCAGGGCCGTCCATGCGGGTCCTTTCAGCAGGGCCGGCACAGGCCTTCGCCGTTCCTTGGCACTGTGCTTCTTGGTCGGCCTGGCGGCCTTCGGGCCATGCTGTGCATGGGCGAGCGTCCGCGTCCGAACGAGCCCAAGTAATACGGTTAGGGGCGCGAGCCCGTACAGCAGGAGGACCAAGACTGTCTCGAAGCGGTCCATGCCGGCAGTCAGAGATGCGTCAAACGGACTGAGGGTGACAAACGCCCCGCCCGGAGCGATCAGGAACACGTATTGCGCCAGCACCCAGACGATCGCGACACTTGCCGGCAGGACGAGAATCGCCACCGTCCAGTCCCTGCGAAGGAGCAGCGCATGTGCCGCCGTCAGGATGGCGAACACCATCAATGTCCCGGAACCGCCCATCCAGAAGCCGAAGGTGGCGATCAGGCAGTATCCTGCGCCACGCGTCATGATGCGGCGAAGGGCGAGTCTCTCACACGCGAGCGACAGAGCCAGCCCCAACGCGACGGTCAGGCAGATCGCCAGCGGATGCTTGTAGCGGCTGTAGATCAGGAAGAATGCCACAGCCGGCAGGCTGGTCAGCCAGGCAGAACGCGCCACCCCGACCAGAGCAAGATGCCGCCGGAACAACTCGGCCAGTGCCAGTGCCGCCAGCACGATGATCGCCGCGCCCAGCCACGGGTAGTAGTACCCCTGCGAGAGCAGCCCGGTCGCGTAGAGGATGCCCCCGCCGGGCGCGCCTAACCGGTCCAGCAGGAATGCCTTTCCCGTGGCGAACAGAGGCGCAGCCGGAAGAATCGTTCCGAAGCAATGATAGAGCAGATCAGGCTCGACGACGAGCCATAGATAGACGAAGCACAGCGCGAAGAACAGCAGATTGTGCGGAAGCTGTCTTACCCTGAACGTCATGCTCGTTCATCTCCTGGTTCGCGTGTTTCTTGTCCCGGAGGGCTACTCTCGCTCCTGCCAGGGATCGGAGGGCACGGTTTTCGGTGTCGCGCCCGTGATGGGCATGTCCGTGGCGATGGATGGCTCGGCCCGGGCCGCCTGCGCGAGCCGCCATCTGCTGACGTCAACCGGCCCGTTGACCAGTTCCGGGACACTGTATGTTTCCAGCAGCGAATCGTAATGGGCCGGGTCCCGCTGGGGTACGACGAAGGGCTTGTGCGCGGCGCCGGTTTCGTCCACGTAGCTCAGATACGTGCGGGTGAACAGGCCGCCCGGCCGCTTGCTGCTGAACGCGATCCACCGACTGTTGCTCGACCAACAGTGCCATGATTCCGAGTGTTCGCTGTTGATCGCCAACTTGCGATACTGCTTGGTGGCCATGTCCATGATGTAGAGGTCGCTGCTGGGCTGATAGATGGGAAAGCAGCCATAGCGGCACATACAGAACAGCAGAAACCGTCCATTCGGCGAGAACCTTGGCAGTTGGATGCTCAGACCAGTCTCCTGAGCCGACAGGAAAGCTTCGGCCGTGCCCCATTGGCCCGTCTCGATGTCGTACGGAATGCGCCAAAGGTCATATTTGAGATCCTCGTAGTGGGCGGGGGGCACCGTGTTGCGATCCTCCCACAGGATCGGAGCGCTGCAGTAGTAGAGGTACTTGCCGTCGGGGGACCACGCGGGATAGGTTTCCAGCCGGTCTTTGTCGGCCAGTTCGGGCGGAGAGAAGGTCTTGCGGCTCTCGACCTGATAGCACACCAGGGCCGAATCCAGGTCGGCCACGTCGCGGACCTCCAGTGCGCCTGCTCGAAAGAACTGGATCACCTTGTTCATGGAATACACCGCCAGCCGGCCGCTCGGGTGCCAGGCGGTGTAGCCCCACTTGGCGCCGACTTTGTCGACCCGGCCGTCTCGGGCCAGCAGCGTGTGGCTGCCATAGGTTGCGCTGCGCAGGCTGATGGACATCGTGTCCGGCTCATTGCGCACGAAACTGTGGCAGTTGAGGCATCCCTCGCCGAACGACCGGCCGTGCAGGACCACGGAGGTATCGTAGCTGCCGAGGTCTCGCTGGTAGATGCCGATGTCCTTCCACCAGTTGTAGATCGGCTTCATGAACCTGAACACCACAGTCCCATCGATGTCTTCATGGGCGATGGTGTTGACGACCGGCTGAAAGCGCCTCCATTGGCGGTCTGCACCCTGAACGTGGACATCGAAATGCAGATCGCGGCCCCGATTGGCGCTGAGCAGGGCGCGCCATGGGCGACGCGGGATGCGCATCTGCCCGGTCCTGCTGGAGACAGTAATGGGCGATCCGCTCTCTGACCGGATCTTCAGGAGATAAGCCCGACCTTCTTCCAGAATCTGAAAGTTCAGAGGGGCGATGTTGGCGGGGATCACCGTGCCCGAGTAGTCGGGGCTCAGGTTGGGCTCGCGGGCGACTTCGCGGCACGTCTCCGGGGTTCCTGGAGAGCAGGACGCCACAGCAACAAGGAGGCCACAGAAGGTCACCATGTGGGCCCATTGTCTTGCCATATCACTTGCCACGCGAGATTTCCTGTCTGAGCCTGCTCAGTTGGTAAACACAATCGCTGCGACGCCAGTCTCTCAGGTGCGCGAAGAGAATTCAAGTCCCAAGAGCCTGCCCAGCCGACGAAATCTCGCCGATGCGATGGCCCGCAGGGAACACGGACGCCAAAAAGAAGCCCCCGCATTTGATGAGGGAGAGGAAGCGAGACTTTGCGGGGGCCTGTGGACAATCGTTTCGGTATTCATCGTATCCGAGGTGGCTTGGTTCCGTCAAGCGCCGGTACGGAATCTTCCCAGGAACGCGAGGAGGCCCAAGCGACCGTCGCGGAAACGGCGGCGACACATCATCATGATGACGGTCCAGGCCTTTGGGTATGACGGCCCAGAGCCCGGAGAAGGCCTCTGTCGTGTCGGATTGTCGGTTGGGCCGAACACCGCTTCTTGACGGTCCGGCCCTCACGTCTTATATAGGGGGCGTGAAAGACAGATGCGCCCTGCATGAAGCCAAATGAAGGATGCTGGATGGCCAAGAAGAGCCAATGTGACAGGTGTACAGGACTGTGCTGTCGGTACTTTGCGCTGCCGATCGAGACGCCGGAGACAAAGGACGATTTCGACGATATCCGATGGTTTCTGTGCCACAAGGATGTCACGGTCTTTGTCGAAGACGGCGACTGGTATGTGAACGTCAAGAACAAGTGCCGTCACCTTTCCGAGACCGACTACCGGTGCCGGATCTACGAGAAGCGGCCGAATATCTGCCGCAAGTACAAGCACTCCGATTGCGACCTCGTCGATGGGGAGTATGACTACGAGCTCCATTTCACCAACGACAAGGAGATGGAGGAGTACATTCGGATCAAGTTCGATAACAACGTGACCGAGAAGCGGCGGGCCACGAAGCGCAAGGGAAAGACCAGGAAGACATGAAGATACCACCGGTAAAAGGGACGCGGGATTTCTACCCGCCCGAGATGGCCCGGCGCAACTGGATCATCGACGGGTGGAAGAGCGTTTCCATTCGGAACGGCTTCGAGGAATACGACGGCCCGATCTTCGAACACCTGATGATGTACCAGATCAAGAGCGGTCAGGAGATCGTCGAGCAGCTCTTCTCGTTCCAGGACCGCGGCGGGCGGGATTTGGCGATCCGGCCGGAGATCACGCCTACCCTGGCGCGCATGGTCAACCAGCAGATCAACTCGCTGCCCCGACCGATCAAATGGTTCTCCGTGCCGCGGCTGTGCCGGGCCGAGCGGCCTCAGAAAGGACGGCTGCGCGAGTTCTTCCAGTGGAACATCGACATCATCGGCATCGACAGTCCTGAAGCGGACGCGGAGGTGATCTTCACATCGCTGGACTACCTTCGCATGGTCGGGTTGACGAGTCGAGACGTCCGGGCCAAGATCTCCAGCCGCAAGCTTCTGGCTTGCGTCCTGCGGGGCATCGGCGTCGAAGAGGGCAAATTCGACGGCATGTACGCCTTGCTGGACAAGAAGGCCAAGCTGCCGGCCGACACGTTCGAGGCGATGCTCGCCGAGCAGGTTCCAGACAAGGAGCAGGCCCGGCGCATCTCGGATTTCCTCGCGCTGAATTCCGCCGGCGAGATCGAGCGCGTCGTTCCCCTGAATGACGAGATCCGCGCCGCCGTCGAGCAGATGCAGAGTGTGTTTGCGACGCTGGAGCTGATGGGCGTGGCCGAGTACTGCGTGTTCGATCCGGCCATCGTGCGAGGTCTGGCCTACTACACCGGCGTGGTGTTCGAGATCCACGACATTGTCGGGGAGCTGCGCGCCATCTGTGGCGGGGGGCGATACGACAACCTTCTTCGTGACTTCGGCGGGCCGGCGATTCCCGCCACCGGGATGGGCATGGGCGACTGCGTGCTGGAGATCCTGCTGCATCAGAAGGGACTTCTGGACAGCCAGGTCCCGCCGCGACGGCTCGAATACTTCGTGGCCTGTGCGGATGCCGCCTGCGCCAAGGCGATGTACTCCGTGGCAGCCAGGCTGCGCGCCGCTGGCCATTCCGCCAATTTCAGCTACAAGCTGGGCGGGCTTTCCAAGCAGTTGAAGGAGGCCTCCTCCCAGAACGCCGCCCGGTGTGTTATCATCGGCCAGGAGTACTTGGACCGCCAGGAGCTTGTCATCAAGGACATGCTCAGCGGAGAGCAGACCCAGGTGCATGTGAATCAGTTGCTGCCGGAGCCGGGCGGAACGACGTAGGTTTACCAGGGCACCGCTGGCGTGCCTGCCCGAGACGTGTGAGGAGATCGCAATGAGCCGATACAGTCTATGGCAACTCGTCGTGTCCATGGTCTTGCTGTGGAGCACAGTTTGCCCACCTGTCGCGGCTCAGCCGCAGGGCGCAGAACTCTGGCCGCAGGTACATGCGAACCGCCAGGTGACGTTCTACCTTCGTGCAGCGGATGCTCAGCGCGTGCTGCTGGAGGCGAATTTCCTCGCCGAGCCGGAGCCGATGCTCAAAGATGCCGAGGGGCTCTGGTCGGTCACCGTCGAACCGCTTGCCCCGGAGATCTACGAGTACAACTTCAAGGTGGATGGTCTGGCCATCGCCGATCCGATGAATCCGTTCGTCAAGGTCTGGCGCCGCAGCGCCCGGAGCATGGTCCTGGTTCCCGGTGACCCACCCATGTTCTACGAGGAGCAGGACGTTCCTTACGGGACCGTGCGTATCCACCGCTATCCTTCCAAGTCATTGGATACCACGCGGGGCCTTTACGTCTACACGCCCCCGGCGTATGAGACGTCGGGCCAGCTCAAGTACCCCGTGCTGTATCTGCTGCACGGCAGCGGAGATACGGAAGACGCCTGGACCATCGTCGGACGAGCCAACGCGGTCATGGACAACGCCTTGGCGGCCGGAAGGGCCAGGCCGATGATCATCGTAATGCCGTATGGGCACACGCCGAGCATCACGTCCGACCGGAGCCGGCCTCGAAACTGGAGAAGCTTCGAAGCCGATCTGATCGGCGATGTGATCCCGTTCGTCGAACGCAACTACCGCGTACGCAGCGATTCGGAGCACCGGGCGATCGCCGGGCTGTCCATGGGAGGAGGGCAATCGCTGCGAATCGGGCTGGGACATCCGGAGATGTTCGGCTGGGTCGTTGCATTCAGCTCCAGCACGCCGACCGGTGAGGAACTCGATGTGTTGCTGGCCAAACCAGAGACACTGAACCAGAGTCTGAGGCTTCTCTGGATCGGTTGCGGCAGGAAGGACTTCCTGTTTGAGGCCAATCAACGGTTCCTGGCGGCGCTCGAAGCCAAAGCGATCAAGCACACCGCCCATATCACAGACGGTGCCCACGAATGGCGTCTTTGGAGGTACTATCTGAACGAGGTGTTGCCACTCCTGTTCGACGCGAAGAAGTAGCTTCGCGGCGGTGGGGAGAGCCGATATCGATCTCCGCGTGCAATCGGCGGCCTGGCCTGCGAGGGGAAGGTGACAGTCGCATGAGGGACTCGGCGGCCAATCATTACGAGCGAGCGTTCGAAAGCTGGCTGATCGACCACCAGGTGGAGTACGTCCGCGCCGACGAGCACCAGCGCATCGGAACCGCCAGACAGACGGTCAAGAACTTCGATTTCCTCCTCTACGCTCCTCTCGGCCGACGTATCGTGGTCGAGGTCAAAGGGCGAACATTCGCCGGAACGAGCCTGGCCGGGCTCAAGGGTCTGGAATGCTGGGTGACGCGTGACGATGTTCGCGGGCTCGGCGCCTGGGCCAAGGCCCTGGGCCTAGGCCACGAAGCGGCCTTCGTCTTCACCTACCGGGCGGCACGCATCGACGTCGATTTCGACGGGCGCGACGTGCTCTGCCTCGGTCCGGACCGGTACGTCTTCTTCTGCATTCGCCTGGAGGACTACCGGCGGCACATGAAAGAGCGCAGCGTCCGCTGGCAGACGGTGACACTCTCGGCCGACCATTTCCGCGCCTGCGCGATCGACCTTCCGGTCTTACTCAAATAACAGGTCCCGCCGTCCCGGAGCCCCGTTGCGCTGCCTTCACCACCCCCCCCCCCAGAGGTTCCCCGTCTTTGAACGGGACTTGATCGAAACCTGCAAAGTGGATACACTGTGTTTCGAAACTGTGTAGTCGTCATTTCGAGTTCCCCTGGGAAGGCATGGACATGAAGGCGACAACGCAAGGCCTGCCGGTCTCACCAGATCATCGCGGGCTGATTCTCCCTCTGTTCCTGATATCCGGTGCGACCGGTCTCGTCTACGAGGTGACCTGGATGCGGTCCCTCGGGACGGTCTTCGGCAACACGGTCTTTGCCGCCAGCACCATTCTGACGGCCTTCATGCTGGGTCTGGCCATCGGAAGCTGGCTGCTCGGGCGGCACGCCGACCGCATGACGCGACCGCTGCGACTCTATGCCTGGCTGGAACTGGGAATTGGCGTTTATGCCTTCGCCTTCCCGGCCATTCTGAACGCAGTGGACCGGTTCTACCTGTGGTTCTATCAGACGTACCAGCCGGGTCCTCACACGCTGAATCTGGTTCGTTTCGTCGTCTCGATTCTGATTCTCCTGCTTCCGACTGTCTTGATGGGAGGGACCTTGCCGGTCCTCAGCGGGCTTTGGGCGGCGACGCCGGGCAGGAGCGAGTCGCACTTGCGGACCGGACAGGGCGTCGGTCTGCTCTATGCGGTCAACACGTTCGGCGCCGTCCTGGGTAGCTTCCTGTCGGGCTACTACCTGATTCGGCTGCTGGGCGTGAATTCGTCGATTTACGTGACCGCGACGGCCAACGTGACCATCGGCGTTCTGGCCTGGCTGCTGTCCTTGGGGATCAGGCCGCGACCGGTGATTCCTGGAGCGGCCAGACGCAAACAGCAGGGCCTCGCCGCTCTCAGGGAACAGATTGCACGGGCGCAGGAATCACCCACCGTGTACTCGGAGCGCGTCCGGACGATTGCCCTGGTCGGCGTTTTCGTGGCGGGATTCTGCGCGATGGCGATGGAAGTGCTCTGGTCGCGGGTGCTCGTGTTTGTCCTCGGGACGTCCGCTTACGCCTTCGCCTGCATGCTGACGTGCTTTGTTCTGGGCCTTGCCTTGGGCAGCCTCTTGTCGAGCGTGCTGCTGGTGCCTCGCCTGAAGGATCCGATTCTCGCGTTTGGAGTGATCGAATTTGCGCTGGCGCTGTCGATCCTGGGGTCGATCCAGATGTTGGGCTGGCTCTGGGCTCTCGATGCCTGGGTGCTCGAACGCATAGTCGACTGGAAGATCTCGTTCGCCGGCGACAGCGTGGTCCATTTCATCGACACCCTTGCCGTGATCATCGTTCCCACGGTCCTGATGGGAATGGTGTTCCCCGTCGCGGTGCGAATCTGCGCGCCGGTCTGGGAGACGGTGGGCCGGCGCGTGGGGCAGGTGTATGCGTCCAATACGATCGGCTGCGTCCTCGGCTCTGCGGCGGCCGGCTTCCTGGTGATCCCGCTTCTGGGATTGCGGAACAGCTTTCTGGTGGTTGTCGCGGCCCTCTTCGCCCTGGCGATTGTGCTGGTTGCGCTCTCGGACAAGCGACACAGAACGCTCGCGATGGCAGGGACGGTGGTTTCCATTCTGCTGGTGGCGGCCTGTGCCGTCTGGATTCCGCGCGACGTGTTCCTGCAAACCGTGAACACATATCACCATCCCAGCCGGATCGTGTTCATCGACGACGGCGTCACCGGAACGGTGACAGTCCATGATCTGCCGGATGGAGACCGCCTGATCGCCGTCGATGGAGTAGACGTCGCGGGCATGGACCTGATGCTGCGGACGACGCAGAAGCTCCAGGCGTATGCGCCGCTGCTGGTCCATGAGAACCCGCAGGACGTGGTGCAGATCGGCTATGGAAGCGGCGAGACCTGCGGGATCGGTCTGGATTTCGGTGTCGCGCGTTACACGATCGTCGACATCTGTCCGGGCGTATTCGAGGCCGGCGTGTTCTTCGACGAGATCAACCGCCGCTCGTATGCGAATCCGAAGCTCCGCAAGGTCATTATGGACGGCAAGAACTTCATCAAGATGACCGAGGAGAAGTTCGACGTCATCATGAACGATTCGACCTATCCGGGCACGACGGGCAGCTCGGCCCTCTACACGTACGATCACTTCAAGGCCTGTCGCGACCGTCTCAAGCCCAAGGGTGTGCTGTCATGCTGGGTGCCGCTCGATCTGCGACCGGAGGATTTCCGCATCATCATGCGAAGCTTCCAGGCCGCGATGCCTCACAGCTCCTTGTGGGTGGTCAACAACTGCGTCAACAAACACGCCGTGCTCCTCGGGACGGTCGAGCCGATGCAGTTGGACTTCCGCCGCATCAAGGCGATCGCCGAGCGTCCTGATATTGCCAAAGACCTCGAACAGATCAATGTATACTGCGTCTACGATTTCCTCGATTGCCTCCTGGTGGGCGAGAGGGAATTGACGAGCCTCGGCGGCCAGGGCCCTCTGCATACCGACGACAAGCCCTATCTGGAATTCGGCGCGGCGATCAAGCGCGACGTCGAGGGTTCCTGGCTCGACATCCTCCGCTCCATCAGCGAGCATTGCACGCCGCTGCTGGACCATGTGACGAACGTCCGCCTGCTGCCGGACGGGGAAAACCCGGCAGCGATACTCCAGCAGTACAGCCAGGCGACTCGGCACGTGCTGCAAGGTGTCGTGGGGGCGCTGATTGGCGATCCGGACATCATGAATGGGCAATTTGCGGCCGCCAGGCAAGCAAACCCCCAGGACCGGGACGTGGACAGCATCCTCGAAGAGCTGCGGGGAGAGATTCGGGCTCTGGAGGAAGCGGTTGAGCGGACCCCCGGCGCCGCGGAGCTGCGCGGGCGTCTGGCGAAACGGTACGTGTTGTCGCAGGACTACGGCCGCGCCATCGAGCAATACGAGCACTTCGTCCAGCTCCGGCCGGGCGACGGGGCTGCCTGGAACAACTTGGGCATCTGTTACCGGCGTCTCAACGCGTTCGATCAGGCGGTCGCAGCGTTCGAGAACGCCCTGCAACGGAATCCCCGCCTGCTCGATGCGTACACGAATCTGGCGGAGGCGCGGGACGCTCAGGGCGACTTGCCCGGCGCGATGGCAGCTCTGGAACGTCTGCTGCCCTTGCTGCCGCGGGAAGGGCAGGTCCGCACGCATGATCTGCTCGCTGGTTTGAGCGTCCGACAGCAGAAGAATGCCCTTGCGGTGCAGCATCTTGACCGCGCGATCGAGTTGGCCGCGCCTGACCGCCAGATGCAGCAGGTGCTCATCGCACGTCGGCAGAAGATCCAGCAGTTGACCGACGGACAGGCGCGCTGACCGCCGCACCGTTCGACGACAACGAAGAAGGGCCGGGTCCGACGACCCGGCCCGTCGTGTGCTGAACCAACAGTGCGCTATGGACGAGGCAGCGTCTTCTCAAGCTCCGCCAGCACCTCGGCGCTGACGGTCTCGACGTGCAGGCTGCCGAAGATCACACGATATTCCGTCTCGGAAACCTGCCATCGCATCAGGACCTGATCGGCGTCCTCCGGCGTGACGACATCGCCGTAGTAGGCGGGATGCTTCTGGTCCTGCGAGAGCGACATGTAGAACGAGCCGATCCCCACGACAGGCGCCAGGGTCTGCGTGAGTTCCTTGATTCGCTCATCCATGTCATCCTTCTCCGGCTGATGACCGTCCGCGACGCTCCGCTTGGCGAGGTCCTTCGTCACCGACATGAGCGTCACCATATCCAGCTTCTCCGGGTAGCGACCGCTCAACTCGGCAAACAGCCGCAGCCCCTGGATGGCGGTCTCTTCATTCATGGCCGGCATCTGGAGCGGTCCTCCGCCCAGAGTGGTATAATCATCCGGGATGACCGGCTCGAACTCGGAGGCGTCCACGACCACGTCCCACTGGAAATCGCCAATGACGCCATGCATGTGCATGTCACCCATCTGCATGTCCCTCTCAAGAAGGACCGGAAGCTGGGTCTTGACGTCCACCCAAATCTTGACGTCGACTTCGCCCATCATGCCCCCAAGATAGTTGGGATCGGTCGTCTGGAAGCCTTCGACCTCGACGCCGTCGATGGTGGATCGGCCCAGGCTCGTATACTGACAATCGAGAATCTGGCGGATCATGATCCTCGGGTCATTGTTCTGTTTCAGTTGCTCTTCGAACGCGGCGTCGTCGAGGTCGATCTGCATGTACTTCTTCTGTCCCGGTATGAGGGTGACCGCCTTCTTCTGCCGGGGCAGCATGTACGTCTCCTGCAGCATCGGCTCGGCGCCGTCGGGACCGGGGATTATCCTGTCCATTTCCATCGTCATCTTCATCCCCAACTCCTGCGATATCACGATCATGCCTCGCGCTTCCTGTTCCACGGGTGTGTTGCCAACGCTCGGGCCTGTCGTCAGGATGCTCATCTGGTACATATATGCGTTGACCTGCTGGAGGCGGCTAAGGACGTCGGCCAGGGCCACGCTGGATTGGGTGCCCGTCCACAGGAACAGGCCCATGACACAGGCGACGACAACGGCGGCTGCAATAGCGAGTTTGGCGAATGAACTCTTCATGATCGATCTCCCTTTCACAATCAATGTCTCTGGTTTCTTTGTGTGTTCCTGCTGGGCCTGGAGCATATCCCGAAAGACTCGCTCATCGGCCTGCGGCCCAATGCCCAGCCTGGCGTCTCGAAAAGACTTTCTTATGTGGTCTGCGGGTCGCATTGTCGCACCTCACTGTTCAGCAGAGACCGCAGTCGTTCCATGCCGTAACGATATCGGCCTTTGGCGGTGTTCAGCGGCACGTGCTGCACCGCCGCGATCTGGCGGAAGCTCATGTCCATCTCCATGCGAAGGCTGAGCGCTTCGCGTTGCTCGTAAGGCAACTGTTGCAGCGCCTCGGCCAGCAGCGCGAGTTGTTCGCTGAGAATCGCCCACTGCGCAGGCCCTGGTCCGCCCGACGGAGGCAGCGATGCATCTTCCGGGCTGATTCCCCCATGTCGGTGGTTGTTTCGCCTGTGGTTGCGGACGCGATTGACCGCGCTCGTGGTCAGGTAGCTGCGGAGGCTGCCGGTCAGTTTGATCCGCTCGGCCGAGCCGGCGAACGCCACGAAGACATCGTGCACAATGTCCTCGGCGGCGTTCCCATCGCCCAGCAGCACGGTGGCCAGCTTGAGCAGTTCCACCTTGTATTTGTCATAGATCCGGCGCAGGGCCTGCGGCGAGCCTCTCTTGAATCGGAGAATCAACAGTCTTTCCTCGACCATCCTGCGCACCTGACTGAAACGCGATCGCTGTTCGGCCTATTACACACCAATGCACTGTGATTGGGTATGGAGATCTTCCGGCGGTTCGTCGTTTTCTTGCAAGCGACGGCTGGCGGATTGTCGGGCGGATGTTACAATCGCCGGGCTTGGAGCCCAATGGAGATGACACGAGAGCACCCGACAGCCGATTCAACCCGGACCGCCCGGAGCTGGCCATTGTACGGCGCGGCTTTCGCCACTGCGCTGAGTTTGGGCATCTGCTGGACCGCCATGCCTTTCGTCCTGACCGCCATCGGCGGCGCCGAGACCCACGTGGGCTATGCGCTGGCGGGCAACAGCCTGGCATACATGGCGGCGCTGCTGATCACCGGCTCGTGGCTGGGACACCTGGATGTTCGTCGGGCGACGCGTCTGGCGACCATTGTGGCCTTGGTAGCCGCGGCCGCAATGGTGGCGGCGGTCTTTGGCGCGGGCCGACAGGGCGAGGTCGCCGGGCCGGCCTGGATCTGGATGATCATCGCGGCTGGAGGGTTCGGCGGTGCGGCCATGGCGCTGTTCTGGCCCTTCCTGATGAGCTGGGTCTCTGCCCGCTATGAGGGAGTCAGGCTGAATCGCCGACTCGGACGGTACAACGGTTCCTGGTCGAGCGGGGCCCTGGTCGGGCCGATCATCGGGGCCTGGCTGGTCGAGCGGAATCCGCTGTGGCCGATGGTCGCGGCGGTGGGGTGCTTCGCGCTGTCCTTGCTGCTGCTGGTACTGGCCCGCAACAATACGGGGCATACAGGCGAGGACGGACCGTCGGGTGCGCCGCCCGAGCCGATCCATGATCCGCGCGCGCTGATCGCCTATCGCTGGATGTCGCGAGTCGCTCTGTTCTGCGCTTGGGCCTCGCAGGCGATCGTACGGTCGCAATTCGCACTGCTCTTCGTGGCTCTGGGCTATTCGGAGGCGCAGTTCGGCATCTACTACGCGGTCTTTGCGCTGTGCAATTTCCTGTCGCTGACGGCGGCAGGCCGCTGGGCTTTCTGGCATTTCAGGCTCGCGCCGCTTCTGGCGGGCCAGATGGTGCTCATGGTTGCTCTGCTGATGATGATCTATGGGCGGACGCTGGGGGTCTTCGTGGTCTCGGCGATCGTGCTCGGCCTGCCGTTCGGGTTTGCCTACAGCAGCCACCTCTACTATGGCGTCTCGGCCAGCCGCAACCGCTCGACTCGCATGGTGATCCACGAAATCGTGATCTCCGTTGGCGTCATCACGGGCGCCGGAACAGGCGGCCATCTGGCCAGGCACGTCGGCCCGTATGCGCCCTACTGGTTCGCCGTCGCGCTGATCGGCCTGGGCCTGGTTGTCCAGCTGGCAATCTATTTCGCCTGCCGCACACGGTTCCCGCGACCGGAGGCAGGATGAAGTCTCCCGGCAAAAAAAAAACGTCTCCCGCCCGGAAATTCCTTGCAAACCCCGTCTACATAGCTGTAGAATTCAGAAAATGAGACATAAAGGCGGGCAGAAGCATCTATTATAAAACTGTGGTCTGCTATCATATCATACGTTTCCATTCATAACCGCCTGCCTTTGTGACCCGGTGAGTTTCTCTGCTGCTCGGACGCTGCGCGTAGAGCGTCCTGACGCACGAGGTGCAACATGCGCGGAGAATCTCCAATTCGGTCACGTTTTGACGCCTGCATTGAGCGAGAGGGGGGCGGTCTGCGCAGAACGGGCATGGACCGGTGTCCATACGGCCTCATATCTTCATAGCATCATATTGAAAGGAGCGGAACATGGACAGGTTAGCGAGCAAGCGAATCATAGTGGCCGCGTGTGTCCTGATGACCGGGCTATGCGCGGCTGGGCAAGACCACACGATCCGGCCGGTTCCATTCAGAGTCGTCTACGCGGATGACGACGCCACCGGCGAAAACGATGGCACATCCTGGGCGGACGCGTTTGTGTATCTCCAGGACGCGCTGGCCGTGGCTGGAAGAGGCGACAGGGTTCGAGTGGCCCAAGGCTTGTACAAGCCTGACCAAGGTGTTGGTTTCTCTCCAGGAGATCGTGACGCGAGGTTTCTTCTGGTCAACGGTGTAACGCTGGCTGGAGGCTATGCCGGCCTGACGGGCACCGATCCCAACGAACGTGACATCGATCGCTACGAGACGATTCTCAGCGGAGACCTGGATGGAGACGACGGCCCTGATTTCTCCAACATGGACGACAACAGCCGAATCGTCGTCGCCTCTCTGAGCAGCGACGCGACGACTATCCTGGATGGGTTCACGATCACGGGCGGTTGGGGGTATTCCGGTTCCGGCGTCACGTGTCTGGCCAGCGATCTTCGGATGGAGCGGTGCACGGTCGTCCATAACAAGACCATGTCGAGCACCGGAAACGGCGCCGGGATGTACAGCTCCGGGGGTAGTCCTGTGCTGAAGGCCTGTGTATTCCGCAACAACTTCACGTGGGACAGCGGCGGGGGATTGTGGGGCAAGGATGGCGACCTCACGTTTGTAGACTGTCTGTTTGAGGGAAACAAGGCGGAGCACGACGGGGGTGGTGTGTGCTTTCGCAACGGTGTCTTGAAGCTAGAACGCTGCACGTTTCGAGGCAATGAGGCGTTTGATGGAGGTGGGATGCACGCGGAACCCAGCGACGGGAGTACGTGCATCGAGTCCTTCTTCATCGAGAACACGGCTAACCGCAACAATCCCTTCGAAGGTTCGGGCGGCGGCGTGCTTATTGGTGGAGCGGGGTCTTCCATGGCCTTTCATCGATGTCTGTTCGAACGGAATTATGCACCCGAAGGGGGTGGCCTCAACCATACGTCCGGCGTTCTCAATCGCAATGTTCTTGCTCTGACCCGTTGTCTCTTCCGCGATAACAACGCCGGCCAAGGCGGCGCGCTAAGCACGAGACTGAGCAGCCTTCGAGCGACGGATTGTCTCTTCGAAAGCAATGTGGCCAGCGGGGACGGCGGCGGTGCCGTCCACGTGCGCGATGGGATCGGCCGCGGCGATCCCGAACCCACGGGACCCGGGCCGGTGTTCACTCGCTGCCGGTTCGCCGGAAACAGGGCCTACAGTTCTCCCGGTGGAGGGCTCTACAATGACAACAGTTACACGACGTTAATGAACTGCCTTTTTGTGGGCAACGCCAGTTTCGATGGTGGCGCAGTATACAGCCGAGGGGCCAGTCCGACGCTGATGCATTGCACGCTGTCGCAGAATCGAGGCGGCTCCATCGGCGGATTGTCCGATGAGGCTGGTGGTGCGGTCCTGGACCACTGCATTGTCTGGGACAATGACGACGATGAGCTCTCCGGCGCCGTAGTGATCCACAGCAACGTAGACGGAGGCTGGCCGGGAGAGGGGAACATTGACGTGGACCCGTGTTTTGCCTCTGTTGGCCACTGGCGTTCGGATTCGATATCGAGAGCCGCGACTTGGGTCGATGGCGATTACCATCTCAAGTCGCAGGCTGGACGCTGGGACCCGACCAGTGAGAGCTGGGTACGGGATGATGTGACCAGCCCATGCATCGATGCCGGCGATCCTCTCGTCCCGGTCGGCGACGAACCTCTTCCCAATGGTGGCATCATCAACATCGGTGCTTACGGCGGTACGACCGAGGCCAGCAAGACTTACCTCGGGGGTGTCGTCTTCTATGTGGACGATGATGCAAACGAGGCCGGGGACGGCCTGTCCTGGGCCACTGCTCTCACGCGCCTCCAGGACGCGTTGGCGGCTGCTTGGCCGGGCGATGAGATCCGCATGGCACAGGGCATCTATATCCCGACCGACGACCCGCTGGACCGCGAGGCGAGCTTCGAATTGAAGGCCGGGACGACGATTCGAGGCGGATACGCCGGTTTGATGGCAGCCGAACCGGACGCCTGGGACCCGAACGCCTTCGTGACCGTTCTCAGCGGCGACATCGATCGCAACGATGTCAGCGAAGATGCCACCTCGAAACAGCGCAACAGCCTCAACGTCGTAAGGTGTGAAGGACTGGACAACCAGGCCGTTCTCGAGGGTGTTGTCGTCACGGCGGGATGTGCGAACGCGCCTCGCAGCCACTCTCGGCTCCAGGCCCAGGGCGGAGGCCTTTTCTGTCAGGGCGGGTGTTCGCCTCGCCTGACGGACTGCGTGTTCACCGACAACTACGCGGGCACTGGCGGCGCCGTCTGCCTGTTCCACACCGACGGCTCCGGCTCGGACGAGCCGTACGAGGGCAACCAGTGGCAGCCGGTGTTCACAAGGTGTGCCTTCCTTGGCAACCGCGCCTCGTGGGGCGGCGCCGTGTCCAACGGACGCCGATGGCGTCCGGTATTCGCCGGCTGTCTGTGGGAAGACAACGTCGCCGAGTACGATGGCGGCGCGATTGGGTCGCACATCAAGGCGGACTTGACGTTGCGCCATTGTGTGTTCCGGCGAAACGACGCCGGCGCGAAAGGCGGCGCCATCAGCGCACACAGCGTCGGCAGAATCGAACTGGTCAACTGCCTGCTGGTGGCCAACACCGCGGCAGACGGAGGCGGCGCGATCGCCTACCCTGAGGGCAACTATGTCAACGAGCCACAGGTCCATCGCCTGGTGAACTGCACGTTCTACGGCAACGCCTCGCCGACTCTCGATCGTCCGCCCACCCTGGCGGTGATGGCCAAACCCGAGGATTCATGGGTGCACCTGCCTGCCATGACGATTGCGAATTGCATTGTGTACGGTTCCGTCGCCGATTCCACCTCCGGCGTACCGGTTTCCTTCCGTCCTGGTCCTGTGCTTCCGGAGATCATCACCAGCATCTGCGAGCCGGGGCCTGATCCTCTGTTTGTTGATCCGTTTGGAGCCGATGGCGTGCTCGGCACCGAGGACGATGACTTCCGTCTGGCGTCGGATTCCCCGGCAATCGACTCGGGATCGAACCAGACCGAGCCCCCGCTGCCTGCCTTCGACTTGGCCGGCAATTGGCGGGTGACCAATAGCATCGTGGACATGGGAGCCTACGAGTTCGCCGGCGAGATCGCGCCGCCCGGAACGGGCCGGTAGCGACCGGCCTTTCTGACACACGGGTCGCCCACGGGCACGGCGCCTGCGAGAAGGCCCTTGAACGGCAAGGCTCAATTTGCGATAATTAACGGGGTGTGGTGTTTCGGGCTGCTTGCCGGCTTCGAGGGACTGCGCCCGGCTTGAAACCGGGCATCCGGACGAAGCGCTTGAGGGGCGCTTCCACAGGAAGGAGCTGCGTAAGCAGACGCACCCGTTGTTCTCTCCTGCGGAGGGGGAACCAGGGTGATATCCGCCGCGGCAGGGCGGCCATCCGGCCGCGAATCGCACGCAGCGGAGAGAAGGGCTCCGGCGTGTGCCGGGAGCGACAGAAGTCTCAATCTTCTCTGAAGGAGGACAGCAATGCTCACGCGATTGACGTTTCTGACCACGGTAATCCTGATGCTGGCATGCGGCTCGATGGCGCTCGGCGCGCAGCCCTTCCAGCAGGACACCGGCCCCGATGGAATCGTCTGCATGGAGGCGGAGAACTTCGATCTGAACACGCCCCGGCCGCCGCACACGTGGGAGTTGGTCTCGCGGACCTCGAACGACTTCGCTCCGGCGGACGGATTCAGCGGCGGCTTCGCGATGCAATCGACGCCGACCACGCTGGCCGGCGGTTCCGGCATCACCAGCAACGTTGCCACGACCAGCCCCCAGTTGGACTACGTGGTCAAGTTTGTCAAAACCGGGACCTACTATGTCTGGATTCTCGGCTATGGCATGGACGGCAATTCCGATTCCCTCCACACGGGCCTGGACGGAGAGGAGCCTGTGACCTCCGCGACGATGAGCGGCTTCAACGGCGTGTACAACTGGAGCAGCCAGATCATGAACGGCGGGCGTCCCACCATCGAGGTGAAGACCGCCGGCGATCATACGGTGAACGTCTGGATGCGGGAGGACGGCCTGACCGTCGACAAGATCCTGCTGACGACCAATGCGGATTACACGCCGACCGAACAGGGCCCGCCGGAAAGCCCGCGCGGGGCGCTGGTGGTTGCATCCGGCCCTTATCCGAGCGACGGTGCCGTCGACGTGCCGCGCGATGTCGTCTTGAGCTGGATGCCCAGCCCGCAGGCGGCGGCGCATGACGTGTATTTCGGCGCCGCGTTTGAAGATGTGAACGCTGCTTCCCGGGCCAATCCGTTGGGTGTACTGCTCAGCCAGGCACAGGACGCCAACTTGTACGATCCCGAGGGCCTGCTGAGCTTCGGCCAGACCTACTTCTGGCGCGTGGACGAGGTCAATGCACCGCCGGAAAGCACCATCTTCAGAGGGTCGGTCTGGAGCTTCACGGCCGAGCCTCTGGCCTACCCCGCGGAGAATATCATCGCCACTGCGTCCAGTTCCGATGTCGGCTACGGTCCGGAGCACACCATCGACGGTTCCGGCCTCGATGCGGCCGATCTGCACTCGATCGATGCGGCGGACATGTGGCTGGCGACTTCCGACGGCATCTCCGGGGTCTGGATCCAGTACGAGTTCGACCGGGTGCTCAAGCTCTATGAACTCTGGGTATGGAACTACAACGTCATGTTCGAGGCCGTGCTCGGGTACGGGCTCAAGGATGTCACTGTGGAGTACTCCCTCGACGGTGCGGAATGGACGGCTCTGGGGGATTTCGAGTTTGCCAAGGGAATCGCCAAGGCCGGCTATGCCCACAACACCGTGGTCGACTTGGCTGGCATCGCGGCCAAGTACGTCCGGCTCAACGTCAACGACAACTGGGGCATGCTGACCCAGTACGGGCTCAGCGAGGTGCGATTCTACCACACGCCGGTGTATCCGCGCGAGCCTCGACCGGCCGATGGCGCTGCCGCCGTCGGGCCGGAAAGCGATCTGGCCTGGCGAACCGGCCGGGAAGCGGCTTTGCATGAGGTCTACTTCGGAACGGACCCGGAGGCGCTGGCTCTTGCCGGTTCCGTCGAGACGAGCCGTTACGACCCCGGCTCTCTGAATCTGGGCACGACCTACTACTGGCGGATCGCCGAGGTCAACGAGGCCGAGGCGGTGGGCTTGTGGGAAGGCGATCTGTGGAGCTTCGCTACGCAGGAGTACTTCCTCATCGAAGACTTCGAGAGCTACACCGACGATATCGATGCCGGCCTGGCGATCTTCGATACCTGGATCGACGGATGGGGCAATGACACCGGCTCGACCGTTGGCTATCTCGATGCGCCGTTTGCCGAGAAGACGATCGTCAACAGCGGTGGCCAGTCTATGCCTCTCCATTTCGACAATTCAGTCTCACCGTGGTACTCCGAGACCGAGCGCACCTTTGAGACGCTCCAGGATTGGACGGTCAACGGCGCCGATACCCTGGTCATCCATTTCCAGGGCCGGGCCGGACCATTTGCCGAACTGGCGTCGGGCCACATCGTCATGGGAGCGGCAGGCACCGACATCTGGAACACGACGGATGAGTTTCGCTTCGCGCATAAGCAGCTCAACGGAGACGGCGCTGTCATCGCACGCGTCGAGAATGTAGCCAACACCAACGCCTGGGCGAAGGCCGGCGTGATGGTTCGGGAGACGCTCGAGGCCGGCTCGACGTTCGCGGCGGTCTATGCGACGCCGGCCAATGGCTGCCGCTATCAGGCTCGTTTGACGACCGATGTGGCTGCCGTCAGTGACACCTCCGTCGCGACGGCCGAGCAGATCGCCATGACCATGCCGTACTGGGTCAAGATCGAACGCGTCGGCAATGCGTTCAACGGGTACTACTCCGCCGACGGGCAGAGCTGGACTGCCATGTCGTGGAATCCACAAACGATCGCCATGGCCGCCAACGTCTACGTCGGTCTGGTGGTGACCAGTCATTCGGCGGGTGTCCTGACCAGTGGGGAGTTCTCCGACGTCGCCACGACCGGGAATGTCACCGGGCAGTGGCAGGCGGCCACGGTCGGTCCGGAGCAGCCCGAGGGCAATGCGGCGGACAGCCTGTATGTGGCTGTGAAGGACAGCAGCGGGAAGGTCCAAGCTGTGACCCACCCGGCCGGCGAGGCGGCAACATTCATGGGTGGCTGGAATCAGTGGCGCATCGCGTTCAGCGACCTGAGCGGGGTCAATCTGAGCCGGGTCGAGAAGATGTACATCGGCGTGGGCGATCGAATCGCGCCAAGCGCCGGCGGTTCCGGCTTGATCTACATCGACGACATTCGGTTCGGTCATCCGGCCGACGCGGAATGACGTCCCGATTCCGCCGTAACGGATCTCTTGGAAAACGGGTGGTATCGATGGGCGGATGCCTGTCGGCGCCGCCCGTTTTCTTTTTGGGGTTCGCGCCCCGAACAAATCCGCCGTGACATCGTATGGCGCATTTTATCGTCGAGCGGGTGGTCCCCGCACGCAGGTCTGTAGGGTCGGCTCGGTGCGAAAATATTCGGGGTGTAAGTCTTGACGGCCAGGCGGTTTTTCGTCAACCTATGGGTTTTGTTTCTAAGGGGAGCCCTACTCCCCGAGGGCGGAATCGATGCCTGAGTTTTGGAGACAGACATGATAGAGGCCAAAGAACTTCGGCGGCGTTTCGGGCCGGTAGTGGCCGTGGACGGGATCTCGTTCCGCGCCGCGAAGGGGCAGGTGGTCGGTCTGCTCGGTCCCAATGGAGCGGGCAAGACCACCACGATGCGCATGCTGACCTGTTACATCCGCCCCGATGGCGGCACCGCCAGTGTCTGCGGGCACGACGTCCTGAAAGATCCGGTCGGGGCGCGGCGGTCATTGGGGTATCTGGCCGAGAACTCTCCAGCCTATCCGGAGATGACGGTGGGGGGCTTCCTGAAGTTCATCTGCGACGTCCGCCAGATCAAGGGGCGCCGGCGCAAGGCGGCGCTCGATCGCGTCGTTCCCATGTGCTCGATCGAGTCGGTGTACCATCAGACGATTGAGACGCTGTCGAAGGGCTACAAACGGCGCGTGGGTCTGGCCCAGGCGCTGATTCATGATCCCGATGTGCTGATCCTCGACGAGCCGACCGACGGCCTCGACCCCAACCAGAAGCATGAGGTGCGGAAGCTGATCGGGGCCATGGCCAAGGACAAGTGCATCATCGTCTCGACGCACATTCTCGAAGAGGTCGATGCCGTCTGCTCCCGCGCGATCATCGTTGCGCGCGGCAAGATCCTCGTGGACTCGACGCCCAAGGAGTTGAAGGAGAAGCATCACGCCAGTCTCGACGAGGTTTTCCGCAAGATCACCAGCACCAGGGGCCTCGTGACGGTTTGACGCGGAATGAGGGATGGCTGCCAATAGTCATGGATCAGTAATCACTTGGAACTGGAGTGCCACATGAACAGTTTCTGGGCGGTATTCAAGAGGGAGCTGAAGAGCTACTTCACGACGCCTCTCGCCTACGTCTTTCTCGTCATCTTTCTGTTCTTCGCAGGCTATCTGACCTTCAAGGAAGGATTCTACGAGGCCCGCCAAGCCGACCTGAGGCCATTCTTCACGAACCTCCCGCTGCTGTTCGTGTTCATGGTTCCGTCGACCGCCATGCGGCTCTGGGCCGAGGAACGCAAGATCGGGTCCGTCGAGCTGTTGTTCACGCTGCCGGTGACGATCGTGCAGGCGGTGCTGGCGAAGTTCCTGGCCGCCTGGTTGTTCCTGGGGATCGCGCTGGCGCTGACCTTCCCTCTGGTTGTAACCGTCTGCTATCTGGGCGATCCCGATATCGGATTGATCGTGACAGGTTATCTCGGCGCGTTCCTGATGGCGGGGGGCTTCCTGGCCATCGGCTGCTTCTTCTCGGCGCTGAGCAAGAACCAGGTGATTGCCTTCGTGCTCAGTGTGGTGGCCTGCGCGGTCCTGGTGTTCGCGGGTATGCCGACGACGTTGAACTACGTCTCGACGTTTCTGCCGCCCGGCATGGTCTCAGCGGTTGAAGGGATGAGCTTTCAGGTGCACTTTGACTCGATGCAGAGGGGCATCCTGCAATTCCAGGACATTGCCTATTTCATCTTGTTGATTGTGGGATGGGTCGCGGCCTGTGCGATCGTTTTGGATGAAAGGAAGGCCAGCTAATGAATCGGACCATACGCGCGATCGTCGGGGCTGTTCTGGTCCTGGTCATTGCCTTCAGCGGAATCAGCATCTGCCAGGATTTGGGACGGCGGTGGAAAGTAGACGTCACCGATCAGCAGCTCTACACGCTTTCGGATGGGACCAAGGCGATTCTGGGTCGGCTCAACCAGCCGATCAAAGTCCGACTCTTCTACGCGAAAACGGCGGCGATGAAAGGTCCCGATCAGATTCGCTACTTCAACAACTACTATGAGTTCGTGCGGGCGCTGTTGGAAGAGTACGTGGCTGCGTCGAAGGGCATGGTCCAGTTGGAGGTGATCGATCCGAGGCCGTTCTCGGAAGACGAAGAACAGGCGCTGCGGCTGGGCCTGAGGCGGTTCCCCATCACCGAAGAGGAGAGCTTCTTCTTCGGGCTGGCGGTGCAGACGCAGTTCGGCGTGGAAAAGACCGTGCCGTTCTTCTCGCCCGACCGGCAGAACTTCGTCGAGTATGACATCAGCTATCTGATCGATACCGCGATCACCCGGCAGAAGAAGCGGGTGGGGATCATGAGTTCGCTGGCGGTGATGGGCGACGATGTCACGGGCTACATGGCCCAGATGATGCGGATGCAGGGCCAGCAGCCCAAGCCTGCCTGGACGATTGTGGAACAGCTTCGGCAGAAGTACGAGGTGACCGAGGTCGCGACCGACGTGAACGACATCAACGACGTCGACATCCTCGTCGTGATCCACCCCAAGGACCTGCCGGAGAAGACGCAGTTTGCCATCGACCAGTTCATCCTGAAGGGCGGACGGGCGATCGTGTGCGTCGATCCGCATTGCATCGCGGACCGGCCCCAACGGAACCCCATGCAGATGACCGCCGAGAAGCAGAGTTCGGACCTCGACCGCATCATACGGGCGTGGGGACTTCAAATGCCGGCCAACACCTTTGCCGGCGACCGCTCGCTGCTGCTGGAGGCGCCGTTGGCCGCCAATCAGCGCCCGCAGCCCATCATGGGATTCCTCGGGCTCACCACGCCATGCTTCAGCAAGGAGAAGGTCATCACCGCCGATCTCAACGAGGTCAGGGTGCTGTTTGCCGGTGTGCTCCAGGAGATTGCGCCTGCCGACCAGGCTGGTGGCGGCGACGACCCCAATCAGGTCGCCGCGGCGAATGAGCCGCAAATCACCCGCACGCCACTGATCATGACGACGGAGAAGGGCAACAGTTGGAGCGTCGGCAGCTCGTTCGAGCTGATGTTCCCCGATCCGGACAAGCTCATGGCCAAGTTCATCGAGGGAAACAAGCCCGTTCCGATGGGCTATCTGGTTACCGGACGGTTCCAGAGCAGCTTCCCGGATGGCATCGAGATCGAGGTGCCTGCGGCGGATGCCAACGATACGGACGAGGACGATCCGAACGAGCCCAAGATGGTCGCCAGGCAGATCACCGGGTTGAAGGAGGCGACTGCAGACTGCGCGGTGGCCGTGTTCAGCGATGTGGATTTTCTCAGCGACCAGATGGCCTATGCCCAGTCGCTGTTCGGCAAGATGGTCGTCGGTGACAACAGCGCCCTGCTGATCAACACGATCGAGGACCTGAGCGGGTCCGGCGATTTGATCTCGATCCGGTCGCGAGGCAACTATAAGCGGCCGTTCACCGTTGTCGACGAGATCGAGCAGCAGGCGGAGAAGGAGACGGCGGACGAGGTCGCTTTGATCAATGCGCAGATCCAGGGCTTCAACCAGGAGCTGGAGAATCTCGTGAATTCGGGACAGGCCGAGCAGGAAGAGGTGATCGGCAGCTCGCTTCTCGAAAAGAAGCGGCAATTGGAGCTGAAGATTCGCGAGGCGCAGCGTCAGCTTCGCGAAGTCAACGCGCGGCGGCGCGAGCGCATCGAGCAGTTGGGCTACATGCTGCGTCGTTTCAACATGGGTCTGGTGCCGGGGGTGGTCATGCTGATCGCCCTGGTCCTGGGCATCTGGCGCAGCGTGCGCCGGCGGCACTACATCAGCCATGCGAGTGATGCATAACGCGAATGGGAATTGCGGATCGGTCCTGAACGATCGTCAATCGTCGATAAAGGGATCTTGTAGATGAGCAACAGGAATCTTGGCATACTGGCCATCGTGGCCGCGATCATGGTGTCGTGGGCCGTCGTTCAGTCTCGTCTGTCGAATCGCTCGACCGTCGAACCCTCGGGGCCATCCTATCTGATCCAGGGGCTGGACCCGTCTGAGATCGACAGTATCGTTGTCGGTCATGGTGACAATGCCGTGATGATTCAGAGGCGAGAACAGCAGTTCCGCGTGGTCAACGAAGCGGACTACCCTGCCGACCCGAAGCGAATCAACGATCTGATCACCAAGTGTCTCGACATCAAGACCGTGGAATCGTACACCAGCAACCCGAAGAACCATGAGGATCTGGAAGTGACCGAAGAGAAGGCCCAGGGCGTGGTCAAGTTCCTCAAGGCCGATGGGTCGGTTCTGACCGGGGTCATCATCGGCAAGGCCCTGGAAGGCGGGCAGAACACCTATGTCCGGCTGGCCTCTCAGGACACGGTGTATCTGGCCGAGAGCGCTCCCTACATCCGCACTACGGCGATCGATTACGTCAATCAGGAGATTGCCTCGGTGGAGCGGGAGGACGTCAACTCGGTCACGGTGACCACGCCAGACGGTTCGTATACCCTCAGGAGCGCCGAGGGGGACGCCGTCGTCATGGCTGATTTGCCCGCGGACAAGAAACTCAAGGACAGCGATGCCAAGAGCGTTCTCGGAGGGCTCAACAGCCTGCGGTTCGACGACGTGAACACCCCTTCGGCGGTCGGCGAGCTGAGCTACGATTACCGGTATGTCTGCCGTCTGGACGACTCTACCGAATACCGCCTTCAGATGGCCCGGAAGGACGGCAAGGCCTATCTGACGTGTGAGGCGGAGTTCACGGACAAGACGCCGGTCACCATGAAGCCGGGCCAGGTCGAGTCACAGGAGGAGCTCAAGAAGAAGGAGGCGAAGCTTCAGGCCCAAGAGCGGGCCCAGCGGTTTACGCTGCGGCACAAGGGTTGGGTTTATCAGGTTCCCGAGTGGAAAGCCAACTACCTGACCAAGCGGCAGGCGGACCTGATGGAGGACAAGGCGAAACCGGCGCCAGAGAAGCCGGCGGAGGCTGTGACGCCCGCCGAGAGCAGCCCGCCGGTTGCCGAGCCTGCCCCGGCCCAATCAGCCGATCCCAACGCCGGCTAAGCCGTATTCGCTGACTGGGGACGAATGAAGATCGATCGGCTGATTCTTGGGGATTTCCAGACCAATTGCTACGTGGTCCGCACGGATGAGTCGGCCCGGGAGTGTCTCGTGATCGACACGGGGCTCGACAGCCGCGACATGATCGCGTTTCTCACCCAGCACGCACTGACGCCCAAGGCCGTGGTCCTGACGCACGGGCACGTCGATCACATCGCGGGTCTGGCAGCGATGCGCTCCAAGTTCCCGGAGCTCAGGGTCTACATCCACAAGCTGGACGGTCCCATGCTGACCGACTCGCAGGCCAACCTGTCCGAGATGACTATGCTGCCCTTCGAAACGGCCCCTGCCGATGTGCTGCTGGAGGATGACGACACGGTCGAAGAGGCAGGCATCGTTCTGAAGGTGCTCCACACGCCGGGCCATACCCCCGGAGGGATCTGCCTCTATGCTGCGACGGAAGGCGTTGTTCTTGCCGGGGATACGCTCTTCGCCGACGGGGTCGGGCGGACCGACTTCCCGGGCGGAGACTGGGATCAGTTGCTCGGCAGCATCCGAACGAAGCTTTTGGTTCTGCCCGAGCGGACGGCAGTCTACCCTGGACACGGCATGAGGACGACCATTGGCCGCGAGAAGACCTCGAACCCGTTTCTGACGCAGAATCCATGAAGAAAACCGTAGCGATCGATTCCCAGTTTCGCTATACTGACATTATCGGCACCACCGAGTTCCAGGTGCATGCCTTGGTTGCGTCCGGCAGGATGTCTCCGTTATGACGGTTAATCTACATCCCCACGCCCGTGACCGTTTGGCCGAGCGGGGCGCCACCGAGGAAGAGGTGAAACTGGCGGTCGAAGCCGGTGAGCGGTTTGACGCCAAGTTTGGCCGGGTAGGTTTTCGTCGCAATGTGCCTTTCAAAAGGCGCTGGCGTGGAAAGCAGTACAAGACCAAGCAAGTCGAAGCTTATGCGATTCGTCGCTACGACGGCTGGTTGGTGATTTCGGTGGTTACGAGGTACTTCTGATGGATTGGAAAGGTCTGGCGGCATGAAGTTTACGTACGATCCCCGCTACAACGTCGGCTATATCCGCTTCAAGAACAAGAAGACCGATGCCGAGTCCATCAAACTCAGTGAGGAACTGGTGATCGACCTGGCGCCCGATGGAACGGTGTACGGAATCGAGCTGCTGAACGCCAACGATCAGATGCAGCGAGACGACTCCGGGCAATTCGCCGTGATCAACGAGGAAACCGGCGAAGAAACCAAGTTCGCACTGAAGCTGAGCAAGACCAGGAAGAAATCGCGGAGGCCCTCCACTTCCGCCCGTTCCAAACGCCGGCCGGCCGGATCGTGAGTCCTTCCCAAAGACCAGAGGTCCGGTTCCATCACCATGTGGTCCCAGGCTGACCGCCCGCCTCGGCTTGAGGTGCCATAGGGCGGTTCTTTGGTTTTCCTCGAGCCAGGACCGATCTTTGCGGACCTCTGCGGCAGGCCGAAGGACCAGCCACTCCGGGCATGCCCTGACGCAAATGGAAAATTCTCTGGTGTTCCGTCCGACAACATGGTAAAATAGGAAGGTTGGTGATGCTGCAGTGCGGTTGTCCCGCAGCAGGGGGGAGGAACACGGAACACAGGGTGGCTCGATTGACACGGGGGCTGCGTAACGACACGCGATGAGGTTTAGCTACGGCGGGGATCGGACGACCTCGCAGATTGGCGATCTGCCTGGAGCCCAGGGACGGGATGGGGCGGAGGTTTTCGAGCTTAGAGAGGGGTCGGGATGAAGGGGTGGAGTGGATCGTGCCGGAGAGACGCCATGGTCCTTGGGGTGGCCGTTTATCTGCTGGCTTCAGTGACTTTCGCAGGCACCGTGGAACTGGAGAACGGCATCCCGGTTGTCGACATTTCCGGAGCTGCCGGGAGTGAGCAGTTTTACACGATCGTGGTTCCTGAGGGACAACTCGATCTTGTCATCGGCATCTCGGGCGGCTCCGGCGATTGCGATCTCTACGTGCGTAGAGAAGCCAAGCCCACGACAACCGCCTATGATCATCGGCCCTACAAGATTGGCAACGAAGAAAGTGTGACTGTTGGGAGTCCGCAGGCAGGAACTTGGCATATCATGCTTCGCGGCTTCACTCATTACTCGGGCCTGACCCTGGAATCCACGTACTCCTGTGGCGCGGTTGCGAGGGTCCTGACGAACGGCGCCCCCGTGACGGGCCTTTCCGGAGCAGTCGGCAGCGAGCAGTTCTATCAGTTTGTGGTTCCCGCCAATCGATCCCAACTCCAGATCAGCATCTCCGGAGGGACTGGCGACTGCGATCTCTACGTCAGGAAGGACGCGATGCCGACGACGGATGTCTACGACTATCGGCCGTTCTTGGTGGGCAATCGCGAATCCGTGGTCGTCAACAACCCCGGTGCCGGGACCTGGTACATCATGCTCAAAGGCTGCGACGCCTATGCAGACGTGACGCTTCTGGGATTGGCTGCGCAGCCTTCGAGCGGAGAGCCGGCCCACTCCGCCATCACCATCGCCGACAGCAGCGATTTGATCATCGATGGGGACATTTCACACCTCTACCCGATGGATCGGAGCATCGACACCGGGCTGTGGCCCGACATCGCCGCCGAAGGGCCAGTCGGCGGAAAGGAGGCAAGTGTCTCGGCCACGCATGAGATGGTCTGGACGACGTTGGATTATTATACAGACCCCCAAGCGACCATCACCGCGAATTTCACCGTCAGCCTGGACCTGTCCAGCGGGAACGCTGGAAACTGGTCGAGCGCCGAGTACTGGATCAAGCTGGAGCTGGTCGGTCAGTATGGCACCCTGATCGACTGCGGCGAGGTCCGCTCGGGAACGATTACGGTGGTCGACGGAGCAGGTCTGAGCGATTCGAAGACCGTCTCCGTCAGTGTGACGACCCCCCCCAGGCTGGTGGATTACACCAACTGCGCCGTCCTTCGCCTGACGGCGGGCGCGACGGCCGAAGCATTGACCGCGAGTCTGTCGGACGATGGACCTGACGACGGAGCGATCGTTCTGACGGAAGGTGTCTCGTTGGGCGGGTTGGCCGGGGCCGCGGGCAGCGAGACGTGCTACCGGATCGAGGTTCCCACCGGACAGACCAGACTCCAGATTTCCACCTCGGGCGGTACCGGTGACGTCGATCTGTATGTGCGCAGAAATGCCAAGCCCACGACCAGGGAATGGGACTATCGTCCCTATCTGATTGGCAACAATGAAACCGTCACAGTCGACAATCCCAAGTCCGGAACCTACTACATCCTGCTGAGGGGCGCCGAACGCTACTCCGGCACGACGCTGCGGGCCTTTTTCGGGGAGGCGAAACAAGAGGACCGCTGAGCAGTGGCAGCGGCAGGCAGCGGCTTGCTCGGGCGATCAGAAGCTGTTGTAGTATTCCGGCCGGCCGTCGTCGCTGTCGTAGCGTGCATCGTCCTCGGTGTCGGCATGGATGCGGATGCGTTCGATGCGTTCGGCCTGACGGGTATTGCTGTCGATCGTGACGACGACCCCGTTGATCCGAACATCGCCCGTGGCAATCTCGAACGGCACCGGCATCTGGGTCCGGAAGGACTTCAGAACGCAGTCGCTCTTGCGTCCCAGCACCGAGTCATGTGCGCCGGTCATCCCAATATCGCTGATATACGCCGTGCCTTTGCGAAGAATCTGCTCGTCGGCGGTGACCACGTGCGTATGCGTTCCGAAACAGCAGCTCACCCGCCCATCAAGATGGTAGCCCATCGCGATTTTCTCACTGGTAGCCTCGGCGTGAAAGTCCACCACCAGAATGTCCGCCTCCTTCTGGAGTTTCGGAATCCATCTGTCCGCCGCCGTGTAGGGGCAGTCCGCGGGTTTCATGAACAACCTGCCGATCAGCGTCAGAACGCCCACGACAGGTCCTTTGCCCGTCTTATACAATGCCATGCCTCGACCGGCGGCATGTTCGGAGAAGTTCGCCGGCCGGCAGATGTTGTCGTTCCGTTCGAGAGTCTCAATGATGTCATGCTTGCGAAAGGCGTGGTCGCCCAGGGTGATCAGGTTGACGCCGTAACGCAGCAGCTTGTCGTAGATCTGCGGGGTCAGTCCCGACCCACCGGCGGCATTCTCGGCATTGGCGACGACGCAGTCGATGGACTGCTCGCGGACAAAGGCTTTCAGTTTGTCCGCCAGAATCCGTCGGCCCGGTCGCCCCACGATATCACCGATGCACAGTACGTTCAGCCTCATGGCTTCCTTTCGACAAGCGGACGCGGGCGCGCCCCGTATCGCGCTTACCTGGCGTATTCGATGCAGCGGACCTCGCGCAGCAGGGTGATCTGGATTTCGCCGGGATAGGTCATCTCGTCCTCGACCTTCTTGGCGATGTCGCGTGCGACCTTCATCGCGGCTTCGTCGTCCACCTCGTTGGCGTTGGCAATGACACGAATCTCCCGTCCGGCCTGAATCGCGTAGGCGGTCTCGACACCCTTGAAGCCCGTGGCGATCTCCTCGAGCTTCTCCAGCCGCTTGATATAGCGTTCCAGAGTTTCCCGTCGGGCGCCGGGCCGCGAGGCGCTGATCGCGTCGGCGGCCGCCACGAGAGGGGTGTAGGGGTTGTCAGGCGGAACGTCCCCGTGGTGGCCCGCCACGGCGTTGAGCACGATCGGGGACTCGTTGAATCGCTTGAGGTAGTTGGTCCCGATCTCGGGATGGCTTCCTTCGACGTCGTGATCGATCGCCTTGCCGATGTCGTGGAGCAAACCGGCCCGCCGGGCGATGGAGCCGTCCAGGCCCAGTTCGTCGGCCATCACCTGACTGAGGAAGGCGACTTCAACGCTGTGGCGAAGCACGTTCTGGCCGTAGCTGGTTCGATAGGCCAAGGCCCCCAGGAGACTGATGATCTTGTTGGGCAGGCCCCGCACGTTGGTTTCGACCGCGGCGTCCTTGCCGAGCTGGAGCACCTTGGCGTTGACGTCGTTGCGGGTCTGGGCCACCAGTTCTTCGATGCGGGATGGGTGAATACGCCCGTCCTGGATCAACCGTTCCATTGACAGCCGGGCAACCTCACGGCGGACGGGGTTGAACCCGCTGACGACAACCATGCCCGGTGTGTCGTCGACGATCACATCGACACCCGTGGCCTTCTCGAAAGCACGGATATTGCGGCCTTCGCGGCCGATAATCCGGCCCTTCATGTCGTCGTTCGGGATGTCCACCGTCGATACCGTTACCTCGCAGGTCTGCTCGGCGGCGTACCGCTGGATCGCGGTGCTCAGCACTTCACGGCTCTTGCTGTCCGCGATCTCCTGGGCCTCTTCGACCTTGCGCTGGATCAGCGAAGACATCTCGTGTTCGCACTCGTCCTCCAGACGCTTGAGCAGGAGCTGGCGGGCCTCCTCCACGTCCATGGCCGTGATCTTGAGCAACTGGTTCTTCTGCTGGGCGATCAGCACGGAAAGCTGCTTGTCCTTCAGATCGGTGTTGCGCAGCCTTCGCTCGACGTCCTGTTCCTGCTTTTTGAGGGCGGCCTCCTGCTTCTGGAGCAGCTCGGTCTGGCGATCGAGCGCGTCCTCGCGTTTGGAGAGCCGCATCTCGTTTTCCCGCAGTTCGGCCCGGATCTGGTTGGCCTCGGCGGTGAATTGCTCTTTCTTCTTGATGGCTTCAGCAGCGGCCTCGATCTGGGCGGACTTGATGATGTTTTCCGCTTCCCGGTTCGCCCCATCGATCTGCCTGGCAGCGTCCTCTGCCCTCTGCTTTGCCCGAGCCTTGGTGGCAATCTGCTGGATGATGGCCCAGAAGCAGACGCCGAGTGCAAACCCTACGAGCGTGGCGATCCCTGCCTGAAGCGTGAGCACCTGCATCAGAATGGCGTCCATGTTCCCTACCTTTCCACACACAGTGTTGACGGATAACATTCACTGCGGACGCTGTGCAGGCAGGTGGCAGGGAAGCTCCAAAGAAACGACAGTGAGATGCGAAACCTTACCCACGAACGGGGCGATCAGCGTGACAGGACCCAGACCGCTTGCGGGTCGCGCCCTCTGAGGCGTTGCAGACGCCGCAAGAAAGGGGTCTTCGCTGATGCTGTCCTCAAATCTCTCACTCCCTCGCGGAGACGCGATTGACTGATGCGAGTCGATTTCGTTTCACTGGATATTCACACTTGGCCGTCGTGTTTGCTCCCGATCAGACCGAGTGGATCTCGACCGGAACACATCGGTTCACGTGTGTCTTTGCAACTTAAACCACCATTCGAGACGAACTCCCGATGCTCGTCTCCGCCTGCTCCCACCCTATGCAGCGAAACCCAATTGCCGCTGAAATGACTCCAGGGCGGTCCACAAGCTCATTCGTCCACAGTTGCCTATATGATCGTCCAGGTTAGGGAATCGTTAAACCAGCGTCAAGAAAAAAACTCCGAAATCGGCACAATGGATGCGTCTGCTCCATGTCCGGAGGCCAGCTGGGGTATGCGTGCCGGGTTATGGGACGGCCGAGCGGGTGGTTGGGCCGCGTTCGCGAATGACTATGGCGTGTGCGCCTGCCTGATAGTGATGTCCTGGAATCGTATCCGGAGCTGGTCGGCCCTATGGATCTGAAGAGCGATATGGCCCTCCAGACCCACATCGTGTGCCTGGTGGGCGGCATCATCGAGTACGCCGGAGCCGTCGTAGTCCGCGACGGGAATGCCGTTGAGCCAGGCGGTGATTCGCGTGCCGACCGCCGCGATCTCAAGGGTATTCCAGCCGGAGCCTTCATCGGCGTAGTAGAATACCAGGTCGGGGTTTGCCATCGCCTGATTGACCCATTGCCCTTGGGGAACGTCGGGATAGAGCCAGCGTCCCACGCCTCGGGTCTCGTCCCACATCATTCCCGTCCGCCATGGCTCAGGGGGGTGGATGTCGATCTGGGGGCCGTCCAGCCATCCCGCCTCGTCGTCGTAGCGGCTGCGAATCTGGATGCCGCTGTTGCCCGGACTGTCGCGATACGCTTGAAAGCGCAGACGCAGGACAAAGTCCGCATACTCCTGATCCGTGACCAGCCAGACGTAGTCATGGCCCTCATGGCCCAGGGAGTCCGCCAAAATGGTCCCATCATCGACCTTCCAGAACTCGCAGTCGCGGTCGGCGGGCTTGCACTTGATGGTCCAGCCGGTCAGGTCGGTTCCGTTGAAGAGCGGCTCCCAGCCTTCTTGGGAGCTCTGCTGCCGGCCGGCGCAGCCCGACAGCGCGACGATGGCGAACACGGTTAGCAGAAAGAACGTGCGTCGATGCCAGACTACAGTGTTGAATCGAAGGCTCATGGTGTCTGCTCCAGTGCGTTTCGGTATGGCCGACAACAGCGGCGCCATGGTAGCGTCGGACCGCTCCTGGTGCAAGATGGTATGCCGGCGTCTGGGTCTCGGTCGAGGCCCCGGATCTCGCGGAAAACGCGCGGGTTTTTGGAAAAATCGCTATGAAGCGCCTGTCCGAGAATTATAATACAGGGCTTGGATGAGCTTGTGATCGAGATGGAACCGGTTTCGGGTTGTTGAGGAGTCCGTATGTCAGGTCATTCACACTGGGCGGGGATCAAGCACAAGAAGGCTGCGAACGACGCCAAGCGCGGCAAGGTGTGGAGCAAGGTGGCGCGGATGATTATCGTCGCGGCCAAGAACGGCGGCGGGGACCCGGCGGCCAATCTGACGCTGCGCTACGCGATCGACAAGGCCAAGTCCGTCAATATGCCGAAGGACACGATCGAGAAGGCCATCAAGAAGGGCACGGGCGATCTCGGAGGCGTGCACTACGAAGAAGTTCTGTATGAGGGCTATGGACCGAACGGCGTGGCGATCATGGTTGAGGCTCTGACGGACAACCGCAGCCGCACCGGTCCGGAGATCAAGAGGATTTTCGAGAAGCACGGCGGATCGCTCGGCACGACCGGGTGCGTCAACTGGATGTTCGGAAAGAAGGGGCTCATTACGGTCGCTACCTCCACCACCAACGAGGACGACCTGCTGGAGCTGGCTCTGGGGGCCGGGGCCGACGACATGCAGACCACCGGCGAAGTCTTTGAGATTACCTGCGACCCGAGCGCCTTTGAGCCACTGAAGAAGGCCCTGGAGGCCAAGAGCATCCCGATCGAGGTGGCCGAGATCTCGATGGTGCCTCAGAACACCGTGGGCATCGACAGCGAGACGGTGGCCAAGAGGATCGTCTCATTGATGGAAGCGTTCGACGACCACGACGACGTTCAGAACGCCTACGCGAATTTCGACATCCCCGACGAAGTCATGGCGAAGGTTTCGTAGAGGCAAGGCCGACACGGCAGGTCAGTTGGCCAGTTCGGCAACGCGCCGTTTGGCCAGTTCGTAGTTCTGCCAGCCCAGGCGACTGACTGGTTGTTCTCTTGCGGGATACATCTGCCTGAATTGCCGCTGGAAGGCATCCTCAATTTCGATGGCGTGGCGGTAGTGTCGCAAGGCTGCATCCATGTCTCCCTGTTGTTCGGCAGCCTGAGCGAGGCGTAGTTGCAGGCGGCCGGAGCCGGGATACTTTGCCGCCGCCCTGGCATACCATCCGTACGCGTCGTCGGGTCTTCCCATGAGGCTGGCGACGTTGCCTGCCTTCTCGTAGTTCTTGTAGTCGGCCGGATCTCGGTCGATGGCTGTGTAAAGGCATTGTGCAGCCTTCTCCAGCAGCGACATGCGGCCGGTGGAGGCATGTTCGGCCTCCTGAAGGTACAGCCGGCCGTTGAGGTAGGCGGCTGCCGGCGACATCGCATCGGCCGCCGAGGCCGCGTCGAGAAGGGCATGGGCCCGGTCGAATCGTCCGATAGACGCGGCCTGCCGGCCTTGTTGCAGCCCTGCAGTCGATTCGTAGACCGGCAGCCAAACGAACTGAACGTACGCTCCCAGCAACAGCAGGGCAACGAAGGACGCAACCAGTTTGAGCGGTTTGGGATGAGGTACGCTTAGGGGGGCAGGGACCTGCATGGGACGGCTGATCGCAACAAGGCAGGCCATGAGGGCCCACAGCCCGGTCCAGACCCCGGGCTCGAAGATCGCAAAGTCGATCAGGTTGTGCAGAAGAACGCCTGCCGCCGCGCAGCCCAGTGCGGCGAGGAGCGCCGTTCGGTGCGTAACATCGGCCTTCAGAGGCTTGTCTTCCAATGCGGCCGCCAGGAGCAGGAAGCCGATCAGGAACGCCGCCACAGGGGCCATGTACAGCACGGTGACTTCGTAGAGAACGACTTCGAAGTCACCCTCGGACGTGCCGGGGATCAGTAGCGGCCGGATCAGAAGCAGCGCCGCACCGACGGTCAGCAGTATGGCCACGGCCAGGCGCTTGCTACCGCGGTTGTCGTCGATCGACAGCATCGAAGATCCATCGGGACTCAACGTGCCTCGACAGATCGGAATGATGAACATGGCCAGGAAACCCAGCAGGCCGAGCGGGCCGTACTGGGTCAGCACGCTGAGCACGAAACAGTGCGGATCGGACACCGACTCCGGCGCCGAGGCCGGCTTGTACCGGGTGTAGTTCTGCGCGAAGTTGCCGGGCCCGACGCCGGCCAGTGCGTGGTCAACGTACATCTGCGCCGAAGCGCGCCAGTATTGCCATCGGACCAGCATGGAATTGCCGCCGGGCAGTCTGTCGTGCCGGAGGCCGTAGGAGACCGCCGCACCGCCGACCGCCAGCGAAACGGCCAGAAGAACCACGCCGCCAACGACCCACGCGAGCCTGCGATGGGCGGCAAGCCGCCTGCGCAGGAGCAGAAAGACGCCGAAGAGACCTGCCGCGATGCTGAACGCCAGGATGCCGCCCTTGCTCTTGGTCATCAGCAGTCCCGCCAGAACGATCATCGCCGCGATCGGTGCGTAGTAGCGCCGGCGCAGCCGAGTCCTGTCTTCGTTTGCCGGGGTTTGTTGGAGCAACAGGGCCAGCGCGGCAAACGACGCCAGCAGCAGGAACGAGGCAGCCGAGTTGCTGGTTGTGAAGAACCCGCGGATGCCCCGCGAGTACAGACGGTGCTCGAAGAGGAACTGCTGAAAGGTCCCCGGCTCGATGCCGAGAGGACCCAGCAGCGTCTCGGGGTCCTTCTCATACTGTTCGACCGTGATCTCGTTGCTTACAAGGAACTGCTCGGCGCATTGATACACAGTGACGACGCCAAGGGCGCCGACGACCAGCAGCACGGCGCGGACTCTGGATGCGCCATCGAGGATCTGGACCAGGAGGATGGCGGCGAAGACCGGAGCGGCGAGCATCACCACATGATTGATCGCCACGCGTTTGTCGCTGGCGCCGAAGGTCGAGAGTATCCCGGCGGCAAGAAAGACCGCCAGTCCGATCTCGATGCCGGTGACACGGTAGATCGGCCGGCCGGACCAGACCTGCCACAGCAGCCAGAACACCAGACCGAAGATCAGCAGTCCCGACACCGTGAGGCTGTAGATCGCGTCACCCATACTCTCCGGCAGCGTGATGGTCTGCGTGGTCGGAGCCTCCGTGTAGGTTACACGCAATGCCAGAAGCGAAAGGCAGAGCCCCAGGAGAACGAGTCCAACGATCGCGGACGGTCGTCTTGCGGTCGGCGGAGCTTTAGTCGATGTCCTTGCCATGTCGGACCGTGCTTTCGAAGATGGCGATGATGGCCAGGATCAGGAAGGTCTGTGCGAAGATCAGGACGGCCCCGACGAGGTTGACCTGATAGAGAAACGTCGCGCCCAGGCCGCAACAGAGCGTAGCAAGATACAGCATCAGCACGGTCTGGGTGTCAGTCAGGCCGCGTCGCCGCAAACGGTGCGAGAAGTGCTGCGTGTCCCCGACGAACGGACTCTTGCCCTGACGCAGGCGCAGCAACGTTACGCTGGTCAGGTCGTAGAGCGGCACCGCCATCACCACCAGCGGCATCAGCACGGGGTACCACGGTCCGCTCTGGTCCTGCTGGTAGTACGTCGTGCGCAGCGTCAGCAGGGCGACGAAGAAGCCGACCACGAGGGAGCCTGCATCGCCCATGAAGATCGAGGCGGGCGGGAAGTTGAACGCCAGAAAGCCCAGCAGGGTCCCGACGAACACGATAGCCAGTCCTCCGACGAAGACCTGCTCGTTGAAGGCGGCCGCGACGAACAGGATGGCCCCGGCGATGGCGGCGATGCCGGCCGAGGCGCCATCCATGTTGTCGAGGAAATTGAAGGAATTGATGATCACGACGATCCAGAGAGCGGAAATCGCCGATGTGATGATGCGGTTGTCGATGAAGAACTCGACGCGAATCTCCGCCGCCGTTGCGGCCAGCAGCGCGACCAGACACTGCACCGCGAGCTTCACGAAAGGTCCCAGAGGTCTTCTGTCGTCCCAAAGTCCGACGGCAAAGAGGATTGCAGCGCAGATCAGAACGACCGCCAGTTCGTCGCATCGGCGCAGGAAATCGGCCGGGACGATGTTCAGCCGGTCTGCCATTTGACCCAGATGCCCTGGGGCGACCAGAAACCGCACGACGCCTGCCGCTGCGACAATGAAGATCGCCAGCGTGCCGAAGATTGCGATGCCTCCACCGAGGGGGATGACGCTGCGATGATAACGATCCGCCTGGGGATAGGCCAGAAGCCCCAGACGCGGCGCCAGTTTCTTGGCGCCGGCGGTCAGCAGGGCTGAGCAGGAACAGGCGCCGGCGAGCAGGGCTACGGCCAGTAGAATCAGCATAGTCTCCTCAACGCCGTCCGTCCGGTTCGGCGCGGCGATTCATTTCTCGTGCGTTTCCGATTTCCGCTGCTGCAAGAGCCGCACTCGCACTTCGCTGAAGAAGTCGAAATAGGTCTGCTGGCGGTAGTCCGGATAGGTGTATGGTAGAGGACACCACGCGCCTCTGTCAAAGACAAGCGTGACCTCGGCGTACATTTTCGCGCCGATGTAGACGCGGTGCGCGTAGTTTTTGGTCGTGGCCAGGACGAGCTTGGATGGCTCAATGATGCCCGGATCGAGATTGACCGGTCGAGGATAGGGCCCGGCCAGCATCGCGGCCAGCTCCTGCTCGATTCGGTTGGTCCGATGCTTGATCTGGGCCAGCTCGCCTGGGTCGGCGAGTCGTTCGAGCGAGATGAACTGCCGCAGAATGGCCGGACCGGTCTGGTCCCGGTAGTAGTCGGTCTTCTCGAACGGCCAGATGTCACTGATCAGATCGAGGGGGCCAAGCTGCGAGGCCGCCGCGTCCCTGGCGGCGCCCAGGCAGCACTCGTCGCGGGCGAGAATTCCGACGATGTACTTGACCGGGTTGGGCTCCTTGGGTTCCCACATGCGATGCGATGATCACTCCGTTTCAGCCGTCGTGGTCCAGCTCCTCGGCGTGCGCCAGGTGGGCCGGAATCTCGTATTCGTCGGCACGTGGCCCGTACCACTCGATGGTTTCGCTTCGGATGGCTTCCACGATGGCAGCCAAGTGTTCCGTCGGGTCGATGCGATCCCGCCTGTCTTGTGGATCCGGGTACGCCTTCTTCAGGATCTGGCCCTTCTCCCATTCTTTCGGCTCGATCTCCATGGTCACGTGAAACCCATGTCTCTCGACGCTTTTCAGGCTGGGGGCCACACAGAGCTCCGGCTGCTCGTCCGGACAGTCCGCCACGCCGGGCACAAGCCACGGGGCGATCCACCCATCATCGATGCCGATGTCGAGATGTCTCTTGACCATGGTTACGACGACGTACCCGCCCTTGAACCACAGGCCGCGGACGGCTTCTGCGGTCTGACGAGCCACTCGTTTCGGCTGGCCTCCGAGCCGCCGGATTTCCTGGTCCAGATGCCAGGTGACGGCCTCGTTGAATTTGCGATCAGGATCCCGCAGCGCCAGGGCGCCAATATGGGCGCCCAACGCGTTGGAGTAGTTGTCTTCCCATGAGAAAGCCGATTGGTATTCGGGGTAGACGCCGGCGCCCTTGAACCCATGCCAGGTGAGAATCTCATGCCAGATACTCGCGGTGTAGGCCAGATACGCAGCCAGATCGATCGCGACTTCACGGATGATGGCGTCTCGGGTCTCCAGCGGCAAGTACTGCCAGCCTCTCGGATAGTCCAGCCGGAGGTGATACTTCGAAGGCTCCCACAGTTTGTACGACAACTCCATCAAGTCCTTGGTCAGCATGTTGCGGATGTGGTGAGCGAGGTATCCGGTCCAGTCGGCGACCTTGCGCAGATGCGTGACATCGATGTGTCCGCCGCGACAGGTGTAGACGATGCCGTTCTGTTCCCACAGTGCGAATCCGTAGGAGTGCTTGCCGAGATTGTCTGCATCCAGGTAGCGCGAACCCATGGTCGGACTCGGCAGGCACGCGACCCGGCCGCGCGGACAGCGCTTGGCCTGCTTGCGGCTGAGAAACTCCGCCCTGGCCGGGGCGGATGTGCAAACGACGGCAAGCAGACAAACCAGGCTCTTTGCGAGAGAATTGGTGCGAACCATGGGCTCTCTTTCGGACGACAGCGACTCCAGACAGACATCACCTACGATATGAGTCTACCCGACTTGGCTCAAAGATGCAAAGACCATCGGCGCAGCCAGAGTGAACAGTGACGAGACGTCATGGACCCGGCAGACATGCCTCCAGGCCGTCCGGTATGAGTGGCCCCGAGCGATCCGTCACGGCAGCACGCCTCCGAACGCTCTACACGTCGCAGATCCGCGTCGCGTAGGTCAGCGCTGCCAGCGGATCGCCTTTCGGAACGAATTCGTGCGCGACGTAGCCATTGTAGCCGGTCTCGGCAATCGCCTGCAGGATCGCCGGGTAGTACAGCTCCTGTGTCTCGTCGATCTCATTGCGTCCGGGATTGCCGCCGGTGTGATAGTGGCCGATATACTCCTTGTTCTCGCGAATTGTCCGGATGATGTCGCCTTCCATGATCTGGGCGTGGTAGATGTCGTAGAGAATCTTGACGCGGTCGGACCCGACGCGCTTGCAGACCTCGACGCCCCAGGCGGTGCGGTCGAACATGTAGTCCTTGTGGTTGACCTTGCTGTTGAGGTACTCCAGAACGATGGTGACCTTCTTCTGTTCGGCATGGCCGGCGATCTTCTTCAGGGCCTCGACGGCATTATCCACGCCGACGTCATCGGGAATCCCGCGACGGTTGCCCGAGAAGGAAATCACGGTAGGAAAGCCGGCGGCCGCCGTCGCATCGATGACTTCCCGCAGTTTGGCGAGGCATTCGTCGTGGAACTTCCTGTCGGCCAAGCCGTTGGTCAAAGAGTGGGTGTTGACCAGCGAGCAGATCAGACCGTGCTTCTTGACCGTCTCGAATTCCTCCGGCCCGAGCAGATCGATGGCCTGGAGGCCGAGCCGCTTCGAGACCTCGCACAGTTCGTCGAGCGACCACTTGCCGTAGCACCAGCGGCTGACTGACTGCTTGATCCGGCCCTTCGTCGCCACGCGCTCGACCTTGCCCATCTCGATCGCGTTCGTCTTGCCCGTCAGATGAGCGGCGACCGCGCCGGCTGCCAGCAAACTGGTCTTATGCATGAGACTCCTTCGCGAGAGGTTGTTCGGGTCCATGAGGTTTCTCCTGTCCAATGTAGTAACGCCGTGAGCCGTTATCTCGTCTGCGTATGCCCTTGCGGGCACACTACGAGCGGTCATGCGTCCAATTGTCTTTTGAGCGATTCGACGAGTTCGACGACGGTCCGTGACGCCTGTTGGATCGGTGTCTTGCGGCTTTCCTTCTCCGTCCGCAGTTTCACCTCGACGTTGCCCTCGACAACCGACTTCTTGCCGACCGTGATGCGGATCGGGATGCCGATCAGGTCGGCGTCCTTGAACTTGACGCCGCCGCGCAGATCGCGGTCGTCGATCAGGACCTCGATGCCGGCAGCCTTCAGCTCCGTGTATATCTTCTCGGCCGCCTCGGAAACGGCCGGGTCGTCCTGATTGACCGGCGTAATCAGGACCTCGAACGGCGCGATCGAGATCGGCCAGATGATGCCGTTTTCGTCGTGGTACAGCTCGATCGCCGAGGCCATGATTCGGTTGATCCCGATCCCGTAGCAGCCCATCAGGCAAGGGGTCTCGACCCCGTTCTCGTCGAGAAAGGTCGCTCCAAGCTTCTGGCTGTACTTGGTCCCGAGCTTGAAGACCTGCCCAACCTCGATCCCCCTCTTGAACCGCAGGGGCTTGCCCTGGTAGGTGTCGCCTTCGACCGCGTTGCGGATGTCAGTGACGACGACGTTGTCACCGGCCAGCGGGAAGTCCCGCCCCGGCACGACGTTCCTGGTGTGGTAGTCGCTGCGGTTGGCCCCGGTGACGCCGACCGCCATCGCCGCGACCGCATGATCGACGATCAGCCGGGAAACCTTGCCGGTCAGACCCACCGGCCCGGCGAAGCCGACCCTGGCGCCGGTGACCTTCTGGATGGTCGCTTCGTCCGCCAGCTCCGAATGCGCGCCGCCAAGCACCTGCGTGAGCTTCTCGGCGTTGACTTCATGGTCGCCTCGGACCAGAGCCGCGACGGCTTGATCGCCGACGGCGTAGATCAGCGTCTTGATCATCTGTGCTGGCGTGGTCTTGAGGAACCCGCAGACCGCTTCAATCGTCCCGACGTCGGGCGTATGGACATCCTCCGGCGGCGGCGTATTCAGGTCAGCCGGCTGCTTGGGCGTCGGATCGACCGCCGCCTTTTCGAGGTTGGCGGCATACGACCCGTCTTCGGTGTAAACGGTGGTGTCCTCGCCCGAGGCGCAGGGGACGGTGAACTGGTGCGAGCCGGAGCCGCCCATTTCGCCCGTCTCGGCCTCGACGATCACGTACTCGACGCCACAGCGTTTGAAGACGCGACAGTATGCATCGTACATCGCCATGTACGACTTGTGCAGGCTCTCGGGGTTGGCGTCGAAGCTGTACGCGTCTTTCATCATGAACTCGCGCGACCGCAGCACGCCGAATCGCGGGCGGAACTCATCGCGGAACTTCGGACTGATCTGGTAGAGGTTGATCGGCAGTTGCTTGTAAGAGCTGATCTCGTGGACCGCGTGGAAGGTGAACACCTCTTCAGCGGTCGGGCCCAAGACGTTCCAGCGGCCGTGGCGGTCCTGGAGCCGGCACATGGTCTCACCGTAGTCGGCGTCCCGGCCGGTCTGCTGCCACAGCTCACGCGGCTGAAGGCACGGCACCAGGATCTCCTGGGCGCCCGCCCGATCCATCTCCTGGCGGACGATCTCGATGATCTTCTTCAGGGTCCGCCATCCGAGCGGCAGGTAGGTGTACGTCCCGCTGGCGACCTTGCGGATCAAGCCGGCCCGGATCATCAGTTGGTGGCTGGGGATCTCCGCATCGGCCGGAACTTCCTTCACCGTCGGGATCAGCATCTGACTGTATCTCATGTATTTCACGCCTCAAATACGTCATAGGCAGGGGCGAATCACCATTCGCCCGTACAAGGAGCGAATCATCGTTCGGCCGTACAAGAACCGCTGTTTATAGCCCAAGACCCTGTGTAATTCAAGGCAATTTCAGCCGTGCGGCGCAGGTGGGCAATAACCTCCTGTCGCAATCAAATGCGCACTGCCTCGGTGAGAATGGGGCGTGATGCTCGGTTATTCGGTCTCGCCTCGCTCCCACCACAGGTGCGGGTAGTCCTTCCCGTCGTCGATCCACCACAGGTCTTCGACCCCATTGTCCGTCTCGCCCACGAAGTCCCAGCCCGCCTCCAGGAACGTGTCGATGTCCCACATTTCGCTGGTTGTCAGCCCGGTCCCTGCCGCACTGACCATCTGCCCGCTCGTCTGGATATCCCAGAAACTGTGTTCAACGGTGTCGGCACCGGCGGACCCCATCAGACCCCCGAAATGCCATGCATTCGTGGCGACGACAACGCCCGTGCTGTAGCAGTTTGACACGGCACCGTCTTGATTCTGTCCGATCAAACCGCCGACGAACCATCCATCCGGTGCGATGACAGCGCCGGTACTGTAGCAATCTGAGATGCTGGCCGAGTAATACTCACTGCCTCCGACCAGACCGCCGGTTGTGTTGCCTCCGTGAATCGTGGCCGAACTATGACAGGCCGAAACCGTGCCTGAGTTGGACCCAATCAGGCCACCGGCATTCGCCCACCGGCCTGCCGTGACCTCACCGAGGCTGCAGCAGTTGGACACGCGGCTGTAGTTGTCGCCGATCAGGCCGCCAACGGATCCATATCCATCGGCGTGCGATTCTCCGGCAGTTTGGCAGTTGGCCACGTGGCCATGGTTTCCTCCAAGCAATCCACCGACACTGCTGTCTCCGATGACTCGACAGCCGCTGTTGCAGTCGGAGATGCTGCCACGGTCGTTGTATCCCATCAGGCCGCCGATGCTTCGATCCCCCGAGACGTACCCCGTGCTTTGGCAGTGGGACACCATGCCTCCGACGTTGTATCCGATTAAGCCGCCGATCCTCTCGCCCGTCGCTACGATGTTCACGTCCGCCACGCCCAGGTTCACGATCATGCCTCCGTTATCGAGACAACCGACCAGACCGAGCAGGCTGTCTCCAGATATCGTCAAGTTCCGGATCGTATGGCCGTGCCCATCGAGAATGCCGCTGAAACCAGGGATGACCGCCTGATGCCAGACAGTCTGCCCCAGATCCAGGTCGTTTGTCAGCACAAGGGCCTTCTCCCAGAGCAGGTTTGCCTTGGTGACCATGAGCAACTGGCTCACATCCTCAACTTGGTAGGGGCTTTCGCTCGTTCCCTCGCCGGTGATCCAGTCGATGATGGGCTCGGGGATCGGTTGGCCCTGTGCTTCCTCCCAGGCCAGACGCGGGTAGTCCTGGTGAGGATTCACGACCCAATTCGGATTGCCCGTCCAGCCCTGCAAGCTGACCCATTCCGGGTCCATCATCTCGGCCGTGGTCAGACCCGCGCCGCCGGCGCTATGGGCAATCCCCGATGACTGCGTGTCCCAGAGGGAGCGTTCTGCACGGCCTGTGTCGCCGTCGCCAATCAGACCTCCGAGAGCGTAGTCGCCCGTCACGGCGCCGGAGCTGTAACAGTATTGCACGCTGCCGTAGTTATTGTTGCCGACCAGCCCGCCAACGGCGCCGCTTCCGCCGACGGTGCCAGAGCTGTAGCAGTTTCGAACGCTGCCATCCGCGTTATCTCCAACCAGGCCGCCGACCTCCTTGTTGTGGCCTGTCGTTGCCCCTGCACTTCGGCTGCTGGAAACGTCGCCGGAATTGGCTCCAACGAGCCCGCCGATTCTGGTTCCTCCCGTGATTGGACCGGAACTGGAGCAGCGGAACACTGTGCCTTCGTTGTACCCAACCAGGCCGCCCGCGCTGTCGTCACCATTGACTGTTGCATCGCTGGAGCAATCCGAAACGAAGCCCGCGTTGAATCCGACGAAACCGCCGATCCACAAATTCCCCATGACTGCGCCGGTGCTGCGGCTGTCGGAGATGCTGCCACGGCCGTTCCACCCGACCAATCCCCCGACCGCTCTGTCCTCTCCGCTGACTGCGACACTGCTGTGACAACCCATCAGAATGCCATCGTTACGACCGGCCAGGGCGCCGAGGTAGTGATCTGTGCCGTGGATGGACCCGCCCTCCAGATCAAGGTTCACTATTACTGCCCCGGTATCCAGCGAACCGAAGAGGCCCAGCAAGCCGGTCCCCTGGACGTTCAGATTGCTGATGGTGTGACTATCACCATCGAAACGCCCTGCAAACCATGGAACGATCGCAGCGCCCCAGGAGATGCTTGCGAGGTCGATATCGGCCTCCAAACGACACCAGGCGGCAGGGCGATGCGCCACCGCCCCCAATTCGTGAGCGTTGGTGATCAGGAATGGCTTGCTGGGTGTCCCCTCTCCGCGGGGCATAACGGGCTCGTAATCCTGGAACACGCTCAACATGGGGTAGCCGCCCGAGGGTGGCATTTGCCAGACGTCCGTTGTGCCGTTGGCACTCTCGTCCACGAAGTCCCATCCGGCGTCCAGATACGTAGCCATTTCTTTCATGTCTGCCGTCTTCAAGCCCGTGCCGTAGATGCCGCTCGTTATGCCCGAGACTTCAGCATCCCAGAACGAATGGACCACGCTGCTGCAGTTGTGTCCTATCAGACCGCCTGGCCCCGGCCCTCTGCGGTCCGCGCTCGATGCTTCGGTGACCTCGGCCGTGCTGTAGCAGTTCGACACGCCACCATAATTGGCGCCCATCAAACCGCCGACATAGCGGTTCCCTGCGATTGTGCCGAGGCCATAGCAGTTCAGGGTGTAGCCACAGCCGTATCCGATCAGGCCGCCGACGCTGTTGCTGCCTGCAACGTTTCCCTTGCTGTAGCAGTTGGCAACCAGCCCTGCGCTGTGGGCTGCGAGCAAACCGATGTCGTCGCCTGTCCCGGTGACGGAAGCGTTCTCCAAGCCCAGATTCCTGATGACCGAGCCGGCGTTCAGCATGCCGAACAGAGCCAACAGGCCAGTTCCCTCAATGCGAAGGTGATGGATGACGTGACCATTGCCGTCGAAGCAGCCGTCGAACCACGGAATCGGTGCGACGTTCCACGTGATGCCAGACAGATGGAGATCCGCCGTCAGGCGATAACACGCTAACGGGCGGTGCTGCACCACACCCAGGTCCTGGGCGGTGGCGATCAGGAAAGGGTCGGTGGTAGTCCCATCCCCTTGCAGTGGGACCGGCTCGTACCCATCGTGCACGGCCAAGCGAGGATAGCCTCCGGCCGGCGGTATCTGCCATGTCTCGGCCGTGCCGTTGCTGCTCTCGCCCGCGAAATCCCAGCCGGCCTCCAAGTAGACGTGGGCCTCCTGCATCTCGGCCGTCTTCAAGCCCACGCCAGCGGGGCTGGAAGACTGTCCCGACGCATCCGCATTCCAGAAACAACTCGCCACATCCCCTTCGTAGTTCACGCCGATCAAGCCGCCAATGTCTATCTGTCCTGTGACCTCTCCGCTGCTATGACAATTGGACACGTTACTGCGATTGGCGCCGATCAGTCCGCCAACCTTGTTATACCCGGCAACCGCGCCGGTACAGTAGCAGCCCTGTACGAAACCATCGGAACTGGCCCCAATCAGCCCGCCGATCTCGTCGTAGCCTGTGACGGTGCCTGTGCTGTAGCAGTTCGACACGGGGCCACTGTAGTGGACTCCGATCAGGCCGCCGAGCCGCAACACGCCGGCGGTGATTGGGCCGTTGCTATGGCATTTCGACACGACGCCGGAGTTGGACCCGATCAGACCGCCGAGATCAAACCCGCCCGGACTTGTGATGGTCACTTCGCTGTGACAATCCAGGACGATGCCTGAATTGACTCCGGCCAGGCCCCCAACGCAACCCCATTTTGCGCTGATCTCTCCGACGCTGTGGCAGTTCAGCATGCGGCCTCCGTCATTGTTTCCAACAAGGCTGCCGACGGTGTAGTTTGCCGCGATTACGCCGGAACTGTAGCAGTCTGATACTGCCCCATAATTTCTGGCGGTGAGGCTCCCGATACAGTCTTCTCCCTGGATGGAGTAATCCTCGATTCGCACGTTGCGAACCACGGCGCGCGGTGCGAGGGAGCCGAACAGACCCAGGTAGTCCTCGCCCTCAATGTGGAGATGGCGGACCACGTGGTCGTTGCCGTCGAACGCGCCGGCAAAGGATGGGCCATGAGGATCGATCCAGCCTGGACGCCTGTTGTCCGGAGCAATCACCGCCCGGTCGAACGTGTAGGCCGACAGGTCGATTTCGCTGGTAAGACGAAAGTGCTTGTCGTAGTGATCCGGGTTTTGGCCCAGATTGATCAGATCTTGAGGCGTGGCAATCAGGTACGGATCGTTCGGTTCGCCCGTTCCACCCGAATAGTCTTTTCCGGATGCGGCCAAGGCACACCACAGAAACAATACGCTTATCATCACACTCTGCAGAAATCTCTGGCTTACCATCGCCGTCTACCCCTTTCTCCGCACAGGTCGGTATGCTCAAAGGCCCTCTGGCCCTCTGTGACGTTCAGTCCAAGCCGGAGGCCCTTCGTTACAGCTATTCTGCAGGATCTGCCCACTCTGCGCGTGGGTGCCTGTGCCGATGAAACCCAGGCTTTTCACTTGGGCCAGAGGAAACCGGCGCGAGCGGGGTTCCACGCGCCGCCTTCCGCCTCAAGCTTCACGAGGTGCTATCGATGGAGTTGCTTTCGCCATTTTGCGACGGTCTTCGCGCGGATGGTCCGGCAGGATACAATGGCATTGCCGTTGGCGGCGTGGCGTGGCGATTTGGTTCGACGGGGGCTGGCTCGCGGGATCGGGCGGCAGGAGCAAGGCATTGGCCCAGACACGTGAACTATCTCTGAGTCGCAGGAAGGCCCCTTTGGCCGTCGGCCGGCGTCTGGGCAAGTACCGCCTGGAGGCCCACTTGGGCACCGGCGGCAGTTGCGAGGTCTGGCGGGCCCGCGATACCGTCGAGGACATCCGCGTGGCGCTGAAGATCCCGCTGGTGGGGGTCAGCGGGGAGCGGGACAGCGAGCAGTTGTTTCGCGAAGTGCGGCTGGTCGCCAAGCTGCGGCACCCGCACATCATGCCGATCAAGAACGCCGATGTCATCGATGGCTATGCCGTCCTGGCCACCGAGCTGTCGGTCGGGACGCTGGAGGATCGCTCGCGGCCGATGTCGGTTCGACGCATCCTGTCGATCGTGCTCCAGGTGCTCGACGGGCTGACATATGCCCATCGGCATCGCGTAGTGCACTGCGACGTGACGCCCAACAACATCTTCCTCTTTCCCGACGGACGGGTGGCACTGGGTGATTTCGGGATCAGCCTCAAGGTCAAGGGTCGCATGGCGACGGTGGACGACTTCGGCACGCCGGGCTACGTGTCGCCGGAGCAGGCCTACGGCAAGCCCACCTATCAGAGCGATTGCTTTGCGGTCGCGCTGATTCTCTACGAGTATCTGACAGGCGTGCTGCCGCGATGGCCCTTCCGCTGGCCGCCTCGAGGGTACCAGCGTCTGCGCGACCGGACCAGTCAGGCGATGCTGGCGTTTCTCAAACGCGCGCTGGCGATCGATCCGCAGAAGCGGTTCATCGACGCGGCGGAGATGCGTGCGGCGTTGGTCGAGGCGATGCCCAAGGGCCTTCGGCTGGGCATCGGCGCCAGGGGCCATGAGCGGCGCAAGGCGGACTGGCACAAGGTGCGCCGAGGGGCCTTTCTGAAGCGATACGACAGGGTTCTGTCAGCGTCGTTTCGTTGCGTCGACTGCGGCGAACCGATCGCCGAGAGCATGGCGATCTGTCCCTGGTGTGGCAGCGAGCGGAACCGGTTCGAGGTGAGCACCGCATTCAGTCACCTCTGCCCGCGATGCCGCAAGGGGGTGCTGCCGGAGTGGCGGTTCTGTCCCTGGTGCTATGGTCCGGGCTTCAAGTCGCCGAGTGAAACGCCCACCAGGGGCGTTCGCTACCACTCGCACTGTGCTCACTGCGGCGGCGGGTTGATGCGATTCATGCGGTACTGCCCGTGGTGCCGGCGGAAGGTTCGCAAACCGTGGCAGGTCCGGCCGTTCGGCGAGGTCTGCGGACGATGCAAGTGGTCGGTGGATTCGGAATTCTGGAACTACTGCCCATGGTGTAAGCAATGTCTGATCGAGTAGGCAGGGCACCAGGGTGACGATGATTGAGCGTTCTGATGCTGCGGCTGGCGTGTCGCCTTGCTTCAGATGGGCGGCCGCCACCGATGTCGGCAAGCTGCGCGATGACAATCAGGATGCCTTCGTGGCCGAGCCCGAGGCGGGGCTGTTCCTCGTGGTCGATGGGATGGGAGGCCATCGGGGTGGGGCGATCGCGGCCGGGACCGTTGCCCAAGACCTGCCGCCTGCCGTCGAGTTGGGTTTGGACCATTTGAAAACCCGCAACGATCGATCGATCCGCCGGCTGCTCCGAGAGACGATTCTCGATCAGAGCCATCACGTCCGGCGCGAGGGTGACAGCGAGAGCGGCTACGTCGGCATGGGGACGACGCTGGTTCTGCTTCTGTTCTCCGGGGATCGCGTCTATACCGCCAACGTGGGGGACAGCCGGATCTACCGTCTGCGCAGCGGGCGGCTCCAGCAGTTCAGCGAGGACCATTCGCTGGTGTCGGAACTGATCGATGCCGGACAGATCACGCCTGAGGAGGCGGTCGACCACAGCGCCCAGGGCATCGTTACGCAGTACATGGGTATGCCGGAGGCGGTCGAGCCTCACGTCCGGTCGGCCGCCCTGAAACCGGGAGACCGGTTCCTGCTCTGCACGGACGGCCTGACCGATATGGTGAACGATGAGGCTATCGCTCAGATGCTCGCGACACACACGGAGCCGGAATTGGCGTGCAGGACCCTTGTCGATGTGGCCAATCGGGCCGGAGGCAGCGACAATGTGACGGTCCTCCTCGTGGCCTGGACGGGCGGCCGCCAAGGATAGACGATGCCGCCGGCCCCGGGGGTTGTGGATACGGGAGGCCGGATGTGTTTTCCATGTGTTTCACGTTCCCCTTGCGGAATGACTCCGAACCCACTATGATGGTCCGAAATCCGAGAAGGGCAACCCCATTGGGAGTCGATCATGGCGCACAAGTTCATCAACGAGATCGGGCCGGCCGAGCCGATCAACGATATCTATCTGGTTCGCGACCCGATCTTGCGGAGCACGACGAAAGGCGATCTGTACATTGCGATGTTCTTGTGTGATCGAACCGGCCAACTGAACGGCCGCATGTGGCAGGCCAGCGAGCTGGTCTACAAGTCTCTGCCGAAGCCCGGCTTCGTTCACGTCAAAGGGCGAAGCGAACTCTATCAGAACAATCTCCAGATCGTGATCAACACGATCACTCCGATCGATCCGAGCAAGGTCACCGTCGAGGATTTTCTGCCTCGCACGACGGGCGACGTGACGAAGATGTTCGCCGAGGTCGGGGAGATTGTTGGCGAGATCCAGAACGCGGATCTCAAGGCGCTGACCGCGGCGTTCCTGACTGACAAGGAGATGATGGACAGCTTCTGCGCCGCGCCGGGCGGCATGAAGATGCACCACGGTTGCATCGGCGGCCTGCTGGAGCACACACACAACATGCTGCGCGTGGCCCGCGCGATCCTGCCGCTCTATCCCCATGTCCAGCGCGACCTGGTCCTGGCCGGCGTCTTCCTGCACGACATAGGCAAGACCGAGGAACTGTCGTACGACATGGCGTTCTCGTACACCGACTCGGGCCAGTTGATCGGGCACATCAACAAGACGCTGCTGATGATCCATCGCAAGGCGGACCAACTGCGAAGCGAGGGGGTGACGGTCAGTCCGGAAGTGCTCGACGCGCTTGGCCACATCATCCTCTCGCACCACGGCCAGCATGAATTCGGCTCGCCCAAGCTGCCCGCGACCGCTGAGGCTTTCATGGTGTATTATATCGACGACCTCGACGCGAAGATGGACCAAGTCCACGCGGCGATCGAAGGGGAAGTCAGCGACGCCAACTGGACGGCGTTCCAGGGCCCTCTCCAGACGCGCTTGTACCGCAAACGCCTCGACTGACGCGCTCACTGCGGCCGGGGATTCTCGCCGGCGCCGCGCGTTCAGTGGGCGGTCCAGACCTCGGGCTTGAAGGCGCCGACGCCGCAGAACTCGATGCGGTAGGGCGTGATTTCGAGGATGCCGTACTTGGGATCATCCGGCCCGTCGAAGATCTGTGCGAGCATCTCCGTCCAGAAGGCGTGGCGGACGGCCTTGCTCGTTGTCAGTCTGGCTCGACCCTGGATCTGAAGGTACGGCGCCATTTGCTGCGGATCGGTGACACCGCAGGTCAGATGGACCTCCGGGTTCTTCTTGATCTGCTTGACCTTCCGGGCTTTGACAAACGTCGCACAGCGGATGATCAGGTCCTCCGAAGCCAGCGTCATCACGTAGCGGACCCAGGGCTTGCCGTCCTCGGTCACCGTGGCCAGACCCACCAATTGCGGTTGCGTCAATATGCCGGCGATGCGTTCCTTCAAATCGCTCACTCGCGGACTCCTTTCACTGCTGCTGCCAGGCGCGAAGGGTCTCGATGCACTCGATCATGGCTCGTCCGTTGTGGTAGCCGGCTTTCCAGGGATTGGCCTTGTCACCTCGGGCCGTTCCGTCCGGCGTGATGCTGCTGTGCCACTCACCGTGCTCCCAATCGACCATCTTGCTCTCGATGAGTTCGAACGTCTTCTCGAAGGCGGCCAGATATTTGGCGTCCCGCGTGGTGCGGTACATGCGCAGCGCGCTGACGATCGCTTCGGCCTGGACCCACCACGATTTGTCGCGGTCGTCGGCGGGGCGGTTGAAGTCGCCGGTGTAATAGAACCCGCCGTTGGCTTCGTCATAGCCATACTTGAGCGAATAGGCCCACAACGTTTCGTACAGGTCCATATAGGGCCCGTTCGACAGCCCCACGGCGTCGCACGCCTCCATCAGCAGCCAGACGTTCTCGATGTCGTGCCCATACGAGACGCGCGCGTAGTTGGCGTCCAGTCGTGGCGTCCAGTCCGGATCGTACTTGTCCGTGCAGGCGCCGAGCGTCTTGCGGACGACCGCGTTGCTCTCGATGCCGATCAGTTCGATCAGCCGCTCGCGCGCCGGGCGGAGCCGGCTGGCCTGATAGAATGTGGTCATCGCCTCCATCAAATGCAGGTGGGTGTTCATCAGTTTCAGGCCCGACGGCGCGCCCATGTACGAAGCCTCATCGGTTGCGATAGGTGTCCAGTCAGGCTCGAACGATTCGAAGTAGCCGCCGTGGACCTTGTCATGGGCCTTCTCTTCGAGCAGCCGGAAGAACTCCGTCGCAAAGTCCAGTGCCTCCCTCCTGCGGCTGGCGAGGTAATACTCCGAGATCGCATAGAGAGCAAACGATTGGCCATAGAGGTGTTTACGTGGTTTGAGCTGGCGATCGCCCGTGGCGTCCACCTCCCAATAGAACCCGCCATGCCTGGCGTCCCACATCTTCTCGGTCAGGAATTGATACCCGTGGGCGGCCGCCTCCAGATGCTCGTCCCGTCGGTAGCCGGCGCGGGCCAGACGTGAGAACAGCCACACCGTGCGGGCCTGGCTGACGATCATCTTCGTGCCAGACCCTCGGGGTTGGCCATCGGGGCCGAAGTTGATGATGTAGCCGCCGTGCTCGTGATCCAGACTCTTGTCGAACCAGAACGGCGCGATGTTCTCCATGAGGATCTTCTCGAGCCTCGGTATGTATTTCTCCGCCAATGCCGTGGTCCCGTCGCCGGCGTGCAACGGACCGCATGTCCCCAGGACGGCCAATGCCGACAGCCAGAGGACCCACCTTCGCGTATGAGCTTCTGTTCTCACCGCTGGTTACTCCTTGCCTTGCGTGCGATCGTATGAAAGAGCCGTCAGTTTCTCGGGCGTTTGAACACGGCGATGCGGTCGGCGAAGCTGACCAGTTCCCAGCCCTCGGCGCCGATTCGGTCGAACTCGCTGTCGAGGTTGCGTGCCGCAGTGATGCCGACCCGTCTGGCCTCGTCGATATGCGCATCGGTCATCGCCGGATGGATGAGCATGTCCTTCGTATCGAGCACGCGGTACTCCCACCGGCCGCTCGCCGATCCGCCTGACTGGGCCTGGAGTGACAAGGCGAACCCAAGCAGTCCTGCGAGCGCGACGATCAGGATCAGGGATGATGACTTTCGTTCCTGCATGGTATGGTTGCTCCTTCCTCGTGTGGTCCGAGATACGATCTTATTTCACGGCTTTGAAGTGCTTATCGGCAAAATCCATGTACCGCTCCCAGTCATAGTCCGTCACGTCATGCTTGCCTGGGCGAATGTGGTAGGCGATCATCCCCATCACGGGACGACTGACCTGCGGCATCTCGTCGGCCGGCAGACCCTCCTTGCCCAGCAGTCGGTAGACGGGGTCAGCGCCTTGAGCGGCGAGGAACTCGCCTCGCGGATCGGCCCAGCGGTCTTCCTCGGCGCTGGCGACGTAGACCGGGCGTGGCGCCATCAGAGCGATCAGCATGTGCTGATCGACCGGGCAGGCGTTGACGTTGTCATTGTATCTGGTGAAGTTGTCGCAGAACCAGTGGGGGAACACGGTGTTGATCCGTTTGACGGTTTCGCCGAACTCGCGCCGGGATAGCGCCGCTCCGCCGCAGCCGGAGTTGTTCGAGATCACGATGGCGAAACGCTCATCCGAAGCGCCGGCCCAGAGCGAGGTCTTGCCCAGCCGCGAATGGCCCATCACGGCCACGTGCTTCTGGTCGATGTCGGGATCGGTCTCAAAGTAGTCCATCGCGCGGCTGAGGCCCCAGGCCCAGGCGCCGATGGAGCCCCATTCGTCTGGCCCGGGCTGCGTCTGGCCCGGCTTGTAGAATAGAGGATGAATGCCGTTCTTGAAGCCGTCGTCGAAGTCGGGATCGATATCGCCGTAGTAGATGGTGGCCAAGCCGTAGCCCCGCTCCAGGATCCGTTCGACTGGCCAGCGGCTCGCAGCCTTGCCCCGTCCGGCCTCCGTCGCCTTGTGGTTGGAGTCCGCGTCGCGCGTCCAGCTCCTGGTGATCGTGATGGCAGGATCGGCATGGATCGTATGGTTACCGCCGAAGTTCAGTCCGACGAACAGCGGCGCCGGCCCGCTCCGCTCGTTCGGCAGGTAGACCAGGATCGTCATATTGGGGTCCTGCCGGCTTTCGTTGAAAAAGACCGTGACCTCCTTGCGCGTCGCCTTGCCCGCCAGAGCGTTCCTGCTGAGGGACGTCGTCATGAACGTCATCTGCTCGGGCCGGCCGGGCGAGCGCCCGTAGACGTGCTCCTCGAACAGGCGCAGAATCTCGGAACGCCGCTTCTGCGACCACGTCGCTGCGTCCGTGACCTTCGTGCCGTCCAGACAGACCAGCGGATCGGGCAGCGCGTACTTGGGGACCTTGGCTTCGTCGTAATTGGCCTCCTGGGCGTCGGCGCGGCAGGCGAAAACCAGTACGGCGGCGAACACGGTCATGCAGATCAGATGTTGGCGGGCGAACATACACGTGCCTCCTTTACGGTCGCAGTCGGCAGGAGCGAATCCCAATGTCCATCAGGATTTGCCCCTTCGGGTCGTTTCGACACAGGATGCCCGCCGGCCAGGGGTTTTTCAAGGGAAAAGTTGAGTCCACATGTGGCGCCAAGACCAGTGGAGCAACGTTCGTGATTGATGAAGGGGCTGGGCTGGCCTATAATCGGCGACCGATGGAACATCGGTTGGATTGTTTTTGGAGGAAACAGCCATGACATTTCGGTCTGTGTGTATCCGAGTGGTAATGGCCTCGATCTGTGCTTGCTGTGTCGCTGGTCCCGCGCTGGCCGGCGGCGCGATCGACATCTGTCCGGCCAATCCGCGCTACTGGCAGTATGAGGGCGAGCCCGTTCTGCTGATCGGGGGCAGCAAGGACGACAATCTGTTTCAGATTCCCGACCTGAAGGAGCATCTCGATTTGCTCACGAGCGTCGGCGGCAACTACGTACGGAACACGATGAGCGCCCGGCTCGACAAGGGCTTCGAGGTGCAGGCGTTCGCCCAGCGGCCCGACGGCAAGTACGACCTGGACCGGTGGAACGACGAGTACTGGCGCCGCTTTGAGAGTCTGTTGTCGCTGGCTGAAGAGCGCGACATCGTCATTCAGATCGAGGTCTGGGACCGCTTCGATTACTCAGGGAAGCATTGGGAGATCAGCCCCTACAACCCGAAGAACAACGTCAACTACACCTACGAGGCCTCGGGGTTTGTCGAGCAGTATCCAAAGCACGCCGGCAGCAACGAGCAGCCGTTCTTCTTCACCACGCCCGGCCAGCGGAACAACACCGTCGTGTTGCCGTACCAGCAGCGCTTCGTCGATAAGATGCTGTCGCACTCGCTGAAACGCGGCAACGTTCTGTATTGCATGGACAACGAGACGTCCGGCGAGCCGGCCTGGGGCGCCTATTGGGCTCGGTACATTCAGGCCAAGGCGAAGGCCGCCGGGGTCAAGGTCCACACGACCGAGATGTGGGACGCCTGGGATCTGGCCAGTCCCGAGCACAGCGCCACCTTCGACCATCCCGAGCTCTATTCGTTCGTCGACATCTCGCAGAACAACCATCAGAAGGGTCAGGCCCACTGGGACAACGCCCAGAAACAGCGGGCGCGAATCGCGGACCGGCCCCGCCCGCTGAACAACACGAAGATCTACGGCGCCGACACCGGCCGCTACGGCAATGACCGCGATGCGATGGAGCGGTTCTGGCGCAACATCTTCGGCGGTCTGGCCTCAGCCCGGTTCCACCGTCCTGATTCGGGGCTGGGACTGGGCGACAAGGCCCAAGCCAACATCCGCAGCATGCGAATGGTGACCGACCGGATGGATGTGTTCACGTGCGAGCCGCATAACGATCTGCTGAACAGTCGCGAATCGAACGAGGCCTATTGCCTCGCGAACCCGGGGACCGAATACGCGGTCTACTTTCCGGACGGCGGCAAGGTAACCCTGAATGTGAACCCGATTGACAGGCCAGTGACAGTCCGGTGGCTCGATATCATGAGATCCGAGTGGGTGGAGTCGAAAGCGGCGCAGATGGATGGCACGGTGTCTCTCGAATGTCCTTCGAAGGATTACTGGGTCGCTCTGGTGCGCCCGTAGGGGCGAATCATCATTCGCCCGCAATCAGGGAGGATGGATGCCGACGAAGACATCGCCGAAAATCTACACCGTCAGCCAGGTCAACGCGCTGGTCAAGGAGGCGCTGGAGGCGAGCCTGCCGGGCCGGGTGATGGTCAAGGGCGAGATCACCGGCTGGAAGCAGCATGCCAGCGGCCACTGCTACTTCTCGCTCAAAGACGAAGGCTCGGTCCTGGCCTGCGCGATGTGGAAACCGAACTTCGGCCGCGTGCGGTTCCGGCCGGAAAACGGGTTGGCGGTGATCGCCACCGGCTCCATCAGCGTCTATGTGCCGCAGGGCCGCTATTCGCTGGTCGTCGAAGAGATGACGCCCGAAGGCGTCGGCGCGCTGCAATTGGCCTTCGAGCAGATGGTGCGGAAGCTACGGGCGGAGGGGCTCTTTTCCGATGAGCACAAGAAGCCGATCCCGACGTATCCCGAGCGGATTGGCATCCTGACCAGCGAGTCGGGGGCAGCGGTCCACGACATCGCCGACAGCGTGCACCAGCGCTGGCCCTGCACGCGGTTGTTCCTTTACCCGGTCCCGGTGCAGGGCGAGGGTGCTGCCCGGGAGATTGCCGCCGCGATTGCCGACGTCAACCGGCGCAACAGGCAACTGAAGCTCGACCTGCTGATCGTCGGACGCGGAGGGGGGTCCCTGGAGGACCTTTGGGCCTTCAACGAAGAGGTGCTGGCCAGGGCCATCTTCGCCTCGAAGATCCCGATCATCAGCGCCGTTGGGCACGAGGTCGATACGACCATCGCCGACCTCGTCGCGGACCGGCGAGCCTCGACGCCGACCAAGGCGGGCGTGGTGGCGGTGCCCGACATGTGCGATGTGCTGACCGATCTGGATCACCAGGCGAGCCGATTGACGCGCAGCGTTCAGTCGCGCGTCGAGCTGGGCGGCGAATACCTGCAAACGATTCTGGCGAGTTCCGCGTTTCGCAATCCGCTGCTGGCGGTCCGTATGCGCGAGCAGCACGTCGACGAGCTGGCGTCGGACTTGGGCGACGCGGTCAGGGCCCTGGTGGCCGACAAGCGCATGATGCTGCAAACCTGCTACGAGCACATCGCGCGGATCGAGCCCCATCGGCTGCTCGGGATGATGACCATCCAGTTGAGCGAACTGACCGGCCGGACCTTGGCGGCGATCACGGCGGCGATGAACGCCCGGAGGGTGGAGTTGGCCGCCTGCGAAGGCCGCCTGGCGGCTCTGAACCCCCGGAGCGTGCTGGCCCGGGGGTACACGATCACGACGAACAAGACCACCGGCCGGCTCGTTCGCACGCTCGCCGACGTGCAGGTCGGGGACGCGATGCTCACGGAACTGGCCGACAAGAGCATCATCGAGAGCAAGGTGTGTGGGGGCGAATCACAATTCGCCCCAGCGAATGACGAGACGCAGACGCGACAGGAAACGATATCATGGCGCAGAAGAAAACTGAAGAGGACATCACCAAGCTGAGTTTCGAGGATTCGATCAAGCGACTCAGGACCATCGTGGACAAGATCGAGCAGGGCGAAATCCCGCTCCAGGACAGCCTGGAGCAGTACGAGCAGGGCATGGCCCTGATTCAGCACTGCCGGCAGATCCTCCAGAAGGCCGAGAAGCGGATCGAAAAGATGAGCAAGCGCGGCGAGGAAACGCCGGAGCCGGCCACCGAGGAGCCCGCGCCCGAGCTGGAATCGGAAGATGAGGGCCTCTTCTGACATCTGTCATGTCGCGGCGTCTCCCACAAGACCTACAGAACTGATCCCAATGTCGATCAGGGGCCGTCGAGGCCATTGAATCCAGGGGAAGAGAAGGCTATAATGGCATTGACCCCGGGTCGGTGTGTGGTCGCAAGACGGCGAGAAGCCCGATCGCGGAGGGCCCAGGCAAGTGCGGCTTTTACGGGAAGGGGAGAAACCATGTTTGAGCGGCGCAGGGGACGCAGCGGGATCACCATCGCATTGTTCGGCTTGCTGATTGTTTCGGCAGGAGCGGAGGCCTTCGAGACATTCCCGATTGCCCGCGAGCCGGGGCATCAGCAGTTCCCGGCCATCGACGATTGCACCGTGGTCTGGCAGACCAATCGCAACGGCGACTGGGACATCGGCCTCGGCGACATTTCCTACCCGGGCAGCATCGATCCACTGACACTCGCGGACACACTGAGTGAGGCGCAGTATCCGGCGGTGTCCGGCAATGTGGTCGTCTGGCAGAACAAGTTTTTTCTGTTCGACGACTGCGACATCGTCGGTCTCGATCTTTCCACCGAGACGTTCTTCACCGTCATCGAGAGCGCGGCGGACGAGTGCAGTCCGGCCGTCTCCGGCAATCTGGTGGTCGTGCAAAGCCGGATGACGGCACACGCCGGCTGGGACATTCTCGGCGTCGACATAACGGATCGCGCCAACGCACAGCCATTCTGGCTCGATCGAAACGCGGAAGATCAGTGGCGTCCGGATGTTGACGGTGACATCGTTGTCTACGAGGACGTCTTCAATGGGGTCTCCTACATCAGCGGCTGGGATCTGTCCGATCCGGATGACGCTGCCTGGTTCCCAGTGCGCAGCGTGGTTGGGCCGTGCCAGTCACCCGCGATTGCCGGAAAGTGGGTTGTCTGGCAGGATCAGGGCGAAGGGACCGCCGTTACTGGAGGCGACAACGTTTTTGACCCTCGTCTGCCGGCGCAGCTGGGTTTCGAGGGTTCGGTCGAGGCTTCGAATCCGGATGTCTACAACAACGTGGTGGTCTGGCAGGATCGCCGCAACGGCAACTGGGACATCTATGGCTGCAATCTGACCACCAAGGCCGCGTTTCCCATCGTCTCGCAGGGCGCCGATCAGACTCACCCGGCCATCACCTTCAGTCCCTGGCTGAAGGCCTATGTCGTCGTGTGGCAGGACTATCGCAACGGCAACTGGGACATCTACGGCGCGATCCTCAATGGTCCAGAGGTCGCCGGCTGCGCCTCGCCGCTGACAGGCGACGTCGATGCCGACAGCATCACGGACGCCAAGGATATCGACGAGGTCGAAGTGCGTCTGGGCCAGCAGAACGGCATCCCGATCGAGGCGGATTGAGCATCGGACTGAGAGACGGCTTGTCCAGCGTTCAGTGAAAGCGGCTGCGAGAGAGCAAGTGAGTCGAACTTCCTGAGAAGGGGCAGTAACGATGATTCGATGGTTGAAGGAATTGGACGAGGTTCTGCGTGGGCACAAAGGGGACGCCCGGCTTCTGGCCGGAGGCATGGCACACATTCAGATCAAGCCGCTCGTGATCGTATCCATCGTGCTCGGGGTCGTCTATGGTGCGTTCATGGGGCTCTATGCCGTGCTGACTCGGACGCCACCCTGTTTCGCCCAGATGTTTGCGTCAGCGGTCAAGGTGCCGATCCTCTTCATCCTGACGCTCGTCATCACCTTCCCATCGCTGTACGTCTTCAGCGCGCTGCTCGGCGTTCGGCTCGGTCCGAAGGACACGCTGCGTCTGATCCTGGCGCCGGTCTCCGCCAATCTGGCGGTGCTTGCTTCCCTGGGGCCCATTACCGGCTTCTTCACACTCAGCACCTCCAGCTATCCGTTCATGAAGCTGCTGAACTTCCTGTTCTTCGCGCTATCAGGGATCATCGGGCTCAAGGTCCTGCTGACCATGCTGGCCCGCCTGGATGCGGCGCAGGGGGGACCTGCGATCGGGGTTCAGAATCCCGCCCCAAGCGCGGAGATCGCAGGGCAATCGAGCCTTGAGGTGCCAGCCAGACCTCTCGTCTTTCCTCGCTCAAAAGACACGGCGGGCACGACGTTTCGCGTCTGGCTGGTGATTTACGGCCTGGTGGGCGCCCAGATGGGCTGGGTGTTGCGCCCGTTCATCGGCGCCCCGGACATCCCGTTCCAGTGGTTTCGCGCCCGCGAAGCCAACATCTTCGTCGATCTGGTCCGCACGATCGGCGAGTTGTTCGGTGCTTGATGCGTACGTTCGGTCGGGTAGTAGACGATTTCCTGCGGGGCAGGGGTATCTTCGCGGTCGATGCGCCCCTGATGGGTCGTCTGCGCTGGCTGTTGATCCTGCTGCTTGCCTGTGGCCTGTTCTATGGTGCGGTGATGGGGACGTACAGCGGCCTGGAGGCCGGACGTCTGCGTCAGTTGTTCTACTCCGGTGTCAAGGTGCCTTTGTTGCTGTTGGCGACGTTTGCCCTGTGTCTGCCCAGTTTCTTCGTGGTCAACACGCTGGCCGGGTTGCGCGATGACTTCGGCCAGGCCCTGCGGGCTCTCGTTGCGACGCAATCCTGTGTCACGGTTGTGCTGGCCGCGCTGGCGCCTGTCACCGCGTTCTGGTACGTTTCGTGCGACGACTATGGGCTGGCCATCCTGTTCAACATGGTCATGTTCGGTGTTGCCACATTTGCCGCCCAGATCGTGGTCCGGCGGTACTATCGCCCCCTGATCCATCGTGAGCCGAGGCATCGGCTTCTGCTCTGGGCTTGGTTCGTCCTCTATGCCTTCGTGGGGGTCCAGATGGGGTGGGTCCTGCGTCCGTTTATCGGCAATCCCGAGGCGCCGGTGGCCTTCTTTCGCGCCGGGGCGTGGGGCAATGCCTACGTCGTCGTGGGCGGCCTGATCCTTCGCGCGGCCGGACCCGTGCCGGCGCCGCTGCTGACCTTCATGTCTATCGCTGCCTTTCCCTGGCTGGTTGTCCTGGCCGTAATTTGGCGCCGCGGCTCTGCCTCGCGGCGTTAGAAGATGGGGCCGAATTTCGGTTGCCCGCTCGCATCCCACGGGGCATAATGGGCGCGGTCCGTCGCGAGCGTGGCGGAATTGGCAGACGCGCCAGGTTTAGGTCCTGGTGTCCTTCGGACGTGGAGGTTCGACTCCTCTCGCTCGCAATGGTCGTTTGTAGTGACGCCGTGAGGTGTTGCGTTCCGGTGTGTCGTCACGGGCACACTACGAGCTGACGAGGGGCGAAATGCCAAGGGATTACTTCGAACTCGGCAAGCGACGGACGAGCGTACGAATTGAGGCGGTCGCCGGGGTTACCACCTTCCTGACGATGGCCTATATCATCTTTGTGAACCCGAGCATCCTGAGCGCCGCGGGCATGGACAAGCAGGCGCTCATCATTGTCACGTGCGTCGTCAGCGGCGTGATGTCGATCCTCACGGGCCTGCTGGCCAACGCGCCTATCGCGATGGCGCCCGGGATGGGACTCAATGCGTTCCTGGCCTTCACCCTCGTGCTGGGCGGCCAGATCACCTGGCAGGTGGCGCTGGGCGTCGTATTCCTTTCGGGCCTGCTGTGCTGGGGCCTCACGTTGCTGGGCCTGCGCAAGCGGCTGGTCGAGGCGATCCCGGCGAGTCTGGTCTCGGCCATCTCCGTGGGCATCGGCCTGTTCATCACCTTCATCGGACTGCAGGACCTGGGCCTGATCGTAAACAATGACGAGACGCTGGTCTGTGCCGGGCCATTGACCGGGAAGGTCGCGATCGGCCTGTGCGGACTGCTTCTCATGATGTTTCTGTCCATCAAGAAGGTCAGAGGCGCCCTGTTGATCGGCATGCTCTTCTCGACGGCGCTTGCCATCGTGACAGGTCTGGCCCAGAGGCCGACGGGCATCGTGTCGCTGGATTTCGACATTCGCGCGGTAGCCCTTCAACTCGACATCGCAGGGGCCCTGCAATGGAGCCTGTTCGGCCATATCTTCGCGCTGATGTTCATCGACATGTTCGACAGCATCGGAACGCTGGTGGCCTGTTGCCACGAGGCCAACATGGTGGACGAGCGTGGGACCATCAAAGGGCTGGACCGCCTTCTCCAGATCGACGCCGCGGCCAGCATGCTGGGCGCCGCGCTGGGGACTTCGTCGATTGCCTCGTACATCGAATCGGCCTCCGGCATCGCGGAGGGCGGACGCACCGGGCTGACCGCTGTGGTCACAGGCTTGTGCTTCCTGGCCGCGACGCTGTTCGTGCCACTGGTGGCGGTCGTGCCCAAGTGCGCGACCGCGCCGGCGCTGATCATGGTCGGACTGTTCATGATGAAGGAGATCAAGCGGATCGACTTCGCGAATATGGAGGAGGCTTTTCCCTCGTTCATCATCATGGTCATGACCGCCCTGAGCTACAGCATCAGCCGGGGTCTGGCCTTCGGGTTCATCTCGTTCGTGCTGATCAAGGTGGCGGCCGGCAGGGCTCGCGAAGTGAAGCCCACAATGTGGGTGATCGCGATCCTGTCGCTGGCGTTCGTGACGATGGACCGTCTCCAGGCGGTGATCGCGTGGTTCAACTGACGAAAGGAGTATGGATATGGGCAGAGTCGGAATCGGCGTAAACATGGAGTTCATCCGTCACGCGGACAAGTCCTTCGAATGGGGCGTCGAAAAGGCGGCCGAACTGGGCTACGAATACATTGAGCCCTGGGTTCATCTGGGCCGGGAGCTGATGAGCGAAGCCGGCTACTACATGACGATCTCCATGTCCGAGGACCCGTACCGTATCCGGCGGGCCTGCGAGAAGGCCGGGGTGAAACTCTCGGCACTGTCGTCGCACACGGCGCTGTGCCGCCCGGACGTCAGCGGCAATTATCTCAAGCAGGCGATTCGCTTCGCCGCCGAGTGCGGAGCCCCGGTGGTCAACACCGACGAGGGGCCCAAGCCCCGCTGGACTACACGTCAGGAAGACCATGTGCTGATGAAGTACACTTTGACGGAGGCGGCGGGATTCGCTGAGAACCGTGGCATCCTGATTGGGATCGAGCCCCATCAGCAGTACAGCAAGACGCCGGCCGGCCTCGACCGCATTGTGGGCCTCGTGGATTCGCCCGCCATCGGTGTCAATTTCGACACCGGCAACTCCTACCTGAGTGGCCACGATCCGATCGTCTGGTTGGAGCACGTCAGGGATAGGCTCGTCCACCTGCACGCCAAGGACATCTCGATTCAACACTCCAAGGCCGAGCGAGGCAAGGTCACCGGCACGCCGGCCGGTTGTGCGTGCGGCGACGGGGTGATTGATTGGAAGAAAGTGATCGCGGTCTGCCGGAAAGCCCCTCGCGACATCGTCCTGAGCGTCGAGTGCGGCACGGTCGAGCAGGCCGAACGCAGCATCAAGCATCTCAAGCAGTTTGTCTAAAGAGCACCGGAGAAATGCGACCATGCGCAAGGGGCGTATTCTGTCGGCGATTGTGATCGCCCTGATCGCCGTCTCGATGGAGGTCAGCGATGTGCGGGGCGAGCCGTCGTGGAAGGTAACCGTTGATGCCAACAGCCTTTGGGTGCGGGCGGGTGAATCGCCCGTGCTCCGGTATCGTTACGACGATGTTCCATTCAAGCCGTATGTCAAGGAGTTGTACACGCCCAGCGGCTTGAACGTACTGCTCGATGCGCCACACGATCACCTGCACCACCATGCGCTGATGTTCGCGGTGGCGGTGGACGGCGTCAATTGCTGGGAAGAGACGCCAACTGCCGGATACCAACGACATGACGCATTTGTTGAACGCGAACTCAGGAGCGGGTCTCTGTCCTGGGCGAGTTTCGGCGAGCGGATTCACTGGGTCGATGCGGCGGGTCGCCGGCTTCTGGATGAACAGCGGACCATCAACGTCCGCCGCACCGGTGAGCCGAAAGCGGTTCTGCTGACGTGGCAAAGCCGCCTCTCCGCGCCGGAGGGCAAGGCGTCGGCGACACTGAGCGGATCGCACTATTTCGGTTTGGGGCTGCGGTTCATCCGGTCGATGGACGCGAACGGCGAATTCCGCAATCCGGACAACGGCCCCGGAGTCATCTTCCGGGGCGAAGAGAGGCTTACGGACTCGAACTGGTGTGCGTACACGGCAAAGGCGCCAGACAAAGTCGTCACCGTCGCGATGTTCGGCCATCCGGACAATCCGAGACATCCGACAACGTGGTTTACAATGGCAACGCCCTTCGCGTACATATCGGGGACGATGAGACTGCATGAGAAGCCTCTGGTCGTTCCATCGGGCGCGCCTTTGATGCTGCGATATGGCGTGGCCCTGTGGGATGGGCGGATTGAGACAGCGGAGATCGAGAGGCTGTACCGGGAATGGGTTTCCCAAGAGAGCGTGCTGTTTGACTGACTGAGGAGCGACGTGCCATGAGCGAAAGTAAGAATCCCAAAGTGACGCGGCGGGGGTTTATGCATGGAGCCGGCGCGCTGGCGGCGGCGGCGTTTGTCGGGAGTTCCCGCAAGCCCTCTGTGGGGCAGGTTCGAGGGGCCAACGACCGGATCGGCGTGGGCTTCATCGGGTGCGGCGGACGCAGCGGGGCGCATTTCCGTGCGGTGCGATGGCTGAAGACCCAGGGCAATGAGGCGGTGGAGATCGTTGCGGCCTGCGATGTCTATCGACCCCGGCTCGCCCAGCGGGTCGAGGACTTCGGCGGCAAAGCCTACATGGACCATCGCGAGTTGCTGGCCGATCCGAACGTAGACGTGGTCTGCATCGCGACGCCGGACCATGTGCATGGGTACCAGGCGATCGACGCAATCAAGGCGGGCAAGGACGTCTACTGCGAGAAGCCCGTCACGCACTGGCGTCAGTTCGAGCTGACCAAGCGGCTGGCGGAAGAAGTCCGCAAGTCGGGCCGCGTCTTTCAGTTGGGCAGTCAGGGAATGCGCGACAGCGCCTGGCATCAGATGCGAAAGCTGATCGAGGACGGGCTTATCGGCAAACCGATCCACGCCGAGTGCGGCTACTTCCGCGTCGGCGACTGGGGGGAGCGAGGCATGCCCATCGACGATCCGAATGCCAGGCCAGGAGCGGACCTGAACTGGGATGCCTTTCTCGGCGACGCTCCGAAGAAGCCCTTCGACGTCAGCCGGTTCTTCCGCTGGCGGATGTACGAGGACTACGCGGGCGGACCGAGCACCGACCTGTTCCCGCACAGCCTCACGCCTGTCATTCACATGCTGGGCGTGACCATGCCGAGCACTGTCGTCGCCACAGGCGGCAAGTTCCGCTACGACGAACGGGAGATCCCCGACACATTCAACATCCTGATTGACTACCCCGAAGCGATCACCGTGGCGGTCCTGGGTACACAGGGCAACGATTACACGGGGACGGGCTTTCGCGGGGCGCCCGGCCGGATTCCGATCGTTCGAGGTTGGGAAGGCACCCTCACCATCCAGGGCAACGATATCGTCTTCACGCCGGCTCAGGAGTCCAAGAAGCAGCCACAGCGGGTGCCCATCGACCACGGCGAGGATTTCGTCGAGTATTGGCGCGACTTCCTGACCTGCTGCCGGTCGCGAACGACGAAGACCGCCAGTCCAATGGATTTGGCCTACCACGTCCAAACGGCCCTCCAAATGGCTATGCTTGTGTGGAAGGAAGGCAAGGTCGCCCGCTTTGATCCTGCCCGGGAGCAGATAGTCCTCTGAGGCCTTGAAGGCACGTCTTCGCAGAGCGAGACATCGCCGGCTGTCGAGCCTGGGAAAGGCCTTTTTCTGCTCGTTACGCGGCCATATAGCAAGATAGTTATAAAAATCAGCTTTGTGACATCACCCATTTTGCCGGTTCTCGGGTACAATGTGGACACTGAGCCCGGACAGAAGGGCAGGCATATGCGAAATGGGATCCTGACTGGCAGCTATGAATCTCGACCCGCGAAGGATGCAGGACTGGCAGATCGCGGACGCAGCCGAAGATCGGGCCAAACCGATCAGGCGAATTGCGTCCGAGCTGGGCCTGCGCGACAACGAGTTGATTCCCTACGGCGCCAAGCTCGCCAAGGTGGATTACGCCACAGTCCTGGACCGCCTGAACGATTCACCTCGGGCCAAGTACGTTGATGTGACGGCCATCACGCCCACGCCCCTGGGGGAGGGCAAGACGACCACAACGCTGGGCCTGATTCAGGGGCTTGGCGTGCTGGGCAAACGCGTTTGCGGGGCGATTCGGCAGCCCAGCAGCGCGCCAACGTTCAACATCAAGGGTTCGGCTGCCGGCGGCGGCCTGGCCCAGTGCATTCCGCTGACGCCCATCTCGATTCGCTTCACCGGCGACATCGACTGCGTGACCAACGCGCATAATCTGGCGATGGTCGCTCTGACCGCGCGGATGCAGCACGAGCGGAACTACGACGATGCCCGCCTGACGCAGAGCGGCCTGAGGCGCCTGGACGTCGATCCGAATCGCATCCAGATCGGTTGGGCGATGGACTTCTGCGCCCAGAGCCTCCGCAACATCCGCATCGGCCGCGGCGCCAAGATGGACGGCTTCGAGATGGACTCGGGCTTCCAGATGACCGTCGCCAGCGAGGTCATGGCGATTCTGTCGGTGGCGGCAGACCTGCGCGACCTGCGAGAACGGATTGCCCATATGGTCGTGGCCTATGACAAGCAGGGCCACGAGGTCACCACGAGGGATCTGGAGGTGGACGGTGCCATGACCGCCTGGCTGATCGATGCGATCAACCCCAATCTGGTGCAGACTCTCGAAGGCCAGCCTGTCTTTATTCACGCCGGACCGTTCGCCAACATCGCCATCGGCCAGAGTTCCATCATTGCCGACCGCCTGGGCACCAGGCTGGCGGAGTACCACATTACGGAGAGTGGATTCGGCGCCGACATCGGTTTCGAGAAGTTCTGGAATCTCAAGTGTCGCATGTCAGGGCTGGCGCCGGATGCCGTGGTGCTTGTCGCCACGATTCGCGCGCTCAAGATGCACGGCGGAGGGCCTGCGGTCAAGCCCGGTATGCCCCTGAGCCATGAGTATCTCACGGAGAACCTCGGATTGGTCGAAGCCGGCTGCGCCAATCTGCTGGCGCACATTGACATCATCAAGAAGAGCGGCGTGCGGCCCATCGTCTGCGTCAACAGCTTCCACACCGATTCGCCGGCGGAGATTGCCTTGGTCCGCCGGGTCGCCGAGGCCGCCGGGGCGCGAGCGGTCTGTTCCGAGCACTGGCTCAAGGGCGGGCCCGGAGCCGTCGAACTGGCAGAGGTGGTGATCGAGACGTGCAACGAACCGAACGATTTTGAGTTCCTTTACGACCTGAAAATGCCTCTGAGACAACGTATCGAGCTGATCGCCAAGGAGATCTACGGAGCGGACGGTGTGACCTACACCGATGACGCGCTGGCCCAGGCCAGGCGGCTCGAAGCACAGTCCCTTGGCACGCGACTGGGCACCTGCATGGCCAAGACGCAACTGAGCCTGTCGCACGATCCCGAGCGTAAAGGGCGTCCGACGGGCTGGGTGCTGCCGATCAGTGACATCCTCGTGTTCAAAGGGGCAGGTTTCGTCGTCCCCGTGGCCGGCTCGATCCGGCTGATGCCGGGCACCGGTTCCAATCCCGCCTTCCGCCGCATCGATGTCGACGTCGACACTGGCAAGGTCCACGGGCTCTTTTGATTGACGATCTACGATTTGTGATTTACGATTTGAAAGAGCGCAGAGTGCCCGGTCGTGCAACTGCTCAATCGTAAGTCGCAAGTCGAGAATGGAATGAAATGACGGCGAGGATCATTGATGGCAAGCAGGTGGCGGCCGACATTCGGGCCGAACTGAAAGCGGAAGTCGCGAAGCTCAAGGCCAAAGGCATTGTACCGGGTCTGGGCGTGATCCTGGTCGGCGACGATCCGGCGTCGGTGTCGTACGTAACCGGCAAGGAACGGACCTGCGCCGAGCTGGGCATCTATTCCGACCACCACCACCTGCCCGAAGGGACCTCTCAGGACGAGTTGATGCGGTTGGTTGCCAGAATGAACGCCGATCCCAGGATCAACGGTATTCTGGTCCAGTTGCCGCTGCCCAGGCACATGAACGAATCGGAGGTTCTCTTCGCGATCGATCCGGAAAAGGACGTTGATGGGTTCCATCCGGTCAGCGTGGGCAAGATGGTGGTGGGCGAAAAAGCGTTCCTGTCGTGTACGCCGCATGGTGTTCTGCACCTGCTGATTCGAAGTGGCGTGAAGATCGAAGGCTCACACGTGGTGATCGTCGGCCGCAGCAACATCGTCGGCAAGCCCCTGGCCAACATGCTGATCCAGAAGAATCCCACCGGCAACGCGACCGTCACGGTCTGCCACACGCGGACGAAGGACCTCGCCTACCACACCCGCCAGGCGGACATCCTCGTGGCGGCTGCGGGCCGGCCGAACACCATCACCGCTGACATGGTCAAGGACGGCGCCGTCGTGATCGACGTCGGCGTCAATCGTGTCGAGGACGCCAGCAGGAAGCAGGGCTACCGGCTCGTCGGCGACGTGGATTTCGAGGCGGTCAAGGAAAAGGCCTCGCTGATCACCCCGGTGCCCGGCGGCGTCGGCCCGATGACCATCACCATGCTGATGTACAATACCGTCCTGTCCGCCAAGCGCACCGCGGGCATCGCTGCCGACTGACATTCACGGACTGGATTGCACGGAGAATCTGGCGGGATTTGCGCTTGCGGCTCCCGGATTGTCCGGTTAGCCTATACGAGACCGTTCATCGCGACTCTCGTGACAGGGTTGCCGTGAGATTTATGCAACACACTGCAGACCAGCACGCTCGCACTCATGTGCATTCAGGTGTGCTGTCGTTTTCCACCCCAGCAGAAGGAGGCCGGACATGCAACGAATGACGCGCAGACAGTTCGTGAAAAGTTCCATGGCAGCAGGGGTCGGTCTGGCGCTGGCCAGTCCGTTCTCGAAGGCGCGCGGCGCCAACGACGAAATCCGAATCGCGGTCATCGGGATCAACGGCCGCGGTGGTTCCCACATCAGCGCGTTCGAGGCGATGGATGGCGTGCAGGTCGCGGCCTTCTGCGATGTGGATCGCAAGGTGTTGGAGAACAAAGCCGCCGCATTTGAGACGAAGTATGGCCACAAGGTGGACACGTACGTCGATATCCGCCACCTGCTCGAAGACAGGAATATCGACGCGATCTCGATCGCCACGCCCAACCACTGGCACTCGCTGGGCACGATCTGGGCTTGCCAGGCGGGCAAGGACGTGTATGTGGAGAAGCCGTGCAGCCACAACATCTTCGAAGGACGCAAATGTGTGGAAGCGGCCCGCAGGTACAAGCGTATCGTACAGCACGGCACGCAAAGCCGATCCAGCAAGGGTTGGGCGCGACAGGTGGCGGCTATCGCGAGCGGTAAATATGGCAAGCTGCTGGTCTCGAAGGGTGCGGCCTCCAAGAACGGATCGGGCCGCTGGAGCATCGGCTTCAAGCCGATCCAGGAGCCGCCGGAGAACCTCGATTACAACCTCTGGCTCGGCCCCGCGCAGGAGCAGGCGTACCACGAGAACCTCGTACATTACAACTGGCACTGGTTCTGGGAGTTCGGCAACGGCGAGATCGGCAACCAGGGCGTGCACCAGATGGACATCGCACGCTGGGCGATTCCCGGTTCGACCCTTCCCAAGAACGTGATCAGTATGGGCGGCCGCTGGGTGAATTCGGCGGAGGGCCATCCACCCTTCACCGACCAGGCCCAGACGCCCAACTGCCAGTTGACCATCATGGACTTCGGCGGGCCGCTGCTGGTGTTTGAGGTGATCGGCCTGGTGGACCGCGAGGGCGCCGACGGCAAGAAGTATCCGAGCAATGTCGGCAACGAGTTCTACCTGGAGGAGGGAGTGATCAAAGGCAACAACAAGCCCAAGTTCTATCCAAAGGGCTCCGACCAGGGTGAAGAACTGGCGGTTCCCGACTTCGAGATGGACACCGATCATTTCGGGAATTTCATTCGCGCCATGCGCAGCCGAAAAGTCGAAGACCTCAATGCGGACATCGAAGCAGCGCATCTGTCGAGCGCCTGTTGCCAACTGGGCAACATTTCCTATCGCCTCGGTGAGCAAGTGGCAGGCACGACCAGGCCCAGCGTGCTTGACAAGCATGAGGAAATCACCCGGTCTTGGGACAGGGTCCTGACGACGGTGAAGGGCGCCATAGGTCTCGATGTCGAAAAAGGCACGTATCAGCTCGGGCCCATGCTGACGTTCAATCCGGCGACGGAGAAGTTCGTAGGAAATCCTCAGGCCGACCTCCTGCTGACGCGTCCATATCGCAGACCGTTCGCTGTGCCGGAACGTGTGTAGACGCGTTTCGGTCGCCGAATCCGGACAATCATGCCCATCGCTTCTGCAGGACGATGCCGGCGATGATGAGAACCAGGCCGACGAGCGTCGCTGGGAGGATCTGTTCGTCCAACACCAGCGCGATGACCAGAAGCGACAGGAAGGGGACCAGGTAGATCAGGTTCACGACGTGAGCGGTGGTCCTGGCCAGCTTGAGGGCCTTGAGCCACGCGAGGAACGTGATCCCCATCTCGAAGAGGCCGATGTAGACGCCTCCGATCAGTCCCTGCCAGACAGGCACATCGACTTGGTCCGTCAGCAAGACAGCGATGAACGTGTATCCGGTGGCGAAGGCGAAGTTCAGGAACAGACGCACGGCCTCATCACAGCGATCCCTGGTGTTGTAGATCCAGAACAGAGCCCACACGACCGTGGTGCTCAGGGCCAGCAGCACCCCGAGCCCGCTGCTGAATCGAAAGTCCAGGATGTCTGAAGGTCTCTCGGGGCGAGTGGCGATGACGACCACTCCGGTGAAGCTGATGAAGATCGCCAGAATGCTAGCGGGCTTGATTCGCTGGCCCAGCAGGGGGATCGAGAGCAGCACCAGCGTCAGCGGCCAGACGAAGTTGATCGGCTGCGCCTCCTGGGCGGGCAACAGGGAATAGGCCTTGAATAGGATGGCGTAGTAGAGGAACGGATTCAGGAAGCCCAGTCCGGCCGACCAGAGCAAGTCCTTGTGGGTCAGCGTCCTTAGCAGATGCAGCCTCTGTGCGGCCGTCAGATAGATTCCGAAGATGACAGTCGATGTGGCGGAGGCAAGGAACAACAGCGGCAGGTCCTGGACATGCCGCAGTGAAAGCTTGAACGCGGACGCGGAGGTTGCCCAGAACAGCACGGCGACCATCGCATACGCATAAGCCAGCTTGTGTTGCCTGTGTTTGCCATCCATGAGTCGGCATTATAAGCTCATACGGACCAAACGTATCGCGGAAACACCGGCATACATCAGACCCCATGGACGCAGTGGATGCCAGGTGACGCCAGACAGAGGTCGCGGATCGTATGGCATCCGAACAGGACGAGAGACCGATATGTCGGGTTAGCCATCTTTCGGCAGGATCGTGCCCTTCACGGTTTCTCCACGCGATGCTACAATGAATGCCGTTCGCACCGGAGGGCCTTGAACGCGTGCCGAAGGGTCCTCCGACGATCAAAGGGATATGTTTGTTGGTGGAGAGAATGCACAGCTTCGACCTCTGTGTCTTCTCACGGCGCTGCGTGGGGCTCCGCCCAGAGGCTGTTCTCCTGATCGCATTGAGCCTGTTGTTCGCAGGATGTGAGAAGAAAGGGCCTTCCGTGCCGAAGTCTGACCTGAAGCGGCTGGCCGATCGCTATTTCAACGTCCTGGAAGCGGCCGACGTGGAGGAATACGTCCGTCTGTTTCACCCGGCGATCCAAGGCCAGATGGCAGACAGCCTGAGGCGGATAGCCACCCTGGAGATGACGGACTGGGAACAGTCGAAGACCGAGTACAGATGGCGGTATTCCACGCAAGAGGGACAGTCCGACGCGGAGACCTCTTCTCTGGGCTCGGATGCTCTGGTGACAGACTTGGCCAGGTTCACGACGTCGGATGCCAGGCTGTGGATGGTGACGTTTCGGTATTGGCATGGTTCTCAAACGCATCATGCTCGGAACCATCTTCTGACGCAGTCCAACGAGGGCCTGCATCTATTTCTTCCGCCCGATATGGAAACCAGGGTTCGCACGCGTCTGAGCGATGTGCAGGCGTTCTGTGTCGAGAGACAGAGGGATGTCGATTCGTTCCGGAACGCCATGCAGGCCATTGTCTCCGCTCCGTCGCCGGAACACCCCGTGGAAATGAGCCACATGCGCTACCCACTGTATATTGAAGGGACTCAAGCGCAGGACTGCTCCTGTCTGATCTCGCTGGGTTCTTCTGAGGTAGTAGCCTGTCCCGGCGTGGCCGTCGGGATCGAGATTCTGGCTGGTACACGCTCTACGGTCGAGCAGCTCCTTCTGACCTCCAGCGTGGGGGAAGGCGAACGGCTGGAGAGTGGTGCGGGTTTCTACAATCGCACGAGAGTGGAGATCGTGCTGAAGCATCTGGGGCAGGGTGTGACTCGCGACGACCGGCGCTACACACCATGGGTGTTCACCAAGGAGATCTCCCGTGAACCGCCGGGTGTGGTTCTCCTTCGTGCGCCCGATCCCAATGAATCTCGCGCCACCGCCGAGCAGGCATTCATAAGTTGCCTGGACGCCCTCGAACGAGGTCTGGCGGTCCACTCGATAGTCAAATACCGTGTGGATTCTCAGCGTGTGGGCTTCTATGTCGACCAGGATGCGAAAAACGTGGGAGATGCGTTCGCCGTGGATCTGCACGCCGAAATCGTGGACGCAGACAATCCTGCGATTCGTCGAAAGGCCTCTTTTCACGGCTTCCCCCCGAGCATGAGGGGTTCTTCTTTCGGGTATCGCTCCGGCCACGACAAGGCCTTTGACGCCTTCCGAGATTGGCTGATCTCTATGGAGTGAGCGTCGAACGGCTACGGAGCGAGCAGATCGACCAGAGGTCTGCCGGCCGCGCACGTGCAGTCGATGATTGAATCTGCCGCGGCCGGGATCGGAGTCCGCCACAACCATGTGAGCAGTTGCACGGCGTCTTCCGCGCGAAGTGACTGCCAGTTCAGCGATTCCAGTTCCTGGGGCAGGCCGTACTCCGTCGCGTTCGCCAGCAGCAGGGCGATACCGGCCAGCGCGCCGGTGGCCATGTTGGGGGGCTCGATACCCTGCTCGAGGGCCAGGACCATCGTGCCGAAGATGCGATCATTGGCGCCCAGTTTACGAAGGAGGTCACGGGCGGCCCGGGCGGTCGTGTCCGCCAAGTACGGATTGGTCATTCGCTCCAGCAGGTCGTCGGCATAGTGGCGGTAACCCGCCTCGGTGAACAGCTCGTCGCCGAGCGACGCGTACTTGCGGATCAGGGCGCCGCCCGATTCGCGGACAAAGGCCTCCCTCGCAACGTGCATCAGGGGCTTGTCGCCGGCCAGGTCGGTCATTCTCGTGTAGCCTTTGAGCGCACCGATGAAGCCGAGCAGCGCGTGGATGGCGTTGTGTCCGTAGAGCTTGGCCTCCTCGAAGGGCAGCAGATCGTCCTTCTCGACGAACACCTGAATGCCCGGCGCAAAGCCTGCGATCGTCGTCTTGCTGACGAGGATGCGATTGAACTCCTCGACGAGGAACGCCCGGTCGATTCCTGGAGCGATGGGCGTGAGATTCAGCGCGGCGATTTCGGCCGGATCGTTCACCACCCGGCTCATCTTGCCGATCACCGTGTTGAGAAACTGCACGCGTGACGGCAACGGACCGCTCAAATGCGCCGCGACGGCGTCCCGCAGGATTTCGGCCGCGTGGTTGTTGTTCTCGGCCGCGTAGACGATGGTGGGTCCTTGCCCTCGCCGTGCCAAGCCGTCGGCGATCAGTGCGGCGACGCTGTTGGCTTGGCCCGGGGTGTAGAAGTTCACCGAGGGCAGGCAGGTGCAGATTTCCGTCGCCTGGACCAGCGCACCACGAAGCGTCCTGTTGTCCTTGGAGTCCGTCGGGTCGAGCAGCTCGACGTTGTCGATCCGCTGCGTTTCGATGCGGTCCGCCCTGGCGACGTTGACGTGGTACGTGCCACAATTGGCCCGAACGGCGCGGACCAGTGCCGGATCGATTTCGGCGACGACGATCCGGGTGAACCGGCCGCTCTGAAAGGCCTCTTTGGCGAACAGGCCGCTCTGGATCGGCCCGAATCCGAAACCCACGAACGTGTGATCGGCCATCTCACTGCCCGGCCGTCTTGAGGAACGCATTGATGTCTGCGTCTCTTGTGAGCACGCTGATCTCCAGGTCGTAGGTGCGGCTCTTGCCCGGGCCAAGGTAGATCAGTTGCTTCTGTTTGCGGGCCGCACTTTGGCCGATCGGGAAATTGGTGCCCGGCTCCAGGCCGGTGACGTACTCGCCCGGCCCCCAGTGCTGCCAGTTGGCCATGCAGGGGAAGTGCTTTTTCCTGTAACGGGTCGCGACCGCCAACCCCAGTCTCTTGTTGTGCAGGCCAATGGTACACAGACCGCTCTTGTCGGCTGCGACATCGACGAAGCCACAGGCCTCGCCGCCGCCGCGATGTGCCTCGAGCGGCTTGCGGCACGTGCGGAAATCGTTCTTGTCGTTGAAAATCGCGTTGTCCATATCCAGGCCACGTGATCGCCATGCGCCTTTCCAGACGATTTGTGTGCCCTCGTCGACCAACGGCCAGCCGTAGTTGCAGTGGTAGAGCAGCATATGCGGCGTCGGCGTGTTGCCCAGGTTCGTCACCACGTCGTGGATGCGGATCGTGCCCTGGCCCAGCGTGCTGGAGATGGTCCGGCGCAGTTGCAGAGTCGGGCCGAAGACGCGATATTCCTTTACCACCGCGGTGATGCTCATTTCGAGCCTGCCCGCCCGAAGGTCGGGCTGTACGATGGACTCGACCTCTGCGGGGGTGTTGCTGATGCGCCCGTGCAGACCTCGCCGGCCCGATTCGTCGTCGTCAGGCGCTCCGGCGTGGCTCAGGCCGCAAGTCGTCAGGAGGCCGCCGCCAAAAGGCCACAGCCATTCGATGCCCTGATTGGCGTCCGGCCGCGGCGCCGTCACGCCGGCATGGCTGAGCCAGGCGAGGCTGTGCTGATTGTGGAAGGCGTCCACGATGTCCAGTGCCCGATCGATGACCACTTTGTATCGCAGCCCGGAGCCTGTGTTGATCCACGCGATTCGCGTGCCCTTGCCCAGCCCGTTATCGAGAATGCTGGTCTCGATGCCGCCCACCTGTGCGGGATTGCTCACGCGGTCCTGCCAGTCGAACGAAGCCTTGTTCAGTGCCATCTGAGTTCACTCCCGGTCAATCCAGCGCCTTGCAGAGGGCCTCGAAGCTGTCGAAGCCTTTGTTGATTTGCAGGACGCGAAGCATTTTGCCATAGGTCTTGATGTTGGCGTAGCGGTCGTCGAGCGGGGCCTTGATGAACAGCGACGCGAAGAGGTTGCCCGCCTGCACGGCCTGTGTGAAATCGAATGAGCCGGCGCGAAACGCATCGAGGTTGCTCGCCAGATAGGTGATCAAGCCGGCCCGGAAGGAGTCGCCGGCGCCGACAAGGTCGATGACCTCGCCGCTGAGGAATCGCGAGATGACCTTGACCGGTCCGGCGGTTTGACCATCGGGGCCACGGTGGATCTCGTAAGCGCCGTTGCTGACCGTGACGCCGAGCAGACGCGTTCGTCCCTTATCCCGCCAGAATCGCTCGATGAGAAACTCCAGAAAGTGGGTATTGTTTTCTCTCTCATCGAATTCGACCCAGTCGCGAGGCTTCCCGATCGTGTTCTGGATCAGCTTGGCCTCGTCCGAAGAGGTGAAGAACACATCGAGCTCCGGCAGGAGCGGCTCCAGGAGCCGATACTCAGCGACGGGTTTGCCTTCGGCGATGAGCCGATGCGGATTTCCCGTCAGGGTGTGGCTGTCGGCGATGGTCAGAGCCCCCCGGGTCCGGCACCAGTGGATGAACTGTGCCAGGTCCCGACCGCCGTTGGCGTCGCCCCGGTCGGACAGGCCGGAATACATGTAGTAAACGATCCGCGGTTCGAGCCGCTCGACGGCCTTGCGGAAGATCGCGAAATCGAAATCGTTGTTGGCATTGGGGAAGTACGCGATGCCGCCACGGTCGTCGCCCTTGGGGTTGTGGATGAACGTCGTACCGGTCGGAAGGGTCGGGTGAACGTGCGTGGCGGACATGTCGACGCCGTTGGCGACCAGAACGTCGTAGAAGAACCGGCCCTGGGCGTCGAGTCCGTCGTAATCGCCTTTTCCGAGATTGACTCCGACGGCGACCTTCAGCCCGGTCCGGGCGATCAGCGGGGCAGTGTTGCCCGGCCCGCCCGCGGTGGCGCTGCCTTCGTCGATCCACTGCTTGATCTGCTCCTGAGAATAGTCGGGCATGTCTTCGGTTCTGCACTTGGCCAGGCCGCCTTTGCCCACGAGCCGGTCGGCGAACTGGAAGTCGGCCCGGCGCAGGTCGGCGACCGCCGTGTTGAGGATCAGAACATCCACAGCCATCAGTGGTGTCTCCTTTCGCGGTTTGGCCTCAGTGCATTTCCGCTTCGCACGTGCCGATCGCCGGGCGATAGAAATTGAATTGCACGTTGGGGTGGTCGGCCAGCAGGGACATGGGCACGGCGCTGTCGGCGAGCTTCTTGGCGATCATCAACGTGGTCAGACGCATGCCGAACGGATTGTCGTGCGTTCCCGCCTGCCAGATCGAGACCTTCTCGGCCTGCCATGTCTGGAGGGGGCCGACGGTGATCGCCTGGGTCGGTACGCTCGTCACGACACCGCCGCCGCTGGTTCGCGCGTTCTGCATCACCGTCACGGGATGCAGGTCCACGACGCGCGTCGTCAGTTGGCGGTACTCCTGCGGCGTCGGCGGGCGGTCTTTGTACGGGCCTTGCCGGCGAACCGGGTCGTTGAACGCCCAGTGCTTGATGTCGCCCTGGCCGCCCTGCATGACGGCGCAGCGGACACCGTCCCAGCTTCGAATGTAGGCCGACGGATCGGCCTTGGGAAAGTGCAGGTTCGCCTCGGGCATTCTCAGTTCCGGTCGGATCCGATCGAAACACAGCTCCTTGTCCGCCTTGGCGAATGACAACGGGTGTGTCTCGGGCACTTCCGCGCCGTTCATGTACCACTCGTCCATGCCCCAGAAGTGGGCATTCCGCAGCTTCAGCTCCAGCGAGTTGACCAGTCTTGCCACGAGAGGCAACTGCTCGGTCGGCCCGATCGGCCCGCAAACGCCCACCGGGTCGTCGGGCGTGGCCTGCTTCCAGGCGGTGACATACTCGAGGGCCTCGGCGAGGTAGAAATCCTCCAGCGTGTCGTAGAAGACGACCTGGAAGCCTTCCCGGCTCAGACCCGCCATGCCCTCGGCGGTGAGCCGGGCCGCGTCGTTGAGAATCGCGTCATCAAGCGTGGTGTAGTCCCACCAGTCCGGGGCCAGGAGACTCTGTTTTCTGCCCATGATCGTTCCCCTATCTCATGTGGACCAGATTGCCCAACTCGGCCTTGAGCAGATTGTCCTGAGGGTAGGCATGCCCCAGGTGCTGGCGGAACCCTTCGCCGAATTCGGCGCCGATCGCGGCCCCGCGTTTGCGACCGAGCTTCTTCATCTGGTCGGTGTATTCATCGATGCCATGATGAGCCAGTAGCCAGTTGCGCTGGCTCTCGTGGCAAACGAGCATCTTCGTCTTGATGTCGATGACGCTGCTGGTGTCCACGATGAAGCCGGGTGCGATCTCGGCACCGAACTTGTCTTTGCCTTCGACCGCGTCGGCGTAGTACAGGTGAGGGACCGGCTCAAACGGCTCGGCGCCGGGCGTTTCGATATTGACGATGCCGCAGCAGAAGCACGCCGATTGCGTCAGCTTGCTGGACATCTCGTGGTCGACCATGTAATCGGACGGGCTCAGCGTGAAGACGATCTTCGGGCGGACCTTCCGTATCAGCGCAATCGCTTTCACCAGCGTGGGCCGGTCGTACAGGATAAAGGCATCGTCGCATTCGAGGCAGTGATATTGACCGCCGAGGAGGCTGACCGCCTTGGCGGCCTCGCTCTTGCGAATCCGGCTGATCTCTTCCCGGCTGTACTCGACGGTGCCGCAATCGCCCGGCGTGAACGTTGCGATGTGGACTTCCCAGCCTCGCTCGCGGAGCAGGGCCAGGGTCCCGGCGCACATGAACTCGGCGTCGTCCGGATGGGCGCCGAGACTCAGGACAACCTTGTCGTTCCTCATGGTTCCTCTCGTCGAAGCTTCGGGCGGTTCACTTGCCCATCAGGTGGTTGACGATAAGCAGGTCCAGTTCCTCGTAGTCACGCTCGGCGATCAGTTGTTCGACGCGGCTTTCATCGAGACTTCGCACCAGTTCGACCAGTTGCAGGAAGATCGTCCGGCTGTTACTGAGGTGCTTGGTTGCGACATCCTGCTTCTGCGTCCGCACCGCCTTGACGTCGAGGCCGACGAACTCGCCCTTCTTGCCGTAGTTGTACTTGTCGAGGATGCGAACCTGGTTGAAGGCCCGGCGCAGGTTGACCGATCCGAAGCTCTTGTCCTCGTCGAATTTCAGGCCGTTCTGGTCGTTCAAATGGACCGTGTAGAGCTTATCGTACGCCAGCGCGAAGCCCATCTCGTCCGACGGATCGAGGCCCGCCAGGATGGCGTGAGCGGTTTCGATATTCACGCCGACGCGGCCGGCATCCTTCGTCAGGTACCCCAGCGCCATCGCGTGTCCCGTGGTCGGGATGTAAGCCTGGTCCATCGGCTCGTTGGGTTTGGGCTCGATGGCGATCTTGATGCTCTTGTTGTAGGCGAGCATGTCGTCGATCGCTTCGACGAGGCGGTCGACCGCCACCTTGCTGTCCTTGGCCTCCCGCATGTACGTTCCTTCGCGTGCCAGCCACAGGACGATCAGATCGGTCTCGAGGGCCGCCGCAATATCGATGGCGCGACGGCTGCGGTCGCGGGCGTACTTGCGACATTCGGGGTCGTTCGAGGTGTAGCCGCCGTCGATCGTGCGTGGGTCTTCCCAGAGGCGGGGCGCGACGAATTCGGCGACCAGGCCTTCATCGGCCAACGTCTTTTGCACCTCTTTGGCCTTGGCGACGATTTCCTTGGGGCCCAGCTCGTTCATGTCGGGTACAGCGTCGTCATCGTGAAACTGCACGCCCTCGAAGCCGAGCTTTTTGAAGAGCTTGAGCTTCTTGGCGAACTTGATGGTGGTCCGGACCGTCGGGCCGAACGGATCGCCCCCCTCATGAATGTTCCATGGCCCAAACGAGAATCGGTATTGTCCTGCCATTTCTTACCTCCTTAAGGTTCCAACGGTCTATGATCGCCTTTGTTCCTTTTGTCCGGGGCACCGCAGCCGCCTCAGGTGCGGCGCCCTGGTTTCTCCTTCAAAATGGCCGTCGCGTGACGCGCATAGTGGCCGCGCAGATCGCGAGCATACTCTCTCAGGATGCTTTCGCCAAGGCCATCGTCGTCGCCGCAACGATACAAAGCTCTTGCCAGGATCAGTTCCCGCAGCGAAACCTCTCGTGTGGAGGTGTCGACCGGACTCGGTGGTATGCTCGTCATGACTTTCTTGATGTCGATGAAGGCGTGCCCGGTCATGCCGGGTTTGCGAAGCAGGTCTGCCAGCGGTCTTGCCGTGGAAGGATCCCGCTGGGCCTCCAGCGCCATGGCCACCGCCCGGTGATGAGACATCGCGTGTTCGGGACCGAGTTGGGCGATCTTCTCGATGATAGGATCGAGGGCCTCTCTGCGTCCGGTACGCCCCAGAGCGACGATCAGGCTGTCCACCGGGCTCATGCTCAGGCCGTACTGTCCCATGCCCGTGTACTTCCAGCCTTCATCCCACTGGCGCTGTCTCACGGCGTCCGCGAGCGTCGCGGCGCCAGCGTAATCGCCCATGATGCCGAGGATGTGGGCGTAGGCGAGCTTGTCTTCTTCACTGGTTGCGCTGGTGTACGCCTGACGCAGGAGAGGTAGAGCCGCCTCCGGCTGGGCGTAGACGATCTCGATGCCCTCGAAATCGTCTGTCAGGGACGCGACGGCACGCTCGACCTGCTCCTGGGGCAGCGGGAACGAGTCTTCGTGGGCAAGCACCTCGGCGGGCAGGTTCCCTTTCTCGACGAGATGCTGCTGGAGTGCGCGGATGTCGATGTCACGCAGCTCCCGATTCGCCTGGACCGCCATCGCCGCGGCGACGCCCGCCGCATAGCCGTGGTTCTGAATGTCCGGCTGCATGCGAATCACGGGCATCACGTCACGATGGGCGCTGACGGCCAGCCCCGTTACGAGGATGCCTTCGAGGCCTTTGGGCAGCAGACAGCGGTAGGGGACATAGCAGGGCACCGCCTCGTGGTCCGGCGGCTTGAGCAGGAACATCGGATGAATGGTGAAGCCGTGCGAGTCGAAATTGCTGTTGGCCCGGACAATGGTGTCGGGGAAGGTCCGGCCCAGATAGGCGTCCGAAGGCGAGAGGACGAAATCGCCGACGATTTGCCTCCTCTCACGGCTGTCAACGATCTGTGCCAGGTCATACGCATCGTCGAATTTCTTGCGGGCGGTGAGGAACGACCGCCAAGCATCGATTGCATCGAGGTCGTCGATGAACGTGAAGTCCGTGTTGGTGTATCGGGCGCCCGGCTCCCAGGGCGGCAGCCCCGTCCCCTGTACTGCGATGTGCTCGGCATTCGTGTAGATGCAGTCCGCCCCGGCGGCCGCAGCGATGCTGGCGCTTCCGGTCGCGTCGATGACCACCTTCGCCAAAACCACGCCCCGGCCCTGTGGCGTCGCGACGACGACGCCCTTGACCTGATTGCCTTCGACGAACGCGCCGCATCCAAATGCGCCATACCATGTGTCGGCGCCGGCCTTCCTCAACTCTCGACGATACCACTCGATCTTCAACTGGCTGTCCCAGGCGCCGCGCTGGCCGCTGGTCCCTTCGGATGCGCCCAGCTCGGCCAGGCCCAGATCGATCTCCTTGGTGAAGCCCTCACGGTAACCGTAGTAGTACTGGCCGATCAGGCCCAACGTCCCGATGCCGCCCAAGCCGTGGAGGTACTCGACAACCAACGTCCTTGCGCCCTGCCTTGCGGCGGCGATCCCGGCCGGCGCGCCCCCTGTGCCGCCCCCGACAACGACCACGTCATAGGTTCCCAGGATCGGGATCGCACGTTCGGCAGCCCGCGCCATGCCGCCATGCTGCCAGTCCTGCCGCATCCAGGCGGTGTCCTCACGGATACTGCCTGTGACCAGTGGCGCTGCTCGAAGGCCGCTTGCGACTGCCTTCTCGCTCCTTGGCAGCGGGAGAGCCTCACTGGCGGCTGCCGCACCGATGCGCTCTCCCACCACAATCAGTTCGAGGGGGCGCAGGAGCTTCTCGGCAGCCGATCTTGCCACGTCCACACATCCTCCAAGCACGAACAGCCGTTCGATCCGTTCGGGACGGAAGACGTCGAGATTCACGCCGGCCGCTCCAGGCCACGTGCAACACTCCCGAGACTTGCCCTTCATGCGGTCGGGCGGCACCTGGAACAACGTCTCCGAGGAATCCACCTGTCTGGGGCTCCAGGTCTTGTCCCTGGCGATCTGTTCAGCCTTGGCAAAGGATGCGAACGAGCCGTCTTCCATGGGAATCTGGAGGGTGTATTCGATGGCCTCGTAGGTCCGTCCGTCGGACGCGTGGACCGGTGTGGGCAATCGTCGCCCTTCCATGTGCTCACCCTGTCGGAGCTCACCGCCGATCACGGTGCGCCTGAAGCTGTGCCAGCCCATCGCATAGGGATCAAACTCGGCGCCCGCCATTCGCGCAACCAGGGCCCGCTCCGTGGCGTCGATGACGACCTTTGCTCTGACCGCCTGCCGGCCCGAGCGATTGCTCATCACGATTCCCGCCAGCCTGCCGCTCTCGTCTCGGAGTATGTCGGTAGCATAGCAGCCATAGAGAAACTCGACGCCTGCGTTGAGCAGGGTGTCGTCGAGAACACGCTTGACCTGCATGGGAGACGGCGGGACCTGGTCATGCGGGGAAGAGTTCGGTCCCGGCGGCTTCTCGATCACGATCTCGCCGAGGAGGATTCGTCCGGCCGCCTGTGACTTCTTTACCCGAATCCTGACGTATCGGGCGGTGCTGTCCAGTCCTGCGGACAGCTCGACAGGTGATTCCTCGAATGAGCCCTGTCCGAGTTTGCCGTTCTTGATCATCGCGGCTCGGTTCCAGCCCTTCGCGTCCCGGCTGACCTCGATGGTGACGGTGTCGACCTCGAAGTCCCCGTTGCGCTGATAGGCCATGATCCGAACCCGCCGCAGACGCTGCTCGCTGCCCACGTCGGCGGTGATGACCACGTTGCCGTCGTATTGGACGCTCTGTGAGGAAGCGCTGTGCCATTTCCCGTCGTTCAGGACCGAAGCGGGGGTGGTGTCCGGGTGGCGGGCCGCGGAGGGCACATCTGCCTCATAGGTGAAAGGAACCGCGTTCTGCATTTGCCGGGCGGACGGAGGCTCCGCGAAGAGGGCCTTGGCCATGTCGGAGCGGGGCTCCTCGCCCGGCTCCAGCCAGAGACGGTACGTTCCGCACAGGTCCTCCCCCAGATAAGGCCTCGGCGCTGCGAGGAAGACCCTGGCGCCGTTTCGAGCGGCAGCGGCTGCCGCCGCAACGCCTGCCGAGCTGCCACCGACCACGACGACGTCGACGTCATAGACGATTGGGATGCTCCGGGCCGATTCGGTGACGACCCCGAGGCCGGGACCGGGGAGCGGCTGGTTCTTGCCGCTGTCGCGTGGCCGGGATGCGTCAGGAGAGCAGCTCACAGACAGCAGAAGGAGGCCCAGAAGTATCGAAGGTGCAATCTGTCGTAGGTGCCATGTCATGATCTTGTCCTCGAATTTCATGCTGTGGCCGAGCGATCGAGACCCCATTATGCCCACCTGAGGTTCGTTTTCAACTGGAATCCGGCGGGTGGCGGCGTTCGGGACATCCAAGTTGCTGATCGGGGCGACGGCGCGGAAAAACATAGAAAACCTGTAACAAGAAGAGGCCCAGAAACGTCGAAGATAGGGGGAAGAGCAGGCTGGAGGTCTGTTTGTGGGCAGTTTGACACGAATCGAGTTGCAGTGCAGGGGTGTTTGGGTTAGAATATCAGCGTCATTGAGCGGAGGCTGATACACCTTCCGGTCGGCCTTGTGAGATAGTGCGATTTATTGAGCGAGGGAAAGGTCAAGCCATGAGACGTCTGATTTCCGCAAGTCTTGTCGTAGTTGCCCTGGCAAGTTGTCCGGCCGTTGCCACGATTCGCAACGTGCCCAGCGAGTATTCATCGATCCAGCAGGCGATCGACGCCAGCACCGACGGCGACACCGTGATCGTCGCCCCCGGCCTCTATTTCGAGAGGATCAACTTCAACGGCAGGAACATCGTCGTGACCAGCACGGACCCGAACGATTCGAGGATTGTCGGGTACACGATCCTCAACGGCGAAGGAGAAGGGAGCGTCGTGACCTTTGAGAACGACGAGACCAATGCGGCCGTCCTGACGGGCTTCACGATCACCGGCGGGACCGGCACACTGATATACTCCTATGACTACTACAGCTATACGTACGGCGCCGGCATCATGTGCAGGGGAGCCTCGCCAACCATCACGCGCAACGTGATCACGAACAATGTCGCGCCCTACTCCGAAGAGCAGGTGGAAGTCCAGGTGGATGGCGGGCGTTATATCACATACAGATACGAGTGGTCCGACGGGGGCGGGATTTACTGCTCGGGCTCGGCCATCATCAGCCACAACGTGATCTACAACAACTCGGCCGAGAGCGGTGGTGGAATCTATGCCGGCGGATATGCTACGGTCACCAACAACCTCATCTATAACAATACCTCGGCTTTGGGCGGGGGCGTCTACATCTACGCCGGCTCACTCGTGAACAACACGATTGTGGGCAACAATACCGATCTGGAACCGGAATCCGGTCGCGGGGGCAACGTGGTCGCGTCGTTCGGGTATGACTACGAGCGTCTGATGGTGGCCAACAATCTCATCTGCAACGCCAAGAGCGGAGGGGGTTTGTATTGGAGCTACGCCGGTGGCGACGTGCTTCGGTTCAACAACGTATGGGGCAATACCCCGAGCAACTATGTCACGCAAGACCCTCGCACGTACGAGAACATCATTGGGCAGGAGGCCGATTGGACCGGACGCCACGGCAATATCAGCCAGGACCCCGTGTTTCTGACATCGTGGAGCAAGCGATATCACCTGGACCCAAGCTCTCCCTGTGTCAGCGCCGGAGACCCGAATTTCGTCCCGCGTCCGGGCGAGACAGACATCGATGGCGACCCCCGCGTGTACGCGTTGCGTGTGGATATCGGGGCTGATGAGCATATCGGCTACGTCAAACCTCTGGCCTACGCCGGCGACGATCATCATATCCTGACTCCCGAGCCGGTCACCCTGGATGGGACCGGCAGCTACTTCTCCGATCCCGCCGGCCCGACCACCTTCCAGTGGACTCAGACGCTGGGAGCGGCGGTGGAACTCGACGATGCGGCGGCGGGCCGACCGGTCTTCACGCCGCCGGCCGAGGGCTGGTACAAGTTCGACCTGGTGGTTGCCGATGGGCAGTACACCAGCGCGCCGGACACGGTGTTGGTCGTGGTGGGCAACGAGCGCCCGGTGGCCGACGCAGGGTCGAACAGCTTGCGGGAAGCCCCCGGAGGAGCCATGCTCGATGGTTCCAAGTCCGCCGATGCCGATCCACCGGATGAGCTGATCTACACGTGGAAGCAGCTCGAGGGTCCGCCGGTCGAACTGTTCGAGCCCGATTCCGCAACGCCCTATTTCCGGTGCGAACAGGCCGGCATCTATGCGTTCGAGTTGACCGTCCACGACGGCTTCGTCGACAGCGAACCGGACGTGGTCAAGATTGAGGCAGCGCCGTTCACGCGGAGTGCAGAACCATTCGCGGTCACGCAGGATGCGGACGGCTACTTCTTCTATCCTGCTGTCTCCGGCACCAGCGTTGCCTACGTCGGATTTGAGGACTATGATCCTTCCAGTTGGGAGGTCTTCTGTGCGGACACCCAGACTGGAGTGTTCCGGACGTTCGACACGGGAACGGTGAACACCAAGCCCAAGATCGACGGAAGCCTTGTCGTCTGGGCCAGTGGCTCCGGTTCCTACTACAACCCGATCTGTACGAGCGTCTACCTTGCCGATATGGTCACCGGCGAGAGCGTCGTCCTGCGGCGGGCCACGCAGACCGAGTCCTACGGCTATCCGATAGTATCGGGCAACAAGGTCGTCTGGCTGAGACATCGCGAGGTGGACACGTCCAATGAGACGCGATACCTGGAGTCGACGTACGACATCTGTGGGGCGGACGTGACGGATCTGGCGCATCCGGTCTACTTCACCGTTGCCGAGGAAGTCGGGCAGGGCGTGCCTTACCCCTTCGATAACTACACCGAGGCTCACGAGGGATTCGTCGATATCTGTGGCGATACTGTCGTCTGGGAGGCCAACGGCGATATTTACGGTGCGGACGTGTCCGACTTGAGCCGCATCCCGGTCTTTGCGATCTGCACGGCGGCCGAGCGGCAGTACGATCCCGCCATCTCAGGGAATCTGGTCGTGTGGACGGACGAACGCAACGACATCGGCGACATCTACGGCGCCGACATCTCGGACCCGAACCACGTTCGTGAGTTCGAGGTCGCGGTCGAGGGCGGCTGGCAGTTGCAGGCGGACGTCGACGGTCCCACGATCGTCTATTCGTCCGGAGACACCTGGAGTGGCAACATCCGGATGTGCTGTGTCACGAGAGAGTATGGCATCGTTGACTTCTATCTGCCCGACTACCCCTACGGAGGTGGGCCGGAGGTCAGTGGTTCGACGATCACGTGGGTGTACAGCTACGGGATCACAGGGATTCGCCTTGATTTCGGCTACTCGCTGATGAGCGGTCCCATCAAGAACGCCACCTCGGGCAGTCACCACGACTACATCCAGCATGCGATCGCCAGGGCCCAGGACGGCGACGTGATTCTCCTCCAGCCGGGGGTGTACGATGAGAAGATACGCTTTGCCGGCAGGAAGGTGACGATCACCTCGTCGGATCCCGAGGACCCGGCTGTCCGGGCGGCTACTGTCATTGCCGGTGCGGGTCCGCTCGTTACGTTCGCCGACGGGGAGACCGCCGACAGCCTGTTCACGGGATTCACGGTTGCCGGCGGCACCTTTGGCATCCTCTGCAATGGAGCAAAGCCGACTATCAGCTACTGTGATGTCATGGACAACTGCGCCGCGGGCATCAAGGTCTGGGGCGGCGCTGAGCCGGTGGTGAGCTGTTGCGACATTTCCGCCAACCGCATCGGCATGGAAATGTGGGCCGACGTCAGCGGGCGGCGCATCCAGCGGAACTACGGCACCTTCACGAATTGCCTGATCACCGGCAACCGCGAAAGCGGCGTCCTGGGCGGATATCCAAACCTGGTGAACTGTACGATTGCCGACAATTTTGGCCTTGGCGTATCTTCCGTCGCGCCGGTCCTGACCAACTGCATTGTCTACTTCAACAACGGCGACGGCGTGAATCTGGACTCCCGACAGCAGGCAACGGTTACGTATTGCGATATCCAGGGCGGTTGGCCCGGCGAGGGGAATATCGATGCCGATCCGCTGTTCATCGCCCGTGGCCAGTGGTCCGAGTCGTCAGGGCTTGATGCGATCTGGACGCCGGGTGATTACCACCTCAGCAGCGAAGGTTGGTACTGGGATACTCTCCAAGGTTCGTGGACGTGGGGCGACCAGACCAGTCCGTGCATCGACGCGGGCGACCCGTCCATGCCGCTGGGGCAGGAGGCGTCGTGCGAGGCGGGCGATCCGCTGAGCGAACGGGCCGTGAACGGGCGGATTAACATGGGCGCATACGGCGGCACCGTAGAGGCTTCGCTGGCTCCCCGCAATACCGCCTACGGGCAATGAGCACGTCGCCGGCCGCAGGAGGGTCGTTCCGGGGTGCGCGGATGCCTCACGGGAGGCATTTCTTGACATCGGCCGTTTCCGGCGTAAAATGGGCCTGATGACTGATGGGCGTCTAACCAAGAAACGACCGAAGAAGAAACCTCATCCAGTGCGGGACTGGCTGCTCTATGTGGCCGTCCGGATTCTGGTCGTCTTCCTGTACCTCTTCGATGTCGAGACCAATCTCCGGTTTGCCTGCTTCCTCGGACGCCTTCTCTGGAAGCACTATCACCGGGGCCGCCAGCGTGCGCTGGAGAACCTCCGCGCCAGCTTCCCGGGCCAGTCCGAAGAGTGGATCTGGCAGACGGGCCGGCGCAGCTTCGAGCAGATCGTCATGCTGACGATCGACGTGCTGTTCACCCCGCGGCTGGTGAAGAAATACAACTGGCGGGAATACTCGCGATACAAGAACGCCGAGCACGCCAAATGGCTCATGCAGGAGCGCAAAGGGCTGCTCATGGTCACCGGGCACTACAGCAACTTTGAGATTACCGGCTATCTGATGGGCCTGTTCGGCTTCGACCTCTACAGCATCGCCCGGCCGCTGGACAACAAGTACCTGAACCGGTTTCTCTACGGCGTTCGGGAGCGTCGCGGTCAGAAGATCATCGACAAGAAGGGGGCCGCCGAGTTGATGCCGCAGATTGTCGCCCGCGGCAGCACGCTCGGGTTCATCGCCGATCAGGACGCCGGCAAGAAGGGTGTCTTCGTCGACTTCTTCGGGCGCAAAGCGAGCACGTACAAGAGCATCGGTCTGGTCGCTCTGACCTACAACCTGCCGATCGTGGTCGGTTACAGCCGTCGTGTCGGCAACCGGTTCTTCTTCGAGATAGGGGTTACCCGGATCATCTTCCCGCAGGAGTGGGCCGACAAGGACGATCCACTCAAGTGGATCACCGCCGAGTACACCAAGGCAATTGAGGCCTTCGTGCGGGAAGACCCGACGCAGTACTGGTGGCTGCACCGCCGCTGGAAGTCCCGTCCAAGGGAAGAACGAATAGGGGCCGGCGAGACATCGACGGTTCTGCCCGATCGTGATGAACAAGCGGTCGAGATCGTTTCTCTGTCGCCGCCTTCGCCCGTGAATTCCCCGTCCCAGGCGGCCTGCTGACCGACGCGTTGAGAGAACACCCGCTCTGAGAGTCTAATCGTTTGCCGACCCCGGGGTGACGATGGTCGCGTGCCAGTTGTTTGGATCGTCGCCGTAACGGGACGGGCAGAGGCGGTTCAGCGACAGTCCCTGGCCGTCCGCTTCGGGGGGCCAGCGGTCGATCCCGTCGTCGAAGGCCTCCGGGTGCGATCCGTCGCTGTAGGTGATGGACTCGACCTCGATCCAGTACCGCGTGCCGGCGTCGTCTACGTCACCGGGCTTGAGCAGTTGGATCGTCTCGCCGCTGTTGGCCAGCCTGCCGGAGCCCCATTGCAGGATCTGCACATCGGTCGGAACGCTGAACGACCGGCGGACCAGCGCCTCGTTGCGAACCAGCAGCAGGTGCTCGCCTGCCTGAAGTGTCACCGGAAGGTCCGACGGAAAGGCGAACTCGATGCCACTGTTGTCACGGAACCGCCAGGGCAGCAGAGTATTGAAGTCGAAAAATGTGACGGGATCGTGACTGATGTTCAGTAGCTCGACGTACTCGGCGTCTCCGTCTCCGGCGGGGCGGTACATGATCTCGTTGATCACCACGGGGCCCACCAGCGGATAGGCATTGGCCTGTCCGGGCGTGGGCACGCTCATCATGACGAAGCCGGAGGTCCCGGTGCTCTTGAGATACCGGCCGAACGAGACTCCCGTCTCCGATGCGCCGAAACGCGCCTGCACCAGGCACTGGCCGAAGCGCTCGTCGTTGTCGGAGTACAGGTACAGCGACTCGCCGTTCTCGCTCATCTTGAAGGGCGACAGCGCGCCGGGGTCCAGGGGATTGCCGAAGTGCTCGTTCTCATGGAAAAGGACATAGCCGTTGGGTTCGACGATCGTTCCCTCGGCGATGCGGTACTCGCAGAGATCGTTCCTGCTGTCGCTGAGAAACCACCCGCCGATGTCGATGGGGATCGAGCTGACGTTGTGCAACTCGACCCAATCCGGCGCCACGTCGTGGGAGTGGGCCAGCAGCTCGTTGATGACGATGGGACATCCCGTCTGACGCCAGTGGTTCGCCAGTACGCCCAGGTCCGTCATCCTCACGATGGCGTCACCGTGCAGATCGTCGATACCATTCGGTTCGCTCAGCCACTGCTCCGCGAGAAGCCCGAGGTCCAGCCAGTCTACCCGGCAGTCTCCGTTCAGATCTCCGCTCGGGCACTGCGCGGAGGCGAATCCGCAGACGCCGCATATCAGAACAACAACTGTGAAACTCGTTCGTGCCATTATTCCCTTGACCTTGCCTATCCCTCTGTCTGCGTCTTGTCGGCGGGGGTGCCGCACCCGCCAAGATGACATGGGCCGTGCGCTCGTTCTGCTTCGTACAAGATGGTTGCCATGTCGGTGTCACTGTAGCCGGGCGAGCCCCCCAGGCCATTGCTCGGCCACCAAAGGTCTTTGTCGCCGAGGTTGTTCGGCTCGGCTGTGACAGGGTTCCTGACGGTTAGCGAGAAGCCCGCGCCGTCGGTGCTCTCATACCAGCCGTCTCGATACCGGAAGCTGCAAATGACCTGTCCGGCGGCGTCCTGGAGTTCTACCCGTTCGCCTGCGTTGTCGAGGCTGCCGCGGTATTGTCCTGCGACAGGCAGGCCCGGGCCGTACTTGTCCTCGAAGGCCATTACGCTCTTGACCACCAGGATGTGCCCGCCGGGCGCCAGTTCGACGCTGGGGAATGTGAAGGCAATCCCGTTGGTGAACCTGGCCAGCTTCAGGTTGATGGCTTCGGCACCGATGTTGGTCAGCTCAATGTACTCGGTGTTGGGATCGTCCGGATGGCCCGTCTCGGCCGGGTGGTACATGATCTCGCTGATTCGCAGGCTCTCGGCCACCGGCCCGACGGCGAAGAGCGACTCGTTCAGGGCGCTCCATTGGCTTCCGCTGAGTGTGCGGACCTTGACATGGGTGCTCTCCGTCAGCGCGACAGGACCTGTGTATTGCCGCGCGCCGGCCGAGACAGCACCTGCGCCGCTGACGGTGACAACGCGTGGATCGGAGCCGTCCAACGTATAGTAGGATGTAGTCTCCGCGCCCGACAGGTGGAGGCCGAACCCTGCCGGGACGTGTCCGCCGTGCTGATTGAACGTAGGCGGATCGACATTCGGATACCATCCAACAGACTTGAACTGGTTGAGGACGATCTGCGTGCGGCCCGGCAGGTAGTTGTTTACGATTCGATTGACCTCGTTTTGCCAGTCCTGTTTTGTGAAGGGGCGGGACCGTTTGGCGTCACCCCAGCGTGCCGACTCGGCGATGATCGCCATTTCGATCTGCTCGGCGCGGCGTTGAATCCGCGTGATCGACGCCTCCGGCGTCAGCAGGCCGCCATTGAAGAAGTGGCGATAGACGTGGTCGGCGAATCGCATTCGATAGTTGGCATTTGATGAGGCGAGTTGCTCGTGAAGCCAGTGCGGGTTGAAGTATCGCCACTGAGCTCCGGCCATCGTGAACGGCGTGACCATGTTGGTCTCGCTGCTGCTGACGCCCAGCGTGTGCTCGCTGTCATGCTGGAACCACTTCCATCCGTCGGGACGGGCCCGGTTGAAGATGGCATAGGTGTTGTTCGGGATGTTGCCGAATCGTGAACCCGCGCCGTCCCGGTCGCCCGTGTAGTAATCGATGGTCATGAAGTCGATCAGGTTTTCCACGTCGAGCAAACGCTCGTAGCCGGGGTTCGGGGTCCCGTCGGGCTCAAGCCCCTGGACGCGGCAGTACCGCGCATGGTCGCCGAAACCTGCCGTCGTCGCGTCGTACAGACGTCGATATGCCTCCATGTCGCCGTCCGTGGCCATCATGGCCCGGCCGATGCTGGTGTCGGCCTTCACGATGTCATAGTCGTCCTTGTCGCCGCCGAGATACGATTCGGCGTACGATGCTTCGGAACGTTCCTGGGTCTGGTAAAGTCCCCAGTACTGTCCGTTGACGTACAGGTGGTAGTATCGGCTGCGAGTATACGGATGTCCCATCTGGCCCTGGAGGTCGCGGGAGAAGACCTCGCGGACCATGGTGTTCTGGCCGTCTCCCTGGAAGCTCCAGGAGTAGTTCTGGCTGGTTCGCAGGTCCACGTTCTCGAACCGGTCGGTTCCTTCGTCGCCGAAAAGCGGATACTCCAGCGCCCCGCCGTACTCCGGCCTGAACAAGAGTCGAAACGCGTGCTTGGGGTTGCTGCCGCTGCGGCTGAAGCCGCCTCGAATGCGAAGGCCCGCGTCGATCTGAAAGCCTTCCATTCCATCCGGATTCAGCAGCTCGACCGAGACGGGTCTTTCCCACGTGCGTCCCGCGCCGCTGGCGTGGACGTAGATACCCGTCGCGGAGTCGAACAGGTTGGCCAGATCGGTCACGAGCGAAATCGAGGGGATAGCCAGCAGGGCGTCGTCGACGAGGTCTGCGTACCGAGGATCGTTGACGATTTCGGGGTCCATGCCATAGTCGATGGACTGCCCGCTGACGCTGCCGGCGGCGGGCCAGCCGGAGCCGAGCTGAACGATGCTGCCTGTCTGCTTGACCACATCGGACAGGAACAGATACGTCCGTGTCGCCACGGGCGAGGGTTTCCAGCCGGACTTGATGGCTCGAACGCGCAGGCAGGTGGTCTGTGCAATGCGAAGGGGGCTGGAATACACGCGACCACTGGGGAATCGGCCTCCCAGGGTATACGGCTCGCTGCCGTCGGTCGTGTAATAGAGAGCCGCGTCTTCGGTCTCTATCTCCAGCGTCACCAGGATTTCGCTGTCGTAGAATCCTGCTTCGTGGCTGATAGTGGGCTTGGCGACAAATCCCTCGTAGATCGCCTTGTTCTCGGCTCCGGGCGTCGGCTCGGCGAACGGCTGCCAAGCGTTGCCGCCATCGGGCAGTCGGCCGAACGAGATGTCCGCCTGCTGCGCATCGAAGGCAATATGGTCGATGACTGTCTCACCGTCCCGGTCGAGCAGGGCGATCTCGTCTCCGTCCGAACTGAGGCCGAACGGTGCATGCAGGCCGGCATCGGCAACATCGCCGTCGGCCCAGATCAGGAGATAGCCCTTGGCTGGAACGGTGGTCAGTTGCGGCTGGTCGGTGGGGATTTCCCACTTTCGGGGTGTGGAGAGGTCGTCAGTCAGGAACATGCCCCCGATATCGATGGGCTCGTCGCCTGCATTGTGGATCTCCACCCAGTCGTCATTTTCACCCTGGGGATCTTCGTTGGTCTTCGTATTGGAGGCGAGGAATTCGTTGATGAACAAGGGAATGCCTCGGGCTCGCCAGTCGGTGGCGACGAGGCCGAAATCGTGCAGATCGACCTTGTCATCCCCGTCTAGGTCGGCCGGGCTGTCGGGCGGAGCAAGCCACGCATCGCCCAGAATCGCCAAGTCCACCGCGTCGACCCGGCAGTCTCCACTGAGATCGCCGGGCGGACATATGGCCCGGACCGCGCTGGTCAAGAGAAAGACCGCGCCCACGCTCAGTGCAAATACTCTCCGCCGCACCCTCATCGTGCCTTCTCTCGCTGAAATCGGTTGTGTACGGTTGCCTGTATTATCGGCCCCAATTCTGCTGGACGATGTTTCGTATTATCCCCATTTTATCAAAAAAGAGAGGCTCGGTCAACGATTATGGGCGACTCGCCACGGCGACGCAAGAACCGTGACACTTGACGGGTGACCGTCCTCCAGCCTATGCTGGCGCGTGAGGCAGCGCCCCAGGAAGGCGTCGAAGCGACCGACAAGTGCTGTCGGGAGTGCTTCGACGTCAGGGCGCCAGGATCTGGTGTTTATTCGAGCAAGCCGTCAGGATGGCACGTCCACGGATTCTTTTGGTCAATCCACCCATTTGCGACTTTGCGGCCTACGATTTCTGGCTGAAGCCCTATGGTCTGCTCAGGGTGGCCGGCCAACTGCGTGGCCAAGCTGATTTCGTGCTGTTTGACTTCCTCGACCGGCGGCATCCTTCGCTTGGGCAGGCGGGCCGGTTAGATTCGGACCGCTGGGGGCGCGGCCGGTTCCGCTCGGAGCGTGTTGCCAAGCCCGCCTGTCTCAATGCAATCCCGCGTTACTTCCAGCGATTCGGCGTCCCGCGCGACCGCTTCGCCGCGTTCCTGGGCGGGGGTGGGGGCTTCGACTTCGTGCTGATTCAGACGATGATGAGCTACTGGTATCCCGGCGTCCGGGAAGTCATCGAGGATGTCCGCCGGGCCTGTCCCGGTGCCAGGATCGTGCTGGGTGGCAACTATGTCACGATCTGTTCCGCCCACGCCGAAGGCCTCGGCACCGATCTTTGTGTCGTGGGCACCGATCTCGATCCCTTGTGGCGCTTCCTTGAGGCTGAGCCGAATGCCGGGCAGGTGGGCCTATGGGAGATGTACGACCGTCCGGCTGTCGGAGCGCTCAAGCTCAGCGACGGATGTCCGTTCCACTGCACGTACTGCTCGGTCCCGAGGGTCTACAGGAGATTTCGGCCCCGGTCTTTGGAACAGTCGCTCGCCGAATTGGAGCTGTTGGTGTCGCTCGGCGTCCGCGACGTGGCGTTCTATGACGATGCGCTGCTGTTCGACGCAGACGCGATCCTGACGCCTTTTCTGGAGGAGGTAGTGCGCCGGCGCATTCTCGTTCATTTCCATACCCCGAACGCATTGAACGCGCGGTTCATCCAGGCGGACCTCGCAAGGCTGATGGTCCGGGCCGGCTTCCAGACGTTCTATCTGGGCTTTGAGAGCCACTCGCCGCAGTGGCAGCAGGGCACCGGCGGCAAAGTGCATTCCGACGAGTTGGCGCAGGCGGTTCGCCACCTGGTGGCGGCTGGCGCCAATCCAAGCGCGATTACCGCGTACCAGATCGTGGGCCATCCGAACAGCGATCTTCAGGAGTTGGAGGCATCGATGCGCTTCGTCCATGGCCTGGGCATCCGCGGCATGCTGGCGGATTTTTCGCCGATCCCCGGGACGCCGGACGGGGATGCCTGCCGCCGGTGGGTGGACCTGGATGAGCCCCTGATGCACAACAAGACCGCCTTCCCCATCCTTCGTCTCGGTTTTGACGAGGTGAACCGCCTCAAGGACCTCCAGCGGCAATTGAACCGAACGGTCTGAGCCGGGCTTCGCATGTGTGTGAAAAAATCGTGGCATGTGGGTGGCAGCCTCAAAGCGTAGTGCAACTGAGCTTTGGGGATGGCGAATGGGAGTGGCGCATCCGTACGGAAAGGCCTCTGCGAGGCGATCCATCCCCAAGTCCTGCGGACTTGA
>JAAYBV010000009.1 GCA_012744475.1 Phycisphaerae bacterium
GCTTGCCGATGGTGATACGCATGCCGTCGAAGCCATCGGCAAACTCCGCCTTGCTCCGTTTGCCGCTGCCACACAGGGCGCTCCGTGGTGGAAAACGGGCCTTGCCGCGAAATTCGCACAGACACCCTGATGATGGAGCGGCGTTTCGCGATGGAAATCAGGGGTGCGGGAGGGTATAATGACGTGTTTGTGGGAGTTTGGACTGGAAATGGACGATCCCTGGAAAGGTTTGGACGGTTTTGAAAGACGGTATTGAACCCTTGAAGAAGCTCAGCCGAGCGATTGCGCCGGTGGAGAAGTGGCTGCCGCAGGATCAGGTCCCGTGGGTGATCGCCGGGCCGTGCAGCGCCGAATCGCTCAAACAGATGCTGGCCACCGCCAGGGGTCTGGTCAAGTCCGCGCACGTCAAGGTGTTCCGAGCCGGCATCTGGAAACCCCGCACGAGGCCCAACTCGTTCGAGGGTGTCGGCGAGGCCGGGCTCGACTGGCTCAAGGCCGTCAAGGACGAGACGGGCTTGCCGACGGCCACCGAGGTCGCCAACACCGAGCACGTCGAGCTGTGCCTGCGTCACGGCGTGGACATCCTCTGGATTGGCGCCCGCACCACCGTCAGCCCATTCTCCGTCCAGGAGATCGCCAACGCCCTGCGGGGCGTCGACATCCCGGTGATGGTCAAGAACCCGATCAACGCCGATCTGGGTCTGTGGCTGGGCGCCGTCGAGCGGCTGCTCGACGTGGGCATCGGCAAGCTGGCGGCCTTGCATCGTGGCTTCTCCACGTACGTCGAGACCGAGTTCCGCAACGAGCCGAGCTGGCAGATTCCCATCGAGCTGAAGCGCCGGCTGCCCGATCTGCCCTTGATCTGCGATCCGAGCCACATCGCCGGCGTGCGCCACCTTGTCGAGCCGGTCGCACAGATGGCATTGGACATGGGCATCGTCGGGCTGATGGTGGAATCACACTTCCATCCAGAGGAAGCACTCAGCGACGCCAAGCAGCAACTGACGCCCAAGGACCTGTGCCAGATGCTCGAACGGCTCCGGGCCAGAGACGCAGAGGTGACCGACCGCGATCTGAAAAGGCACATGGCTCGGCTGCGGTCCGAGATCAGCCATATCGACGCCAAAATCATTGAGGACCTGGCTGAGCGGATGAAGTGGGTCGAGGAGATCGGCCGGCTCAAGCAGCAGCACAACGTCCCGGTCCTGCAACTGGGGCGCTGGGAGAACCTGCTGGAGGACCACATCGCCAAGGCGGAAAAGGTGGGCCTGGATGCGGAGTTCATCAAGGCCATTTTCGAAACGATCCACGCCCAGGCAATCAAACGCCAGTTGTAGGCGGGGGATTGCCCTTCTGTCGCTCGTTTCCAGGCAGCCGACCCACACGGGGGGCCTGGCCTATGCTATCGCCCCACAGAATCCCACTCCATGCCGCGTTACCGCCCTGCCCACACCTGCCTCTAATGGGTAGAGAGCGCTCCGAAGTTCCCGGCGTGGGCCGGAACAAGGAAACTGGACATCGCAGGACCGCAGGAAGGATGGGACGAGCCATGAGAGCGCTGATACGAAAATCCTGGGCGTGGTGGTGCGGCCTTTGGGCTGAAGACTTCTTCACCGACCGAGAGGTCGACATGCACTGCTGGGCCAACAAGTCCGAGGTTCTCCGACGCCTTTCCAGCCATCCGTACTGACACTGTCAGGGGTACGAGCAGAGGTCCAGAATCCTCTCGCTCGTACCCCTGATCTTTCGACTCGTGCGGCCTTGGCCGTTCGAGCCTTCACACACCTCCATCAACCCTCTCCGGGTCGTCGTGTGGTCGAACACAACGGTCAATTCGCCATCTCACACATCGCCACGGCCTCCCAGTCCTCGGCGAAGCGTCCGACGGCGGTGTGAAGACGGCTCTTGACCGTACCGATAGGGATGTCCAGCATCTGTGCGATTTCCGCGTACGGGAATTTGTGGAAATAGGCCAGCACGATGATCTCACGCAGCTTGGCGGGCATGCGCGAGATGACGCGTTTGACCGAGGCGGCCCGCTCGTCGCGAATCAGGTCGTCGTACGGCATCCGCTCGTCGTGGTCCAGCGCGTTGACCACGTCATCGATGGTGGATTCGTCGCTGTCGAACATGTTGCCCAGTTGCGTCACCTCGTTGCGTTGCATGCGGCGCAGTGCGTCCTTGGCCTTGTTGGCCGCGATGGTGAACAGCCACGGCCGCAGCGGTCTCGATATGTCGAACGTATCCCGGCTGACAAACAACTGGAGGAACGTCTCCTGGAACACGTCTTCGATCAGGTCGGACCGATTGAGAAACCGCCTCAGGAAAGCGTAAACGCTGTCACGATACCGGTCCATCAGTTCCTGGAACGCCTCTTCGTCGCCTGCCGCATATCTCTTCAAGAGCTTGTTGTCATCCATAGTAATCCCCTTCGATTAGTAGCTGATGATGACTACGTGTCATCGTAGCAGATGGGGCATTTGTGCAAATCGGGCATTCGCTGGTTATGGCATCCGGTTTCCCCTTGGTTTACATATCGGGAAATCCCCGATAGTCCGGTCGTCTTACCGGCCTTTGGCAGGCAATACCCCTACCACATTCCGGTCAATCGCAGGCCGCCCCTATGCGAAGGGGGTGGGAGAAGATCCTGCCACGCGTGTGGCAGCGGCAAGCGCAGGCTTGCCGATGGTGATACGCGTGCCGTCAAAGCCATCGGCAAACTCCGCCCTGCTCTCCCGATGGCCATCGGGACCACTGCCACACATGGCGCTCTGTGCTGGAAAACAGGCCTTGCCGCAAAATTCGCATAGACACCTACGCGAAGGGGGTGCGGATTTCTGTTGATCGCGCCGCCGGGCGGCATATAATGCTTCTGCCCGGGGAGCAGCAGACAGACGCGATTGTGCTGTGGGCCCCGGGTGGTCCTCGTGTGAGGGTCCCGCGCCGGGATTGGGCGCTGCGGCCGGCCCGGCAGGAATGGACGTTGGCTCCCCCACATGGGAGGCTCTGTGATGACAGACCGTGGCGAACAGACGCCAGGGAATGGGTTCCGCCTGGGGCTTCCCGTGGGGGAAGTTCTCACACAGGCGGTGTTGGATTCCCTGGAGTATCCCTTCTACGTGATCGACACGCACAGCTATCAGATTCGCCTGGCCAACCGGGCCGCGCGCCGGGCCCCTGCCGGCAACGATGTCACCTGCTACCAGTTGGCGCACGGCCGGGCAGCCCCCTGCCAGGATGCCGGGCACCCGTGCCCTCTCGATACGGTCGTGCGTACGAAGCAGCCGGTCACCGTCGAACACATCCACCGCGACCCGGCGGGACATCGGCAAACCATGGAGGTGCACGCCTTTCCCTTCTTCGACGAACAGGGGCAGGTCGCCCACATCCTCGAATACTGCATTGACGTCGGCCGGCGTCGCCGAACCGAACGACAGATCCGCCGGCTCAACGAGCGCCTCGAACAACGCGTGCGCGAGCGGACGGCCGAGCTGGGGGCGGCCAACGAGCGCCTGCGTCTGGAATCCCAGCGCCGACGCCGCCTCGAACGGGACCTGCTCGAAATCAGCGAACGCGAACAGCGGCGCATCGGCCAGGAACTGCACGACAGCCTTGGCCAGTTGCTCACCGGCGTCGCCATCCTGACCAAGGTCCTGGAGCGCAAACTCCGCCGCCAGGCAATTCCGGAGGCGGGCGACGCCAAGGAGATCGCCAGCCTGGTCAACAGCGCCGTGGAGGAAACGCGCCATCTGTCGCGCGGCCTTCATCCCGTCGCGCTCGATGAAAACGGCCTGATGTCCGCGCTGGAGTCCCTGGCGGAGGTCACGCAGAACGTGTTCCGCATCTCGTGCGTCTTCCGCTGCCGGCAGGCGGTCCCGGTGCGTGACGCCTCCATGGCCCTGCACCTGTATCGGATCGCGCAGGAGGCGGTGACCAATGCCATCCGCCACGGCCAGACGCGTCACATTCAAATCGAGCTGAGCGCCCCCGCTTCGCGTGCGCTGCTGACGATCACGAGCGACGGTCGCCGGTTCGAGGAATGGCCCACCGACCACAAGGGCATCGGGCTCCAGATGATGCGCCATCGCGCCGAGATGATCGACGGTACCCTCGAGGTGCAGCCCGGCCCCGACGGCGGAACCCGGGTCGCCTGTGCGTTCGATGCGCAGGTACGAGTCAACGAAGGGGAGACGACGCATGGCCTCAAGGATGCCGAGCAAGACAGAACCATCTGAGAAACGCCGCATCATCATCGTCGACGACCATCCGATCGTTCGACAGGGTCTGGCGCAACTGATCAACCAGGAGGACGATCTGTACGTCTGCGGCCAGGCGGAAGATGCGCATCAGGCCATGCGCGGCATCCGTGAGCTGAATCCCGACCTGGTCATCGTCGACGTCTCGTTGCGAACCACCAGCGGCATCGAATTGATCAAGGACATCAAGGTGCAGTTTCCCAGCCTGCCGGTGCTGACTTTGTCGATGCACGATGAGGCGATCTACGCCGAACGGGCGCTGCGCGCCGGTGCCAAGGGCTACATCATGAAGCAGGAAGCCACCGAGGAGGTGGTCAACGCCATCCGTCGGGTCCTGGCCGGAACGGTCTACGTCAGTCAGGGGATGGCCGCCAAGATGGTCAGCAAGATCATCGCCGGCCCGGGCGAGAAAGGCGCCTCCCCCGTCGACCGGCTCAGCGACCGCGAACTGGAGGTCTTCCGCCTGATCGGCGAGGGCTACGGGACGCGCGAGATGGCCGAGAAGCTGTATCTGAGCGTCAAGACCATCGAGACCTACCGCGCCCACATCAAGGAGAAGCTCGATCTTCAGGACGCCAACGAGCTGCTCCGCGCCGCCATCCGCTGGGCCAACGCGCAGCGGTAGCCACCAAGAGGCAATCGCCGCCGGCGGTTGACGCAGATGGTTCGATTTGGTCTAATGTCATCAGAGCACCCGCTCGTGGAGGAGGATACCTCCGTGCTCGCGGCAATCCCGGATGCCGAACACGGCTCTGCCTCGATTGAAGACGGCTTTGAATGACGGAGGTGAAAGATGGCCCGGCGTACGTTCCCTTCTGCAGTTCTCCTCATGCTCCTGTGCAGCGTATCCACGCCACTGTACGGCTGGGGATCGGCCACCCATGCGTACATCGCCCACCAGATCGGCGAACAACAGGGAAACTCAAGCCTGAATGAGTTGTACGGCGCGGTTCTGCCGGACGTGTTCAATGTGATGTTCGGCGACCCCTACCAGGGCCAGTTGTGGACGCAGACGCACTACGAATTCATGAAGCTGGTCGAGTACGCCGAGTTCGAGAGCGACAAGGCGCTGGCCTTCGGGTTCGCCAGTCACAATGAGGCCTGGGGTGCAGATCAGACCGCCCACATCAGTTCAATCGTTCATCCCGGCCAGGGCTACGTGGTCCGCAAGCAGAACGAGCTGGCGGCTATCCTCGAGCCTCGAATCAGGCTGTTTCTCCTTCTGGGCGGCGTGTCCAACGTAAACACAGTGATCGACGAAATACTGCCGACCGTGGCGCACGCCGCGATTGAAACAGCCGTCGACCTGCTCGTCAGTCAGAACGAAGACCCCGACATCGGCCGGCGCCTGGCATTGGCGGCCCGCACCAGAGGATGGTCGGCTCCGATCCTGCTGTGCAAAGCCTATGCGGCGGATTTCGCCGCAACCGCGGGAACCTCGGAGGCCGTCGCCGCCCCGCTCATCGTCGCGGCCGAGAGCGAATTCAGAATCCAAATGGAATTATACGGAACCCTGCTGAGTCAGGAAGACCCCGTCGCTGCCCTCGCAGAACAGGGCGCCGATCTGGCCTCCTTGCTTCTGGCTGCCGAGCTGGGGATCGTCGTCGAGATCCCTGCCGATCTGATGGCGGAAACCCTGAACACCGCCATTGAGCTGGTGGAGGACGACTACGCGGCAGAACTGGCGGCTACGCTCACCCATGTTCGGGCGGAATTGGAGTCGCACGGAATCACGAAGGCCGCCCCATAGAGAACAGTCCCGCCGGGCGCGATGTCTGGCCCCATCCGTCACGTCGACTCGTTCGTCTCTCGCTTCGGTCGCTGCCGGCCTTTCCACCTGGAACGGCCGAACGCCGTGGCAATGCCCTGCGTATCAGGTGGATCGTGCAGGTGCCAGAAGCCGGAGAATCGAAGGAGAGCCTCGAATGCGACGCAGAGAATTCCTGAGGAACGGAACGGTTGCCGCCGGCACAGCCCTGGCGGCCGGAATCCTGGGGCAAAGCGGCGGCGCCGCCGGGGCAGACGAGCTGGGCGGCCATAGCTCGAACCCTGCGAGGCTGCCTCGACGGCCGTACGGCCGTACCGGCGAGCGGTTGAGCATCATTGGCTTCGGAGGGATCGTCGTCAGCGGTGTTGAGCAGGAGCACGCCGACCGCGTGGTCGCGGAGGCGGTCGAGAAAGGAGTCAACTACTTCGACGTCGCGCCGACCTACGGCGACGCCGAGATCAAGCTCGGACCGGCCCTGGAGCCCTTTCGCAAGGGCGTCTTCCTGGCCTGCAAGACCACGCAGCGGACAAAGGAGGGCGCCGCGGCCGAATTGAAGGAGTCGCTACGACGGCTGCGGACGGACCACCTCGATCTCTATCAGCTTCACGCGATCACCGACGTGCAGAAGGACGTGGATGCGGCATTCGGCCAAGGCGGCGCTATGGAGGTCTTCCTCGAAGCCAAGAAGCAGGGCCAGGTTCGCCACCTGGGGTTTTCGGCTCACTCGGAGGAAGCGGCCCTGGCGGCCATGGAGCGGTACGACTTCGACTCGATCCTGTTTCCCGTCAACTTCGCCACGTTCTGTGAAGGCGGGTTCGGCCCGCGCGTGATCGAGGCGGCCCGATCGAAGGGCGTGGCGATCCTGGCCCTCAAAGCGATGGCCAGACAGAGGTGGCCGGAAGGCGACCCGATGCGGCAGCAGTACCCCAAGTGCTGGTATCAGCCGCTGACCGATCGCCGGGAGGCCGGACTGGGACTGTACTTCACACTGAGCCAGCCGGTCACCGCCGCGATCCCGCCCGGCGACGAGTCGCTCTTTCAGATGGCTCTGGATCTGGCGATGGGTTTTCGCCCGGTCTCAGACGAGGAGAAGGAGAATCTCCGCCGGATGGCCCGGTCGCTGAAGCCCGTCTTTACGCAAAGCAGCCCGCAGACGTGAGCGGCGCGAACCTGTAGCGCGGGAAAGGCCACAGCCTGCGTATGCCAGCCGCGCATGTTGATCGGCAGCTACACAGTCACTCCTTACTCTGCCAGAATCTCAATGCCGCAGATCTGGGGGTTCTCGACGTTCGGCGTGAAGCCGATCACCAACTGGCCGTTCTCCGCAGACACGCCTCTGTACTCTTTGACCAGGGGCCTGACGAACCCGACGGTCTTGTACAGATCGAGGTCTTTCAGCACCTCCTGGCCCGGCACACTGACGGAGAAGACCCTCTCCCCCGGTCCCATGATGCCCTCGAAGGTCTCCGCAAAGTGCAGACGCACCGTGTACTTGCCGTTGGGAACCGTGAACTCGTACGACTCCATGCTATAGCGTTCCGTCTCGTAAATCCGCGCGATATCCGTGCCTGTGATCCCCACTTCCGGGCGGTCGATGGTCATGCCGTTGTCCGCGCCCCAGGTCCTGCCTGGGCCCAACTCCTGGTCCGCAACCCAGACGTTGCCGAGCTTGTCCTTGAACGGATCAAAGGCCCCGCAATCGACCCGCAGCACGAACTTCCCGGCGGGCGCCGCGGGGGTTTTGAAGATGTGTTGCGCGAACAGGTGCAGGTTCTTCGCCCATTCGGTGCCGTCGTGGCCGTGGGAATCGACGTGCCAGACGTGCGGCACGTTGTTCTCTTTGAGATACCGGTGCACGCCCTGGCTGATGCGGATCAGGCCGTCCTGGTTGCCGCAGGCCAGCCACAGCAGCTTCAGCTTGTCTCTGGCCGCCGCCGGGTCGGGCACGAGCTCAGCGGGAGATTTGGTGTTGGGGGCCGAGGAGAACCCGCCGACCCAGGCGAAAACGTCGAGGTGGCCCAGGCCGAAGTTCAGGGCCTGGCCGCCGCCCATCGACAAGCCCGCCAAGGCCCTGTTCTCGCGATTCGCGTACACGGAATACCGGGCCTCGATGGCGGGGATCACGTCCTTGAGCAGATCGCCTTCAAATGCAGCGAAGGCCGGGGCGGTGGCGAAGACGTTCCCCTCGGCGCGGTCGTTCTTCTGTGCCCGGCCGTTGGGCATGACCACGATCATCGGCTGGATTTTGCCGTCGGCCAGCAGGTTGTCGAGGATGTTCTCCGGGTGACACAGGCGCTGCCATTCCGTCTCGTCGCCGCCGATGCCGTGCAGCAGGTAGAGCACGGGGTACTTGCGATTGTTGGAATAACCGGGTGGTGTGTAAACGAGCATCTTCCGGCGCGTTCCGACGGTCTTGGAGTCATACTCGACCATGGTCAGCTCACCGTGAGGGATGTTCTCGCGTCTGGCATTGAACTCGGCGGGCGGGTCATCGAAAGCGGGCTTGTCGTCCGGCCCTAACTCGATCGGTCCGCCGAATCCGCCTCGTCGATCACCTCCGCGGGCGGCTTGTCCCGGGCCCCGTTGCGCAGCCGAAGCGTTGTCCCGGAACAGCAGCGGTGCGAACTCGCGCAGGCTGCGCCGCCAGGAAAGGAACTCATGGGCCGTATCCGGGGAAACGTAAAAGACGCTGTGGATGCCGGCCTGTTGCAGCGCGTCGGCGTTCGCCTTGGGATCGCCGCCACGACGAGCCCCACCGAGTTCGCGGCTGCCGTAGCTGACGAACACCAGCTTGACCTTCTCCTTGAAGCCGGGCGTGTTGTCGACATCCTCCAGGGAGATAGTCCCCCCGCTGAAGAGTCCGATGTGCGAGAACTTATCGAGATTCTTCAGGGTGATTGTCTTGGTTTCCATTCCTCCCATGGACAGACCGGCCATGGCGCGATGCGGTTGATCGACGAGCGTGCGGAAGTTGGCGTCGACGTAGGGGATCAGCTCGTCGACGAGAACCGTCTGGAAGGGACCGATATCGAAGTCCCTCAGGCCGCCAAATCGGATCTCGTTCGTCATGCCGTAGGTCATCACGATGAGGAAAGGCTTGGTCTTGCCCTCGGCGATCAGGTTGTCCATGATCAGGTTGGCGTGGCCCTGGTTGCTCCAGGCCGTTTCATCCTCGCCCCAGCCGTGCTGGAGGTACAGCACCGGATACCGTTGGGTCAGATCCTTGTCGTAGTCGGGCGGTGTGTAGACAAAGGCGCGGCGTGAGGTGCTGGTGCTCTTCGAAGGAAAGAGAATCTGCTGCACTCGGCCGTGGGGAACGTCTTTGAGAGCGTAGAAGTCCCGGTCATGAGCGGGGATCTCGATGCCGCTTTCCCACCGCGTCGAACCGTAGAAGTTCAAGGTGCCGGGATCGTTGAACGTCCCCCCATCCACCGTGAGATGGTAGTAGTGAAAGCCTTCATCCAGCGGCTTCTGGGTGACACCAGTCCAGACGCCGTCCTCACCTTTGTCGAGGGCGAAGCCGCCCCGTTCCCGTCCGCCCAGGCTCACCTTGACGCTCTGGGCTTCGGGCGCCACGATACGGAATCGGGCGTAGCGTTGGGAGTTGACCTGCGGATGTTCCTGGCCGGGTTGGTTCAAGGTCGAGGGTTTCCAGTCATCCGCTTCCGCGGGCTGATCCGTCTGCGCCGGACACAGCGAGCCGGAGAGACTGACGAGTAACGCAAGTACGATCAGATTCCTCTTCATGATTCTTCTCCTTTAGTCCCTGAACAGAAGTGGAGCGAACTCGTGCAGGCTGCGTCGCCAGCTCTGCCACTCATGAGCCGTCAGCGGAGAGACGTAGAAATGGGTGTTGATGCCCGCTTCCTTGAGCGCATCGGTGTTCGCTTTGGGGTCGCCGCCGAAGCCACGAGAGCCGCCGGTTCTGCGGTTTTCGAGTTCGCGGCTACCGTAGCTGACGAACACGAGCTTGATCTTCTCTTTGAAACCGGGTGCGTTGTTGACGTCATCCGGGCTGATGCTGCCGCCGCTGAAGATGCCGACGTGAGAGAACGTGTCAGGGTTGGCCAGGGTGATGACCCTGGTCTGCATGCCGCCCATGGACAGGCCCGCCATCGCCCGGTGCGGTTGATCCGCCAGCGTGCGATAGTTGGCGTCGATCATGGGGATGATGTCTTCCAGGAGGGTCTTCTTGAAATTGTCGGCCCAGCCCTCCGGGGGCCAGACCGCGCGTTGCCCACCCCCAGCACGCCGGGGCGGGGGAGCCGTTGTCCAAGTGCCATTGTCCATCACGATTATGAAGGGTCTGGCCTTGCCCTCCGCGATCAGATTGTCCATGATCAGATTGGTCCTGCCCTGATTGGGCCAGCCGGTCTCGTCCTCGCCGCCGCCATGTTGGAGGTATAACACGGGATAACGGGTTGCGGTGTCCTTGTCGTAGTCGGGCGGCGTGTAGACGAAACAGCGACGCATGCTGTTGTTGACCTTGGAGCAATACAGATTCTCGCGGATCTGGCCGTGCGGGACGTTTTTGAGGGCGTAGAAGTCCTGGTCCTTGGCGGGGCATTCCACGCCGCTGCCCCAGCGGCCGGCGCCGTAGAAGAACAGGCTGCCGGGATCCGGAACCGCAGCCCCGTCGATCCAAATCTGGTAATAGTGGAACCCCTCGTCCTGGGGCTTCGACTCGCCGCCGGTCCAGACGCCATCCTCGCCTTTGGTGAGAGGGTATCGCACAGCTCCTATGTCGAGCTCCACCTTCTGGGCCTGGGGCGCGGAGATGCTGGTGCGGACCCGACCGTCAGAGGTGACCTGGGGATACTGCCTTCCGGGCTGATTGAGGGTTGAGGGCCTCCAATCGTTCGCGTCCGCCGTCTGATCTGCCTGCGCTGGACACAGCGAACCTGGGAACGTGAGCATCAACACCAGTGCAATCAGGTTGCCTCTCATGGTGTTTCTCCTTCAGTCCGTGAATAGAAGTCGAACGAATTCTCGCAGATCACGTCGTCACGTCAACAACAGACCGTTGCTGTGCGGCTGATACTGTCTGTATGACACCGCTCAGAAAGGTCAGGAGTGAAACAAAAAAGAGGAATCCGAGAAAGATTTTCTCGCCTTCTCGGCATTTTTCATATCTCGTCTCTTGGTCTGTGCCGGTGATAGAATAAGAAGAACGCAACCAAAGACAGCACGGATTGGTCATGGAACAGGACAAACGCACTCTGGACTTCCTGGCGCTTTTTGTACGGCACCAACAGGAGATCTACGCTTATATCCTGACTCTGGTCCCTCACGTCAATGACGCGGACGACTTGTTCCAGGACGGGATGAGCGTGATGTGGCGGAAGTTCGATCAGTTCCAGCCGGGGACGAACTTCGCCGCCTGGGGCATCCAGATCATGCGCTATCAAATTCTGGAGTACCGTCGGAACCAGGCCCGCAGCAAACGAGTGCTGATGGAGGACGCGCTGTTCGAAGAGCTTATGGACCACCTGCCCGCCATCCAGGACGAAATGGCCCTGCGTATAGAGGCCCTGCGCAAGTGCCAGACACTCCTGGACGACCGTGCCAGGCGGATCGTGAAGATGCGTTACGAACACAACACCCCGGTCGAGGAGATTGCTGCCTACCTGAAGGTGTCTCGCCGTCACGTCTACCACCTCCTCGGCCGGATCAACAGCGTGTTGCTGCGCTGCATGCGCAGGACGCTGGCGGAAGGGAGCCGTCCGGCATGAACACACCTCCTTTCCCGGATATGGATGAGCTGATCCAGCGACTGCTGGACGATCAACTCGAGCCCGACGAGATGCAGCATCTTGCGAAGGCCATCAGCGAGGACTCGCGGGTGCGGGACTACTACCTCGATAGTCTGCTGGTTTCTGCCGTGATCCGGCGTTCCAGCCAGGTGACCGGGGAGCTTTCCAGGTCGGACCTGATCCGGGCAATCTCAAGCGGCGCCAATCAGAGCAATTCCAGGCGCATTGTGCGATATCTCTATTCGGTTGCGGCAGTCCTGATCTTCGGGGTGTTGATCCTCGCGTCTGTGACATTGTTCCGACAGAGAGCGCAAGGTCCGGCGGTCGGCAGACTGGCCGGCGCCTACGAGGCTCAGTGGCGAGGGGCTCGTCCGCGTCCGGGCGAAGCGGTGCGCGTCGGCGCCTACGACCTCCGCGAAGGTGTGGTGAAGATAGAACTGGACCAGGGAACGAGCCTCCTGCTCGAAGCGCCTTGCCAGATCGAGCTGAAAAGCGTTGGAGAAGTGACCCTGCGAAGTGGCAGGCTTGTCGCCGTGGTCCCTCCGCAGGCGAAGGGGTTTCGCGTGCGAACGCGCGCGGCCCTCATCACAGACCTGGGCACGGAGTTCGGGGTCGTCGCGCAGCCCGATGGGAGCACCGAGGCCCATGTCCTGAAAGGCCGCGTGAGCGTCGCTCTCGATCCGAATCGATCGGCTCGGTCGATGTCGCTCGTTGTCGATGAAGGGCAGGCGGCGGCGGTTGATACCGCTGGATGGATGATTCGAAGTGGACTGGCGGCTCGCGAGGATCTCTTCGTTCTTCAACTGCCATCGTCCAACCGGCCCTCCGATCGCTCGGACCGACTGAATCTGGCGGACATCGTGGGCGGTGGCAACGGTCACGGCACTGGCAGGTTGAACCGAGGCATTGACCTGGGGACCGGCCAGGCATTCAAGGGGCCCGCCACCACGATCCGGCGGAGCCAGCGAAGTGAGTTTCGTCCGGTGCCGCAGTTGCGTGGCATTGACGGCGTGTTTGTGCCGAACGGGGCCGCCGGCCCGGTCGTAATCAGCTCCACCGGATTGACGTTTGCCGAATGTCCCCGGACCATGGGAAGCTACTATGGCGGTCCGGCAAACAGCGGCAGGTTCTTTGACATCCCAAGTCGGCAGACCCACGACGCCCGGCTCGACGGCGTCAGCTTCGGCACATCCGCACATCCGGCCCTGATCCTCCATCCCAACGCCGGCATCACGTTCGATCTGGACCGGATTCGCCGGGACAATCCCAACATCCGGATCGACCGGTTCACCGCCGTGTGCGGCATCCCCAGGGATGTGCCTCAATCGCCGTTCAGTCCCGCCGATATCTGGGTCCTTCTGGATGGCGTCGTTGCTCTTCACTTGCACTATCCTGCCGAGCGGAGCGCCGTCGAGACAGTGGACGTGCCGATCCCCGCCCGCATACGATTCCTGACGCTGGTCACCACCTGCTCCGGGCGGGCCGACTATTCCTGGGTCTGCTTCGGCGATCCGTTCCTGGAGTGACTTCTCATTCAGACGTGAGCCGGGCCAAAGATCAGAGCGATCCATGGGACCGAACCAACTGAGGAATATCATTATGAAAGAACATCTTCGTCGATCACGCTCCCGCACAGGGAGCCTGACAAAGGCCGACATCATGACGATGCATCCGTTACATGTGCTCGTTTTGACGTGCGTCACTCTCTTCATCGGCGGGCAGGCGCGCGCAAAACCGGCGCGGAATCCCGTCATCTGGGCCGATGTGCCGGACGTCGCCGCCATTCGCGTCGGCGACACCTACTACATGGCCAGCACCACCATGTACATGAGTCCCGGCTTGCCCATCATGAAGTCGAAAGACCTGGTCAACTGGGAGCTGATCGGCTATGCCTACGACACCCTGACCGACAACGAGGCCCTCCGACTGGAGGACGGCAGGAACGCCTACGGCCGGGGGTCCTGGGCCCCTTGCCTGCGATACCACAATGGGACCTTCTATGCATCGACCTTCTCCAGCACGAGCGGAAGAACGCACATCTACACCACAACAGACATAGAGAAAGGTCCGTGGAAGGAGACGGCGTTTGCGCCTTCGCTGCACGACCATTCTCTGTTCTTCGATGACGACCGTCGGGTCTATATGCTCTACGGCGTGGGCAACCTCCGGCTCGTGGAGCTGGAGCCGGACTTGTCGGGAATCAAACCCGATGGCTTCAACGAGGTCGTGATCCCAAACGCCAGCGCCGTGGCCGGACCCAATATCAGCCTGCCCGCCGAGGGATCGCAGATGCGCAAGATCGATGGCAGGTATTACGTGATGAACATCACCTGGCCGCGTGGCGGCATGCGCACGCAGATCCTTCATCGGGCGGACAGGATCACCGGCCCCTACGAAGGCAAGGTCGTCCTTCAGGACCAGGGGGTCGCCCAAGGCTGCCTGATCGACACGCCGGAGGGCCGATGGTACGCCCTTCTCTTCCAGGATAACGGCTCGGTCGGCCGCAGTCCCTGGCTTGTGCCCGTCCGATGGGAGGACGGCTGGCCGGTGCTGGGCATTGATGGAAAGGCGCCCACGACACTCAATATCGACGTGAACGAACAGGGACTTGGGAATATCGTGGCCTGTGACGAATTCGATCGCGAGTCCGGCGAACCGCTGCCCCTGGCATGGCAATGGAACCACAATCCCGATCCTCACCACTGGTCCGTCGGCGAACGGAGCGGTCACCTGCGGCTGGCCACGGGGCGGGTGGACGGCGACGTCCTCCAGGCCCGCAACATGCTGACCCAGCGGACCTTCGGCCCGGTCAGTTCCGCGACTGCGAAAATGGAAGTGGGCAACATGGAAGACGGCGACTGCGCCGGCCTGATTGCCCTACAGAAACGATACGGCTTCGTCGGCGTCAAGAGGCAGGGCGACAGCAAGTCGATCGTCATGGTCAGCGCTCAATCCAACGCGCCCGAGGAGATCGAGAGCGTCCCGCTTGCGCAGCAGAGCGTGTATCTGAGGATCGACTGCGACTTCCGCCAGCGTACGGACAAGGCCGGTTTCTACTACAGCCTGGACGGGACAACCTGGACGAAGATCGGCACCACCCTTCAGATGGCCTACACCCTGCCGCACTTCATGGGCTACCGCTTCGGATTGTTCAATTTCGCGACCAGGACGCCGGGCGGGTTCGTGGATTTCGACTACTATCGTGTGAGCGACGAGCTTGTGTCGGCCTCGCCGGCGGCGGTCCGTGCAGACGTTCCCAAGCGGCCCTTTGCCACGCCACTCCGGTGGAAGTCCACAGGCGCACTGATCCGGCCGGTCTCGGACGAGACGCACACCATCGTGTCCGTCAAAGATCCCACCGTCGTCCTCCACAACGACCTGTGGCACGTCTACGCGACCGTCTACTCGACGTCCGCCAGGACCTGGAACATGGTGTACCTGAACTTCAAGGACTGGTCCGATGCCCCCAACGCCAAGCTGCACTTCCTCGATCAGAATCCGAATCTGAGGGGATACAAATGTGCGCCACACTTGTTCTATTTCACACCCCATCAGAAGTGGTACCTGGTTTACCAGACACAGCCGCCGGCGTATTCCACCACCGATGACATTTCGCAGCCGCAGACGTGGACTGCGCCGCAGAGGTTCTTTGACAGACTGCCTGCGAGCGCCCCGAGGCTTCCGATCGACTACCACGTGATCTGCGACGACACGCATGCCTACCTGTTCTTCACAGGCGATGACGGCAACTTCTATCGCAGCCGAACGAAGATCGAGGACTTCCCCAAGGGCATGAGCGATCCCGAGATTGCCATCCAGGACCATCGAAACAACCTCTTCGAGGCGAGCATCACCTACAAGATCAAGGACGCCAACACCTATCTGACTCTGATTGAGGCCCTGAGCCCGGCAAGGTACTATCGCGCCTGGACCTCCGACCGCCTTGATGGCGAATGGACCCCCGTGCCGGGCGCCGATTCGTGGAATACGCCTTTCGCAGGGATCAACAACGTCACCTTCGAAGACGGCGTGCAGCCCTGGACGAGGGACATCAGTCATGGGGAGCTGATTCGCGACGGATATGATGAGAGAATGATCCTCGATCCCGAGAATCTTGCGTTTCTTTACCAGGGTCGCGATCCGGCGAGCGGCGGACGCTACGAGCTGTTGCCGTATCAGCTCGGCCTTTTGAAACTGGATCGTTCCGCGAGGTAGAGCCTCAGTGAAAGGAGCATGCAGTGGACAGGAAGAAGAGTGTCACCGTTGCGAGCCTGGCGATCCTGTGGATCGGTGCGGCTCCGTGCCCGGGCGGGCAGGATGTGCCCGCGTTGAAGGACGTCTTCAAGGACCACTTCCTGATCGGCGGGGCCCCGAACCGCACCGTGGTGACAGGGCGGGACCCCAATGCCGCCGCGATCGTCGAGAAGCACTTCAACACGATCACCGCAGAGAACGACCAGAAGTGGCAGCTCATCCATCCCCGGCCCGACCGATACAACTGGGAGCCGGCCGACAGTTTCGTGGCCTTCGGCGAGAAGAACAGGATGTTTGTCATCGGCCATTGCCTCGTCTGGCATGCCCAGACTCCTCGATGGGTGTTTCAGGACGATTCGGGCGGCGAGATCACGCGGGATGCGCTCCTGGCTCGCATGAAAGACCATATCATGACCGTCGTCGGTCGCTACAAGGGCCGGATCAAGGGCTGGGATGTGGTGAACGAAGCCCTCGATGAAGACGGCACGCTGCGAAACAGCCCGTGGCGGCGAATCATCGGTGAAGGCTCCGAGGACCAGAAGTACGACTTCATCGAATGCGCCTTCCGGTGGGCGCACGAAGCCGACCCCGATGCAGAACTGTACTACAATGACTACAATCTCGAGACGTCCAAGGCCAAGTGCGACGGCGCGGTCGCGATCGTGAAGCATCTGAAGTCCAAGGGACTCCGCATTGACGGCGTCGGCATTCAACTGCACGGCGCCCTCACGCACCCCAGCGTCGAAGGCCTCGAATACGCCATCACATCCCTGGCCGCTGCCGGCGCCAAAGTCATGGTCACGGAATTGGACATTCGCACCCAGGCCCGCGGCTATCGCGGGGCCGATATCAGCCGGGTCAGCCGGGCCGGCACCGAGGATCCGGCCGCCGCAGCCGCCGAGACGCAGAAGAAGCTCGCCGACAAGTACGCCGAGATCTTCTCCGTGCTGCTCGCGCACAAGAAGGACGTCACTCGCGTGACCTTCTGGGGCGTCTATGACAAGACGTCCTGGATCGGAGGCTCGCCGCTGCTGTTCGATCGCACCTGCCAGCCCAAGGAGGCATTCTTCGCGGTGGTGAACGCCGCACGGCAGCAATGAGCCTGGAGGACAAGCCGCGTCTCCAAGGGGCAAAGTTCAGGCACAACCACGGCCCCCTACCGAGGACGAGGCTGCAATCGCACGGTAGCGATGCCGAACGCCTTGACGGGTATGGCCACAGCGCCATCGGCCGACTCCAGTTCGGCCTGATTGGCCTCCACGAGGTTTGCCTGCCAGGCCCTTTCGACGTTCAGGCCCGTCACGCTGAGCGTCGCGGTCGTCGGCCTGCCATCGGTCTCGATGAGGCGGACGATGATGCCCTGACCGTCTTCCGCCTGCTTGATGGTGGTCAGCAGCACGTTCGAGGGCTCCACGCGGCAGAAGCTCGCCTGACGGTCCAGGGCGCCCTGCCTGGGACCATTGATGACCACGGCGGCGAGCGGATTGTGGGCGGACCAGCCGAAGTCGCGATTCACGCGGTTGGCTTGAGGCCCATCATGGCTGGTCAGACTGTAGCGAAACAGAAGGTCGCTCTGCTGCACCGGCTGGAAGTTCGTGCGGAAGTTGCTGTCCAGAACGAACGCGTACATATGCCCGTTCGTGAGTTGCTCGGGCGTGACGAAGGGCTGCCCGAAATCGGGCGCCGTCAAGCCGTGGTGGGCCTGCGAGACGTAGCAGGGCCACAGGCCTCCGAACTCGATCAAGTGCGATTCCACAGGCGACAGCGTGATTCCCACATCCGGGTTCGACACGCTCGCCCAGTGCTGCACGGCGTAATAGTTCGAGTTTGAGCCCGGAAACTGGTCCTGCAGCGGCTCGATCACCGAGTTGGAGCCCTCGAACCGAAACGCCGGCGCATCGACCTCGAACGGAAACGCGAAGTAGATCTCCAGCAGCGGCGTCGAGTCCTTCAGGACGCGGTTGAACAGGTCGATCCGCTTGATCCTGTCGTACAGGACCACCTCCTGGATGATCTGCGGACAGCCCGGGCCGGAGCCGCGAGCGACCAGGCTCGCACAGACCGGTCCTTTCTGCCCTGGGCGAATCTCGGCGCACGTCGGGCCTTCACGCCGGCTCGTCTGCACCCACTTGGCCACGAACTGGTTCAGTTTGTCCGGCGCCTCGCGGTCCACCAGCTCGCGCGACAAGTCTTTGTCGTAGAGGCTCGCGATCGCGCCGGTTTGCGGGTCGAGCGTGACCCGGAAGAAACGGTTCTCAACGGTGTTCTGTGTGACACTCAGCCCGCTGTTCCGTTCGGCCGCACTCTGTCGCGGGACGATGCGATAGGTCTTATAGCCCATGGAGGGGACGCGTTCCGCGACAAACACCAGGTCGAACAGCTCATGTCCCTCGAACTGCCCGCGCGCCCAGCGGTGCGGGGCATAGGGAGCAGCCGCTAGCGGGCCGTCCAGCTCGACCACCTGGCAAGGCACCGCTTGCCCGGTGGCGGTATCGATCAGATCGAAGTGGCCTTCCACGGCGCATTTCGTCACACGCACTACATCGGTCCGGTCGAAGGCCAGTGGATTGAAAACGACGATGTGCCGGCCGGATTGGTCGATCCGGATGTTCCGCGCGATGCTCTCCAGACCTGCCGACAACACGGATTGGGCCAGGCCCGCGGCGCGGTAGGCGTAGTGGCTCTTCTCGTTCCAGGCCCAGTCCTGGAGCTCGCCCGCCGGATAGTCCTTGCCCCAGGTGTGTTCGTCGTAGAGGAGCACATCGTCATAGGCGCGGGCGATTTTCTCCGACGGATACGGCTGATTGCAGACCAGCGAAGCAATCGTCGCGGCCTTCTCCGCCGAGAGCAGCTTGTCGTGCGTCAGGCGGTTGATGGTCGTCTCTTTGGCCGTCGAGAGAGCCCCCACCACATAGTCTGTGTGCGGCAGCTCGCCACGAAAAGTGCGGACGTCGGCGCACTGCTTGTCGAGGGCTTTGAAGAACATGGCGTTCGTGGCGACAACGAGCCTCGGATACGCCCACTTCTCGTTCCACTGCCTGACGACCTCGCTGATCCTCATATCGGGCGGATGGTTGTCGACGCCGTTGTGGATGTACCGCATCACGTCGAACGGCGAACCCCGCTCGTCCATCTCATCGAGCATGCCGGGCAGGGCTTCCATAACCTCATCATATGTATCCGGCCCGATCACGCGGCTGAAGAAACCATAGCTGCCCTGGTAGTAGACCAGCACCGTCCGGCCGTCCGGTCCCTGCCAGCGGAAGGCGTCGGGCCGGCCGTGACGCAGGACGGCCGCCTCGTCCCAGAACGTGTGGATGTCGTTGCGGCCCCACTCGAAATACGTGGGCAGCCCGGCGAAGAAGTACTTGATGTCGGCGCCTGAGAGAACGGACGTCAGGCCCCAGCTCAGACCGGGCAGATCGGTGATCGACCCGACGGAGATCTCGCCCCCGTATTGCCGTACGAACCGGAAGGACGGATACATCAGCCGGATCTGCTGCTCGTGCCCGCACAGGCTGTCGATCTCGTTGCCGAACAGGGCGCCGATCTCGATCCGCCCCTGCCGGACGTAGGCTGCGAATCGGTCGATTGTCTCCTGGGGCCTGTTCTCGATGAAATGCGCCAGCGACCACGTCCCCTCCAGCGTGTAGCGGTACTTCGCCTCGTCCGGCCAGTCGCCGGTCTCGTCGCAGAATCGCAGCACGTCGTCGTAGAAGCCCGCGTAGAGGTTCAGGACGTTCTCAATCGTGTCGGTGTAGCCCAGGTCATGGTGCGTGATCGGCACGAAGTAGATGGTCCAATGCTTGCGAGGCTGCCACGGGGCTCGGTGCGTGGCCAGGACCTTGCCGCCCGCCTGGAGAACGAACTCTGCCGACGCCGCCTCCCGAACATCCGGCGCCTGGAATCGCAGCGTGGACTCGCCTTGCGGGATCGGCCCGAGACTGGCCGACCGGCGGGCCGAGCCGATTCGGACTTCGAGGTCGCATTGGACGGTATCGCCGGCGTTCTGGACGGCGACTTCGACCGTTTGAACCAATCCGTCCTGGTCGCGAGAGAACAGAACTGTCGGGCGCACCGATACGATTCGAATCGACGCATCGCCCGCCGCTGCGTTCTGGGCCTTCGCACAGAGGCAAACGCCGGCAAGCAGAACGACGCAGAACAAGGCACGCATCGACATGCGATCCAGGCGTCGCTGCTTGTAGTGACGCCGTGAGGCGTTCCTCGAAGTGTATGCCCCTTCGGCAAGCTCAGGGCAGGCTCTTGCGGGCACACTGCGAGCGGCGGCTGCATGAGTGAGGTTCATCGTCTCTCCTTTCGTTCGCGCTTCAGACTGGACAGGACTGCCGTATAGCTGCACGGTCTGTTCAGGTTATGAGGCGGCCCCCCTGCTGTCAACGGTTTCGCCACCCACGGGGCGGCTATGACTTGAACGGGTCCCCTCGCGGTGCTATCATCACCGGCAGGATATCGTGATATCCGTCATTGCCTGATCTAAGGAGAACCGCTGTATGAGACTGACCTTCTGGGTGTTTGCCGCATCATTGCTGTCTTTCACACTGGCTGCTGTCGGCGCGGAGAGAATCGATCCGGCGTTGGGCACGGTGGACCCTTGCGATGGGACGTCGTGGTACGACGGCCGGCTTCTCATGCTGGAGGGCAAGGGTTGGGAGGACACCGAATCGTATTACGACCGGCTGCCCGCCAAGGCAAAGGACAAGGTCCGAGCTCCGGTCTGGGATCTCAGTCAGCACAGCGCCGGGATGTGTCTTCGCTTCCTGACGGAGGCAGCGTCGGTCCGGGTTCGCTGGACGCTCCGGCGCGAGAACCTGGCGATGCCTCACATGCCCGCCACGGGAGTGAGCGGGATTGACCTTTACGCAAGGGCCGACGATGGGCGATGGATGTTCGTGCAAAACGGGCGGCCCACTTCCAGGTCGAACGAGGCATCCTTCCGCGTGCCCCCGGGCGCCGAATGCATGTTGTACATGCCTCTCTACAACGGAGTAGAGTCGATCCAGATCGGCGTCGACAAGGACATGGCCATCTCGCGACCTGCGGCCCCCGCCGTGCCGAACAAGCCGATCGTGTTTTACGGCACTTCCATCACCCAGGGCGGATGCGCCTCCCGCCCCGGCATGGCATACACGGCCATCGTCCGCAGACAGCTCGACGTGCCGGTGATCAACCTCGGCTTCTCAGGCAACGGCAGAATGGAACCGGAGATGGCGGACCTTCTGGCGGAGCTGGACCCGGCGGTGTACGTTCTCGATTGTCTTTGGAACATGCGGCCCGCTGAGGTATCGGAGCGGGTAGCCCCGTTCGTCAAAACGCTTCGGGCAGCCCGGCCCGACACACCGATCCTGCTCGTGGAGGACTCCAGCGTCAGCAATACCACGCCGACGGAGAAAGGCACGATCCTCCGCCGGATCCATGAAGAGCTGACGGCCGGCGGGATCGGCAACCTGCACTTCCTGTCCAATCGAGACATGCTCGGAACCGATGGAGACGGCACCGTCGACGGCTGTCATCCCAACGACGTGGGAATGATGCGCCAGGCGACTCTGTTCAGCACATCTCTGGCAACGATCCTCGGGAGGCCGATTCGTTAAGACCTTCTCCGGGGTCAGTCAGAATCACTGCTGCGCCACAAAGGGAAACAGCGTGCGCAACTCGTCCTTTGTCGGATACCGCCCGTACTCGCAGACCTCGAAGGCCTCCGCGTGCCGGACCTTCTTGCCGGCTTCCTCGCCATACAGTTCGATCAGTCTGTCGCGATACTGGTTGGCGAGGTCCATGTGCTGCTGTCGGAGCCAGCCCTTGCGCAGTTGTTCCTGCCGGGCCTTCAGATCGGCCGCGTCTCGGGGCACATCGCTGGCGCTGCCGCCGCAGCCTCCCTCGATAAACTGCGACACGAGCTCCGCCATCGCATCGAGTTTCCGCTCGATCACCGAATCGATGGAGACGACAATGTCGGGACGGAACGGATTGGGCTTCTGGAACCCATCGGACGCGTAGAGAAACACCGGGTTTTTCTTTATCGCGGGCACGTCGGGGCAGAAGAACGGCACGGTGACCATGTACGCCGCATCCTGCACCAGGATGCCGGTGTAGCGATGGTCCGGATGATAGTCGTTCGGCCGGTGGGTGATCACGATGTCCGCATTCCAGTGGCGGATCAGGCGGGTGAACGTCCGCCTGTTCTCGAGCGTCGGCTCGATCTCACCGTCATGGATGTCGAGCACCTGGACCGTGTTGCCGAGGATCCTGGCAGCCTCCTGGACTTCCGCCGTTCGACGCAAGGCCAGCGGCCCGCCGGCCGTCTGCCAGTGCCCGATGTCACCGTTCGTGGTCGATACGAATTTCACATGATGGCCCAAGTCGCTCCACAGACAGGCGGTGCCGCCGGCGAAAATCTCAGAGTCGTCAGGATGGGCCCCAAACGCGATGATCCGCAGCTTGCCGTCTTCGGGAGGCACCTTGTCCACCGCAACCATCGCCGACCCCATCGCGGCGGTAACGTCTGCGGCGGAGCTCGCCATCCCCAGCCGCGCGACACCAAACGAACCCGCCAAGATCAACCCGCAGAAGACCCCGCACACATACCATCGCCATCGGTTCATCGGACTGTCTCCTTTCTGAACGTCCTTTCGCTATCCAATTCTCGGTGGCCGAGGGCGCTACTCGCCGGCCGCCGGCGCCGTCTTGGCGGCCGCGTCATCGCGGAACAGCAGCACGAACAGACCCAGCAGCACCGCGCTCATGACCGTGATGATGATCCAGATGGGATTCCAGTCCACGACGCCGTCTGTCTTCGTCGTGTACCTGTTGATGAGCTGCACGTTGAAATAGGTTCCCACGAGCATCCCCACGCCGTAACAGATCAGGATGATGAAACCCTGGGCCTGGGCGCGAATCTCGGGCGGGGCCTTCTTGTCCACGTACACCTGTCCGCCGACGAAGAAGAAGCCGAAGATCACACCGTGTACGAGAATGGCGATGTAATAGGGCCAGGTCTGCCCCATCGCCCCGCCTGCCCAGAAGGCCGCGTAACGCACCAGCAGCGCACCCAACCCGATCACCATGGCCCACCTGGCTCCGAACCGCACCAGCGCCAGGGGCACCACGAGCATGACGAACATCTCCACCAACTGCCCCAGATTCATGGTCGCCGTGATGTATTCGAAGCCCTGGCTCTCGAAGAACTGCGAGCCGAGGGAGAAGTACATGGTGAACGGGAGCATCACGAGCATGGAGATGATGATGAACAGGGCGAAATTGCGGTCCTTCATGAGCGTCAGCGCCTGCAACCCGAGGACGTCGACGATTGAAGACTTCCGGCCCTTGCCCGGCGGCGGCGTGTTGGGCAGAGTCAGGTTCAGCAGGGCCGCCGCCAGCGCGCTGCCCGCCCCGCAGTACAGAGGAATCGCCGTGTTGTCGATCTTCAGGCCATCGTACAGCCTGGCCGCCACGATGCTGAAGACCCCGGACGCCACCCAGCCGATGGAACCGAAAAGCCGGATCTGAGGGAACTTCTCCGAGGGGGCGTTGGCCATGGCGATGGCGTTGGTCAGACTCCACGTCGGCATATAGCAGAACATGGCCAGCAGCAGGATCACGAACAGGGACGTCGCATCGGTGACGCGCGCCCCAAAGAAGAACAGGACGGCGCAACAGAGATTCAGGGCCGTCAGCACCTTCTGGCTGGCGAAGTGACGATCCGCCACCATGCAGAAGACCGGGGCGATCAGACAGCCGAGCGGCATGACGCTGAGAATCCATGCCTTGGCGTTGCCTTCGATGCCCAGTTTCGTCAGATAGGCCGCCAAGGGCACCCACCAGACGGCGAACATCAGGTACTGGAGGAACATCATGACACTCAGACGCACTCTGACGCTCAGGGGCATTGCATCCATGGCACAACTCCCTTCCTGCTAACGAGGTGCAGATCCGTGAGCCGCTCTGCCACGAGCCCAGGCCTCACAAGACCGCTGGCAATATACCATGCCGGGCGGCCTTCCGATAACATATCTGGCAGACAAGGCATGCTTTTTCCACGCGTCACCTTCGCCATAGGCCAAAGGGCCGCGGGATTCAGAGGATTGCCTGCCGCAGGCCTTCCCGGTACACTTGCTGCAGGTTTTGACCTGCGCGAACAGGCGATGGAGACCATCCGGGGACAACGCATGGCAACGACATGGCACAAGCATCTGATCGCAGCGATCGTCGGTCTCATTTCCGTGGCTGCGGGCGCTGCCGAGCCCCTGTTCTTCGATACCAACGACACGGGGCCGGCCCCGGCCGGCGTCCCCGTCGTTCGGCCATGGAAGACTGTCCCTCTCGATCCGGACTATGGGGGCCAATGGGTGGTCAGTGCCGATCTGGACGCAGACGGCCGGGTCGACTTCGTCGCCTGTGAAAACCACAACGTCGGCGATGTTCACTACACCTCGACCGCCGTCGCCCAACGCCTGGACGGCAGTGTGCTGTGGCGCTGGGGCGATCCCGACATCGGCCGCAAGGAGTGGCACCACGACGTCGCCTGCCAGGTCCATGACTGGGACGGCGACGGCCGCCCCGAAGTTGTCCTCGCCACCAAGGGGGCCCTCGTGGAACTGGACGGCCGCACCGGCACCGAGCGGCGCCGCATCCCGATTGCCGAGGACGCCACTGACTGTATCGTCTTCGCCGATCTCGCGGGGCGGGGCCGCCCCACCGATGTTCTCGTCAAGAACCGCTATCATGATATCTACGCGTACGATCACCGGGGCGAACTGCTCTGGCACGTGAACGATCCGGGCGGCACGCGAACCGCCCACCAGCCGCGCCCGATCGATCTGGACGGCGACGGCAAAGACGAGATCGCCGCCGGCTATGCGCTGATCAACGCCGACGGATCACTGCGATGGAGATTCCGCTCGGCCAAGGTCGACGAGAACCGCGGCCATCTCGACTGTATCCGCCTGTTTCACAGGGCCGACAGGCTGGAAGACGTGCGTCTGGTCATCACGCTGTGCGGCGCCAACGGCATCGCCATGATCGACGGCAACGGGCGGGTGATCTGGGAGCAGGTGGGCAGCCATTTCGAGTCCATCGACATCGGCCGCGTCATCGCCGGCCCGCCGCGGGCGGGGCAGATCCTCGTGGATATCGATCATCAGCCTTTCGGCAAGGCGCCCCTGCTGCTGATGGATGAAAACGGCGTTCTGCTCGGCCGCATCAACACCGACTATGCTCGCCATCATCATCTGCTCGACTGGACCGGCGACGGGCTCGATGAGATCATCAACGCGCACAGCGGCGCGATCTACGACCACAGGGGCCGGCGCATCGCGACGCTCACCGCCCCGGCGTCGGGCAGGGGCGAACGCAGCATGCTGGTCGGCGATTTCACGGGCGACGGTGTGCCGGATGTGACACTCGTCACAACGGATGCCCTCTACGTCTTCAGGAACGGCGGCGGCGTCAAGCCCACACCAGGCATTCGCCTGGGAACCGAGTTCAACTTCACGCTCTACTGATCGATTTCTCCACCGGCGCTACTCGCCTACGCCCAGCCGCTTCTGCAACTCCTCCAGCGATACCCCCTTGGTTTCCGGCAGGTACTTCAGCACCAGGACGAACTGCACCAGCATCATGACAGCGAAGAAGGCAAACGCGGCAGCGCCCGAGTCACTCGCCACGATGGGGAAGAGCCAGCTCACACCGATGCAGAGCAGCCAGATCAAGAAACAGGCGGCCGCCGACCCTGAGGCGCGAATCGCATTGGGCAGCAGTTCGTTGATGCACACCCAAACGACGGCGCCCTGCGAATACGCGTGCGAGCCTACAATTCCCATCATCGCGACGATGACAATCCAACCCTGCGCATGTGTGTGGAATACCCACGCGGCCAATCCATGGGAAAAGATGAAGGTCACGGACCCGGCCAGCAGGAGCGCCTTGCGTCCCACCCGGTCAATCAGCACCATCGCAAACACCGTCATGACGAGATTCGTCAGGCCGATGATCACCGACTGCATCAAGGCCCCTGCCTTGTCGGCGCCGGCCATGCGGAAGATATCGGCCGTGTAATAAATCACCGCGTTGATGCCGTCCAACTGGTTGAACGCCGCGATCATGCCGGCCAGCAACAGCGGCTTGAGGTACTTACGATGGAGAAGGCTCTGATGGCCGCCAATCCTCTCGGACGTGAGCGACTGCTCGATCTCATCGACCTCCCGTTGCGGGTCTTCGTGGCCGAACCTCGTCAGGACCTCCTCGGCCGCCGCACGGTCCCCTTTCTTCATCAGCCAGCGGGGGCTTTCCGGAATCAGGATCGAGGCCACGAGAAAGACCGCCGCCGGGGCCGCCTCCACGCCGAACATCCAACGCCATGCCGCCGGATGCTCCGGCCCCAGTAGATAGGCCACGAGGTAGTTCGAGAAATACGCCGCCAGAATGCCCACGACGATGTTCAACTGGCTGACCGCCACCAGCAGGCCGCGGCGACGCGCCGGGGCAATCTCCGTGATGTACACCGGCGAAACGACAGACGCCCCACCGACCGCGATGCCGCCGATCCAACGGAATAACAGCAGCGCATGCCAGTTCCAGGCATACGCACAGCCGACCGCCGACACCAGATAGAACAAGGCCAGCACCGTCAGCACCGGCCGCCGTCCCCACCAGTCCGCCGGCCGGCCGACCAGCACAGCGCCAAATAAGGTCCCGATCAGGGCGCTGGAGACAGTGAAGCCCAGCAGGTTGTCGTTGAGCGAGTACACGTCTCGCAGAGCTTCCGTCGTGCCCGAGATCACCGCCGTATCGAACCCGAACAGGAACGACCCCAACGCCGCGATGATGGAACTGGTCAACAGCATCGCACCGCCATGCGTTTCCTTCATACCACCATCGCCGGTCATATCCATATCGCGTGGCCTCACACTTGTCATAGTAGCCTAATTGAATTCCGTCCGCACGGTCACCAACCCCCACGCGGGCACGTCGATGGGACCGTTCACACGTTCACCTGCCCGCTCACTCGTATCGCTCAGGTAGACAGCCGCCGGACGGACGCTGCCCCACTTCAGATTGACGGACCGCGCTCTGTCTGTCACGCCGAACAGACGCACGATCAAGGCGCGGCCGTCATCACTGGGCTTCAGAGCCGTCACGAGACATTCGCTCGGCTCGACGGTCAGCAATGACTTCGCGGGCGGCACGCCCTGCGCGCGTACGGCCAGAAGCGGCTGGCTGAAACCGGTGGCAAAGCGTGACGCCTCGGCCGGATCGCGACGGCGGTGAGGCCGCAGGACGAATCGAAATACGGTCGGACCCTCCTGGTAGGCGCGGTAGTTGGTGCCCCAGTGATTGTTCATGGCCCAGGAATAGAGCTTCTGCGTCGGCTCCACATGCCGTCGCCAGACGTCCGGATCGGTCTGCGAATTGAGCAGCGTGGCGGTGATGCCTCCCACCTGCACGAGCGGCGCATCGAGCGTCACCCACGTGACGCCGCGCTCGGCGTTGGAGACATCGGCCCAGCGCCCCACGGTGAACCAGTTCTTGCACGCGCTGGGCATCTGGTCGATCTCCGGACGCATCACGCCCAGTGGAATATCCAGGAGCACCTCGCCATCCGGCACCGCAAAAGGAAAGGCGAAATTCACGCTCTCTTTGCCCTCTTTCGCGTGGTAGCTCTTCGCTTGCAGCCGCTCTTTGTCTATCGTGTTGATGAGCTCGACATGATCGCACCCGGCCACCACGCGCAGCTCTCGCACGAGCCTCTTACAGCCGGGCGCCGCCGACTCGATGACCAGCGAAGCGACCAGCGGGCCTTTTTCGCCGACGCGAATTGTCACCGGCCCGTTGCGCTTAAGGTCCTTCGGATCGTCACCGATCAGGTACAGGTAGTCGTTCAGGGCTTCGCCTTCGCTGATGTCGGCGAAGTTGCCGCTCAGTCCCTTGGCCGTCAATTCGACGATTCCGCCGGTCCTCTCGTCCACCTGCAGACGAATGACGCCGCTGTCCAGAGTCGCGCCTGCCGCAATCGCCCGAGCTTCGCCATAGGGCGTACCTGAAGTCACCGCGTAACGCCGGGCAGCGAACGGCGGCACATCGCGCGCCAGGAAGACCAGCTCACCCGACGCCAGTCGCTGCGACGGAACCGGCCGGCCCGCATCGTCGATGACGCGGTCGCCGCCGGCACGTAGGGGCGAATGATCATTCGCCCCTGCTTTCGAGACAGTCACCAACTCCGTGCGCGGCCAGGAAAGCGTGTTGAACACGTCTATTGTTCCCGCCGATGCGACGGCGTCGACGCGTTCCGTTCCAAGAGATGCGGCCAATAGCTCGCGCGACTGCCGGTCCGCCGACTCGGCGTAACTGCGCTTGATGTCCCATTGTTCGAGCGTCTCTTTCCGCTGCGGCTCGCTCACGCTGCACCAGGCGCCCCAGGTGTGCTCGGAGTACAGTAGGACTTTGTTCCACGCCTCCTCAAAAGCCGCTGCCGAATACGCGGACGGACGCAACATCGCAAAAAGCGTCTGGGCCTGCGCGAGCCGGTCGGAGCTGGCGCGGTTCAGCGCGGTCTCCAGAGCGGATGAGCCGGCGCCGTCCTCCCAGTAAGGCGTCCAGTCGCCTCGTACAGCGGGCAGCCTGTCGCCGTAGCGTTGCTCGAACGCACGGAACGCCTCGCTCGTCCCGGAGATAACGAAGCGGGGCCAAGCGTACCTGGCGTTCCAGTCGCGGACGAACTCACAGATGGCGGGGTCCGGCACGGCGTTGTCGCCGTGGCCCGCCCAGCGCACATAAGCGACGTCGAACGGATAGCCGCGTCGCTCCAGCCCATCGCAGAAGTCCTCGACCAGTTGCGGCGACATCTTCCCGTAGCGGTGCGACATCGCGTAGCCCCAGAACGGAATCCAGACAAGCACCTTCGACTGCGCATCGGGGCCCACCCAGTAGAATGGTTTGTTCTCCCACTCGCGCAGGATCGTGCCAATGCGGTCGAAGTAGTTCGGCGCCACGGAGAAATAGCGGATTCCCGCGTGGGCCATGGCGGTGACCGTGCCCCAAGTGTACCCCGGGACATCGGAGATCATCGCCGCATCGATCGGCACGCCGGTCTGCCTGGCCAGCTCCGTGGCATACTTGAACAGGCGGACCAGCTCCTCCGGCCGGCACAGCCCGGTCAGCTCGTTGAGGTACATGCCGTTGAGCACCACCTGTCTGGTCTTGACCGCATCGAGGAACTCCGCGCGCTGCCGGTCGTCGAGACGGCGCAGATACAGGTCCGCCGCCCAGAGCACCTCGACGTTCCACACGAAACGAGACCCTTCGGGATAGCCGGCCGTTCGCTTGGCGGCGGCGATCCCATCGAGGAGATTCTGTACCTGTCTGGCCTCGATGGCGGTCTGAATCTCGGTATAGCCGATGTCGGTGTGCGAATGCGGCGTGATATACACCGTCAGCTTCCTCACCGGCTTCAACGTCACCTCTCGCGTCGCGACGTGGCAATAATTCACGATAACCGTCACGAAGTCCTTCGTCTCCGCTTCGACCGCATCAACCATCAGTTCCACTTCCTGCGCTCCCCGAACCAGACGCAGGGACTTTGCAGGTCCGTGCATAAGGCGCACCACGGCGTCGGTGTCCTCGCCGAAATGTCGCACGGTCACCAGGAGTGGCTGGAACATTCGTCCGTTCTGCTCCTGCAACGCGCGCACCGGCTTGACTGACTCCAGAAACGTTCGCGACTGCACCTGACACGGTTCGGCGCCAGGCGGCACCGTCAGCCCGAGGGAATCGTAGAGCAGCCAACTGCCGCTCAGCGTGGTGACGCGGACTTCGTTGTCGCCTCTCTTGAGCAGGTCCGCCGGGAAGGCGACCGCGAATTTGTGCTCCCGGCCCTTTTCCGGACGGCCGAACACGGAGGCATCTCCCGCACCATTGGGCAGGGACTGCTCGAACGCCTGCCCGTTCACTTCCACGAGCAACCTGGGCGGGCCGGCGCTGTGGGTGTCGATCAGATCGAACAGGAGCCGGCATTCACCGCTCGCCGGCGGCGTCCTCAAACCGAAGAGCACGATGAACGTGTGTGGCCGAGCGCCCGCCCAGCCATCCGCCGGGCCGGGCTGCACATACGGCCAGTCTTTCTTCGGCTCGGAAGCCCCGACCACGAAGAACGCATCGTCGTCGAACTGGGCGTAGCCGTCCGGGGCCAGGGTAAACTCCGCGTTGTCATTGTCGGCCTTGCCGATCTCCCAGAGCGCGACGGAAGCATCGACTGAGATACGCTGCTGCTGTTCGGCCCAGGCGAGCAGCTCGACGATGGCCATGCCGAGAACGCCCGCCGAGCCGCGAAACTGACCCGACCCTCGCGGTTGATTGTCACGCGACCACCACTCATGAAAGCCACCGTGCCGAAGGACTCTCGCGGTCATGGGCGCAAGCTCGCGGTACGCCTCTGCAACGAGCCCATGACGGATCAGTTGGCGGATCATCCGCCCGCCGAACCAGCACCAGTCGCCGCCGTTCTGGTAGGAGTACGGCCCCATGGCGGGATTCTTGAAGCTGCCTTCGGGGTAGACCGGGTAAAGCGTCAGCCCAATCGAGCCGGCGCCGGCGCGCCGGACGTTGTCCATCATCTGCCGAAGCGCGCCTGCGATTTCGTCGCGCGTCAGGAGTCCCGCTTCGATGGCTACGGCCGTACCGCCGTGGTAGTAGACCGCCGCCTCGTCAAAGCCGCTCGGAAAGGGCGACTCTTCCAGATAGATGTGAGGGCGGAACTTGCGCTGGTCCGCGTCCCATAGGTGTTTGCGCACGTTTGCTCGCAGGTCATCTCGCACCTTGCGCCATCGCGCCGATGAGGTTCCTGTGTCACCGGCCAGCGAGAGGTAATCGTCGATGGCCACAAGAAACATGGCGTTGTCGTAGATGTCGAGTGCGCGATGAGAGCTCTCATCCAGCTCGACGCCCCACTCATGCTCGGGCTGCACATCGCCCCAGTCGGCGGTCGTAGCGCCCCACACCAGACCATGCGCAGCATCGAATCGGTGGGCGAGCACGTACTCCAGCGCCCGGGCCAGGCGATTGCGGACCGACACGCCGTCCACTTTCTCGTCGAGGATGGAAGAATCTCCTGTGCCGGCAACGTACTTCCGCACGGCCTGGACCAGCGAGGATTCCTGATCGGTCTCCACGGTATTCTTGTGGGCGAGCAGCTCCGGCACCAGGGCGGACCGGCGGTATTTGTAGGCGACGTTGCCCTGGGCCTTGGGGATGTACCCATCTACAATGTCGCCCTGCGGCCCCTGGAACCGGAAGAAGGTTAACAGGGCCTCGCGGACCGGCGCCGGATCGTTCACCTGGAGCGACAGCTCGATGAAGGTGTTCAGATCGCGAATCCACACCTCGCCGTAACCGCTGCCGGCGGTGAACCCGGTCTTCAGCAGGCTCCGGGCCTTGTCCAGCACCCGCGGCAGGTTCGGGTCAGCCAGGATCTGCCGGGCCACAGCGGCGGATTGAAGGGATGGAGTGCCGGAGTGTTGGATCGCTGGATCAGTCGCCCGCGCTGGCCCCGGTATTCCAACACTCGTGCATGCCAGTATTCCAACCAGGACAAGGGAATGGTGAAGTGCACTGGACATCTTGGGACCCTCGGGGTTTACTATTTGCGATCGGCCATCTACAATTCTGCTCAGCGACAGCCAGATGGTAAATCGCAGATGGCGAATTGTAAATGGTGAGCCTATGACACCGAGAGAAAGAGTCCTGGCCGCACTGAATCACGTCGAACCCGATCGCGTTCCGATCGATCTGTCCGGACATCGCTCCTCGGGCATTGCCGCGATGGCGTACCCCCGGCTGCGCAGATGCCTCGGCCTCGAACCGAGACCCGTGCGCGTCTACGACGTGGTCCAGCAACTCGCCGTTGTCGACGATGACGTACTCGACCGCTTCGGCGTCGATTGCATCGAAATGGGACGAGGCTTCGCCCTCACCGACGACGACTGGAAGCTCTGGAGGCTTCCCGACGGCACGGATTGCCTCATTCCCGCCTGGACCCGCATGGAACGTCGGTCCGATCGCTGGGTCATTCTCTCCGATTCCGGGAGAGTTATCGCGCACATGCCCGACGGCACATTGTACTTCGAACAGACGTACTTTCCGTTCGCCGAATCGGACGACGATGGGATGCTCGCCGACGCCTTCGGCGAATGCATGTGGACCGCCGTGGCGTCCCCGCCCGGTCCCGTCGATTTGCAGACCCTCCGCGAGGGAGCCCGGCGCCTGCGTCAGAGCACCGACCGGGCCATCATCGGCCTGTTCGGCGGCAATCTCTTCGAGACAGGCCAGTTCTTCTACCGGGCCGACAACTTCTTCATGCTGCTGGCCTCCGACCCTCCGAGGGCGCACCGGTTTCTGGACCGCCTGGTGGAGATCCATCTGGCTAATCTGGAGAAGTTCCTCGGCGCGGTCGGCCCGTCGATCGACATCATCCTCTTCGGCGACGATCTCGGCATGCAGACGGGTCCGATGCTCAGTCCTCGGATGTACTGCGAGTTCTTCAAACCCCGCCACCAGATTCTCTGGAATCGCGCCAAGGAGCTGGCCGACGTGAAGGTCATGCTCCACTGCTGTGGCGGAGTTCGCGAGCTGCTCCCTCATCTTATCGAAGCGGGTCTGGACGCCATCAATCCCGTCCAGATCACTTGCTCCGGCATGAACGCGGCGGAATTGAAGAAGGAATTCGGCCGGGACCTGACCTTCTGGGGCGGCGGTTGCGACACGCGGGAGATACTCACCGCTGCGCGCCCGAAAGAGGTGGCCCAGCACGTCAGGAATCAGGTTCGCATCCTCTCGCCGGGCGGCGGTTTCGTCTTCCAGCAGGTCCACAACATTCTGGCCAACGTTCCGGCCGAGAACATCGTCGCCATGTTCGACGCGGTAGACGAAAGCCGGTGACAACGCCGTGCCGGTCTCAGTCAAGAGCGCGTCGCTCAGGTTCTCTTCTCGCCTGACGATGCGGGTCGCTCCGTTGCGGCTCGCTGAGCCTGCTTGGGCTTGATGAACAGCACCTCACCGCGCTCGATCCATCCCAATCGCAGATCGATCCGGAACCAGCCGTCCCTGTTCTTCCTATCGAAGCGGACGGGCGAACGCCTGCCAAGCTCTTTGAGGTCATACTGCGCCCACGTCC
>JAAYBV010000056.1 GCA_012744475.1 Phycisphaerae bacterium
GGGGATGGATCGCCTCGCAGAGGCCTTTCCGTACGGATGCGCCACTCCCATTCGCCATCCCCAAAGCTCCGTTGCACTACGCTTTGAGGCTGCCACCCACATGCCACGATATTTTCACACACACGTGACGCCGCCAAGCGTCACAGCTTGCATTGAGGGTGCGGGACGTTTCCCTCTCCCTGGAGAGTATGCCCTTGCGGGCACACTACGAACAGGAACCTCAGCGGTTGGCGTACATGGTGCGGTAGTAGTTCTGGTAGTCGCCGGAGACGACGTGGGACAGCCACTGTCCGTTGGCCAGGTACCAGTCAATGGTTCGGGCGATGCCTTCTTCAAACGTCACGGAGGGCTTCCAGCCCAGGTCGCGCATGATCTTGCCGGCGTCGATGGCGTAGCGGCGGTCGTGGCCGGGCCGATCCTTGACGTGCTTGATCAGCGTCTCGGGCTTGCCCACGTGCTGGAGGATGAGCCGGATCACTTCGAGGTTGGGCTTCTCGTTGCAGCCCCCGACGTTGTAGACCTCTCCCGGCCGCGCGTTCTGTAGCACGCACCAGATCGCCGTGCAGTGGTCGTAGACGTAAAGCCAGTCGCGGACGTAGAGGCCATCCCCGTAGACGGGAAGCTCCTTGTCGTGGATCGCGTTGTTGATCATCAGCGGGATCAGCTTCTCGGGGAACTGGTAAGGCCCATAGTTGTTCGAGCAGCGCGTGATGTTGTACGGCAGACCCCAGGTGTGCCCGAACGCCTGCACAAAATGGTCAGCGGAGGCCTTGCTGGCCGAATAGGGCGAGTTCGGGCTCAGCGGCGTGCGCTCGGTGAACATCCCTTCGGACCCGAGCGAGCCATAGACCTCGTCGGTGGAAACCTGGAGGAAGCGCGAGATCTTCTTGTCGCGGGCGGCCTCCAGCAGCGTCAGCGTGCCGCCGACGTTCGTGTCGATGAAGATCTTCGGCCCGGTGATCGAGCGGTCGACGTGGCTCTCAGCCGCGAAGTTGACGATGGCGTCGATCCGGTGTTCGTCGAGCAGCCGCGTGACGAGCGGACCGTCGCAGATGTCTCCGTGGACGAACCGGTGATTCCCGTGCGACATGAATTCCGTGAGGTTTTCGAGATTGCCGGCGTACGTCAGCTTGTCGAGATTGACCACGAGGCAGTCGGGGTGCTCCGACAGGACCATGCGAACGAAGTTGCTGCCGATGAACCCGGCTCCGCCGGTGACCAGGAGTCTTCTCATAGCTGCCTCAGGAAACGTTCGAGCCCCTGCTGCCACGGCTCGAGGGGGGCTTTCAGCAGGGCCTGGATCTTGCTGCAATCAAAGCGGCTGTTCAAGGGCCGGTCGGCGGGCGCGGAGTACTCGCGGCTGCAACATGGACGCAGGTCCACATCCAGGCCGAGCCGTTCGAAAACGAACTGAGTCATTCCGAACCGGCTGACGTATCCGGCGCTGGCCAGGTGGAAGGTCCCCTGGGCCCTTTGTCCCAGCAGTTCGCAAACCGCCTGCGCCACCAGCGTCGTTGGCGTGGGCGATCCAATCTGGTCTTCGACGACAACGAGCGGCAGGCCCGTCTTGGCGCGTTCAATCGTCTTGGTCACGAAGTTGCTGCCGTACGCGCCATAGGTCCACTCCAGCCGGACCAGGCAATAGGAGCAGCCGCTGCGGGCAAGCAATTCTTCTCCGCCCAGCTTGCTCCGGCCGTATTCGTTGATCGGGTTGGGACTGTCCGTTTCCTGGTAGGGACGCTCCAGCGTCCCGTCGAAAACGAAATCCGTGCTGAAATGAAGGACCCACTTGCCAAGCCGCGCCGCCAGTTCGCCGAGGCAGCCGACGGCCTGAGCGTTTACACGGTGCGCCAGCTCGGCGTGGGTCTCGGCGCCGTCAACGTCCGTGTACGCAGCACAGTTGATCACGGCGTCCGAAGTCTCGACCACGTTCCGCACGTGCTCCGTGTCGGTGATGTTGAATTCGGGCAGATCATAGCTGTGGACGTCAAACCCTCTGGCGGCACACGCGGCCACCAGATCGGTCCCGAGCATTCCCTTGCCTCCGAGAACCGCCACCACAGGCTTACGGACGTGCCCGACCTCACGTGTCACTTTGGCGGCTCCTTCTGCACCAGATCGTTGGCCTTGGCGAGCGACTCGAACGTACCGGCGTCGGTCCACCATCCCTCCAGAACGTCGTAGCCCAGTTGTCCGCTGCGCACATACGCGTTGTTGACGTCGGTGATCTCCAGCTCTCCCCGAGCCGACGGCTTCAGCGTTCGGATGATGTCGAAGACAGCCGAATCATAAAAATACACCCCGATGATCGCATGGTTGGACTTGGGGGCCTTGGGCTTCTCTTCGATCCCCACGACCCTGCCGTCGCGAATCTCCGCCACGCCGAACCGCTCGGGGTCAGGCACCCGTTTGAGCAGCAGGCGGGCCCCCCGGCCCTGCTCGACAAACCGTCCCGCGTACGCCGCCAGGTCCGCCTGGAAGACGTTGTCCCCAAGGATCACCGCCACCGAATCGCCGTTGGCGAAGTTCTCCGCCAGCCCCAGAGCCTGGGCGATCCCGCCGGCCTCATCCTGGACCTTGTACGTGAAGCGACAATGGAACTCCCGTCCCGAGCCCAGCAACCCGACGACGTCCCCCATGTGCTCGACACCGGTGACGATCAGGACTTCTTCGATTCCGATGCCGGTGAGCTTCTCGATGGGGTAGTAGATCATGGGCTTGTGCCCTATGGGCAGCAGGTGCTTGTTCGTGACCTTCGTTAAGGGTCGCAGGCGCGACCCCGTTCCTCCGGCAAGCACGACACCTCGTAGGCTCATCGTTGTGTCCTCAACAACATGACCAGGCTCCTGGCATGTTTGCGGCACGGTACCACCCGGCTGCCGCATCCCTTGTTATCGAAAGTGTTTGACAGTTCCTTCGAAAAGAGGCTATATTACCACGACTTAGACGAACATGGGAGTGTAGCTCAGTCGGCAGAGCAACGCACTTTTAATGCGTAGGTCCTGGGTTCGAGTCCCAGCACTCTCATTGGTCCGGTCTCGCCAACCACACTCATCTGTATCGTTTCGCCTTCACCTCCAATGCCCTGGTTTCGACCTCGGCTGCGAGCGAGCTCCGAAATGCAGAGCCGATCGCTTTCATAAAACATCGGTTGGATCAACCCATAACTTGAGACTCGGCTAAATGTCTACAAAAGCGACACTTACACGATGCATGCGCTCGGCCGACTCTGTCGCGGCCGGTGCGCTCGGCGCCAGGCGGTTGGGCAGTCTCCCGGAAGGAGACCGGCCGAAGGTGGACGCATCGCGGCGTGTGTCGCACGTCCGAAAAAACACTTCCTCGGACGGAGAAATGGGGACTTTTCCATTGCTTTCCGGCTGACCGTCGGTATAGTCGATGCGGATTAATGGCTGTCTCAGGAGGAGGTCACAGCGCACGCCGCGTCACTCATCTGCGCCGTGCGGCAAGCCTCTATGCATCACGATTCCAAAAGACAAAGTCCGGAAAAAGACGCGCCCGCGTCGGCCGTCTCGTTCCGGGCGACTCTTCGTACGAGTTTAGGTTTTGTCCAAGGCCACGGACAGGAGGGTATGACCATGAGAGGGTCGACAGAATCTCGTTCGCTCGGGGCGGTTCTGCCCGTCATCTTCGTCGTGATCGCCGCACTGGCGTCGTCGGGCTTCGCCCAATCGATGGACGATTGCGGCTGGCAGGATGGTTCGTTCCACAGGATGCACTGGCCGCAACTGCCGAATCTGACAGCAACCGGCAGCGCCGTGAGCCTCACGGGCGCGACTGTGGCTGACGATTTCCTCTGCACCGCCACCGGCCCGATCCGAGGCATTCACCTTTGGGCCTCGTTCCGCAGCGACGACCTGCCCAAGGAAGGGGCGGACAGCCTGACGATCAGGCTGAACCTCTATGCGGGCGTTCCCGCCGAGGGCCCCAAGTGGGGCCAGCCGGGCGAACTGCTCTGGACCAGAACCTTCTCGCCGGGCCGGTACACCGTCCAGGCCGTTCACAATGGGCCGCAGGATTGGCACGACCCGACAACGCAAGCGTACACTTGGGCCGATCACCGGCAGACCTATCAGTACGACTTCTCCGTGCAGGATGACCCGTTTATGCAGCAGGAGGGAAACACGTACTGGCTGGCCGTCGGCGTCGTCGAATCGGACACCAACTGTGCCCTTGGATGGAAGACCACCTCGCGCCGATGGCAGTGGAGCGACAGCGCGGTCTGCCTGACGCAGAGCCAGTGGAGCTGGATACCTGTGGGTTACCCGGACGGACACGAGGATGCCGACGCTCCCATAGGGCTGGCTTTCGTCATCACCGGCGGGGATGACACCGCGCCGGAATATGACCTCGGCGACGCGCCGGACAGCACCGGCAACTTCCCGGCGGTGAAGGTGCCCGCGTACCCATGCGGCGTCGCAGGCAGCTTTCCGACAGTGTACCAGGCCGGCAGTCCGCCCTATGGTCCCCTCCACCGGCAGCCCCGTGACGCGTTCTATCTCGGCACACGCGTCAGCCTCGAAAGCGAGGCCGACCTCGGCCCGGACGAAGACGGGCTCAACAATCTCGATCCGCCGTCCGACGCGTCCAATCGCGACGGGGGTGACGACGGCCTTGGCCTGCCCGCGGTGATGCCGCATCTTGGGCAGACAACTTTGACGTATACCCTGACGAGGACGAGCCATCTGGCCCGGGCAATCTACGTCAATGTCTGGTGCGACTGGAATCGCGACGGGGACTGGAACGATATGATCCTCGCGACGGACGGCACATGGATCGCGGAATGGGTCGTCCAGGACCACCAGCCGAACGTGTCCGAGCTGGGGACCTTCACGTTTACGACCCCGTCCTTCACATGTTGGCATCCTATTGCCGACAACGGAGATCCGATCTGGGTGCGGATCACCGCTTCCGAGCAAAGCTGGCAAGACGCCATCGCCGCTCCGAGGGTGGGCGGCGCGGGCCCCGCCGTCGGCTACCAGCATGGCGAGACCGAAGACTACTACCTGCGGCCGCTCCACGAGCCGATCGCCGTGCAGTGCGACTGGGGTGATGCCCCCACGGGATATCCGACGCTCTCGGCCCACAACGGCGCTCGTCACATCGCCGCCGGGCCGTGGCTGGGAGACGAACAGGATGCACCCGACACGGAAGACGACGGACGTCCTGACACCGGCGCTCTCGGAGACGATAACACCGGCGAAAACGACGAAGACGGCGTGGCGATCCCGCCTTTGATTCAGGGGCTGGACGCCTCGATCACCGTCCAGGTCAATGGGGGCGGTGGCATCGTTCAAGGCTGGATCGACTTCGATGCGGACGGGATCTGGCAGGCCGACGAGAAGGTCTGCGATGCGTTCCTGCCGGATGGTGTCCACATCCTGTGTCTGGACGTCCCCGAGGATGCAACGGTCGGACAGACCTTTGCGAGATTCCGCATCAGCAACTCCGGCGATCTTGATCCTCAAGGCCCCGCAGCCACGGGAGAGGTCGAGGATCATCAGGTCTGGATCGAGGCGATGCCCTCCAACGTGAAGTGGTGTCAGCAACCCGATCTGACGCCGCAGGGCATCGGCCTTCGCGTTGATGGGGACCAGGAATCGCCCCGTGCACTGGCGGATGATTTCAGATGCACCAGCCGCGACCGGCTGACCCACATCCGCCTCTGGGGCTCCTGGAAGAACGATCAGAAAGGCCGGATCGATCTGGTTCGTCTTCGTATTCACGCCGATGATCCGGCCGGACCCGAGGGCGCCGACAGAACGAACGCGTTCAGCAAACCTCGTCCGGAGATTCTGTGGGACAAGCAGTTCGGCCCCGGCGCGTACCAGGAGAGCCTCTATCACGTAACGACCCTCGGCAGCCGGTGGTGGTGGGACCCCGCCTCCGGCCAGGCGATCTGTGACGACCACACCCAGGTCTGGCAGCTCGACTTCGCGATCGATCCCGAGGAGGCTTTCCTCCAGGAGGGGTCCGAGCAGGCCCCTTGCGTCTACTGGCTGTCGGTCGAAGTACAGACCATAGGCGGCCAGTTTGGCTGGACGACGCGCCGCTGGCCCGACCACTCTATGGACGACGCCGTGTCGGACCTCGGCAGCAAGCTGCCGCGGCCCTGGCAGGAGCTGCAATATCCCAAGGGGCATCCGTACTACGACTGCCGGCAGAACTCCGTCGACCTGGCCTTCTGTCTGATGTACTCGGCGGGCGGCTCCGGCGAGCCGGTCACTTCGCGTCCGGCGACCGTGACCTACTGTCCGGCCATCGAGACGATGTGCCCGGCAACGGAGACGAAGTGCCCCGGCACGGCGACAAGGTGCCCCGCCGTGGCGACCCAGTGTCCAGTGACGGAGACGCAGTGCCCGCCGATGCCCACGCGATGTCCGGCGGTAGCGACCGAGTGTCCGGCGAACATCACGCAGTGCCCCACGATGGAGACGATGTGCCCCTCGACAGAGACGAAATGCCCGATCGCGATAACCCAGTGTCCGGCCAGCGCGACCAAGTGCCCCGCCACGGCTACGGAATGTCAGGTATTCCCGACAACGTGTCCGGCGGTCGAGACGCAATGCCCGGTGGCGGTAACAAGCTGTCCGGCATCGGTGACGCAATGCCCGGCCGCAGAAACTCGATGCCCCGCATCCGCAACCACCTGCCCGGTGATCAGCACATCGTGTCCGGCGTCCGAGACGATGTGCCCGGCGACTCTGACCCATTGCCCGCCCACGAACACGTCGTGTTCGGCTATTAACGTCGCGGCTGAGGATGGCGCTGTGCGGCGTCCAATGACGCAGACCTGCCCGGCCGTAGAGGCGGAGTGTCTCAGCGTCGCGGATTACCTGGCGACGGCGCGGTAGCAGGTCGCACTGGCAATATTGTATTGACGGTCAGTCAGGCAGGGTTGCTGCAGAGCAACGCAAGCATCTGGGGCGACGATGAGGACGCCGCGGTGTCTCTCTATCGGTCCGGGCGACACAGGCAGGTCTTTTCGCATTGCCCGGCGTTGAGAACATGAGGATAATCCACGCGTGTACCCGGTTGAACATGAACAAGACGAACGACGGGTCGTGGATCCTCCGGCCAACGTTCCGGCCACCTTTGGCCTGTTGCCGGCTGTGCTGTCAGCCTTGGCCGGGGCGTGGATCGCCGCCGGCTCGACGGGCCTTCTGGCTCATCCACTCCGGCGCATTCTTGTCCTTGTCGCGCTCGGCATCGCGCTCTTGGTTCCCGGTGTTGGCACGCGGCGTCCGAAGCTGCGAATCCTGCTGACGCCGTTCGTCGCGTGCGTCGTGATCGCCATGGTCGCTCTGACGTCTCCGGCCGCAGGCGTCACGGCCGCCGCCGTCGTTCTCGCGTTTCTCGCCTGGGCTTCCGATGAACAGTGTGAGAACGTTCTCCGTACGGGCGCCGTGGCGATCGCCGCGTACGGTCTCTATGTCTTCGCCCGCACCGCAATCCCCTCGGTCTGGCAGCTTGCGGACGTCGTCGGTCGCGCTGTCGGCTCTCTGGCAGGCGCGGTCGCGCGCCGCCCACTGCACGTCGGCGCAACCTTTGCCGGCGTGGACTTCCCTGTCGTGACAAGCGCATTCTGGGCTCTGTACCTCGTCCACACGAAACCGCCCCGTGTAGCGCGGGCAACATACGGCTTTGTGGCGATCGTCGTCGGTCATGTGATCCATCTCGTCGCATTGGCATACGTCCCTGACGTTCTCGCTGCCATCCCGCAGTCGGCCGATCAAAGCGTCCGGCTCGCCACTTTCCTGCACAAGGCACTGCCCTGGAACGCGCCGCTGCTGGCCTGTGCCATTCATCTTCTCCTGGTCGGCACGATGCTTCGCTGGACCGCATGGGCCTCTCCCACCGGCACGCCGCCGGCAGACCGCCCGGCACGCTCGGCCTGGACCCAACTGGCATTGGCCTCGGCGGCCTCCGCCCTCGCGATTCTCCTGCCGATCGCGACAATGTTGAGCACGCGTCCTCTGAGCGTCGAGGGCAAGAAGATCGTGTTCTACGAGAGAGGCTTCCTGAACTGGCTCAAGCCGACCCACGGCTCGTACGGCAGGCTGTCCAGCGGAATGTACGGAATGCTGCCGGTCTTCGTTGAGAGCCTCGGCGCGCGAAGCGTCGTCTCGCCGGACCTTTCCGAAGCCGATTTGGCCGACGCCGATGTGCTGGTGCTCATCTTTCCCGATGAATCCTGGGCCGACGGCCAGTTGCATCGCATCCACGATTTCGTCCGCTGCGGCGGATCGCTCCTCGTGATGGGCGAACACACGACGGGCGGCGCCGACGGAGACAACCGGTTCAACGACGTGCTGGCGCCAGCGTCGATGCGTGTCCGCTTCGACTCGGCCACTTTCGCGGTCGGTGGATGGCTGCACTCGTACGAGACGCTCGCCCATCCGACCACGATGGGAATCGCCGACGACCGGAACGAGTTCGGCGTGGTCATCGGGGCCTCAATCGCAGCGAGGTGGCCCGCGCGGCCGCTGCTCGTCGGGCGATGGGGCTTCAGTGACGCCGGAGACGAGGCCAGCGCCCAGGCCATGATGGGAAACAGCCGCTACGATCCGGGCGAGAAGCTCGGCGACATCGTGCTGGCGGCGGAGCAATCGGTCGGCAAAGGTCGCGTCATTGCCTTCGGTGACACCTCGGGCTTCTCCAACGCGATCAACGTCTCATCGCACGTTTTCACGTCGAGGCTTCTGGCGTATCTGGCCGGCGGCCCAAGCGCCCAACCGATGTGGCGACAGCTCGCAGGCATGCTGATCGCGCTGCTGCTGGCAGTTCTGCTCTGCCTGCATTCAAGTGCAGGAAAGACGGCACTGGTCGCGCTGGGCTTGGCTGCATCTGCAACAATCTGTATCCACGCCAGCGCGGCAGCCGCGAAACCGCTGCCGGACGGACGCCGCACGAACCCCAACAACCTGGCCTACATCCATGCATCCCACCTCGAAGCCTTCAGTGGCGAATCCTGGCGGCCCGACGGCGTCGGAGGCCTCGCGCTGACGCTCATGCGCAGCGGCTACCTGACGCTCTCGCTGCCCAGACTGACGCCCGAGCGTCTCGAACGAGCCGGATTGCTCATTTCGATTGCGCCAACCTGTGCGTTTTCTCGCGATGAGATACAGACCATCGCCGATTTCGTCCGCAACGGCGGCACATTCATCATGACCGTCGGTCGAGACCGGATCGGCCCCAGTCTGCCCCTGCTGAGAGAACTCGGGTTCGAGCCTGAGCAGGCCGGATCGCCGGAGCCGATGCCCCTGGGACACTTCAAGTCGCCCTATCTCGAATCCAACGGCCGCCGGGTCTACGTGCGCTTCCATGCTGCCTGGTCTGTGCGGTGCGCCGACCCGAACGCGCGCGTGATCGCCTACGGGCGAGACAACCAGCCTGTCATCATCCTCCGCAGGATCGGGGCCGGCAAGGCGGTACTTGTCGGCGACACGTGCTTTGCGATGAACAAGAACCTCGAGTGGGAAAGCGGCGAGCCGTTCGAAGGACTCCGCGAGAACGCCGACTTCTGGCGGTGGTTCCTCACGGCACTGCGCGATGAGCCTATGTGGCTGCCGGAGGCGGTTCGCGAACAGCCAGCCGCCGGCGCGCCCAGCGAGGAGGTGACGCCATGAGACGGGCCTGGATCGGTCTGGCTCTGTTGAGCACATCCTGGCTGTTCGCTCTGGGCTACTATCACGATCCCAACTGGGCGATCTGGGCGCTCCTCGTGCTGGCGGGCGTCGGGCTCCTCGTCAGCATTGACCTCCGCGCGCCTGCACACATCGAATCCGTTGTCGCGGCGGCGCTATTGGCGCCGGTGGTGCTTCTGGCTCCGTGGCCCTGGCGGGTTCCGGTGCTGTTTCTCGTCGCCGGCCTGTTGCTCTGTGTCGCGCCGATCCCGAGGCGATGGCCGCGCCGGCTGGGCCGGGCCACACTGACTGCCGGAATGATCCTCACCTTCCAGGCTGCCGGAATGCTCGCCTACGAGAGTATGACGGCGCGGTCGCACGAGCTTCCCTGGCAACTGGCCAGAATGCTCCATGTCGCCGCACAGACCCTTCGGATTCCCGCCGCCCTCGATGGTACGACGGTGGCGCTTTACTCTATTCGACATACCCATCGCCTCGGCGCCACGTGGGGCCTGCTGCTGGACCCGGTGACATTCAGCTTTCTCGTCGGAGGCGTGACGCTGCTCTACCTGCGAACACCAGCGACGTCGTTCGCCGGAATTCTCAGACACGGAATCTCGCAGTTGCTCGGCCTGATCCTGTGCATCGCTCTCTGGCTGCCCGCTCGGGCGGCGATCCTGGTCGCGGTCCACATGCACCGCGCTCTGCGAACATCGTACGAAGCGCCGCTGGCCTTGATGGGGCCCTTCTGGAATCCCTGGGTGTTGCTCCTGCTTCTGGCAGGCCCTGTCTTTCTGGCATGGCGATTCGTTCGTGCACCGGCAGCCATGACGACTCGGCCGATTGCTGCGCCGGGACGATCGAGGCGCATCGTTTGCGTGGTCATGGCGTTTGCGGCCGCTTTGCTCGTGACGATCGGAATTCTCCGGGCCCCTTCCGGCCCGCGCAAGCAGGGACGCATCTGGGTGGATGAGCACCGCTCGACGTGGGAGCGCACCGACCGGCCCTACGATCCCAACTGGTACGGCCAGGATTCCGGATACAATTACGCGTGTATCTACGACTATGGCTCCCGTTACTATGACATGGGCCGGCTGAGCGCGCCCATCGACGCGAACACCCTCGACGGATGCGACGTCCTCGTGGTAAAGGTGCCGACGGCGCGCTACACGCCGGAAGAGATCGCGCACATTGAGCGGTTCGTCGAAGCCGGCGGCGGCCTCCTGCTGGTCGGCGAGCACACCAACGTCTTCAACTCGGGAACCTATCTCAACGACATCGCCACGCGGTTCGGCTGCCGCTTCCGATATGACTGCCTGTTCGACATCGACACACCCTTCGAGCAGCTCTACCGCCCGCCGCTGGTGCCGCACCCGATTGTCCAGCATATGCCGCCGATGGATTTTGCCGTCTCGTGCTCCATCGAGCCGCAGTCGAGCGCCGGCCGGGCCGTCATTCGGGCAACGGGGCTTCGAAGCCTGCCGGCCGACTATCACGTGAGCAACTACTATCCCCAGGTCGAGGATCGGGCCGATGCGAGATACGGCGCCTTCCTCCAGTTGTGGACGGCCGATCACGGCTCCGGCCGCGTCGCCGCGTTTGGCGATTCCACGATCTTCTCGAACTTCTCGACGTTCGAGCCGGGCAAGGCCGAGCTCATGCTGGGCATGCTCGAATGGCTCAACCACAAGGCCCCATCGCGGGATGCCAGGCCGGTCCTGATCGTGCTTGGCGTCCTGCTCGGCGCAGGCGTTCTGGTCGTCGGCCGGACCTGGCCCGGCGCCGGGTTCGTGCTGGTCAGCGGCGTCCTGCTGGGCGTCACCACCGCCGGCCTGGCCGTGCGGGCGATGCATCAAGCTGCGATGCCGTTGCCCAAGGCAGGTCGGCCCTTCACCCACGTCGTCATCGACCGCACCGTATGCGATACGCCCTTGTCGAGAAGCGGCTTCATCGCCGGGCAGGCCGATGGATTCGGCATCTTCGAACGGTGGATTCTGAGGCTGGGCTATTTCACCTCCCGCCGCAGCGGTCCCGACGCCTTCTCGGGCGATGTGCTGGTCTTTTTGTATCCCGGGAAAGAGGTCTCCGCCGACTTCCGCAGGCAATTAGCCGACTATGTCAACGGAGGTGGGAGGGTCCTCGTGATCGATGCTCCGGCCAGCGTCCGATCGACGGCCAACGCTCTGCTGCACCCGTTCGGCATGCGAATGATCAACACCCCCCTGCTGGCCGGGCCACTGGAGGCCCCGGCTGGCTGGCCCGTCAACGTAACGGCTCGAAACGCCGGCCGGATCGAGGGGGGCACGCCCCTGATCCGGATCGCCGGCCAGCCAGTGGCCGCGACCGCCGAATTCGGCAAGGGAACCATCACCGCCATCGGTTTCGGCGCCCAGTTTGCCGACCTGAACATGGGAGTGACCGCCGATACGATCCCCGATGTCGCGATGCGGAATCTCTACGAACTCCAGTTCCAACTGCTCCGCTCGATCGTCTCCGACGCCGGGCCGGTGGCAGCCGATCCGAACACAGCAGGCCGGTGAGGGAGCGTGCCTGGGCCGGGCGGCCCCTCTCACGACAATCCAAGAACCCTCTGCACACGTGCGAGCGGAGGAATTTTGCCCGAATCCAGCGAAAGACTCCCAGAAATCGTCACATCGAGACGCCTCGCCTGACTTTATTATATAGCCGAGGATGTTCAACGAAACGGATAACGTCGAGCTGGTGCGGAAGGCGCAGCAAGGTGACCGTGCAAGTCTGGATCGCCTCGCGGAGACAGCAAGGGTCCGTCTGCACGAATACGTGTTCCGAATGACCCTCGACGAAGACCTGACGGGCGACATTGTGCAGGAGACGATACTGGAAATGCTCCGAATCTTCAAAACGCTCCAATACCGGGAGAAGTTCTGGGGTTGGCTGCACGGGATCGCGTTCAACAAGGTGCGGCGTCACTACGGCAAACAATGGCGGCAGCAGAGGCTCCGCCGCCGGGAGGCCGAGCGAGAGTCCCCCATCCCCATCGCGAACGACGTACTGACCGAAGTCGTCACCGACGAACTGAAACAGATCATCCTTACGTCGGTTCAGCAGTTGGCCCCGCGACACCGGGCAGTGCTGACGCTGCGCTGCTACGACCATCTGTCCTACGCCGAGATCTCCAGGCTGATCGGCTGCACGGAGATCGGTGCCCGAGCGGTCTTTTATCGCGCCAAGAGATGTCTGGCTGGCCTGTTGTCGGAACATGGCTTGGGCAAAGGGTCCCTGCTGCTGGCGCTGGTGGCATTCGGCAAGATGACGGCGGCCAGCACGGCGAGCGCGGCCCAAGTGGCCATCACGGGCGCGACCCTGCAGGTGGGCCCGCTGGCGGCTGTGCTGGCGATGCTGACGGGCAAGACCGGGCTGATCGCACTGGCGGCCGCCGGGACAGTCGCTGCCGCGTCGGTGGCCATCTCCCCGCAGACCCTGCGTGCCGTCCTGCCCGGCGACGCACGTCGGACGGACAGCCTGCCGGCCAGCCCCTGGCAGGCGGCCTCGACGCAGCTCCAGGAGTGCTGGTACTACTTCCCCGAGGGAGGACAGACACCCGTGATGATCCGCCTGCTGGAGCCGGACGCCGGCAAGCCGGCAGCCGCCTGCCGCATCCTCCAGAATCAGTATGCCAATTACCACTACGATGATGACGCCGAGACGATCCGCATCAAGAACTATCACGCCTGGAAGCCCGATCTGTCGGTGACAGGTCTGCCGACAGACGACCCGGCGCTGAGCCGGTTCGTCGCACAGGTCCAGGGGCACGCCGCCGATATGGAATTGACCAGAAATCGCGCTGCCGGCCTACTGGTCATCTGCCGCCATGAAAGCGAGCGGGCCGGGCAAATCTGGCGGATCGACCGCCATATGAACGTCCTGGACGAGGAGTACTTCCATTTCAGTTGGCCCGAGACTGCACCGGTCGTCGACGACCGTGACGCCATGCACCGGCGAGGCTGGACTTTCTTCCAGATCGACGGCAGCATCGGTGGTCGGGACGTGTCCGGGACGGGCCGCGTGCCCTTCGTCTATACATCGGCCCGCAAGCATTACCCCTGGCTGAGAATCGAGATTGATGGCCGGCAGACCTGCGTCGACACACCGCAAGGCGCCGGTCGCTACGACCGGACCGGCCGTGCCACAGAGCTTCTGCCGGGCGGCAGCTTCTTCCAGGGATTGCCAAGACCCTGGACGGGCCTGCACTGCGTCGACACGATCCGCCGGGATGCGGCCCAGCAGCGTCTGCGGTTCGAGACTGTCCGCCAGGACGATGGCGCGCACGTGAAGGTGATCGTGCACGCGATGCCGATCGGCCTGGTCTACACGGTGGACATGCAAACTGATATAGTTGAGACGATCGAGCTCTTCGAGGCGACGCCCGTCGAGGCAAATCGCATCGGTCGGCTGAGTTTTGCGTATCTCCAGGAGATCGCCGAGCCGGCAGACCGGTCGTTCGACGCCCCGCGCGAGCCGCGATCGGGCCCGGCTGTGTCAGATGGAACCGGCCTGCTCTGGCTGACGCAACTGGCCGGCGGCCGATAGCCAAACGAGAAAGGAGTTGGGGTCATGCAAGCCAATCGCGGCTTCGCAGGAAGCGCCAGGATCGCTCTGCTGCTGGGACTGTGGATGAGCCCGTGCGTCCTGACCGCGAAGATCATCTACGTCGACTCAAGAGCACCCGGTACGGGCGATGATGCCGGGACCACCTGGGAAGATGCCTACCTCTGCCTCCAGAACGCACTGGAAGTCGCCCAGGCGGGAGATGAGATCCGAGTCGCCCGAGGTGTCTACCAGCCTGACCGCAGAATGGTCTTCCCACGCACCGGTCTGCCCCCTCTTGATATTCAAGCCTCCGGCAGCGTGGACGACAGTTTCGTGCTTCCCGAGGGTGTGGTGATCAGGGGGGGATATGCCGGAGCCAGGAGTCCCAATCCCGACGCGCGAGTGTCGCCGTATCGGAGCATCCTCAGCGGGGACCTCTTGGGCAACGATCCCGATCTGAGCAATCTCGACTCGCAGACGCTGGAAAGTTTCGTCATGCACCTGGCGCTGCGGGACAATTCCCGCACCGTCGTAACCGCCACCGGGGTATCGAGCCAGACCGTCCTGGATGGCTTCACGATTACCGCAGGGCATTGCGAGGGAGGGACTCCCGGTTCGTCGCCCCGCTCTCGGAGTGGTACGATCGTGCCATCTCCTACCGCGCAGACGGACGGAGCCGGCGCGTTTATCGACTCCGGCAGCCCGGTGTTCATTCGATGTGTCTTCTCCCGCAACACCATATTACCTTACACCGACGTCGGAGCAGGCGGTGCCGGCGTGGCGATGCGGAACAGCAGCGCCACGTTTCAGGAATGTACGTTCGAGGAGAACCTCGCCATTGGCTATGACGGATACGGATATGGCGGCGCCGTTCTGATCTGTGAGGGGGCGCCCCAGTTCACCACCTGCACCTTCCAGAACAACTCGGTGGGCGGCGCGGGCTGTGCGGGAGGGGCGGTCGCCAGCACTCTGAGCGACTTTGTGTTAACCGACTGCACGTTTGTCGGCAACCATGCCATATATGCCGCGGACACGGTACGTGCCATGAATTCCGCGGGAGGAGCCGTCTACTGCATCGAGCACGGCCACCCGACGATGGCGGACTGTCTGTTCGAGGGCAATTCCGCCAGCGAGGGCGGCGCCGTCCATCTCGATGGCGATGGTGAGGCGACTGTGATCGGGTGCACCTTCCTGGCCAATGAAGCCACGGACATCGGTCGGGGCGGCGCGGTCTACAACAGCAGTAACTGCACAGGGAATCTCGATGGATGTCGCTTCCTCGGCAACACGGCCAATGGCTGGGGAGGAGCTCTATACGCCAAGGGCGCCCCGACCGTCGTCAGTTGTCTGTTCAGCGGAAACTCCGCAGTGCGAGGAGCAGGAATCTACGCCGAGATATACGCCCTGCCCGTGGTCGTCAACTGCACGTTCAGCAACAACGTGGCCGCAGAAGAGGGCGGTGCATTCTGCAGCATCGTCGGCACCACGCGATTCTCGAACTGCATCCTGTGGGGCAATGCTCCTCAGGAGATACGCTCAGATACGGGAGGTCTCCAGATCGATCATTCCAATGTCCAGGGACTTGGCCTGAGCAGCCAGGGGAATATCGATGCGAACCCGCGGTTCCAAGACCCGCTCGGCACCGACGCGATCGCCGGCACTCTCGACGACGACTTGCGTCTGTCCGCTGGTTCGCCCTGTCTGGATGCGGGAGACGACGCCGCCCTTCCGGCGTTTGTGACCACCGATCTGGACGGCCTGGAGCGCGTCGTCGGCGGCCGGGTCGACATGGGCGCCTATGAATTCAGCGGTCCGCTGCGCTACTATGTCGACGCGGCTACAGGCGACGACGACAACGGCGGTTGGGGTCCTCGCGAGGCATTCGCCACCATCCAGAGAGGGATCCGAGCGGCCAGCGAAGGGTACACCGTGCTGGTCATGCCGGGGGTGTATACCGAGGAGATCAACTTCGCCGGCAAGGCAATCACGGTCTCCGGCGAGAATGGCGGCGCGATCCTGGAGGCCCCGGGCGGCTACGCCGTGTCGTGCTACACCGCCGAACGCAGCACCAGCGTCCTGAAGAACTTCGTTGTCCGCAACAGCGATGTCGGGATCTTCGTCGCCGGCGCGATGCCGACCATCCGAAACGTGACGGTCACCGGCAACGAATTCGGAATCGCCTCGTACGCCGGAGGCAATCCCGACATCAGCAACTGCATCCTCTGGGATAATATCGATGGCGACCTCTTCGGATGCACCGCGACGTACAGTTGCGTACAGCAGGGAGTCGAAGGCGAGGGCAACATCCGCGAAGACCCGCTGTTCGCCGATCCCGAGGCCGGGGACTACCATCTGCTCTCGGAACGGGGACGCTTCGTGCCGGCTCACGCACTCTGGGCATTCGACGCCAAGACGAGCCCCTGCGTCGACGCCGGCGATCCGAAGCTCGACCCGGGCGCTGAGCGGATGCCGAACGGGGGCCGGATCAACATGGGCGCCTTCGGGGGAACGCCGCAGGCCAGCATGAGCGAATGGCCCCTGGCAGGCGATCTCAACCGCGACAGACGCGTCGACTTCGCTGACCTGGCCATCCTCCTCGACCAGTGGCTGGAGGAACTGCCCGCGGTCAGCGCCGGCGCCACAGACACCTCTTCCCTTCAGCCGAACCCGGCCCGCTGGGCCATCGACGGCCAGCCTCGTGAAGTCCATGGGGGCGGGGGTGTCTTCGACTATTACGTCGAGATGACGGCAGCGGAGGTGGTTTCGCTCTACGGCCCTGTCGAGTATTTCTTCGATTGCCGCCAGCTTTCCGGCTACGACAGTGGCTGGCAAACCGCACGCACCCACAAGGTTCTGGTGGGACGTTCGAGCCAGGGTCTTGAGTTCCGCGTGCGAGCGCGCGACCAAGCCGGCAATATGACCGACTGGTCCGAGTGGGCCATCGCTCTGCCGGCAAGCTGACTCAAGGTAAGTCGAGCGAAAAAGCCAGCGTTCGGAGGCGGAAGGAGCGAACGCAACGGCATCGCCTGGGGGCGGAATTGCGGTTGTTCGACGGCAACTCCGCCCTTCTGTTTGGCGAATCAAGGGTGTCCGGTGCACTCTGCGAATTGGGTGTTGACCTCCACCCAAGATCGGCATAAGATGCGATCGACGAAACGGGAATTGCTCAAGCACGAGACCCGAGATGTGTGCGACACGGCGAGAATGTGGCGATGCGATGCTGCAATGCATGAGAGGTTCGCGCGAAGGCCGCCGACGCGGCCTGACGCTGGTCGAACTTCTCGTCGTCGTGAGCATCCTTTCGCTGCTCATGGCACTGCTGGTGCCGGGCCTGGAGAGAGTTCGTCACCAGGCCCGATCCGTCATCGGGATGCAGAGGCTGCGAGAGATCACCACCGCCGTCAACACGTTCGCCACCGATCACGACGAGCGCTACCCTGCGTCGATCGCAACGATTGGCATGGAAGACAGTTGGAACTGGCAGGCGCCGAACATGCTGACAGGATATCTGGAGCGAGCGCCCGGCATTCGGCGGTCGGTCAGCGCGTACCTGCGGCCGTACATCAGCGACGCCGACGTGATGTTCTGCCCGAACGCCCCGCTGAAGTATCGGCATCTCCAGGAGGCCTGGGACGCCGGCGATGAATGGGACCACCCTGAAAGCCCGGCGGTGCCCGACGCCCTGTTCGGCACGTACTGCCTCTACTGGAACTACGTGGGCTATCTCGGCCAGGTCGGCGGGCTTTTTCGAGGTCCCACCGGTCCGGCGCGAGGACATCGGGAAAGCTCCATCCTGGTCAGCGATTACTTCGGCTACGACCACTGGCGCAGCCGTCTGACGTTCGGAAGCTGTGAGGCCTTTGAAGACGCCGGTGTGGTCGACGGAACGGCGATCTCATCGGCGTTCTGGTCCACACCGGGCAGCGGCACATTCGAAGAGCTGGAGCGGATGTCGCTGCGGCTTCGTGCCGGATACGTGGACGGCCACGTCGAATCCTACCGGCCCGCCGAGACCCGAGCGATGCACGTGATCATGGAACCGGCGACCAATGAGCCGTACGAGCCCGGCATCGGACCGGGCGCCTTCTACGTACCCCGTGTCGGACTGCGATGAGAGACCGGGCCAGCCGCGACCGAACGAATACTCACGCCTTCACGATCTTGCTGCGACCGCTGCGGACCGCCGCCGTCGCGTTGCGGGTGTCCACCACCAGCCTGGCGTTCTTGACGATCCACGGGTAATCATAGTCGCTGTGGTTGGTGGCGATCACCACCGCATCATAGCCGGCAAGCGTCTTGGCGGTCAGCGGCTTGCTCTTCATCCGAAGATCGTACTCGCGCTGCTTGTGCGTCTGCGCGATGTACGGATCGTTGTAGTCGACCTTCGCGCCTTTTTCCTTGAACAGCTCGATCAATTCCAGCGACGGCGACTCACGCACGTCGTCGATGTCGGGCTTGTAAGCCAGGCCCAGCACGAGGACCTTCGAGCCCTTGAGGCTCATGCGCCGCTCGTTGAGGGCATCAGCCGTCCGCTGCACGACGTACTCGGGCATACCGGTATTGATCTCGCCGGCCAGTTCGATGAACCGAGTCGGCATCGCGTACTGACGCGCCTTCCAGGTCAGGTAGAACGGATCGATCGGAATGCAGTGACCGCCCAGACCGGGACCCGGATAGAACGCGTTGAACCCAAACGGCTTCGTGCTAGCGGCACGAATGACCTCCCACACGTCGATGCCCATCCGATCGAAGAGCATCTTCAGCTCGTTGACCAGGGCGATGTTGATGCAGCGATAAGTGTTCTCGAGAATCTTGGCCGCTTCCGCCACCTCGCAGTTGTCCACAGGAACCAGCTTCTCGATCGCGCACCGATAGACGTCCAGGGCCCGGCGAAGGCTTTCTTTCCCGTAGCCGCCGACCACCTTCGGGATCGTGGACGTGCGGAAGTGCTTGTTGCCCGGGTCTTCGCGTTCGGGAGAAAACGCCAGGAAGAAGTCCTTTTCCGCTTTGAGCCCCGACTGTTCGAGGATCGGCAGCATGACCTCACGGGTCGTGCCGGGATAGGTCGTGCTCTCGAGGACCACGAGCTGGCCCTTGCGGAGATACCTGGCGATCGTTCGGCAGGTCGTCTCGACGAATTGAAGATCGGGCTCACGGTTCTGCGTCAGCGGCGTGGGCACGCAGATCAGAATCGCATCCGGCTGCGACAGCTTGCTCATGTCATCGGTGGCGCGAAACCGGCCCGACTTGACCATTTCCGTCATCGTCGCGTGTGGAATGTGTTTTATCGGGCTTCTGCCCCGATTGATGGTGGCCACCGCCTTCGAGTTGATGTCGAAGCCCAGGACCTTGGCGCCGCCCTTGCAGAATTCTCTTGCCAGCGGCAGACCGACGTAGCCCAGGCCAACGATCCCCACGTAAACCGATGTGCGTCCGCTCTTTGGATTCGTGCTCTTGCGTCTGGCCACAGCGACCTCGCCTTCCTAAAGACCTTGTGCGATCCCCGGCGCCCGACGTCCGGGCCGCGGCGGTATATCCGCGCCCTATATCGACAATTTTGTCCCCCGGATTCGCATTTTTGGGATGCGGCATGGGTAGGAGCGTATCCGCTACGACTCCCCCATGCCGAGGCTTAGCATGGCCAGATCCTCTCCCGCCACCAGCCTGCGCGGGTTCTCGATGCACAGAATATCGGCCCCGTCGCGACCCAGATACCGGCTGAGCAAGTGATAGGCATCGGTCATGCAGGGCGCCCGACCGGCTGTGTCGTGCGCATCGGTGGCAACGACGAGGGGCAGCGACTCCTGGAGAAACGCCCAGGCCGCCCGCTCGCTGCGGCGTCCGAATCCGCCGAGGAAGCTGCCCGCCGTGAGCTGAAGGCAGGGTCGATAGGAGGCCCAACGACGGACGTACTCGGGGCGCTCTGCGAGGAACATGTGGCGCTCGGGATGCGTGATCACGCCGCACAGCCCGGCCGGCCCCAACCTGGCCAGCAGCATCTCCGGGTCGATGAAAACCTCGTGGGGCAGTTCGAGAAGCAGATACCGTCGATTGTCGGCGACGGTAAGGACCCGGTCGGATTGCACGAGGTCGTCGATCCGCTCATCGATTCGAACATCCGCTCCCGGCAGAACACGCACAGGAATCTGAGCCTCCCCCAGCAGTCCATTGAGCTGCGTCACGGCCTGTCGAATCGTTCCGGCATCGTACAACCCGTCGTAGCGTCCAAGCTGGTGCGGTGTCGCCACCACCGTCCTGATCCGGTCGGCCGCGAGGGCGCGGCACAACGCCAGGGCCGAAGGCACATCCGGCGGCCCGTCATCCAAGCCGGGAAGGCAATGACAGTGCACGTCGGTGAAGCCGGCCTCTCGCTCGCTCCGGACCCTTTCCATGCTGTTCGCACCGGATGACTGCATTTGTGCCCACCCTGTCCAGCCCCATTCGATCGACGCCACAATCCAGGACTATGACGAGATTACCGCACGGACTGGAGCGTCACTTCGAGATTGACGTGTTCCTCCGGCCGACGCACCTGCAAGATCACGCGGTCACCAATCTCGTGCGTGTCGAGAAGGCGGAACAAATCGCGGCTGTTGCGCACCGGCTGGCCGTCCACCGCGACGATCAGATCTCCCACGACCCGGCCGCGTGTATCATACCGCAGCGATCGCAGACCCGCCTTCTCGGCGGCGCTGCCGGACATGACTTCCCCGACGAGCGCCCCTTCCAGGCCCAGACGCCGCACGATGTGGTCTGGGGCAAGACTCACCCCGAGACCGGCCTTGGGTGGACGGCCGTAGCGAATGATCTGCGGAACCAGGCGGTTGACCACGTCCACCGGAACGGCAAATCCGATCCCGGCGTACGCCCCGGACGGGCTGACGATGGCGGTGTTGATGCCGATCAGTCGTCCCGCACTGTCCAGCAGCGGACCGCCGGAGTTGCCTGGGTTGATGGCAGCATCCGTCTGGATGACCCCCTCGATCGGACGGCCGGTCACCGATTCGATCACGCGACCCAGACCGCTGATGACACCGGTGGTCAGCGTCTGGTCGAATCCAAAGGGGTTCCCGATGGCGAAGACCTTCTGGCCCACTTCGAGGTCGCTGGAGGTACCCACCGCAATGGCGGGCAAGGTGCGACTCTGGGCGTCGATCCTCAGGACCGCCAGGTCCTTGTCGGGCTCGACTCCGACCAGCCGGGCCGGCCAGGTCGAATGGTCCGCCAGCGTAACGTCGGCTGCCTGAGCGCTCTGGATGACGTGGAAATTCGTCACGATGTATCCGTTGGCATCCCAGACAAACCCGGACCCGCTTCCCTGCGGCACTTCCGTGGCGCGGAGGCTGAAGGGACTCCTCTGCGTGGCCTTGCTGGTGATGAAGACCACCGACGGAGACGCCCGCCGAAACAGCTCGATGGTGCTCCTCTCGTCCTCCGCCAGGTCCCCTCGCGGCGTGACGGCGCGCGGCACGGCGTCTTGGTTGTGCAGGCCGAAAAGCCACGGCCGAATCTGCCAGAACAGCAGTACGACGAGTAAAGCCAACAGAAGCAGAATCAGCCCACGCTTGTGATCCGGTTCCGCGACGCTGCGCGTTCGATCCACGTTGTTCTCTTCCATGACAGTCGTCTCCCATCGGGTGTTCACGATCGCCCGGAGCGATCTCTTCGTGCGACGCCGATCATCATAGGCCTCGCACGGACGACTGTCAAAGCCCTATCGCAGACGGTGGTCGAAGAACCAATCGACGGGACAGACTGCGCAGGAACCGGTCGATCCGATCTGTTGGCAAGGTGGCCACCCGGACACTGAAGACGTCAGGCACGGATCACAAATGTCGTGCCGACAGGCGGCGATGGATCTCCATCTTGCTTTCCCACTTGTGGAAGTCCAGCGCCGTGGTGCGATCCCAGTTCAACTGCCATAGGTCGCGCCAACGACGCCACAGAATGCGCAGAAATCTTGCCGCCTTCATCATCACCCCTCCTTGGGAATTCCAGCATACTGGAATCCGCCGACACAATGACCTGCCTGGCTCATCTCGGTTGCGCCTGCATGCGGCCGCAACCGGACACGAAAGCATGTGCGACGGGCTTGGTCGGTATCTGCCGGTCGTCTCGGCTTCTTTCGGAAGGACGCCGCCCGGGTGATGCGCCGCGATCGATCGCGCCGGGTCACTAATCCGAGCGGCGTCCCCGTCCATCCGTGGACGTACCGAATACCGCCACCCATCCTTGGTCTGGTGTATCTTCGAATGACGGCCTGCCTCGGCGTCATTCGATCACAACAATCGCCGATCCCGTTTCTGCACAGACTCTCCCCGGGGAACTGTTCGCCGGGAATCGTGCGGCAAGAGTTCGTCGCCGCATGAAGAAGGTATGCCGGTCGCCGTCTGCCACCTTCGTCTGTTTCCGGCGACCGTAGCGGTGCTGATGGTTACTGCCATCGAGCCTCCTCCTGAGAACTGTCAATTGTGGACACGACGCAATTCCCCTCGGTCACGGCTGGATCGTGAGAGCCTCGCGAAGCACCGCGGAAGACCCGTCGGGGTTGGTCACGCGCACATCCCACACCACAGGGACAGGCAGGGTGTCGCCGCTTAACGTCACGCGGCCCATAACCGAACTGGAACCAACGGTGCGAACACCAGTGACCACGGGAGTCCGGCCCTGCCCCTTCTCGAAGGTCACCTTCACCCCCTCGACAAAACCCGTTCCGCGAATCATGATCGTGCCGGGCATCCCCGCCCACATGGATCGAGGCGTAATCGACCAGATCGTCACGCGAGAGGATTCCGCCGGCGCTGAAACGGTCACGCTCAGGCCGTCCCAGTCATCGTCCGAATCGTCGTCAGCCAGGTCGTGGCTGGCGGTGATGGTGTGAACACCGACAGCGGCGCCATGCGTGTCCCAGGTGTACTTCAGCGTGGTGCTCCGTCCTGCCGACAAGCCCCCTTCGATGACGCGCGTCCCAATGGCAATGTCGTCGGCGGTGCTCAAAGGTGTAGCCTGGTCCGATGTCAGAGAGACGGCGACGTCTGCGTCCACGTCTTCGTCGCCGGTGTTGGCGACGGTGACGCTGATCTGCGCCGAGTCGCCCACGGTGACACCGGCCGGGCCGCTCACGGCGGTGATGGCGATATCCACGATCGGCGTGCGAACCGTTACAGATACCCTCATCGTATCATTCGTCGCGTCGTCATCGGTCATGTTGTGTCTTGCCCTCAGGGTGCGCACGCCGGCGGCAACACCTGTCGTGTTCCACCTGTAGGTCAGCGTCGTAGAGGCGCCGGGGCTCAAGGGGCCGGTCGTTGTCCTGCTCCCAATCTCCGAGCCGGCGTCGCCGGTCACAGTCACTGCCACCCCCGCCGGACAGTCCTGGTTCCCCACGTTCTCGACCGTCACCACAACCTCGACAGAATCGCCCTGGACGACGTCGCTGTCGACGGCGATGTCTGCAATGGCCAGGTCCACAAACGCCGCCGGGAGCGCCGCCTTCTCGGCGTCGACAAGACCATAGCCCACCTGTCGGGCTGTAAGGCCTGCGAGCGGCTCGGCGGTCTCCCGCAGTCTGGCCCGCACCGCCGCGGCGCCCGAAAGCCCCAGTTCCGGCGATGCCCAGACCAGAGCCGCCACGCCCGCCACGTGCGGGCAGGCCATGGAGGTGCCGCTGAGACTGGTGTACCCGCTATTGCGGTATGTCGACCGGATGTCCACGCCGGGGGCTGCCAGCTCGATCTCCGGCCCGACACAGGAGAAGCTCGCCAGACCGTCGGCGGTGTCGACGGCGGAGACCGCCAGGACCGAGCCATACGCCGCAGGATAACCGACCGCCGTCCCGTCGTTGCCGGAGGAGGCGATGAGGAGCACGCCCGCATTGTAGGCCAGGTCGCATGCCTCGCCCAGAGCGCTGCTGAACCCGCCTGTGAAACTCATCGAGACGATGTCGATCCCATTGTCCACACACCACTCGATCCCCTGGATCACGTCGCTGATATGGCCGCTCCTGTCATCGGCCAGCACCTTGACCGCCCAGAGTCGCGCTTCAGGCGCTACACCCACGACTCCGATGCCGTTGTTCCGAGCGGCCACCACGCCCGCGCAGTGCGTGCCGTGCCCCTCCTTGTCGTTCCAGTGGGCAGCCTTCGTGCTGCCGTCTGTCAGGATGTTCCCGGCGCAGTTGATGCCTCCGGCGACCACCAGGTCGGGATGGCTCGCGTCAATTCCCGTGTCGAGAATGGCCACGTCGACTCCGGCGCCGCGGCTGCCGCCGTACTTCGCATCCCACACGCGCTCAGCGCCGATCCGGTCCACGCCCCAGGGCATCTCCTGCGCCGCCGCATAAACGCGCCCATCCTCCTCGACGTACGCCACATCCGGGCGATTCCGAATCCGCCCGATGGTTTCGTCGCTCAGGGTCGCCAGGATGACGGGCAGCAAATGGTAGGAGTGTTCAACCTGTCCGCCTGCGCTGCGGATCGTCTCAGCCAGCGCTTCGGGACTTTCCGTCTCGACGAGATGATTGAAACCGATGAGAACCTTACGCCCAGGCGAATCGCTCTGGGCTACCGCTGTTTGAACCTGACACCAACCCAAGAGAATCGCCAGCGCGATCCTCCACGCTCTCCGTAGCGTCTTCACGGTCGCACCCTCCTTGCAGCACACCCCTGACCTCCTTGGCACACCCCTGCTCCACCGTTCAGGCTCACACCGGGGGAAGCGACGTGCACATTTCGGACACATGGTCCGGTACGACCCTCCTCACATTAGCCCCATGATAACTACATGTGACGATCTGTCAATTGTGGAAACTACGTATTGTAGATTGGGCTGTCTGCACAATCCAGAAAACCAGCGTTCCTCAACGATCGCCGGCGCTGCCGAAGGTGTTCGGCTTGGCGGCAAACACCCTGGCGTTGAAATCGGCGACAATGTCGCGACAGGCGTCACTGAGTCTGTCGGCGGGAATCACGCACATCAGGTGCTGCGAAAGAACGGCCAGGTCGTCCGTCTTCGGCAGCCCCTCGATCGCCGCGACCAGCTGTCGCATCCCCACCTCCAGGGGCTGGTCTCTCTGAAGCAGGCCGGCGTTGATGATGTAGCGCCACGCCTGCGCCAGCGTCGAGAGCATGTTCATCTGCGGCCCGTGCTTGAGCACGACCACGGAAAGCCCGATCGCGGTGGTGTTGCCCTCGTCATCCAGAAGCGCCTGGGTCACGAACTTGATCGTCCACTGCGGATTCTGCTCGACCAAACGCACTCCCGCGTACGGCCCAAACGCCTGGGCCATGTGCAGGCGGATCGCCTCGGCGAGCGGCTGCGGGGCATTGATATCCAGCCGGATCGATACCGAGGGCCTCGCTTGCTCCGGAATCGCGCCATTCGGGCCGTAGGCTGCCGGCAGGCTCAAAGACGTGGCACACAACAGCAACACGATCGCAGGGTTCATCCTATACCTCCTCCGTGCAATTCTGACCGATGAACGCTCAAGGAGCCTCGCAAGACGCATACATGCCCTTGCTTCCATGGCTCCAACGCAGGTATTATAGGTCCACCGTTCGCCAAGTCAAGTATTTCCTGTCGGCCGGCCGACAATCTTGAGAAGAAAGCGTAGATGGGGCAGGCGGCCCCCTTGGGCGTCGGGATACCAGAAGACTAAGCATTTGTGGCCGATTCGCCCAACGTATCGTTTGCCAGCATCAACGAATGTGCTATGATAACTCAGTTTCGCCCGACCACCCTGTTTCGGCGGCTTTTTCCCTTGGAAGGTTTCGATGGCTGATACAATTGCTGGAATTCTGAAGCGCATGCCCAACCGGCAGTTTGCGGTGCGTACCGCGGAGAGGTCTTACCGACGCGGCCCTGTCGAGTTGATGGTCCACCCCGAACTGCTGCGCCGCGTCCCGTTGACCGAGGGCGCCGCCGTGATTGGCCAGGTGGAGAAGAAGAAGGGCAAACCCAGCCTGACGGCCGTGGAAACGATCGGCGGCCTGCCACCGGAGGCCTTCCGCAGGCGGCCTCATTTTGCCGATCTGACCGCCATCGACCCGCACGAACGGTTCGATCTGGGCGGTTGCGGCCAGGTAAGCATGCGCATTGTCGATCTCATCGCTCCCATCGGCAAGGGCACACGCCAACTGATTGTCTCGCCTCCAAAAGCAGGCAAGACCGTCCTGCTCGAACAGATGGTGCAAGCCATTCACGAGAGTTCTCCGGACAGCCGCATCATCGTGCTACTGCTGGATGAGCGACCCGAGGAGGTAACGCAGTTTCGCCGATCCGCGCAATGCGCCGAAGTGGTCTCCAGCACGAGCGACCATACGGCCGATGAACACACCGAACTGGCCGAACTCATGCTGGCCCACGTCCAGACCGAACTGGAATGCGGCCATGAGGTTGTCCTGATGATCGACAGCCTCACGCGGATGGGAAGGGCATTCAACAACCGGACCCGAAGACGCGGTGAGCAGCGGGGCCATACCATGAGTGGCGGCTTGGAGGCCGGCATCATGGAAATCCCCCGTCGCCTGTTTGGACTGGCGCGCAACGTCGAGAACGGAGGATCGATCACGATCATCGCCACCTGCCTGATCAACACCGGCTCGCGGATGGACCAACTGATCTTCGAGGAGTTCAAGGGCACCGGGAACAGCGAGATCGTGCTGGACCGCACGCTGGCGGAAGCAAGGGTCTTTCCTGCCATCGACATCCCTGCCAGCGGAACGCGCAAGGAGATGAAACTGTATGACAGCAGGAGGAGCCAGGGCCTGATCACCTTGCGGCGCGTGCTCGCGAACTATGGTCCTCGCGACGCGATGGAAGCGCTGTTCAAACTGCTCAAGCGATTTCCCACCAATGACGAGTTCCTGGAAAGCATGAGTGCGCAGAGCTGACCGCCCGTGATTCCTCAAGCCACAAGCCTTGACCGCGAGGCCCCCGGCCTCTATCTCCACGTCCCGTTTTGCACGAGCAAGTGCCGGTACTGCGGATTCTACTCGCAGCCGCTGGCAGGTCGCGATGCGGATCGCCTGGTTTCAGCTCTCGTGAGAGAGGTACAGGAATACCGAAACGTTGCGGCGGTGCGCACGATCTACATCGGCGGCGGCAGCCCGACCAGCCTGCCGGTACACCGGTTGGCCGGGCTCATCGAAACCGTCGCATCGATCTGGCCGCAAGCGCAAGAGTTCACGGTCGAGTGCAATCCCGGACAGGTCGGCGTCGAAATGCTGTCGATGCTGGCCCGCCGCGGCGTCAACAGGCTCTCTTTCGGCGTGCAGTCCTTTCACGCCGCAGAGCTCGAACTCCTCGGCCGCCGGCACACCACCGACGATGCGCGCCGGTCGATCGAGCACGCCCAGGACCTCGGATTCGACAATGTCGGGATCGATCTGATCTTCGCCATCCCGGGTTCCACGCTCGCATCGTGGGAGTATTGCCTCCGCTCGGCACTCGCCCTTGGCGTGCAGCACATCTCCGCGTACAGCCTGAGCTTCGAGCCGGGAACGCCCCTCGACGAAGCGCGACGACTCGGCCAGATCGAAAGCGTGGACGAAGAGACCGATCGGGCAATGTACGAGATGACCATCGACTGTCTGGCCTCAGCAGGATTCGCACAGTACGAGGTGTCGAATTTCGCGCGCGACGGGTTTGCGTGCCGGCACAATCAGGGGTATTGGGAGAATCGCCCCTACATCGGCATCGGCCCGTCCGCTGCGTCTTATTGGCAGGCCGAGCGGACCGCAAACGTGGCGGACATCGACACGTATATCCACCGGATGGAGGCAGGTTCTTCGCCAATCGAAGAACGAGACCGACCCAACCGCGCCGACCGCATCTGCGAGACCGCCGTCCTGAATCTGCGGACCCGCAAAGGCGTCGATCTGATCGAATTTCACCGCAGGACCGGAGCGAATTTCCGCGAGGTCTTCGAGCTCCCCTTGCGCCGGCACGAACGCGCCGGACTCCTCGAAGTGACCGCAGACCGTGTACGCCTGGCTCGCACAGCCCTGGCCGTCGCGGATTCCGTTCTGTGTGATTTTTCAGCGTTTTGAGGAACCCAACTTGGACACGAAGTACATACGCAATTTCTCGATCGTCGCCCACATCGACCACGGCAAGAGCACGCTGGCCGACCGGATGCTGGAGCTGACGGGAACGATCACGGCGCGTCAGGCCAAGGAACAGCTTCTCGACGACATGGACATCGAGCGCGAACGCGGCATCACCATCAAGGCCTCGGCGGTGACGATGCACTATCCGTACGAAGGCCACACGTACATGCTCAATCTGATCGACACGCCGGGACACGTGGATTTCCACTACGAGGTCTCCCGGGCGCTGGCCGCCTGCGAGGGGGCGCTGCTGGTCGTCGACGCCAGCCAGGGCGTTGAGGCCCAGACCGTGGCCAACGCGTATCTGGCGGTGGAAACGGGCGTCGAAATCATGGGCGTGATCAACAAGGTGGACCTGCCGGCCGCCCAGCCGGCCGCCGTCGCCGAGGAGATCGAGCACGTGCTCGGAATCCGCGCAAAGGAGTGCTTCGCCATCAGCGCCAAAACCGGCCAAGGCGTCAAGGAACTGCTCGACGCAATCTGTGAGCTGCTGCCTCCGCCGGCGGACCGGACCCAGGAGGCGACGCGGGCCCTGGTCTTCGACAGCCATTCCGACCCCTATCGGGGCGTCATCTGCTACGTGCGCGTCTTCAGCGGGGCGCTGCGCGTTCGTCAGCGAATCCGCCTGATGCACACCGAACGCAGCTACCTGGTGACGGAGCTGGGCAAATTCCGCCCGCAAATGAGCCCGGTGGACGAGCTGGGCACCGGCGAGGTCGGCTACATCGTCGCAAACATCCGCGACCTGGCGGACGTGCACGTCGGCGACACAGTGACGGACGACGCCAACCCGGCCGAAACGCCGCTAAAGAGCTATCAGCCTCCCATGCAGATGGTCTTCTCCGATTTCTATCCGGGCGACAACACCGAATACTCCAAGCTCCGCTCGGCGTTTGAGCGACTGGCCCTGAACGACGCCAGTTTCTCGTTCGTCCCGCAGAACTCCCCGGCGCTGGGCTTCGGCTTCCGCTGCGGGTTCCTCGGCCTGCTGCACATGGAGATCATCCAGGAGCGCCTCGAACGCGAAAACGACGTCGATATCGTCCAGACCGCGCCGACCGTCAGCTATGAAGTCGTCATGAACGATGGGCAGATTCGGCGCATCGGCTCGCCCAGCGAGCTGCCCGACCGGTCGCACATTCAGGAGCTGCGCGAGCCCTTTGTCCGCCTGGAGATCATCACCAGCACCGAGTCGATCGGCGGGATCATGAAGCTGGCGGAGGCCCGGCGCTGCAAGCTGGTCAAGACCGACTACCTCAATCCCACGCGGGTCATCATGGAATACAGGGCGCCCCTGGCGGAGATCGTCTACGATTTCTACGACCAGATCAAGGGTATCAGCCGGGGCTACGCGACCATGGACTATGAGCTGATCGGCTTCGAAGCGACGAACCTCGTCAAGATCGACATTCTCGTCAACGGCCAGCCGGTCGATGCGCTGTCGATTATCGTCCATCGCGACAACGCCGAGCAGCGCGGCCGCAAGGTGATCCTCAAACTCAAAAAGGCCATTCCCAGGCATCAGTTCGAGGTCCCTCTCCAGGTCGCCATCGGCGGCAAGATCATTGCCCGGGAAACCGTCAAGGCCTTCCGCAAGGACGTGACCGCCAAGCTCTACGGCGGCGACGTCACGAGGAAGATGAAAGTGCTCAAGCGGCAGAAGGAAGGCAAGCGGCGCATGAAGAGCATCGGGTCGGTTCAGATCCCGCAGAAAGCATTCATGAGCATCCTCGACACCAGCGATTGAGCCGCACGAGCCGCTCCTCACGTCCATCGCCGTGGACCGGCAACGAAGGGAGAGTCTATTGCCGGCCGGACGAAGACCTCTTCCAGGGCGATGGGGCTTTGGCACCGCCCTTCTTGTTGCGGAACTCCCGTATTCTTCCCTTGTTGGGCTTGTGCTTGGGGCGAAACGCCGGCTTGGGCGGCTGTCCGCCGGCCATGATGAACAGCGCCTTGGCGCAGGCGTCGCGCGTGACGCGATCGGAGTGCTTGAGCCCCGCGGTCAGGGCATCCGACGCCATCTTCCTCATCCGGCCCTTCATGCTCCGCAATCCGTAAGCGGCCGCCTTCTTGGCGGTGCGAGGGAAGTCCCCGAACAGGATTTCCTTGAGGATGTCCAGGCCGTCCTCCTGCATCCAGGACAGATTGAAGGCGGCCAGACGGGCAGCGGAGACATTGTCGGAGAACACCCTGTCCCGGAGTTTGTTGAGCAACTCAATCGCGGCCTCGTCCTTCTCCCGTCCGGAAGGTGTCCTTTTCTCGAGCTTCATAGAGCCCTCCATGTCAAGCATCCATGCTTCGTGACCCTGCCTCCTCCCTGAGCGGATAGAGGCCCGCGCTCTGTGCTGCCGCTCTCGGTCCCCAGAGGTCCCGGCGTCTCCGATTCTGGAGCCCGCCAGACGAAAATCGAGGTCCGCAGACCGGTTTGGACCCCCAATCTAACGCGACCATTGGCTCTCATGCAAGAGGCAACTCACAAAAATCCGTGAAAGACCTGCATTCTGCAGGCAAGCAAGCGACGATTACAGGACGCCGCGCCGGGCGGCGGTCTCCTTCGTCAAATCCTATGACAGCGGAAGTATCGTATACTTTGAAGGGAGGAAGCTGGGAGGTCAACGTCATGTGGACATTGCTGGTCAGTGCAACCATTCCGATGCCGGCGGGCGACGTGACGCTGGAGATTCTCCCGCCGGATGTCAACGCCGTGCTGCCGTTAGCGATTCTGTGCATCGCATCGGTTCTGTGCACCGCCGTGTGGTTCCTCGCGGTCTCCACCTGCTTCATCGGGCGTCACGACACTATGGTATGATGACTCCCGCATCGCCCCGGCTATCCTGTAACCAAACGTCTTTCTACAGCAAGCAGCCCCTGCACGAGCCTCCTCGTTTCTCCCGCACCGCCTTGAGGAAAGGCCGCCGAACCGGTAGAATGGACGCTCGTATCTGACAAGAAACTCTCTGTAGGCAGTCTCCGGGGGCCTTATGCCAAGACGATCCAGCCGTTCGATGCCAGCCGATGACACTTCCACTCGCATCGCGCTGGGAGTCTGCGCGCCAGTTCACAGCCAGAGATTGCCTGCGGCCCTGGCCCTGCTGGTCGTCCTGGCGGCTGCCACGGGAGCCCGCCCCGCCGATGCGCCCCAGTGGGGTCAGCGGCACACCCGCAACATGGTCTCGCCGGAAACCGGGCTGCCCGACCGTTTCGATCCGGCCACGGGCCAGAATATCAAATGGACAGTCCCCTTGGGCAGCCAGACCTACGCCACGCCGACCGTCGCGGCCGGCAAGGTGCTGATCGGCACCAACAACGACAATCCTCGCGATGAAGACCACAAAGGCGATCGCGGGATCCTGCTGTGCCTGAACGAATCCGACGGCGCGCTGGCCTGGCAGCTCATCGCACCGAAGCTCTCCGACGACATCTACAAGGACTGGCCCAAGACCGGAATGTGTTCGCCCCCCACCGTCGAGGGCGACCGCGTGTACATGGTGACCAATCGCAACGAAGTGGTCTGCCTCGACCTGCATAGCCTGGCCAACGGCAATGACGGTCCGTACCGCGACGAGGCCCGCCGCATGGTCCCGGCCGACAAGGAGCCTGTCCCCCTGAAGAGCACAGATGCGGATATCCTCTGGCTCTACGACATCCCGAACGAGATTGGCTTGTTTCCGCACGACTCGGTCCATTGCTCGATCCTCATTCTCGGCCAGTTTCTCTACATCAACAGCAACAGCGGACTGAACGGCACACACAAAGAGGTCCGCATGCCCGAGGCGCCCAGCCTGATCGTGCTCGACAAAACGACGGGGCGGCTCGTCGCGAAGGACGATGAGAACATCGGCCCGAACATCATCCACTCGACGTGGTCGTCGCCGGCGGTCGGCCAGATCGACGGCCAGACGCGGGTGTTCTTCTGCGGCGGAGACGGCGTCTGCTATGCCTTCGAGCCTATCCAATCAGTCCCGGCCGATGGCGCCGTCCAGAAGCTCAAACGGCTCTGGCGATTCGATTGCGACCCGACGGCGCCCAAAGAGAACGTCCAGCAGTACAACGGCAACCGGCAGGTCAGCCCGAGCAACATCAAGAGCATGCCCGTCTTCTATGACAACCGCCTGTATGTCACCGTCGGAGGCGACATCTGGTGGGGCAAGCCGCTCGCCTGGCTCCAGTGCATCGACGCAACGCGGACGGGCAACACCACCGCCGACGGTCCGATCTGGGCCTTCCCGATGCAGACCCACTGCTGCTCGACGCCGGCGATCTGGAACGGTCTGGCCTTTGTCGCCGACTGCGAAGGCAACGTGCATTGCGTCGATATCGAGACGGGGAAGCCGCACTGGACGCACAAATGCGATGGGGAGATCTGGGCCTCGACGCTGGTGGCCGACGGGAAAGTCTATATCGGAACGCGGCGCCGCGACTTCTGGGTCCTGGCAGCCGACAAGGAGAAGAGAGTCCTCAGTTCGGTCCGGCTCGACAGCCCCATGACCGGCAGTCCGGTCGCTGCCAACGGCGTCCTTTACGTGGCCACGATGAAGAGCCTCTACGCAGTGCAGCAGAGCGCCAAGTAGCCTGATCCGGTGCTATTTGGCCGGAACGAGCCAGGCGACGAATCCGCCGTCGTCCTGGGTCTGCACGTCGAGCTTCTGGCCCTTGGTCACGTTCGCGCGTTCGACGCTCATCTCGGCCGGCTTGCCCTCGACGTCGCGCACCAGCACAGCGTCATACGCTCCATCGGCAAGGAACGACAGGTCCAGCGCATGGGTTTGGGCCTTGCCGCCGTTGATGATCCCGACGAACCAGGATGCGCCGCTGCGGCGGGCAAAGGCCGCGACTTGGCCGATCTCGCTGCCGGGCAGAACGATCGTCTGGTCCCACGTTGAAGGCATCGCCTTGATGACCTCCAGCACGTTGCTGTCGAGATAGAACTTCCAGTGATCCGCCCAGTGCATCAGCGGCGACGTGAACACCACCGTCGAGGCAAGCTGGAGGGCCGCGGTGGTTCCCTTGAGCTTGTCCGGATTGAACGTGCAGGGCGTGAAGTCTCCGTGTCCGGCCAGGTAACGCGTGAACGGCAGCGTTGCGTAGTGCGTCGCCGGCAGTTCGGACCACTTGTTGTACTCCAGGCCGCGAATGCCTTCCCGCGTCATCTCGTTCGGGAACGTTCTCGATTCGCCCGTCGGCTTGTTGGCGCCGTGGTAGTTGACCATGAGCTTGTTCCGGGCCGCGGTCGCCAGAGTGTACGTGTAGAAATCGATCCGCGAGCGGGACTCGGAGTCCATGAAGTCGATCTTCACGCCGACCGCTCCCGCCTGGGCGCAGCGCCGCAGGAAATCCTCCCGGTCGCCCACCGTTTCCAGCCCCCCCCAGTGCTTCCAGACGTTGATCCCGACGCCCTTGCCCTTGGCGTAGTCGCACAGCTCCTTGAGGCAGGCCCACATGTCCTTGGTGGGCAGTTGCCAGGACTTCTCCCAACCGGCATCGACGAGGTAGTACTCGAAACCCATCTCGGCCGCCTTATCCACCCACTCCTTCTGGTAGCGGAACTCCACGCTGCTGTCGGACCACCAGTTCCACAGCGAGCGTCCCGGCTTGATCCACGCGCAGGCCAGGCCATCGGGGAAGAGGTTGGCGTCCGGCGCCGGACACAGATTGGCGACGATGTCGCTGTTGACCAGTGCGTTCAAATCGGGCCCGGTCATCGTCACCCGCCAGGGCGTGCGGATCTCGCCGGTTTCCTGCCACTTGGCGTCGTCCTCGAAGACGCCCTTGAGCCGGCTCGGACGGGCCGCGCGAACCGTCAATCCGCTGAAGGCGAGCAGCCCGGCCTCCGTGATCGCGCCGTAGGTCCCATCGGCATACTGGATCGTGACGGGAAACCCGATCTGCTCGTCGACCTTGATCCTGGTGGACAACGACTTGGCGTAGAAGCCCTCGTAGTTGGCTACGTTCGTCTGGTACCAGACTTGGCAGTCTCTCGGCAGGTTCCAGACGCTGACCTCGCCGGAGATGGTCCGCTGCCCTACCCCAGGGACAACGTAGCGATAGGCAAGACCATCATCGAAGACGCGCATCTCGATCACGTAAGACATCTTCGACTCGGCGTGTGTCACGTCGATCTGCGCGACGTGGCAGCGATTCACCGCCTCGCTATGGACGCCACGGCAGGGATAGCGCTCGTCGATCATAGTCCGTCGGCACTCGCCCAGGGCCGCGCCCTGCCCGAGGTCAACGCCGTCCACCGTGATCCCGAGCGCCGATGGGTTCAGAATGACCGTATCGGACCCTTTGACCCGCTGCACCCAATAGCACAGCCGGCCCTCGTCGTTGACGAGAACCTCGACCCGGATCGCACCGTCCGGCGATGCGATCGTCACCGGCTCGGCGTCGCCGGCCGTCGGGACGGACAAGCATATCGAGAGAGCAGCACACACCAAGCTGTAACATGCCTTCATCGGTCTTTCCTTTCTGGATGGCGGTGATTCGAGATGTCTCCTCCATCGGCTCCAGAGTGCCATATCTTGAGCACCGGTGCAACCCTTTCTGTGTGCCAAACCGCGTTTGCGCCTTCCCACAAGCTTGTAACAGGGTATGATATGGGAACTTCGGCTCTGTTGCGTCTGAATCGAACGAATGGATCGCCAAGGGAGGATACGCAGAATGAAGCGATATCGGTCAATTCTCGCCTCTGTAAGTCTGTTGGCTTTTGGCGGGGCCATGGGTGGCTCGTCTGCCGCAGCCGACTGGATGGCCCAGGCGAACGCCCGGATCGAGCAAATCCGCCGGCAGGACGTGCGCGTGGAGGTCCTCGACAGCCAGGGAAAGCCGGTCCAGGACGCACAGATTGCCGTCCGGCAGATCCGCAAGGCCTTTCCGTTCGGGGCCGCCATAGGCCGTGCTTTCCTGAACAACGCCAAGTTCCAGGAGTTCTTCAAGGACCACTTCAACTGCGCGGTCTTCGAGAACGAGACAAAGTGGTACGCAAACGAGCGGGCCCAGGGCCAGGAACGCTATGCGGACGCCGATGCGATGTTCGCGTGGTGCCAGGCTAACGGCATCCCGGTGCGCGGCCATTGCGTCTTCTGGGAACCCGAGAAATGGCAGCCTCGATGGCTCCGGCCTCTGACCGGCGACGAATTGCGGCAGACGGTGGAACGACGGCTCGAAAGCGTCGTGCCCCATTTCCGGGGCAAGTTCATCAGTTGGGACGTCAACAATGAGACGCTTCACGGCGATTTCTTCAAGGCCCGCCTGGGCGAATCGATCTGGCCTTGGATGTTCCGGCGAGCGCACGAGCTGGACCCCGACGCCAAGCTCTTCGTCAACGAGTTCAACATCCTCTCGGTCGACAAGGATTTCACTGAGGTGCAGACGGACGAGTACGTCGCGCACGTTCGCTGGCTAATCGGCCAGGGCGCTCCCATTCACGGCGTGGGCATCCAGGGCCACATCTGGGCCGAAGACATCCTCTCCAAGCCCGAGGTCATCAAGGAGCGGCTCGACAAGGTCGCCACCCTGAATCTGCCGATCTGGATCAGTGAGTTCGACGTGGCCGACGACGATGAACGAAGCTGCGCCGACAAGCTCGAACTGGTGTACCGAACCGCCTACAGCCACCCGGCGGTCGAGGGCATCGTGATGTGGATCGTCTGGGCCGGCAACTCCTGGCGCGGCCCCAACGGAGGTCTCGCGCATCGCGACTGGACCCTGAACGAAGCGGGCAAACGATACGAGGCCCTGATGAGCGAGTGGTCCACCCAAACCGAAGGCCGCAGCGATGCCGAGGGCCTCTTCGCCTTTCGCGGCTTCCACGGGGACTATGAAATCACCGTCACGCCGCCGGAAGGCGAGGCGATGAGTCAGTCGGTGCGGGTCACGGCAAGTCCGCAGGCCCAGACCGTGACGATCCGTCTGGAGTGATTCCGCGCCGTCGTTGCATCGTGTGGATGGTCAGACCGTCGAGGCAGTGCGATTCGCTCGGCAGCAACAGGCTCGCGCCGTAGCCGACCACGAAGCAGGTCACGAGGCCGATGGCGGCGAAGAGATAGCCGTTGACGGCGGTATAGACCGGCAGCATCGCCATGACGCCTGCTCCCGCGAGCGCCCCGAGCAGCGAGCCCCATCCACCGGCCCGGCGCGTCAGCACGCCCAGCGCGAACAGCCCGCCCAACACGCCCATGAACAGACCGATCACCTTGATGAACGAGTCGAACAGCGAGCGATTGGCCGGGTCGATGAACAGCAGTCCCAACGCCGTGCCGGCCGCACCGAATCCGAAGGTCAACATGCGGGCCCAGGCGAGAGCCCCCTGTTCCGTTCGGACGACGCGAAACGGCCGCAGGAAGTCGGTCACGACCGCCGTCGCCGTCGAATTCATGCTGGTGGAGATCGTCGACTGGGCCGCCGCGAAGATGCCCGCTACGATCAGACCGGCGACGCCGACGGGGACCTCGCGCGCAATGAACAGCGGGAAGACCTGGTCGGTCATGAAGGTCGGGTCCAGCCGCTCAGGGTGGGATTTGTAGAAGACGTACAGAGCCGTGCCCATCCCGAAGAACAGGAACGACGAAGGGATCGTCATCAGCGCTGCCGCCCAGATCGATCCGGCCGCCCGCCTCATGTCGGGCGTCGTCATGTATCGCTGGACGACGGCCTGATCGGCGGTATACGACGAGAGGTGCTGGCCGAAGCCACCGAGAATCACGACCCACAAGGCCAGCGAGGCGCTGGTCGGGTCCATGTGCCAGTTGAAGGCGTGCAGCTTGCCGTCTGCGGCCGCCGTGTCGAAAAACCCGGCGATGCCGCCCTCCGAGCCGGCGACCATCAGACCCAGGCAAGCCAGCGCCCCGCCGAGCAGCACGAACGTCTGGATCGTGTCCGTCCAGATCACCGCCTCGATCCCGCCGATCGTGCAGTAGACAACGCAGAGCAAGCCCATAATCAGGACGCACTGGGTCGAACTCAGCGAGGTCACGCTCGCCAGCGCCAGCGACGCCAGGGACATCACGATCCCCATGCGAAAAACGTGGAACAGCGTGAACGATCCGCTGGCGAACAGCCGCACCGGCATGTTGAACCGCTTCTGGAGGTATTCGTATGCGCTGGTCGCGTCGATCTGCCGAAAGAACGGCAGTGCCAGGTAGATCGCCACCGGCGCCACCGCCGGGATCATCAGGTTGCCGATCAGATAGACCAGGTCCTGGGCGTAGGCCTTGGCGGGAATCGCCATGTATGTGATCGAGCTGAGCATGGTCGCGAAGATCGAGCAGCCCGCCGCCCACCAGACGACCCTCTGGCCACCGCGGAAGTAATCGTTGGTGTCGCGGTTCCGCCGGGCGAAGTAGACGCCCACGCCCACCATCGCCAGCAGGTAGACCGCCAGCACCGTGAAGTTGATCGCACCGAAGGACCGTTTGTGCGCAACCGGTTCGATGGCCCAGACCCCCGGCGTGCGGACGCGAGGCTTGATCTCGCCGGACGCGAGAATCATCTTGCCGTCCCACACGACTGCCGGCGTCGTCACCTGATTGGCTGGCGATGCGCCCGCCTCGATCCAGGTGTCGGTGATCGTGTGATACGCCAGCACCCGTTTGGGAAAGCCGGGATGCTCCAGCTTCAGCTCGTCGGTACGGGCCATGAGCGCGCCGTCGTCGCCGCTGAGCACGAAAATGTGCGACTGGCCAATCGCGGCGCCCGTGCCCGCCATCACAGCGTGCGGAACGTCGGCGCGCCTGCGCCAGGGCTGGGCGAATCGACCGGTACCAGTGTAGGTGCCGCTGCGCGCATCGAACGCAGCCGCATCACAGCGTTGCGGGTTGAATTCGTAGACATCGCGAAGGGCGAAGACATCCGGCGTCGGTGCGAGTCCCGCAGCGTCCGCAACCCGACTGGGATCATTCACGCAGCGCCCGCCGACGACATAGATGCAGTCGTCGAACCCGTTGTGCTGCGCGACCATGAGATGAAAGGCCCTACCCGGTCCGGGCCAGGAAGGCAGGATTTCCCAGCGGAACGACTCAGCCGGACCGCCCTGCCGCGACAGATCGAGCCGCCAGAAGTTGCTCGTTGCCGTATCGAGCGTCGATCCGCTCTGGCCGCCCGCCAGGTAGATCACGTCGCCGATCCGCGCAGCCGCCCCACAAGCGCAAGGCTTCGGCAACGGCGGAAGCGGCTCCTGACTCACCCACCGCACCAGCGGGTCACATCGCAGCAGGAAGCAACGGTCGAAGACTGCCTGCCCGTCGGTCCCGCCCAGGCATGCGACGCCGTACAGAGTGCTGACACAGGCGGCATACGCAATCGGACGATCCAGCTTGAAGCCGGCGAGCCATTCGTAGCCACCGGCTCCGCTGGCGACCAGAACCCAGGCTTCATCCCGCCAGAGCTTCTCGCTCTCCCAGACCGGCTCGGGGAAGCAGGCGCCGCCCGCGACGATCAAGGCATCGTTGTACACACCCACGAGCGGCCCGCCCAGTCCCGGCGCATCGGGCATTGCAGGCAACGCCTCCCATCGCAGCACCTCGCCGGCGGACGCAGAGGCGCCGGATAGCAGAGCCAGCAGAGCCCACAGAACGAGGCAGCGATTGGCGCTCACGGACGGTTCTCCCCTACTCGTTGGAGATGGCGTTTCCTCCGGCGGGCCGGGACCAGTCGAAGAATCCAAGTGCATCGAGGTCGCGCCGCAATTGCTCCCCCTGTGCGCTGTCGACGCGAGCCAAAGGCAAGCGGCACGGCCCGCAGTCGAGGCCCAACATGGTCAGTATCTGTTTCATCGCAGGATGGAAGGGACAGCGGTTGATCGCGCGGACCATCTGAATCGAGAGCGACTGAAGCCGCCGCGCCTCGACCAGATCGCCCCGCTCGAACGCCTCCATCAGTCGCCGGTACAATGGCGCCGCGGTGTTGTACGTGCTGCCGATCGCGCCCCGCGCGCCGGCCGCCAGGGCGCTGAGCAGCATCTCGTCGCAGCCCCAGACGCAGTCGAATCGCCCTCCTTCCAGCTCCAGGCACGCCTGGAACTCGAAGACAGTCGGCGCGGTGTACTTCATACCGACGAGGTTGGGTATCCGCGCCGCCGCCACCGGCAGGAAGCTCACCATGTCGAGCGCGACACCCGTCAGCGAGGGAATGTTATAGTAGTAGAATGGCAGGTCGGGCGCCCCCGAGGCGACCTGCGCCATGCAATCGGCGAGCACCTCGATCGAGCCGACCTTGAAGTAGGACGGCGCCGTCGCCGAGATCGCATCGGCGCCGATCCAGCGGGCGTGGCCCGCCAGTTGGGCCGCCTCCGCCAGCGAGTTGTGACCCACCTGCACGATGGTCTTCAGCCGTCCCTTGGCCACCTGCACGTACGCCTCGGCCACCGCCCGCCGCTCGTCGCCCGACAGCGACATCCCCTCGCCCGTGCTGCCGCAGATGTAGATTCCTGTCACGCCGGATCGCTCCAGGAAATCCACCATCGCCGGCACCAGATCGAGATGCAGCGATCCATCTTCACACAGCGGCGTATACGTCGCCGCAATCAACCCCGTCAACCGATACTCCATCTGCCACACTCCCACGTCGATCAACGTTCACAGACCCGCCACCTCACCGGTCGGCATCAGCATACCCCCTGCCACCCTCACAGGCAAGACTCCGAGATCTCCGCAGACGGACAACATCACCGTGAGGTCAGCATTCCGGTGGCCCCAAACAAGGAAGGCACAGCCGTCATGGCCGTGCCTTCGATGCGGAAGACCAGAATGAGTATCAGACTTCGTCGCGGACGACGAAGGGCTCTCGATAGGAACACTTGATGAACGGGTTGGCCTTCCCGGCGCCGGCGCCGACGAATCTCTCCTGCTGGCGGTCATAAGTCAGTTGCGGCCCGAGCACGAACCGCTCCTTGGACAGATCGACTTCATTGCCGTCGAGCTGTTCGAGCATATCCTTGAGCGTGTTCAGCGCGTCCTCGTGCGACTTCATCGCTTCGCGGACCTCGTCCACGGAAGCCGCGGCGCCCGCCCGCCAGGCGACGTTGGCCTGATGGCAGATGGCGGTGCCGTAGTGACCGACCTCGATGTCGGCCGCCAGGTCTTCGCGTTTGCGGCTGCGCAGGCACTCGATGAAATTCTCAGCGTGATTGGCGCCCGCGTCACCTTTGTACTGGTACACGCGGTTGCCTTCGTTGTCGTGGAACCAGCCGCCGCCGCGCGAGATGCGGACAGAACCGGCTTCGCACTGGATGTAGTTGCCGCCGCGAGCGCCCAGATAGACCGCCCCGCTGTTGCCGCCCTTGCGCTTCGGGTCGGGCAGGTTGCGGACGTCGACCACCAGGGGCAGTCCGTCGTAGTCCATCAGAGCGAAGTGCACGTTGGGCGTCTGGCCGTTGTCGTCCCAGGCGAAGCGGTTGCCCGCTGCGACCACCTTCGTCGGCACGCTGTCCCAGCCCAGGATGTGACGCACGTCGTCGAGGTAATGAATGCCCCAGTTGGCCATCTCGCCGTCGCCCCAGTTCCACTGCCAGTGCCAGTCGTAGTGGAAGCTCTTGCGCATCACCGGCGTCATCGGCGCCGGACCCGCCCAGAGGTTGTAGTCGACGCTGGCGGGCACCGGCTGGGGCTCGGTCACCTTACCGATGCTCTGTCGCGAATGGAGCACAGAGCAGTGGACCCACTGGACCTTGCCGTACTTGCCCGACTGGACGTCGCGAGCGGCCTCCTGCACCGCCGGACACGACCGGTGCTGCGTGCCCGCCGCGACGATGCGATTATACTTGCGGGCCGCCTCCACCATCTTGCGTCCTTCCCAGATCGCATGGCTGACCGGCTTCTCCACGTACACGTCCTTGCCCGCCTGGCAGGCCCAGATGGTCATCAGCGAATGCCAGTGATTCGGCGTCGCGATCACGACCGCGTCGACGTCCTTGCGATCCAGGACCTCGCGGATGTCACGATATCCCTTGATGGTCGAAGCATCGGCCTCGTATTTCTTCTTGAACTCCTCGACGCGCTTGTCGAGAATCTCCTGGTCCGGCTCGCACAGCGCCACCACGCGGACGCCCTCGATATTGTGGAAGTCGTGGACGTGGGCATTGCCGCGAGTGTTGATGCCCGCCACCGCCAGGCGAATCTGGTCGTTGGCGCCCCGGGCGCTGGCCAAAAACGGGGAGGAACCGGACAGGGCCAGATACGAACCCGCCGTGGCGGCCATACTGCGTTGGAGGAATTTGCGGCGACTGATCTGCTTCATTGCTTTTTCCTTTCGCTCAAATCGAGGCACGACCGTCAAGTTTGTGCCGAATGGACCCTGCCAACCTGCCTGCGCACCAGACACCCAGTACAGACGCCCATCTTATCACGCCTATTCCCGGATTTGAACCATTTTTGTCGACGCGATTACCCGTTCCGGCCGTCCGTGGCGTTCAGACGCTCGATGGTCTGGCGAATTCGGTCGGGCGTCCAGTCGGCCGGACGCTCGCCTTGCAGGTTGGCCTCCATCTGCGCGACGGTGGGCGTGGGGGTGCGGACACCGTCAACCGGGATCTCCACCTTCGCGACCCAGCAGATGGCGTTCAGCATGAGCTTGCGGAAATCGTTTTGGGCATAGACCCAATGGGTGTGACCACCGGTGCAGCCGAAGCCTCGACCACCATCGGGACGCTCGCAGGCCCACGCGACGTGTTCCGGCATGCCGAGCCGGCTGCGGACGGTCGGATTTCCGCTGTGCGGCCCATCCGGCCCCTTGCGCGTGCCGTCGGGCGGGACCGCCGTCAGAATCGGCGTCACGCCCTTCATCCCCTCACGAAATCGCATGTGGTAGTACCACTCGTCCTCTACCGCGAAGGGCCGGACGCCGCGCGTGATCGGATGGATGGGCAGGGTCGTGAACTCGGCCCGCCAGAAGGGGTTCACCGACCAGTGCTGCTCGTAGTACCCGCCGATCCAGTCGAGCAGATACTTGCCGAAAGGATCGCCGCAATCCAGCGCATAGTGGATGAAGACGATCCCGACGCCTCTGCGCGCGACAGCGTCGAGGGCCTTCCAGTTGGCCTCGGCGCCGATCAGATTGTTCCCGTCGCAGGCGACGACAATCGCGGCGGCGTCTTCCAGCACGCGGATATCCCTGGGCCATCCGCCCTCGATCACGACTGCCTCGATGGCCGGCATGTTCTCATTGAGAATGCGTGCAAGAAGCTTGCAGTCGGCGGTGTACGCATGCCCGCTCCAGCCGTGACTCTGCGGGCCGGGCAGAAAGACCACCTTCTTCTGTCCCGCATCGCTCGCCAAGGCGTGCGAACCGAATGCACTCCAGAGCAGCAAAACGCCAGCGATCAACATACGCCGCATCGAATCATCCTCCAGAACGCAGCAGTCAATTCATCTGAAACGATACTTCGATGGCGAAGCCGCGCTCGCATGACCTCGTCGTCGGAAGCTCGATCCGCAATGCCTGGTCCGTCTGCTCCCAGCGAATCGGCTCATCACTACCGAGCAGCCGCACCTTCTTCACATCCGATGGGGCATGGCCTGCCCTGCTGCCCAGCGATTGGATGGCGAGCTTGCCGTCCGCCGGCCAGACCAGGCCGCAGGCGAACAGCCGCCCGCCTTTCTGCGTGAACCAGAAGTCCTGGGCGGAGAAGTCAGCTCGGAAGCCTTCCTTCTCTCGCGCCGTCGTGCTCTCCATCGCCAATTCGGTCGGTCCTTCGTGCATCACGGCCCAGCGTTTGGTGCCATAGATCGCCTCACCATTGATTTTCATCCATTCGCCGATCTTCGTCAGTTGATCGACGCTCTCCTGCGGAATCGTGCCGTCGGCTTTCGGCCCGACGTTCAGAAGGTAGTTGCCTCCCTTGCTGGCGATCTCCAGAATCCAGTACAACAATTCCTCGGTGGACTTCCAATCGACGTCGTAGCTCTTAAAACCCCAGGTGTTGTTCAGCGTGCCGGGTGTTTCCCAGTACAGGTCTTCCCCCTCGCCCTTGCCAGGAATCTTGTTGTCGCCGGGGACCCAGAAATCGCCGAAGTTGTTGCCGACGCGGCTGTTGATGAGGCACTCGGGCTGGATATCGTACGCTAGCTTGTAGAACTCAAAGCTCATCTTCTCCGGCATGTGCCTGGGCACGTCGTACCAGATCTCCTGTATGTTGGAGAATCGTTGGAGCAGCTCGCGCATCTGCGGCTTGGCCTTGGCCTCGATGTATTCCTCGAACGACGCCGGCGACGGGTCCCACGTGTTGGCGGGCCAGGACGCCCACTGGCCCGTGTCCTCGGGGTGCTTCTTTCGGTACTCGGCGACGCCGGCGTCTCCCCCATCCATCCAGTCGGTGGCGTGCGAGTAATAGATGGCGAACCGCATGCCGTGACGTTGGCAAGCCTGGTACAGCTCCATCATGGGATCGCGGTCGAACGGTGTGACATCGATGATGTCGTAGTCGCTGACCTTGGAGTCGTACATGGCAAAGCCGTCATGGTGCTTGGGCATCGCCACGATGTAGCGCATGCCCGCGGCCTTGGCGAGCTGGACCCAGGCATTGGCATCGAATTGGACCGGGTTGAATTGCGCGCACATCTGCTTGTACTCGGCGCGGGGGATCCGTGCGTGATAGAAGATCCATTCACCGAGCCCGCTGATCTTCTGGCCCTTCCAGATCCCGGCCGGGCCCGCGTACGCGCCCCAATGCACAAACATGCCGAACTTGGCGTCGTTGAATCGTTCCAGCGCCGCCTGCTTGCTCGCGTGCATCTTCCGCCATGGGTCCGCGTACTCACCCGCCTGACAGTAGCCGACCCGCGAGAGCAGCATCACCGCCAGCAACACCCAGATCATTCGTCGCATACTCGATACTCCCGCTATGGAGAACTGCGCAAGCCGATTCCTCCGCCTCTACCGCCTGGCAACCACGGCGAGGCTGGATCGGAACTCGTACGCTCCGGCCGCCAGCTCGATTGCGGCGCAGCCGTTGTCGGTGCGCAGGTGTTTGAGGCCCTTGGTCTTCGCCAGCTCGCTGCCGCCTTCGGTGATCGTTTTGTCGTCGGCGGTCGGCAGGTACAGCGTCGCCGTCGTGTTGGGCGGAACGGTGACATTCAGCGTCAGCACCCGGTCGTCATCGATCCGCCAGCGACTCTCGATGCGGCCGTAGAGACTGTCGTGATGCGCTTTGACCCATTTCATCGATGGATCGTCGATGAGGCCCGGTTTGAGGACGAAACGCTGGAAGCCCGGACGATCCGTATCGGTCTTGATGCCCGCCAGACCTTCGATGAACCACGTCCCGACGTACAGGTACGAACTGTGGCACAGCGAGTTGTCCATCCTCCATGATTCGGTGATCGCGGTGGCGCCGTTGCGGCGCATCAGGCCCCAACTCGGGTACGTGTCCTTGTTGACCATCGGGAAGATCAGGTCCTGGCGGTCGGCGTCGAGCAGCGTCTTGAACAGGAACGCCCCGCCGGTGATGCCCGCGTGGATGTGCCCCTTGCGCACGACCAGAATCTCCTTCTCAAGCCGGTCCCAGATCGCTTGTCGCAGCTCTTTCGGAGGCAGGTCCACCAGCAGCGCGATCGCCAGATAGCCCTGGAAGCCGTTGACGTAGCTGTTCAGTTCGGGCTTGAAGAACTTCGCGTGCACCGCGCGGCGCACCTGGTCGGCCCGCGCGCGGTACTTCGCGCCGGCGTCCTTCTCGCCGATCACGTCGGCGATCTTGGCAGCCGTCTGCAAATTGAATATCCAGTAGCAGTTGTTGAAGAACAGCGTCTCGATCGTGTCGCCGTTGACGCCCTCGGCGCCGGGCCAGAGCCAGTCGCCCAGGAAGTCCCACTCGCCGCCCCATCGCACCAGCATGTCGTCCTTGGCCTTGGTCTCGAGGAAGGCCAACCAACGCTGGATCGTCGGGAAATTCACCTGGCAGATGCGCGTGTCGCCATAGCGCTCGTAGATCTCCCAGGGCAATGTCACGCAGTAACCGCTCCAGCCGGGCCCGCCCCCGCCCCAGTAGGTCGGCGCGGTGTAGGGCAGGTTGCCGCTCTCGACAGTGTCCTTCGTCGCGGCCTTGTCCCCGCCGGTGCCCCAGGCGCTCTCGCCGCCCTGCACGTCGCGCCAGTCCTGGGCCCATTTCGTGTAGAAGGCGCCGAGGCTGAAGTGGTTCAGCCCGCACTCGGTCGTCGCGTGGGCGTCGCCGCCGTAGCCCATTCGCTCGCGATGGGCACAGTCGACAACGTAGCCGCCCAGGCTCAGGTCCTCGAACGTCAGCAGCGTCGCATCGTGCACCCAGTTCAGCAGCTCGTTCGAGCACTCGAAACTCGACGCCTGCGCATAGTCGGTGCGCACGAGATGCGCGCGAATATCATCAAGCTTGGGCTTGTACTTGAGCCCCTCGATCGTCACCCACTGGCCCGTGAAGTAATTGAACCGATTTCGGAACGTGCCTTTGCCCGAAGGGCCGATGACGTACTTGCTGTGCAGTCGGTGCGTCATGTCGGCCTTGGACTGCTCGGAGAACTTCATCTCGACGGTGTCGCCGGGCTCGCCCCGCAGGTCCATCTCGAACAGGCCGGTCATGTTCACGCCCAGGTCCACGCGGTAGACGCCGGGTTTGGGCTCGGCGATCGCGACGGGCTGGACCTCGCGGATGCGCCGATTGGGCTCGACCATCTCGGCCGACAGCCTCAGCGAGGGCGAGTAAACCACCGCCGGCTTCCAGTCTGAATCGTCGAAGCCCGCCTCGCACCAGTCGGCCACTTCCTGGCGGGCATCGTACCGTTCGCCGCCAAAGTGCATGAAGTCCCAGATGCCCAGCAGCGTGTTCGGGCTGGCGTGCGTCCGCCAGGTGGCGTCGGTGACAATTCGCATCGTGTTGCCGCCGGGCAGCTCGATGTCGGCCTGCGCCAGGACAATCGGGGTCTGCGGCTTGTCGGGCGTCTTGTACTGCGGGAAGATCGACCACGAAACGCCCAGCCACAGCCCGATCACGTTCTGGCCTTCTTTGAGGTAGTCGGCGATCTCGTACGTGACATAGCGGGCCCGCTTGCGGTAATTCACCGCGCTTGGCGCCAGCACGGTGTCATCAACCTTCTTGCCGTTGACGTACAGCTCATGGTAGCCGACCGAAGCGACGTAGACCGTCGCCCGCTCGGGCCTGGCGCTCAGCGCAAAGCTCTTGCGCAGCCACGGATCGGGCACGTCGTTGTCGGGCGGCGGCCAACCCTGTTTGCGCTCGAAGGTCTTGTCGGCGCCGATCCACTGCGCGTGCCAGTCGTTCTGCGTCAGCAACCCCATCGTCCAGCGGGCCGGCTCGCTCCAGGGCGAGACGATGTCGCTTTCGTCCCGGACCTGCACCTTCCAGAAACATGCCATGCCCGAGGTCAGAGGCTTTCCATCGTATGCGATGTGCGCCGACTGATCCGAGGCGACCATGCCGCTGTCCCACAGATCGCCTCTGCCCTGGCCGAGGAGGTCCTCTGTCGAGGCCACCAGGACGCGATAGCCGCTCTGCCGCTGGCCGCGTGCGCTCGCATCCGTCGCAGCCAGTTGCCAGCTCAATCGCGGCTGTGTCACGTCGATGCCCAATGGGTCGTGCAGATACTCGCACCGCAGCGCCGCTGGCGTCACGGAGCACGCACGCTGGCCCGCAAGAACGCCGGCGTGCGGCAGCAGAACGATGAGAACGAGGAAGAAAGGCAAGCGTGTCGATGTCTTCATGTCGGCCTCCTGAGCGATCCCGGTTCGGCGAATCCACAGCGGACGGATGCCATCCGTATGCACCGCCCGCGCGCCGATTATACGGCGGCCGACCGTATCACACTACGGAAAACTGCCGGGCGCACAGCCGGCAGAAGTCACTGCCGGCCGGCACGCGTATCGCCGGGCTCCGCTCCGTCATTGCCTTCGATATGGCGCTCCACATGCCAGACCGCCTTCACCAGGGCGACCGCCACCCACACGCCGCTGAGAATGACCAGCCCGGCCGCCACGATCACCAGCATCAGCAGAGCGACCATCATCGGTTGGGCCTCCGCAGAAGACCATGGGCGAAGTGACCCACGGCATAGGCCGCCAGCGAACAGACCAACGCCGGGAGGATCGATCCGACCTCGGTCTTGACGAAGGTCTCCAGTTGAAGCAGGATGGCCACCGCCGTGCCCACCGTCATGGACAGAATCCCCGCCAGAGGACGCGGGTGGCGAATCCACAAACCGAGGAACAGTGCCGGCAGGATCGCGGGCGCCCAGATGTTGTAGCAGACCAGCAACCCCTTGATCACGCTGGGAACGAACAGGGCCATCCCCGCCGCAATCGTAGCGATCATCACGGTCGAGTACCGTCCCGCGAGCAACGCCGCACTGTCCTGGCGGACGGTGAACCGCCGAAGGATGTCCTGTGTGAACACCACCGCTCCGGCGTTCAGCAGGGAATCGAGGCTGGACAGAACGATGGACACCAGCGAGACCAGCAGCAAAGCGTACGCCGCATCAGGCATCGTCGCCTTGACCAGGGTCAACAGCACGTAGTCCTCGCCTGTATCGGCAGGGACCACCGTTTGCGCGACGACGCCGAGGGAGATCATCACCGCGAACCACAGCGCGCTGAAGACGCCTGCGAGAATGAATCCGTTGCGAGAGACCACCGTGGTCCTGGACGCCAGCGCGAGGTTCGCGTACGGCGGGATCAGCGTCTCCCCCAGGAGAAAAGCGGTGACGAAGCCGACGATCTCCAGCGGCGGCGTCGCCTGCAATCCATGCGCGGTCGCGTCCATCGCCTGCTGCCAGAACGCCGTGGCGCCGCCCTGAAAATGGAACAGCAATTCGTAGAGCAGCACGCCCGGAAGCAGCAGCGCGAACAGCGCGAAGTGATATGCGTCGGTGATCACGCTCGCCCGCAGGCCCCCGAAGGCGGTGTACGAGGCCGTCACGATGGCCACGACCGCCACGGAGAACCGCGGCGGCAGACCGAAAACATCGTTCAGGACCACGGCCCCGGCGCTGATCATCACCGCCGAGAACAGCGTGCACAGAAGCACGGAGATGAGCCCGGCGAGAATCTGACATCGCGGTCCGTATTTCTGTCCGATCGCGTCCCCCAGGGTGTAGCAGTCCTTCAGTTCCCGCAGTTTCGGGGCGATCAGCAGACCGACCAGAACGTTCTGGAGAGAGTACGCCAGTCCGATCAACAGAAAGAAGAAGCCGCTGCGATATCCCCGGCCGACAAACCCGATGGAGAACGCCGGACCCACGTACGTCGCGCACAGGCTGCCGAAGATCAGGGCCAGGGGAAGCGTACGCCGGGCGATGGAGAACTCCGCATACTCCCGTGCGGTCCGGGCGCGCGCGGCCACGACAATCAGCCCGACCACGTAGCCCGCCACCAGCGCCACCGAGACCACCGTATGCACCGTTTCGTTCCCTACCGTACTGTGCCACCTCCCGCCCGGCGTGAGGGAGCGGGTCTGTCCACGCAGGTTCAGCCTCTATTCACGCCCATCCTGAAACGCTTCCTCCTCCAGCTCGCTAATCACGGCATCCAGCTCGGACTCCGTGCGAATCCACCCGACCTCCGGATCGACCAGAAAGGATTGATACCACTGAATCAGGTTCTTGGCGAAGTCGGCGTCCTTGCAGTAGATGCCGAACGAGATCTCCCCGGCGTGCGAACCCGCTTTGTGCGGGATCTGCGGAAAGGCCAGCAGCACCGCGTCACGGCTCAGCAGAAACTCGATGTCGGAGACCTTGCTGCTGTAGATGCGCAGCCGGCCCGATTCGATGGCGTCGGGATACTTGCGAAACAGATGCCGGGCGGCGTTGGAGAACCCGGGAACGCTGAGGTTCATCGCGCGATGCACCCGGACATCGGGATACTCTTCGATGATCGTGTAGAGCTGGCTGAGATAGTCGTCCATGGGCTGCCGCTCGCCCTCGAACAGCATGCAGGTCCACAGCTCGCCCTGCCCGGTCGCGTCCAACTGGTCCTCGCACATCCTCTTGGCGGCGTTGTAGGTCTCGCGCCGACTGCCGAGCACCTTGAGCTGCCGCTGCATGAGCACCTCCGCCCACACCGGCATGTCCTTGGGCAGCGCATCGGGCGGACAAACGCCCAGACGCGTCATCAGGCGGAGGAACTGCTTGTGATCCGAGCCGTAGAACCGCCGGCCCACCACGCTGCCGACGTTGCCGTTGCATTCCATCCCGTACCGCTTGTGGTAGCCGAACGACAGGCGGTGCACCGTGTACCCCCGCTCCGTCAGCTTCTTCTCGAGATCCGCGATCAGGGCGACCGCCTGTTTCTCCGGCGCCTTGTCCACCGACAGGTGGACGTTGGGGCACAGCACGATGGGCCGTTCGCCCAGCATGCCCACCAGGGCGCCGAACTCCTCGGCGGCCTGCTCCACCTCCTCCCGGCCGTCGTACCGCTCGATGCAGACAAACATCACCAGCACGTTCTCGAACTCCGCCCGCGGCTGCGGAGGCGAGATCGTCGCCGGATCGATGCGGTTGCTGGGCCGTTTGTCCTCGAAATAGCATGAGGAACACTGATAGCTGTCGATGATCATAGCGTTACTTTGATCCCCTGGCGACTCGGCTACAGGTTCGCATGGTTGCGGCTGCGCGCCGGGCTGCTGCTGGGACTCCGCGTTGACGCGCCGGCCTTCTTCTGCCGCGAGACAATGGCCGCGTCAACGCGCGAGATAAAAAGCCCCACGTCCGGCGTCATCACCTTGTCCCCGAAGCCGGCGCTGTTCATCAGACGCACCATCTCCGTCGCCTCCCAGAAATCGTCCGACTCCCGGATGGCCTTCGCCTCCTCGCGCGTCAGCGACTTCAGAAACCCGGGTAGACACCCGTCCCGCAGCGCCATCCCATAGTCGGCCAGCAATTCCTGGATCTCTCGATTCACATTTGCCATCGGTTGTCCACTTTCCACAGAAGACCTCAGTCCTCTTCGTCGGAATACTCTTTCATCATGCGCCGCAATTTCAAGATCGTCCGGAACTCCAGCATCTTGACGGCCCCCACCGTCGTCTTGAGCTGGATGGCGATCGCCCGGTTCGACATCCCCTGCATCCACATCTCGATGGCCTTGCGCTCGCGGGCCTTCAGCTTGCCCAGCATGCGATGCAACAGTTGCCGCAGCTCGGCCTGCTCGGTAATCTCATGCAGGCCCATCTCCGGCGCCACCAGGTTATCCAGGTCCGCCTGGGATAACGCCAGGTTCCGATTCATCCGCCGATACACCTCGCGGAGCCGCTTGCGCATGTAGTACAGATACACGGTGCGCAGCAGATGCGCGTCGTTGGCGATGTCACGCAAGTGATCCGGGTTTTCCCAAATGTCGGCATACACATCCTCGAGCACATCCTCACATTCCACCTCGTTGCCGAGGTAGCGATACAAATGGCGGATGAAGATGTTGAACGTCGCCCGAACAAACGGTTCCATCGCCCGGCGACGCGACTCGGCATCAGGGCTCGTCAATCCCTTCAGAGCATTACGCAGCCGCTTATCCATATCCGGTTGTGTCGTTCTCCACTTCGCGATTCTGGCGGTCCCGGCGTCTCCGACGAGGCCCGGGGCGCGGGGCACTGTACCCCGCAAACCCGTATTGTATCGTGGATATCTGAGAAACTCAACCGGCAAACGGCCGCGTTGCCCCCCTGTTTCGGTTCCCTGGGTACGACCGCATCGGGCGGTCCATCGTCTTGTCCAAACGACCGCCGGAATCCTTCGGCGCCGCCTCGGCGGGCACCGGACCGGAGATCGGCACTTCACTGAAATGGGACTGAAGCCATGTCCCGGCCAGGATCGCCACGTCGGCGAAATCCACCCTGCAGTCTCCGTTCACGTCCCCGGCCGGCGGCGATGCGCAACCGGCCACATCCGGACCGTCCAGCAGGGCCGCATAGATGTTCCACGGCCCCCGACGGTTGTCCTGCCAGAGGACCGTGCTGCCGCTGATGACCGGATGGATCTGGTCGCCGGGATCGTCCGTGATTCGGAACGTCCGCCGAGTGACCAGGTTGTGGCCGTAGATGTCCCATTGCCCGTTGCGGTTGTCCTGCCACACGACCAGGTGTCCTTCGACGTCCGGATGACGCTGGTCGCCTTCGACGGAGGCGATCACAAGCTCGGTCACCTGATTCTGGTCGGAAAGGCGGGCGCCGAAGATGTCCCAGTCCCCGTAGAAGTCGTCCTCCCAGACGACCGTGTCGGCGTGAACGACCGCATTCTGCTGGTCGCCTTCGAGCAGGACCACCGCAAATTCCGCCGGTCGATCACGCATCAGGATGTCCGCCGCCACGATGTCGTTGTCGCCGAAATAGCTGTCTTCCCACACCACCGTGGTACGCCAGATGGATGGCCTCTGCTGGTCGCCCTCGAAGGCGGCGACGACGAATTCGCTCGGCCGCTCCGGGTCGGTCACGTCGGCGCCGAAGATGTTGTAGTCGCCGCCGCTGGTGTCCTGCCAGACGACCGTGTTGCCGTAGATGGCGGGCCTCTGCTCGTCGTTGGCGGGGATGTCGGAGACGATGTAGCCGATCGGCTCGTCGAAGCGGCTCAAGTCCGCCATGTGGATGTCCCAGTCGGACGAGTCGCCCCAGACGATCAGGTCCTGCCAGACGACCCGGTGTCCGTAGACGGCCGGGTGCATCTGATCGTTCGCGTCGCCAATCACAGTGACCAGCGGGTTCTCGATGTCGTTGAAATCGACAACGTAGACGTCATAATCGCCAAACTGCGAGACGAACTCGTGCCATACCGCCACCGTGCCGTGCAGATCGGGATGCTGCTGATCGTCCGGCCCCGGGAGGATGGGCCATTCAGCCCACGGTCCGGCCTGGACCGCCGATCCGGCAGTCAGCAACAGAAACAAAAGTGTTCTACCTCGGCGACGGAACATCATCTTCTTCCTTGGCCGGGCTCTCCTGGCGACCCGCATTCACGGGAACCATCTGACCGTAGTGGGTGTTCGGATCGAGGTTCGGCGTCGTCTTCTCGACCGGTGCCTGCTGGTTCGCATCTTCCGACGCCGAGCCCTTCACACGCTCGAGCACGTTACTCTTGGACGATGTCGCCGGCGCCGCAGCGTCCGGTGTCACGGCACCAGCGCCTGAAACACCCTGCGATCCAGCAGCGCCACCCGTCGTCCCGGCGGCCTCCTGCTTGTTCAGCACGTTCAACAGCACCTTCGCCGCCTGCGCGTTGCGGATATCCTGGCCCGCCTGCTCCAGCGGTCCGCGTGCATACTCCATCTCGCCGACGCCCAGCAGGTGATAGCCCAGCAGAAGCTGGAGGTCCGCATCGAATCCATAGGCATCGACCTTGTCCAGCAGCTTCTCGAGCTGACCGAACAGAACCTCATCCTGCGCGTAGAGGCCGCGAGGATAGAACACGCCCTCCTGCTCGGGCGAGGCGTTCTTCAACGCCGCCCGCAGGGCCTCAGCCGCCTCGGAGTACTGGCCGTTGGCGAACAGCGCCTGGGCATAGGCGAACGGCAGGATCATATCGTTCGGCGCCATGGACATGGCGGAGGCAAAGGCCTGCGCCGCCTCGGCATAGTTGCCGGCTTCGAAGCGGGTCACGCCTTCCTCGAATCGCGTATCGGCCTGTGTCGGGGCGCCCGGCTCTTTGGCCTGCTGCTCCCGGACTCTCTGCTGGACCCGGGCATAGGTCTCGGCGTCGATCCCGTAAGGCAGGCCACCCGAGCTGGTCTGCGTCGTCTGGGTCGGGTAACCGCCGTCACCGGTGTAGTAGTTGTAGGTGTAGTAATTGTACGTGTCGCCCTCGACCTCGCGCGGGATCGGGTAATAACCCATCCACACGTAGGGATGGTAGCCATACCAGTAGTATCGCACGTAGTCGTAATCCCAGGGCCACCAACCGCCGAGGCTGATGAACACGTACTTGCGATGATAGTACGGATAGACCCAATGGTATCCGTGATAGGGACCCCAGTCATAGTAGATCGGATAGTGGTATCGCGGCCAGATGATCCGATGGCACAGACGGTCGTAGTGATCGCGATAGACGTGCACGTGTCGCGGCTCATGACGGACCAGGTCCGGACGGTCGCGGTAGACCACCCGAGGCCGAACCGTGTGCTCGCGATGAATACCGCCGAGGTCACGCTGGACGACGCGGTCGGGCCGATGGCCAATGGACCGCTGCAACCGTGGCTCCAGACTCGTTCGCTCGCGCAGCTCCGGGCCGGCGGACCGGACACGTTCGTTGCGCTCGACGGGGCTCTCGGCGCGATCCCGCACGGAGTCGGCCTTGCGAACGCCGATGCGATCGCGCGTGGCCTCGCGGATACGGTCGATTCCCTCGCTGCTCGACGGCGAGCGCGACGTGATCGTCCGGCTGCGGTCCGCCGTAGCATTGCGACTCATGTCACGGCTGGACTCGACCGCGCCGGAGCGGCTCGTCGACACGGAGTCTCCCGTTCGCGGCGTCGGATTCGGCCGCTGACGCTCCAAGCGCCCGACAATCTCGTCCCGCTGCTGCCGCGCATTCCGGCCGATGTCGCCGGAACGGCTGCTCGATCGAGTCACATCTCTCGTCGGTGTCGAGCCGGTCGAAGGACTCTGAGGCGTCGGAGTCATGGTTCTCGTCTGCGGCGTCGTGGACCGACGATTGAATATCGTCCGTTCTCGCAGCCGCGAACTGCCCGAGTCGACCGAGGGCGTGCCCTGCGCCAACGGAGTGGTCGGAGTCGCCGACGGCGGAGTGATCTGCTCCGTCTGTCGCTTGCCGATCCGGCTGCCGATGTTGTTGGTCCGGCCCGGGCTCAACGTCCCCGACGGACTCGACACCGAAGGCGTCCGCACGATCGTCGAGTTGCCGGGACTGGGAGTCGTCGGCATGCTCGGCGAGATGTTTTCCGTCGAGGGCGTCAACCGCCGAAAGGTCGTCGGAGTCCGTACGTTGGACCGGATCGACGGGCTCGGCGCGGCCGGTCCCGAGGAATTCGGTTGGCTCTGCCTGCTGATCGAAGGCTGTCTCTGGATGACCGACTCGCTTCGCGATGGAGCGGTGAACGACCGGCTCGGCGCCGAAGGCGTCGACGGTGCAGGCCGGCTGATGCTCGGCGACGGACTGCGCGTCGGCGTCCGGGTCACCGTCGGGCTGCTACGGTTGATCTGCATCCTGGGCTGCGACCCAACACTGATGCGCGGACTGACCGACCGGCTGGGCGCAGACCGTGATACCGATGGAGCCGACCGGCTGGCCTGGCCCCCGCCGCCGCGCGAGCTCCGCTGGGCCTCGGCCGACGGGGCAAGCAGCAAGGCCGCCGCCAAGGCAATGGCCCCCGCTGTCATCAAAGAATCGAGTTTTTTCTTCGTCGAGAACATCGCTGATCTCCTTTCCCCGGCGGCGGTTCTTCTTCTCCGGCAACCCGGGACTCCCCTTCCCGCATCACCGCCGACACCCTACACGCCTTGTGAGATCACTTTGGCCGCCGGCTCAGGATACGCCGGACAAGCCATAAAGCCAACCTAAAAAAGAGCTTAAGATCTGCGACACTTGGGCCGGCCCGACCGCCCCATCGGGTTGGCCGAGCCAATCGCATCCATGACCCCGTACTCCTGTCGAGACCCTCTTTTTCTACCTGAGAAAGGCCCCAAGGTTGCCCGCGGTCACATAAAAAAGAACCAGTTTGCAGATTTTCGCCGGCCGCCCATGCGGGCGTCGCGCTGCCGTCGGCACCGAGCCGAGCCGGACCGCAGAGGCTATTGGGGGGACTTGCTGGCTTGGGAGGTGCCGCCGTAGGCACCCATGTTGATGCGCGAGCCGTTGGGCGCCGGCTCTTCGCCGATGAGGTCGTCCGGATTGCCCGCATCGATGCAGGGGCTCGAGCTGTCGTCGCGGACCCAGGCCTGCTCATCGGGGTCCCACCGGCCGGACTGCGAGCAAAGGTGAAAGTCGGCATTTGCGGCGTCGGCAAAGAGCGGATCGCCGTCGATATTGCCGTCGCCCCATACCACCGTCGATTGACTGCCCGAGACGGAGATAGCGGTCCGCCCGCCTTCGATGTCGCTGTAGGACACGGTCACGTGCGAGCCGCGATCCACGATCTCCGTGTTCGAGCTGTCGGCCAGCGTGATCGTCTGCGGACAGTCCCAGATGACGCAGTTGACGACCGTCGCGGTTCCGCCGCCGGGCGGCAGGTTGTACGGCGGCCCCCACCGCCCGAGGTCGAACAGCCGCACGCCCCGCCCGCAGCCGACGATCGTGTTGTTCACCAGCAAGGCCGAGCACGAGTTCTCCACCGCGACGCCCGCCGCACTACAGTCGTAGATCACGTTGTTCATCAGCACGGGAAAACACCGGCCCCGCAGCACGACGCCGTGGTCGTCGCTGCCCGCGATGACGTTGCCCACCAGCACCGCCGAGCAGTTCGTCGGGTTGATCATGTCGTCGTGGGCCGGGTCGAGGAACACGTTGTGACGCACCAGCGGCGGCGGCTCGCTCTCGCCCCACAGGTCGACGTCGTCGTTGTCGCCGCGTTTGCCCGTGAAGAAGCAGTCTTCGACAAGCACGTACGAATACCGCGTGTGGATGCTCTGCCCGATGGCCAGAAACCGGCAGCCCGCGATGTGCGCGCTGCCCGAGCCCGGATGATTCGGGTCGTCGGAGATGATCGCAATCGCGTCGCCCTCGGCGCCGCTGCCGGCGTCGGGCAGGTTACGAAACACACAGTCGTTGACATCGATGTGACAGCCCAGCGCCACGATCGCCTCGTGATAGTCGCGAGGTCCCGGTTCGTAGTAGTCCTGATGCGCCCCCTCGCTGTCAGCGTACTCGAAGATGCAGTGATCGAGCCGGCTGTCGTTGGCATCGACGAACCGGATCTGCTTCCACGCTGTGCCCGCGCCGTATTGCGTCACGAGAATCGGCTGCGACTCCGTCCCCCGGGCCAGAAGCTGTCCGTAAACCACCAGCGAGACACCGTCGTTCATCAGCAGCACCGTCCCTGGCTCGATCGTCAGAACGACATCCGCCGCAACGATGACGTTCTCGTCCACCACGTGGGCGCCCGACAGCGTTGTGTCGCCAGTCAGTTCGCCTGCGATCCGATCGTCAGGCGGAAGGTAGATGATCCTGGCTGAACCCGAATCGACTTCGTTGCCGGCGGCGTTGAGCGCTACCGCCGTCACCTCTCGCAGGCCCGCAGGCAGCCAAAGTCCGCACGTCCACGTCCCGTCGGCCGGGTCGAAGTCGATTCCGAAGCCGTCGATTATCACCACAGCGGCATCCGCCGCGTCGGTCCGGCCGCTCACCGTCACGATCTGCTCCGTGACGATCCATGCGTCGCCGGCCCGAAGTGTCTCGGATGGCATCCGCAGCGAAGGCGACAGAGAGAAGTCGCTGCTGCCGGCCGAGGTGTTGTGTCCCTCGATGGCCAGGACGTTGACGCCCTCGACGAGCAGGTCGGCCGCCGGGCCCAAGGCGATCGTCTCGGGCGTTCCGGCCTCGTGCGACGAGGCGGTCGTCGCGAACGTCGCAGGTCCCTCAGGCATGTTGCGCCGCGCCACCTCCCGCCCGTTCAGGTAGGCGATGAAGCCGTCGTCATAGTCGATCTCCAGCTCCAGCGCGCCGTCACCGACCGGCGTCGAGACGGAGAACATCGTACGGATGTACAGCGTCACGTAGCGGTCCTGCATGTCGGCCAGGACCGTGGCGTCGTCGTTATCGCCAAACCCGAAGCCCGCCGGACCGACCGGCCAGGCCGAATCGTCAAACTCGACTTCGGTCCACGCCTCCGCCGGCTCGCTCGGCGCCCCCGCGCCGGCCAGGTAGTGCCACATCCGACCGGCTTCAACGAGCGTCACCGTCTCCGACCCAAGCTGAATCGTCATCGCACCAGCCCGACCCGCCAGCGCCAGAATGCAGAGCAGCCCCAATCGCATCCCAAACCGCGTCATGAGAGTTCCTCCAAAACCCTTGCCCGCCGCCCGCCCCGGGCCGACCCCTTCCATTATACCAAATCCCGCCGCTGGTGCGTATCTCGTGTCTCGTGAGGAACCGCAGAACGCTATGGCACACCAATTCTGACTTTTTCTCATCTCCTGCCCGATTTCTGTCGATAAAGACAGAAGCTGGGAGCACCATTGATGAGACACCTCGAAAACGCCGGGACCGCTTCATGTCGGCCAGGACCGCGAGAAACCCGTCTTCCCTGGCTACGCGAAGTGCCGGACAACCACAACTCGACAGCAGGAGGCAACGGACCATGAGACTATGGGCAGGCGATTGTCCGTCGACGACCGGACGTGCCCCGCCGGGGCCCGCCAGGTTGCCGCCTTGTCTCGGGATTGACCACCTCAGCACAAAAGGGCCGTTACAATGAGGATTGCACTCGCACTTCTGGGGATCTTGTTCGTTTCGACACCCGCGATAGCAGCAGAGACCGCAGCGAAAACGACAGGAGGCTATATGTCCGAAGAACAAACTGATACGACACAGCCCAAACGGTTGTTGGACCTCGCCTTATCGACGAAGACACCGGGCCTCTTCCAGGCGGATCGCGCAACCTTGGCCGAATGGGGCAAGACCGACCAGCGGTCGGCCTTCGATCGGATCGCAACGGCGGTGGATTTGCTGAATCAGGGGGCCAAGCAGCTCGCGGTCACCGATTCGCCGAATCCCCTGAACTGGCACGGCAATCAACTGCGTCTGATCGTACGGCAGGTCACACGGGAGACAGCCGCCCGGCTGGGCTACCAGGGCATCGGCTCGGCGGAAGCAACCACGAATCGACTCTACTTCTACGCCCTTCTGGCCGCGTACCAGGACGTCGGCGAAGACGACGACTCGGTGCATCCATATCTGGGGTATGGCCTTCACATGCTGATCACGATCGACGGTGCCCAGGCGTCCCTGAAAGCGGAACTGCCCTTCATCGCCGCAACGGCCACCACCACCGGTGTCACCACCGGCCTGGATTTCTACGTCTTCGGGGTGGACGATGTCAACGCGCTGCAACTGAGCCGGCACCTGGTGAAGTTCACTCGATTCGACGTCGATGCGTACGGCGCGTTTCTGCGCACGCGGGATGAGCTGATCGAGGCGGCCTCTTCGGGCAAATTGACGATTCACCCGATGTTCTTCAGTCTGCCCGATCCGGTGGGCGAGGTGACGGCCGCCGAGAAGATGGCGTTCGCGTATGCGGTTCAGAGCGTGGCCGCCGGATGCTCCGTAGATGAGGCCGTCGGAAAGCTGGCGGCTCCTTCCGACAAAGCCAGACTCAAAAACGTCATCGCCGCAGCCTACCTCGATATGTTCGGCATCAGCAGGAATTCATCGAAGCCGAAGAAGGCGCAGGTGGACAAAGCAATGAACCTCCTCGCCCAATTCGGCATGAATCCGCGACAATGACGCCGACTCCAGCCAGGACAGCGGAGCGAATCTCCATCAGCCGACGGAGACCGGCCGTTTCCTGGCATGTTGCTGGGAGACCATGGAAAACGACAAGGGAACTGCGAGAGACATCTCCCAGGTTCGCAAGGCGCCAATCAGCGTCATGGGCAGACTGAGACACTCACAGGGGATTCGTACCCGATGTGTGGAAGGACGAGAAGATGATAGGCAGACCATATACGACCATCAAAGATGTGGTCTTTGACGTCATTCGCCGGACGAAGGGGACAGCCGACTACGAGGCAGTCACAGAGGCGGTGCTCCAACACTTTCCAGACTCCAAATGGAAGAAATCGCACTGGGGATTCTACCGCAGTCAGATCACCAGTGAGAGCGGGCGTCACAGAGACGAGTTCTCCGAGGAGATTCGGGCGAATCTGCGGAGGACGACAAGCTCCAAAGAACCGCCGGAGGGTGACACGGTCAAACGAATCGGAGACGGGATTCTGGCGAATGCGAGGCTCGTCATTGAGCTCGCTGCAAAGGAGGACATGCGGACGCGTTTCAAACTCCGTCGCTGGGTATATAGCAGACTGATGCAGGAGGAGATTCGGGAAAAGCGTCCGATCAAGAAAGCGCTGTGGGATTCGGGAATACAAGCGTGTCAAAGGTGCGGCGAGGAGTCCCACACCATCAAAGGAGTCGAGATTCATAGAAAGGATGCCGCCGAGCCGTATTCGGTCGAGAATTGCCAACTGCTCTGTAGGAAGTGTCATCAAGACAGGATGTAGTCTGTAGTGGCGTCGTAAGACGCTATCTCCCTGTCGGCTCGCTCCCCAAACCCTACGCCCTCACGGGCACGCTGCAGACAGCGTCCGGCGAGCGGGGACGCTCGCCCTACGGTACCTCCCCGAGCGACGAGCGACGAGATGCGAGCGACGGCCGTCAAAACGGTGCAGCGGCAGCCGATCCTGGCTGCCGCTGCGGTCTGACCGTCTGAAGGATTGTCGTGCGACGGCCCGCGGGGCGGGCCGTGGAATTCGGGATTACCACCAGTGATACGGCGCGCCGGTAGCGCCGCCGCCGGGCGAGTAACGATGCTGCATCTCGGAGAAGTTGCGCCATTCCTGGTGGGCATCGAGGAAGACGATGTTGGCGCCTTCCGGCCGGCTGCCACGGCGCAGGTGGTTCGTGCGGTCGTAAATCTGGTGCCGGGTGAACAGGCCGCCGGCGACCTCGACGAAGTTGCCGGCTTCGCGATCGGCGGTGGTGCTCAGCGTCGCATCGGTGATCAATTCGGCCTTGGCGGCGCCCTTTTCGTTGAGCGTTTTGACCCACTTCTTCGGCTCAGTGCCCTGCTCGTAAAGCGGATGGTCTCCGGCGCGGCCCGCCTCCGTGTCCATCATGAAGAAGTAGCTGGTCACGCGATAGGTACCCGTGCGGTTGGTCACTGCGGCCTCATCAACGTGCTGAATCGGCGTGCCGTACGGCGGATCCTGGCCATACTGCCAGACGATGGACATATCGGCATTCTTCGACAGGTCGGCGGGGCAATAGAAGATGTCCCGCGTCGCGCCGCTCCGGAGGATGAAGTCGCTCGTGAAATACGAGACGTCCCACAGCCAATAGCCGCCGGCATTGAGCGGCAGCTTCGCGTCGTTCTCGTTGGCGTACATGTGCAGGCTCAGCGCCAGTTGCTTGAGGTTGTTGGCGCAGGTGACCTTGCGGGACTGCTCCCGGGCGCGTTGCAACGCGGGCATCAGGATGCCCATCAGCAACGCGATGATGGCGATGACCACCAGCAGCTCGATCAGCGTAAAGGCGCCATTCCTTCTGCGCCGCCCACGGTGATTGCCTCTGACAACGTGCATCTGCATTTTGCATCTCCTTCGCGCGCTGGTCCCACAGGACTCGGTAGCCCGCGGCATGTCAAAAACCCCTCACGTGACAAACAAATCCCAAACTCTCTACGCACCAACCACTTGCGTGTTCGTGCAGGCCTCTCGGCGTCGGGCGTTCACCCGCCCCGGCTTCTACATTGTCGCAAATCCCGGGCCACCGGAGCAATGCAGTTTTGCGTTTTTCTTTCGCCATTTTGCGCCCACCCGCGTCCCGGCTTAGCCGCCCGGCATGGTGGATATGTACGGCGCGCGCAACGTTTGGACGATTTTTGCCCTCCGGTGGCGCATTTGGCCCGGTCGGCCCCAAAAACCCGCAATACGGCAGGCATTCCCAGAGCGGTCCCGTGCGGCGCCCGCGGCCGGGTCCGCCAATCCGAACGTCCGTCGCAGCCTTCGCCAGGCCGCCATCGCCCACAGCAAGTCCAAAGACCGCGACCATCTCCCCAGGCTGCCCGCCGGACACCTCATCCCCCCCCCGCCGACGGCGCTCGCTTCCGAAACATCAAGACCAGGCAATTCTAACGATCGCGCCGGAATGGACGACAGGCGGCGTGATATGCGGGCGCGTCACACGCAATACAAGACTGGAGTCAGCAAGGCGTCCCCGCAATTCTCAACCCGCCACCGGCCTACAGTCTACAGCCTACGGTTTTGCGGCCTGCCTCCTCGGGGAAGTTGAGCACCGCGAACTCGCCGGCCAGCTCGTACGCCTTGCGGTCACGCGCCTTGGCCGCCTCGACCTCCTCGTCGAACAGGCCCAGGCACTTGGACCCGCCCCGGTAGCTGACCGCCGCCTGCCACTTGTCGCCGTGCGGGAAGACGCCCCGAAACTGCGACTTGCCTGGCCGGCGTCGCTTTCGGGCAGCTTCCAGACGCAATGCAGGTGCTCCGGCAGCAGGCAAAACGCCACGGCTTCAAACGGATGACAAGATTGCGTCTGGTCAATGGCTCCTCGCAGCATTGGCGTGCCAGCGGCGTGAGGAACAGCCTGGTGCGGCCGTTCGTCACCACGGTGAAGAAGTAGTATCCGCTCTCGAATTTCGCCCGGATATAGTTCGGCATAGGGCCTTGAGCATGGCGATCCGTTCGCGGTGGGGCAGGCCGCCACCCTACGAATTCCCGAGAAATGCCGCGATCGGTGAGGTGGGCACTGCCCCACCATTTGTGCGGTCAGGGCGTTTTGAGTCTCACCTGAATGGTGAAGGCGCCGGGGACGGGGCGCTCGGAGGCGACGAAGAGGTATCCGCCGCCGCAGCCGGAGTACATCGCGCCGGGGTAGCGCGATTGGTAGAACGACAGTAATTCCATCAGGTCGACGCGGAGGGTCGGGTGGCGGACGGTGCCGGGCAGGATGGCCTCCCAGCAGGCCATGCACTCGTTCATCGAGGCGCCGAGTCGCTCGATGTCACGCGCGACGATGGCGTCGTAGCAGTCGCGGCCGGAGCGGCCCAGCCGCCCGATCCAGGCGGGATCGAGGTTCTTCGTTTCGAGGGGGTTGTAGCCGTCGGGACGCGGGGCGACCGGCAGGATGTGCAGGATGCGCCCGAGCCAGGCGGCGACGGCCGAGTCGTTGCACGACTCGATGTGGGCGGGGAATATGCCCTCGTGACATCGGAAGTCGTAGTCGAGGCGGCTGACGCCGGGATAGATCAGGCCGATCATGTCCTGCGAGCCGGAGGGCTCGGCCCGGCCTTCGTTCTCGGCGTCGTATAGCTCGCGGACGAGCTGCTCGGGGTCGCGGTCGGGCAGCGCGCCGCCCCAGAGCTCCAGGGCGATCTGGCGGGTGCTGCCGCAGATGCCGGAGCGGTCCATCCAGCGGAACTGCGGCTCGACGGCAACGACCACCATCGAGCCGGGCGGATCCGGGTTGAGCCGGCTGGCGAAGGGCTGGTCGATCCAGCCGCCGGCCAGGGCCAGGCGGTACTGGAGCTTGCCGATGACGTCGGTGATGTCGTGACTTTGCGGCGGTGTCATGTGCCGATTCTACTGCGCTCTGTGTCGCTGACAAGTGTTCTTATGCACGCGGGCGCGGCGGGCGGTCAACTGACGGTGTGCTTGCCGGCCTTGCGGGCGTAGTACTGCGACTCGATCCATGTGTAGGTCTTGCGGAGGCCGTCTTCGAGCGGGGTGCTGGGGGCCCAGCCGAGGACCTGCTTGATGAAGGTGTTGTCGCTGTTGCGGCCGCCGACGCCTTTGGGGGCGGTCAGGTCGTGCTTGTGTTTGAGTTTGACGCCGCCGATCTTCTCGGCCAGCAGCATGAGGTCTTCGATCGAGATCAGGTAGTCGGAGCCGAGGTTGATGGGCGTGGCAATCAGCGCGTCGCAGTGCATGATCATGTCGATGCCGAGGACGCAGTCGTCGATGTACATGAAGCTGCGCGTCTGTGTGCCGTCGCCCCAGATTACCACTTCGTCAAGTCCTTGGTCCTTGCACTCGATCACTTTGCGGCACAGCGCCGCCGGCGCTTTCTCCCGCCCCCCATCCCAGGTGCCGGGCTCTCCATAGACGTTGTGAAAGCGGGCGATGTGGGTTTCGAGTTGGCGCTCGACCCAATACTCAATGCAAAACATCTCGCTTATCAGCTTTTCCCAGCCATAGCCGCGTTCGGCCATGGCCGGATAGGCATCGGACTCTTTCAGAGCGCGGACGTTGGGGTCCTTCTGGAGGTCGGTGTTGTAGGCGCAGGCGGACGACGAGAAGAAGTACCGCGTCGCGCCGGCCCGGTACGCGGCCTCGATCATATGGGTGTTGATCAGCACGCTCCGCAGGCACTCGATGCGAAACCGCTCGATGAAGCCCATCCCGCCCATGTCGGCGGCGAGATTGTACACCTCGACGGCGCCCTCGCAGGCCCGTCGGCAGTTGTCCGGCTCGCTCAGGTCCAGGCACAGGCACTCGACGCCCGGCGTCCGCTGGTACCACTGCGGCAGCGGCTTCTTGTCGATCGCGCGAATCCGCCGGAATCCCTGCTCGTGGAAATACCTCACCAGCGCCCCGGCAATAAACCCGCCGGCCCCACCGACCACGATCAGATCGTCCTTATCCAGCACCGACGCCGCTGTGGGGTTCTTCTTGCGTGCCATCTCGTGTCCTTTCCTATAGGCCCCGTCGCGTTGCTGCTCGGGCCTGCACCATATTGACTTCTCAGCCGAATCGCCGGCGATTATAATGCTCGTGCAGCCCGATGGAAATGTCAAATGTTGTCCAGAGCATGACCATTCTTGACTGGTCGCCATGAGCCACGAAATCCGCGATACCGGCAGCGTCCCGACGTTCTACTCGAACCAGGTGCTCGAGTCCGAGCGGTTCTACCTCGACGCGGTCGGCAGCGTCCGCCAGCCGCTGGCGGTGGTCTGCGGCGGGCGCGAGCGCTGCGGCCCGGACTACCGCATCGACCGCGCCGATTTCCCCTTCCATTCGATCGAATTCGTCGCCCGAGGCAAGGGCACACTGATCCTCAAGGGCCGGACCGAGGCCCTCTATCCGGGCCGGGTCTTCTCCTACGGGCCCGGCGTCCCCCACCTGATTGCCGCCGAAGGACCCGAGCCGCTCGTGAAGTACTTTGTCGATTTCACCGGCCCGACGGCCGCCAAGATCTTACGCGACAACGGCTTGGCGCCGGGCACCGCCGTCCGGATCGCCTCGCCCGATACGGTCCTGCGGATCTTCGACGACCTGATCGCCGCCGGCTGCTCCGGCACGCGCCAGGGGCCGGCCATTTGTGCCAAGCTGGTCGAGCTGCTGGTCCTCAAGATCGCCGAAGCCGGACTCGTCGACGACCCGTACCGCAGCGCCGCCTTCGCCACCTACCAGAGCTGCCGCCAGTACATCCGCGACCACTTCCCGACGCTGCGCACGCTGGAGGAGATCGCCGAGAGCTGCCACGTCGACGAAGCCTACCTGTGCCGGCTCTTCAAACGGTTCGACAGCCAGAGCCCCTATCAGTACCTCACCCAGCTCAAGATGGCCCAGGCCGCCCGATTCCTCCAGCGGAACGACAAGCTCATCAAGCAGGTGGCGTTCGATCTGGGGTTCAGCGACCCGTTCCACTTCTCCCGCGCCTTCAAGAAAGTCTTCGGCCTCTCCCCCGCCGCCTTCCGCAAACTCCGCTGAGCCGCAACGCGGCAGCCCGTAGACTGCAGGCGGCAGGCGTAGGATGGGCTTGAGCCTATGCGGTTTCTAACGACCCAGCACTCAAAACCCGTCGCGGCTCACGGCCGCTACATATGACTACGTACACCCAAAGGTATGTCGTGACATCGAGGGGAAGGGGTGTCTCGTACGTGGTATCTCGTATCTCGTAGGGGCGAGGGTGAGGACGGAAGGACGCAGGCCGGAGACGGCAGGCGGCAGGCCACAGGAAGAACGGACTCAAAACTGTTGCGGCCGCAGGCCGCGACCCCCTGACCCCACGGAGACGCCAGCCAGCATTTCGCCTTGGCGAAAAAGTACCGGACACCGTTTCGTTCCCCAAGACTGCCCGATCGGACCTTGACATGGGCGCGCCGGGCGGTACGATGATGGTAAGATGGGTGACTGTCTTTGATTTGAGGAGCTGTGACCGTATATTTTCGCATTGCGACGGTCTTAATGCTGATCGGAGCCGTTTCCATGTGCGGCCGGGCCCAGGCCTTGGCGGGGGTCGAGGTCTCCGTGCCGCCCGACGACGCACCAACGCTCGTGCGTGTGACGCTGGGCCCCGGCTACGAACGGCCGGTCTATATCCACATCTTTGCCGACCACTATCGCCCTCCGTGGTATGAGCATTATTCGCTGGGACGAGAGGGGGGCGTCCTCGCTCTCACGGTGAAACCGGAGGAGATGTTGACCGCCGGCGAGCGAACCCCGTGGTGTGCTCTGACGCCGATTCTCTGGAGCGACTCGGGGGCAATGCTCTATGTTACGGCGCGACATACGTACACCGAGCCGGCGGACCGGTTGCATGCCACCTTGGAGTTCGCCACGGCGCCGGACGACGCGGCTGTCGTACGGACGCTGACCTTTGATCATCAACCGGGCGGCACGGCCCTCTATGTGCCGCCCCATCTGCTCACGGCGGAGAATATCGCCCACCTCAAGACAGCTCGCGAAATCGCGGAAGAGACCGGCCGGCGCGCCGATGCGTTCCCCTGGCCTGCGCACGGACGGAAACCAGAGCGTTTTCCCTTCTTTGTCACGGCCGACTTGAGTCCCTTTTCGATCCGGCTGGATGCCGCCGTCGCCGCGCGCGAACGCAAAACCCTGGCGCATTTCGGCTTCACCGACGGATATCTTCGCCGTATCGGCGGCGTGTGGCATCTCAAGAACGGTTCGTATTGTCAGCCGGATATCGAGACGATGAAGACTCAAGCCGCGGAACAGGCCGCGGCCTTCCGTCGCGACGGCGGGAAGGTGGAGGAGATCGTGCTCTGCGAGCTGACGGACGAGCCGACCGGCCAGCCCTTGGAGGTCATTGCTGCGGATCCCTTCTATCGGGAACGGTTCCGCGACTGGTTGAAGGCGAGCGGAAAGACGCCCGCCGAATTGCTCGTTGACGATTGGCAGGACGTGAAGCTGGTTACCGGTCCGCAGCGTTGCGCGCATCCGGCGTTATACTACTACTCGCAGCGTTTCCGCACGCGCGCCCTGGGCGACTTTATGGCGACGCAACGCCGCATTCTCGAAAACGCCTACGGTCGTTCACTGCCTACCGTCGCCAACTTCAGCGACGGCGTGATTTACAGAGCGAATTTCTACGAACAAGGCGTGGACTATTTCGAGCTGCTGGAGACGCCGGATCAAAACGCCATCTGGGGGGAGGACTGGGCCAACCTCGCTTCCACGTACCAATGTGCCGCTTTCAACGTGGACCTGATGCGCGCCGCGGCACGCGGGCGCGGTCAGGTGATTGGACATCACCTCATTGCCCACGACGGGCGTACGCCGTGGGACATCAAGCTCAAGGCCACGAGCGAACTGGCCCGCGGCGTGAAGATCCTGAACAGCTTTCACTACGGACCAAGCTGGGCCACCCATGAAGGCGGACCCTACTGGCGCACTCACGTCTGGCAGGCCAGGCCCGAGACCTGGACCGCCAATGCGGCACTGACGCGGGAAGTAGGCGCCGTCGAAGACATGCTGCTGGCCGCCATGCCTGCGCCGGCAAAGGTGGCTCTTGTGTACAGTTCGGCGTCTGACGTATGGACGATCGAGGGGAACCTCGCGTATGGTTTCGATCGGATGCATACCTGGCTGGCTCTGGCCCATGCACAGATGCCTGTGGATATCCTCTCGGAATCACAGGTGGCCGCCGGCCTGCTCGATGGTTACCAGGTCTGTTATCTCTTTGGCCCGAATCTCACACGTGCCGCAGCAGAGAAGATCGGGCCGTGGGTGCAGCGGGGCGGCGTTCTCTGGCTCTCCGCCGGCGCCGCAGCAGCGGATGAATATGACCGTCCTCTGACGGCTCTTGCCAAGATGCTGCCTGCCGAACGAGGCGAGGTCATCGAGGAGGAGAAATACACGTCGCCCGGCCGCTATCTTGCGATCTTGGCCGCGAAAGACCAGGTGCGATGGAGCAGCGGCGGAGCGGCCGTTTTGGCAGTGAGGCATTCGCTCAACCCCCGGCGGGGCGCGACGGTGCTCGCCACGTTCCAGGATACGTCCCCGGCACTGATCAGGGACAAATTCGGGAAAGGCACGGTCTTCTGCGTCGGGTTCTTGCCTGCGCTCGCTTATATCAAGCAGGCCCTCGATGCGCGGAATGTCCTGGAGGAGAAGGTGAAGACAGGCGATGCGTCATCGCCCGCCGAACAGCGAGAGGCCCTGCGGTTGGGGCGATCCTACAACCCCTGGAAGTACCCGGCGGACATCCGCGACTTGCTCCTGACACCGGTCCGTGCGGCAGGCGTTGAGTCTCCGATCACCTGCAGCGTGCCCGTAGTGGACGCGGTCTTCATGCAACAGGAAAAGGGCATTCTCATTCCCCTCGCCAACTACACGTTGGAACCCGTGCAACGACTCACCCTCGCCGTCAGGACGCCGCGACCCATCAGCCAGGCTCGGTCGGCCCGCCAAGGCTCTCTTTCTTTTCGGCAAATCTCATCAACTTCCATCGAACTGTCGCTGCCCCTGGACGAGAACGATTTCATAGAACTGACGTACTCCCCCTTGCCATGACCAGATCCTCAGCTCTTGGAACAGACCCTGCGAGACGACGCGGACGCCTCATGGCCGGGAGGTGGTCCTGCGGGGCATTAACATGCGAAGTGCAACACAGTAGGTTGTGACAGTCACGAGCTACTGTGTTGCACTTACCATGTGAGTTCGCCTCCTGATACGGATTAGGAAAAGTCCTCGCGCGGAAGTGACTTTGTCCTCCTGAGCCTCGCGAAGGATCTGGCTGTGGCATGAGACGTTCCTCCCATTCGCCGCCCAGATCCTTCACTTCGTTCAGGACGACAAGGCGGGGCGCACGAATAAATCCTAATCGGTATAACTACCCAGAAATGGTCAACACAGGCAACTGCAAAGATGCACAACTCCTTACGGACGAAATGTGCGCCGTTGGGAGCCAGTGCAGTAATTCTGGGGTCTTCCGGCATCGATGATGATGGCCATTCTTGGGCGAGTGGTGTAGCCGTCCGCTACGAAGATAAATAATAGCCTTTACTTCACCTCTGATCCTTTTGACGAGGTTTCTTTGCTATCGGAGGGACGTTTCTCCGGACAGATTGCCCGCGTAAAGAGCCATTCGTACAAGTAGGGATCCGAGTAGCCTGCCAAGGCCGCATGAGGTTCCGTGGGGTATTCCGTACAGCGGACAATCTCCACCCCATTCTTTGTCAGAATCCTGGTATGGCGGGCTACGTCAACGTCCCCATGTCGGATCGTGTCGTTGACGGTCGTCTCCACGGCTGAGGCGTTGCTGGGATGATCCTTGAGATGGGCATACAGGTCCCGTGACACCTGCACGCGAAGAGGCGTATCAAGGAGTCCGATGTGCACCCAGATCGCCGTCTTCTCAACGGCCTGTTCTGCGAGAATGCTCTCGGATTGTCCTGCGATTCTGTTGATTGCGGCGAAATACTTGCCCTTGCTGAGAAATCCTCTGACCAATTTGAAAGAGCCTGAACCGCCGGCTGACCATCCTGTCAGGTAAATGCGTCGCGTGTCGATGCGAAAACGGTGGTCCTTCATGCAGACGTCGATGAGGTCGGACAAGGCGGCGCCGGCCTCTTCGCTGCTCTCGATGTAGGACACGTAGAAGGCCGGATAGCGTTTCCGTATGTCGATCGTGAAAAACTCGCTGGCTTCGTTATGACGTCCGAAGACGACGAGAGGGTACATGCGCTCGGAGTTCTCAGGCTTATCATAGCCCCACGGTGTGTGCCATGTCCGGTCCCCGACAACAACGCCAGTGGGCTGGTCCTTGGCTTCAAACGGTTCCAGAGGACGCAAAGGGACGTAGCCGTGCTGATCTTCTGCACCCAAGGGAGCCGCCAAAACCAAACCGAACATCACAGCGACGATTCTGTTCATATGTCACCTCCCTTGATGGCGATTGAGGACTGAAAGGCTGCCGCGACCAACGCGACCCGCTTCCGACAACAGGGGGCGTGTGCCTGCTTCCATCTGTCTTCACGGCTTCGCGGGATCGAGGCGGAACTGGTCGGGTCTTTCTTTCAGCCGACATTTCCCATATGAGCTTTGCCCAACAACGACACCAACTTCCTAACCTACCACTATGCCACCTTTCCCCTGGAGAATGCAAGTTCAGAATGCTCGATTGCCTGACAAGTGTCTGTGCGAATTTCGCGGCAAGGCCCGTTTTCCACCACGGAGCGCCCTGTGTGGCAGCGGCAAACGGAGCAAGGCGAAGTTTGCCGATGGCTTCAAGGGCATGCGTATCACCATCGGCAAGCCTGCGCTTGCCGCTGCCACACGGCTGCCAGGATATTTTCACAGACACTCGCTCGGCGTGTCTGTCAGGATTTCAGGGCAGCATGCCCTTGCGGGCGCAGACCGCCA
>JAAYBV010000057.1 GCA_012744475.1 Phycisphaerae bacterium
CGCCTGGGGAGTACGGTCGCAAGGCTAAAACTCAAAGGAATTGACGGGGGCTCACACAAGCGGTGGAGCATGTGGATTAATTCGAAGCAACGCGCAGAACCTTACCTGGGTTTGACATGCTTGGATGCCCGCCTGGAAACAGGTTGGGCTGCCTTCGGGTGAAACTTGCACAGGTGCTGCATGGCTGTCGTCAGCTCGTGTCGTGAGATGTCGGGTTAAGTCCTCTAACGAGCGAAACCCTTGCCGTTAGTTACCAGCGGGTCATGCCGGGAACTCTAACGGGACTGCCGGTGTTAAACCGGAGGAAGGTGGGGATGACGTCAAGTCATCATGGCCTTTATGCCCAGGGCCTCACACGTGCTACAATGGTCGGAACAAAGCGACGCAAGACCGCGAGGTGGCGCAAATCGCAAAAATCCGGCCCCAGTTCGGATTGCAGGCTGGCAACTCGCCTGCATGAAGTTGGAATCGCTAGTAATCGCGTATCAGCGATGACGCGGTGAATGTGTTCCTGAGCCTTGTACACACCGCCCGTCAAGTGATGGGAGTTGGGAGTACCCGAAGTCGGTTTGCTAACCCGCAAGGGAGGCGACTGCCGACGGTAAGCCCGACGACTGGCACTAAGTCGTAACAAGGTAGCCGTAGGGGAACCTGCGGCTGGATCACCTCCTTTCTAGGGATATCTAGAACGTCGGCCCCTTTCGGGCCGGCGCAAGTCAGGCACTTTTCGCTGTTCGGCTTAACTGACACTTGTGATGGATAGGGCCTTGTCCTCGGACAGGGCCCTCTTTTTTTTGCGGGCGACGAGATACGAGCGACGAGTCACGCGGCCCCTGGGCCGGCAGGCTTAACTGTTTCTTGATACAAGAAGCCCCGGTCTTCGGATCGGGGCTTTTGTTTTGCGCTGCGGGATGGTATACTCCAAGCCGAGACAGGAAGGGACCTCATGGACAGAGCTTGCCTTTGGTCCCTTCGGTCCTTTTCGTCCTTTCCGTCCCTTGGAGGAGCGACCCATGACCGACGGCTTCATCGCTGCCCACGGCGGCTACGCCCATCTCGTGTCTCGTCGCTCGTCGCTCGTATCTCGCGGTTCGCGTTGCCGTTCAGGGGCCTTTGGCCCAGCGTGAAGCTTGCGGCCTTCGGGTTCTGGATTTCAGACCGTCGCGCCCAATTTCCCAGTTCCCAATCATCAATCGTCAATCGTAAATCATCAATCCTCAGGCCGCCGTGCGCCTCGCCGCCCGCGTCCGGCAGCGCCGAACGCCCCCCGGCGCCCCCGACAGCCCTTAGGTCCTTTCAGTCCCTGCCGTCGCTTCGGTCCTTTTCGTCCCTTCAGTCTTCCGAGCCGGACAGACTGCACCTGGCGCCCATGCTCGGCGATCCACCCGAAGACCAGACGATCGCGCTCCACCTCCCCAAGACGATCACCAGCCTCTGCCACGTCGGCCGGCAGATCAGCCTGGCGCTCGGCAAGACGAAGAACGGCTGGCGCATCCTCGAATCCGGCACCGTCTACGCCAGAGCCTGCCCAGCCGCTCCAGAATCGGTAGCGGTACGTGCGGCTCAGCCCCGGGCATGTGATATTGCGGACCGACGGTCTGTCCTACTACCGCAGGAGTTCATTCATTCGCTCCTGAAAATAGGCTGGATACTTATCCATGATACCGGTGGCCGAATCCCGGTTGTGTTTCAGCGCCTTGACAAGGTCCTTTTTCCGGGTCGCGGACAGGTTCAATGACGCGGCGAGATCCTGGGAGACGACCCGGTCCGAAAGGCCGAGCTCATAGAGGGCTATGGTAGTTTCCGTGGGCAGGCCATATTTGAGGCGCTTTTGAAAAAGCTGCAGACGATTGATAACGTCTCCCGTGCCATCTTGGTCAAGTGTTTCGATGAATTCACACAACGCGCCTATCAGCAGAGCACCGTCATAAGCAAGTGTCCCCTCGCAGACGTCAACGACATGACCGATCTTGAATTCCCGGCGCTGTGTACCGCATATCATCTTGGTTTTACGCTTCCGGATAATTTCCAGTAAGTCGCTGAAAGGCTCCCCACTGATCCATCCATGCGCGATTTCTTTAAGCACCTCCGGTTTATCGAATTTGGTGAATACGCCACCGTTGATATGCCGGGTGAGCAAAGGCCAGGCAAGGTCGAGAGCTTCTGTTTCATCAACAATCGAAAGCAGACTGGCAGCGTTGGATTGAACCCATCCCTCAATGGCTTGGGCATCCTGAACACCGTAAAGCGTCCTGCCGTATATTTTCCGCCGAGCCGGATCAGTGATGTTCGCTGAGATGTTCTTGGCGAGGAGTTGAAACAACCCGCGGATATGCTCTTTCTTTTGATCATCGGCCAGGAAAAAAGCAAGCGTCCCTTCGGCTAGGCGGGTCACATCTGCTTCCGAAAGACCATTCTCCGTCTCATCCCAATGGGATAACAAGAAGCTCTCGACAGAGCAGATGAGGCTGATTCTCCATGCGACTTGCCGCTCGACACCGTCTCGTGAGAATCCTTTGTCTCCATCTCGTGCTGCAATTTCGGCAGCCAGTTTGGCAACTTCATCAGGATCGTTGATATAGGCCTTGGCAAAATCCAGAGCCTCCATGGTGATGCTGTATTTCTCGTCATCACTCTTGATGCGTTCAAAGATTGAAAGGAGATTGCTGATGCATGGCTCCGAATTACGAGGCTCCAGAAGTTCTTTCACCTGATCCCATCGCCATTTATCGTTGCAAGCCTTTCGCTTGTCATAGATCAGCGGATCTGCGAACAGGATGCTGCCTTCGGTATGCATCCCGGCGCGACCCGCTCGGCCAATGAGGTTGTGGAAATCGCGAACCTTGATACGCTCCATGCCCTGATAGACGCTGGTCACGATGAGGTATCGAATCGGGAGGTTTACGCCCTGTGCCAAGGTGGATGTGCAAACAACGAATCGCACAAGGTCGTCGCGCATGGCATGCTCCACCGCCAGCCGGATACCATGCGGCGTATTGCCATGATGGGAAAAAATGCCAAGTGCTGCGCTCTGGGACGCCGGAGCGGCAGCACCGAGATTCTCGACGTGCAAATGTGTCAGCCGCTCAACTTCCTGGGCGTCAGAAAAATCTGACGGTAAGGCGAGGGGTGCGCCTCGCTCGATAATATCAACGGCCTTGTCGCAGACGCTGGCCGCTGTCGACTTCCTTCCGCAAAAAACGGCGATACTGCCATTCGGGACCAATTTCAGACCAAGGTAAAGCGCGATAGCCTGCCCATCAGTCTTTTCAGGAAAAAAACGATCGGTCCTTTCCCGCTTCTTCCTCCCGAGATTGAATCTCTCAATCACCCTCGGAACGAAAAATTCGCTTTGTTCGGCGTCACGGCTATTAACGTACTCGATCCTTCCCAACTGATCGAGCCAGCTCGCGAACCCGACCGATCTGAAAGTCGGAATCAGCGTTATGCCTTCGACGACATTAGGCGCACCGTTCAGCCATTCGCCAACAGCCGCGGCATTGGTAATGACTGCCGAGATCAGCACCTTTTGCGTTCCTTCGGGAATCATGGAGCGTAGCGATGTCAGAAGCAGCTCGTATGTGATACCTCGGGTGCCGCTATCAAACTGGTGGCCTTCGTCAAAGACCAGCAGCCCAATGTGGGCAGCCAGCTCCGGAGCGTGCCGAAGGACGTAGAGCAGCTTCTCGGGGGTTACAACCAGGATCTGCTGGTGTCCCAGAAGATCGACAATCTTGAAGTCAGTCTGCAAGGCATCGGATAGTTCGTCCACCTTGGTTGGTTCGTTGTGGAACGCCTCGATGAGGCTGTTCTTGATCTCATGGCACAGCGCCCTGAACGGGGCGATGATGATGGCCAGTGATACGCGCTCGGCCAGAAACGCGCTTCGAAGGATCAGCTCCGTTGCCTTCGTTTTGCCAGCGCTGGTGGGCATTTGAACGATGGCAGACTCGCCTTTGAGAACATCCGCCTGGCCCAAAAGGTGTTGTGCAGGCCAGAGTTCCTTGATGAACGAATCCTTTTGCAGCGCATGGAGCCATTTGTCGCGGGGCAGCCCAGAATATGACGGCAAAGCCTTCCAGGCGGAATTTTCGAGCTTTTTCCTCAGAACGGCCGCGACCACGTCACCAAACAGAAGCTGTCTGGGTGTGCCGAATTCATAGACGGCGTCCCTCAGCTTAGCGGCCAAATCGAGAAGATTTTCTTCGCCGTTCCCATCCTCGAAAAACTGGAGAATCCATTTTGAAATCCCGTCGATGAATTCGCCGAATGGTCCATCCGCTCCATCAAAATAGGTTCCCAGATCGGCCTGCAATAACCAGAGCAACAGGTCTTCCAAACCATCGCCATCCAGATCCGGACAGTCGCCATCGATGCGCTTCGCCAATACCGATGAGCTCCCAGGCAGATCGCACAGGTAATAGGAAGCAGAGCCCAGAAGCACGAGGTATGGATCAAGTGCCTCGTTCAGCTTTGACTGGAGGTAGGAGTCGAAAAAGCGGGCGGAAAATAGCAGATTGGTTTTCAGCTCCGAGAGGGAGTCGGGATCTGGCTCCTCCCGGTTGATGGCGGCGGCGAGGTCACCCAGCAGGCCAATCGAGATGGTGAAGAGCTTACTTGGATGTAGTGATAAATCTATCTCCTGATATTCTTCAGGTACATGGTACTCGATCATCTTAGCTTTTGATCGAGTAACACCCAAAAGACGATTGGATTTTCTATCAGGCCTCATCCGCAGCTCTCCTGTAGAGCTCGTGGACAAGGTCCATCATGTCGGGTCCCTTGATAACCAAGAGGACAAGGCTGTCACCATTAGGATGCGGAAAGACCTCCTTGGATTTTGCTGACTTGGGAATTTTGCGGCAGTCTGCCGAAGCCAATTCTTCGGCGTCGAAACATTCATCTGAAATGATGGCTGCAGCGCCGTAGGTTTCCTTGTAGGGCATATCTACAGGGCTTTGAAATCTCTCGATCCTTTGAGCCTGTTCGATTTCCTTTTTTTCAAAGAGCTTTTGCTTGATGAAGTTCAGCGATTCATCGATTCGAATATGATCTTTGGCAGAGTCGTTAATGGCATCCTGCAGGCGGTTGATCTTAGAGACGGAGAATTTTGTCTTGGACTCAAAGACAAACAATACGTCCTTGGTGGAGGCTTCACCATCTTTTTTGTGAAATCGGAATCCAATGACATCGCTGCCCTTGGGCGATTCATCTCGAACAACCTTTGATGACCACCGTACCCTGGGTACCCAGTAACCGAGAAGCCATTGCAGGTAATCGGAAACCAGAATTTCCCCAAAATCTCCCGCTCTGATTCCAGGGCCGAGTTTGGATGTTCTGCAAGGGAACTTGATATTGGTCAGATAATCCGGTCGCGGACGTTTGCCCCGGAGGAAATCGATCTCGGTATCCAGGCAGTAATGATTCCGGAAGTGTTTCGCCCAGGCCGAAAGCACTGCCTCGTCGTTCTCATGACGGAACTCCCAGACCTCGACCTCCTTGCCGTCGGCGGTCTTCAGTCGTTCGCCGGTGTCGACGAGCCATTTAATATGTTCCGATGTCCAACACATTCACGTCGAGTTCTTTCATTTCAGCGAGGCGATTGTGGGACCAGCGTACTTTTCTGGGGGCCACAAAGTGGGCGAGATCGCTGGAGGTCTGATTTCTGGGGTCTCAGCGTGCCATTTGAATGGGGGCCTTCGGCCGGAACGGGTCTTCCGCAATCGGTTTTGTGTCGTCTCATCATGTTTGCTCCCAACTATGGATTCTATCGGAAGAATAGGCCAAGAAAACAACGAAAAATACACGATTTCTGTCCTTCGGGCACATTCGGGGATCGGGCTGTGGCTGCGAAGTGCGTCTCATTCGGGGTCAGATTCCGTTCGGCTACGCTCAGGCTCTGCCCTGAGCCCGCCGAACGAGATATGGCTTCGGCTTCGCTCGGCATGACAAAGGGAATGCGGCAGGGCGGGAGGCTTTCGGCAGGCGCCCACGGGGGCGATTGGCACGTGATACGCACGACGCTTCACGCAACCCATTTACGCTTCTACGCATCTACGCTCCAACGGCCCACCTGGGCGACGAGCGACGAGGGACGAGCGACGAAGCCCCGCCGGGGCGCTTGTGGCCGGCGGGGGGTGGGGGCGATATAATGGCGGCACGGCTGCAAACGGGCGTTGCGGCGGCATCGGGAACGCGGTGTGGGAGATGAGCGCATGAAGGTACGACTGGACCCCAAGCGGGTGATCGCCACGATCGAACGGCTGACGTTGCGGATCAAGGACCGCTTTCCCACCTCCGATCTGTACGAGGTCGGCCGGCACCTGCACGCGATCGCGCTGCGGACGGAACGGACCGCCAGCCGCATCGGCCGTCCCGTCTGGGCGCTTCGCTTGGTCATCGTCGCGCTGATCGCGGCCTTTCTTCTCACCGTCGCGACGATTCTGATCGACTACGACACCGAGCAGCAAGTCACGCTCTTCGGCCTGGTGCAGGCCATCGATGCGGGCGCCAACGTACTGATCCTGATCGCGCTCGGTGCGGCGTTTCTCTGGTCCATCGAGACGAGAGTCAAACGCGGCCGGGCCATCCGCGCCATCAACGAGCTGCGCGACATCGCCCACGTCATCGACATGAAGCAGCTCACCAAAGACCCCGACACGGTCGGCTTCCACGCCCAGCCCACCGCACACAGCCCCGAACGAAGACTCGACGCGTACGCCCTCGGGCGCTATCTCGACTACTGCACGGAAATGCTCTCGCTGACCAGCAAGCTGGGCTACCTCTACGTCGAGAGCTTTCACGACCCCGGGGTGACGGAAGCGGCCACGGAACTCGAAAACCTGTGCAGCGGCCTGGCTGGAAAGATCTGGCAGAAGATCGTCATCCTCCAGTCGCAGCCCCACGCTCAGTAGTCACGTTGCTGTGCGCTTCACGCTTCACGCTTCACGTTTCACGCATCTACCCATCTACGCTCCCCCGGCCCGCCGGGTCAGGCATCCTGGGCAAGAAAAGGTTGCCAATACAGCCCAGACGGCCTACTATCGCGGGCAGATATTGGCTGTTCACGAAAGGCCTCTTTGAAGGGATGGAACCGTGATTGTGCAGACCAAAAGGATTTGTGCCGTGATTGTGTCTGTGGCCGTTGGCATGGCTTTTTCCGGCTGCGGGGGGAGAGCCCGTCCTCTGCAACTGGAGACCAGTACGGGCAAGCCGGAAGTGGTGGTCAAGGCGAGTATGAAAGCGGTGGCGGCGTACCTGACCAGCGAGATGCTGACCGGCGACTACATGCTCAAGAGCCAGAATCCGAACGTGATCGTTTTCAATCGCTATTCGCCGTACCAGATCAACTACGAACCGGTGCCGGGCGAGAATCGCGTGACGTACAACCTGGTCAATGCGCCCGGGGGCGTGCGGGTCATGATGACCATGGTCAACGTGCTGCGGCCGGACTCGGCCTACGAACAGATCACGAGCGATCAGAGCAAGGAGTACGATGCGGCCAGTTCGTATCAGATCGTGTTGAACCGGATGAAATATCGGTTGGAGACCGAGAACCCGGGAACACTGGGTCTCAAGCTGTCGGGGTACTATGCGGACCGAATCGAGTCCGTCGATGCGGACGGTCCGGCGGCGAAAGCGGGCCTTCAGGCCGGGGACATCATTCTGACGGCGGACGGGGTTGCCGTTGCGGATGATCCCGTCGCCAATTATGCCCTGATTTTGCATCACCAGGCGGGAACGACGCACGAGCTGGTGGTCAAACGGAAGAAGGACGTGACGGAGACGGTGTCGGTCGTCTTCTCGCCGATCGAGGAGATTCCCGGCAAGTCGGTTTCTTCGGCGGCGGGCGCGCCGGCCTCTGTTGCGGCCGACGCGACGTTCAACGTCGAGAGCATCGGCGCGGCGATCAGCGGCGGCAGGATCGTTTCCGTGACGGCGGACGGGCCGGCGGAGAAGGCGGGCCTTCAGGCTGAAGACGTGGTCACCATGATCGACGGCGAACCGGTGGCCGCCGATTGGGTCCAGAATGCCGGCAAACTCGCCGGAAGGACCAACACCTCGGTGGTCGTGACCGTCAAAAGGGGCGAAGAAGAAGTGACGGTTCCCGTGATCCGGAAGAACCCGTAGTCGCAGCTACGCTTCACGCCCTCTGCGTGGCGGGCCATGGGGGAAGTTGAGGGTGGCGAAGGGGCCGTGGTGGCGACGGGCGGCTTCGTCGTAGGCCAGGGCGGCGTCGATCTCGTCGTCGAAGTAGCCCAGCGGGATGGTGCGGCCCTGGACGCCGATCCGCGCGAACCACTGGCGCATGGCCTTGTGCCAGGTGACGCCGCGATAGGCGGAGTGCCCGCCGGAGCGGCCGGCCCTCGCGCGGTTGCAGGCGTTCTGTGCGGGGGTGGCGCTCCGCAGGTTGGCCTTGCGATTGTCCAGGCCGTTGCGGCTGACGTGGTCCACGAGCAGGCCGTCGCGCACGTGCAGGATCTGGCGGTGCATCTTGATCGTGATCTCCCTGCGTGTCACGGGGTCCCAGACCTTCCGCTGGGCGTAGAAGGTGGTGCGGCCGCGCGTGGCGTGCCACTTGTGCCGGGCCAGCGACTCGTAATCCTCCGGATCGACCAGGGCGTAGAGGCCCTGGGTCAGCGGGATGCGGCGGAAGGCGTAGCCGTACCGCAGGCGCCGCCACAGCAGCGCCAGTGGCGCCGCGAGGCGTTCGAGCCAGGCCGGGACCTGGATGGGCCGCAGGATCGTCAAACCACCCGCCCGCCAACCATCGGGTTCTGCCGCCGAGGCCCGTCTCGCAGGCCCGACAGCGCTTCCGGCCGAACCAATGTCGGCCTCTATAAAGGGGCGGTGTTGCACGTTTGGTACGAAAAAAACGGCTGCTTTTCGAGATCGGACGACGCTAAGCCCCTGTGCGGCAACGAATAAAAAAAATCTTCATGTCACGCGCATTTTGTCGTTTGGGTGTTGCGTGTTTGTGCGCGCCGGCGGACGCGCGATGCGTGTCAAAACACTCTGGCATTCGTGTGGCAGCCTCAAGCCCGAAGGGCTTGGGGATGGCGGAGAGCACCACCGCCGCTTGATACGCAAGCCGAAATCGTATCAGCCATTCCCAAGGCTGCGCCTTGAGGCTGCCACACACGCGACACGACGCCTGGGCCGTCGGCCGGTGCGCTTGACAGGCCCTGCCCAGGGGCATAGAGTGGCGGCCATGCCCAGGACGCTCTACATCATCGATGGTCACGCGCACATCTATGCGGCCTATTTCGCCCCCATGCGACAGCAGTTGAGCAGCCCGTCGGGCGAGCCGACGAAGGCGACGTACATCTTCACGATGGCGGTGCTCGGGCTGATCGAGAAATACCGGCCGGACATGCTCGTGGTCGCGATGGACAGCAAGGCGCCGACATTCCGCAGCGAGATGTTCGCCGAGTACAAGGCGCACCGGCCGCCCATGCCGGAGGACATGCCTGTGCAGATCGCGCGGATCGAGCAGGTGCTCGAGGCGTTGCGGATTCCGATTCTGCGGGTCGACGGGTTCGAGGCCGACGACATCATCGGCACGCTCGCCCGACGTGCGTCGGCCGACGGGATCGACGTGCGGATCTGCTCGAAGGACAAGGACCTGCTGCAACTGCTCGATGCTCGGGTCAGCGCGTTCGATATGAAGACGGGCCAGGTCACCGACGCGGACGCGATGCGGCGAGAGTGGGGAATCGGGCCCGGGCAGATCGTCGACTGCCTGGCCCTGGAAGGCGATGCCGTGGACAACGTGCCCGGCGTGCCGCTGATCGGACCCAAGACCGCGGCCGAGCTGATCCGCGCGTACGGCGACCTCGACAACCTCTACGCCCACGTCGACGAGATTCCGGGAAAGCGGGGCGAGAACCTCCGAAACTCGAAGGACCTGGCGTATCTGAGCCGCAAGCTCGTGACGCTCGACTGCGGCGTTCCGATCGAAACCGACTACGAGTCGCTGAAGCTCGATCCGCCCGACCGGGACAAGCTGGCGGCGCTGTTCAACGAGCTGGGCTTTGCCCGGCTGCTGACACAGTTCGGCTTCAAGGTGGAAAGCAATTCGGTCCCCGCGCCGGCGCCTGTGGAGTCGCACGCTGTGGCGCCGACGCCGACTGCTGCGGCGGGTGAGCCGGCATCGGCCCGGACCACGCCACACGAGTACACGCTGATCGATACGCCCGAAGCGTTCGAGCGATTTGCGAGCGAGCTGAAGAAACAGACGCTCTTTGCGGTCGACACCGAGACGACGTCGGTCGATCCGATGCGGGCGGACCTGGTGGGGCTGTCGTTCTGCTGGGAGCCGCACCGCGCGTTCTATCTGCCCGTGCGGGGGCCGCTGGGAGCGACCTGCCTGGACCTGGCGACGGTCCGCCGGACGGTCGCGCCGATCCTGGCGGACGAGGGCGTGCGCAAGGTCGGGCAGAACATCAAGTACGACTGGCTCGTTCTGCACAACGCGGGCATGCCCGTTCGGGGCGTCGATTTCGACACGATGGTCGCGTCGTATTGTCTCGATCCGGGCCGCAGCAGCCATTCGATGGATAACATGGCTCGCGATTATCTGCATTACGAGTGCGTGCCCATCGTCGCGCTGATCGGCAAGGGGAAGAACCAGCTCACGTTCGATATGGTCGACACCGTGGCGGCGTGCGAGTATGCCGCCGAGGACGCCGACGTCACGTGGCGGCTGTATCTGTACCTCCAGGAGCGGCTGGCGGCCGAGCCCGGCCTGGCGAAGCTGTTCGCGGACGTGGAGATGCCGCTGGTGCCTGTGCTGGCGCAGATGGAGCTGAACGGCGTCTCGCTGGACACGAGCCTGCTGCGGACGATGTCGGTCGAGCTGAGCGAGGCGCTGGAGTTCCTCAGCGAGCGGATCTACAAAGAGGCGGGGGGCGTCTTCAACATCGACTCGCCCAAGCAGCTCGGCGAGGTGCTGTTCGACCGGCTGGGGCTGGCGGCCGGGCGCGTCGGCAAGACCGGCCGCAGCACCGACGCCAGCGTGCTGGAGGAGCTGGCCGACGAGCACCCGATCGCGGCCCTGGTCCTGGAGCATCGCACGCTGAGCAAGCTCAAGAACACCTACACCGACAAGCTGGCGGCCATGATCAACCCGCGCACCGGCCGGCTGCACGCATCGTTCAACCAGACCGTCACGGCCACCGGGCGGCTGTCATCGAGCGACCCGAACCTCCAGAACATCCCGATCCGTACCGAACTCGGGCGCAAGATCCGCGCGGCCTTCGTCCCGCAGAGCCCGACGGACTGCATCCTCAGCGCCGACTACAGCCAGATCGAGCTGCGTCTGCTGGCGGAATTCTCGCGCGACGAGGCGCTGCGCGCCGCGTTTGCGGCCGACCAGGACATCCATCGCTTCGTCGCCTCGCAGGTCTACGGCGTGCCGCTGGAGGCGGTCACCAGCGAGATGCGGTCGCGGAGCAAGGCGGTCAGCTTCGGCCTCATCTACGGCCAGGGGGCGTTCGGGCTGTCGCGCGTCACGGGCATGAGCGCCGCCGACGCCAGGCAATTCATCGAAGACTACTTCGCGCGGTACGGCTCGGTCCGCGCGTTCCTCGATTCGTGCGTGGAGAAGGCCCGGCGGACGGGGTACGCCGAAACGATTCTCGGACGTCGCCGCCGGATCCTCGACATCAAGAGCCGCAACGGAGGCCGCCGCGCGCAGGCCGAGCGTCTGGCGGTCAACACCGTGATCCAGGGCTCGGCCGCCGACCTGATCAAGGTCGCGATGCTGGCGATCCAGAGGCAGATCGACACGGAGCGTTTGCCGGTCCGCATGGTGCTTCAGGTCCACGACGAGCTCGTGTTCGAGCTTCCGTCGGCCGAGGCCCAGACGCACGCCGCGTGGATTTCCAGAGCGATGACCACCGCCATCCCGCTCGATGTCCCACTGAAGGTGGACGTTGCGTACGGCCCCTCCTGGCTCAGTGACAAATAACCAGACTCCGTTTCCTCCCATCGTCCGTAGCGGTCCCGCCCGATCCGACTCCGTCTCAACAGCAATTTCGTGTGTGGGAAAACATCCTGGCATGTGGGTGGCAGCCTCAGAGCGTAGTGCAACGGAGCTTTGGGGATGGTCCGCCTGTGGCGGATGAGTGGCACATCCACAGGCAAAGGCGTCTGCGATGCGATCCATCCCCAAGTCCTGCGGACTTGAGGCTGCCACCCCTGGTTCTTTGCGCCCTCAAGGGAGTGCTGGCCTGAAATCTTGACAGACACACAATTTTGCTTGACGGGCTTGATTCCCGCGCTGTGGCCGATAGGATAGCGTCGGTCGAGATTCGTGCGAGCGCTCCGACGCGGCGGGAGACGGCTTCTGACTGCGAGCGGAATCGGAGCTTGTGCGGATGCAATATGTCACGCCACGACGAGACCGGTGGCGGGCAGTCAGTGAGAGGCAGACTGACACATGATCGATGCGGAGAAGTACGTTTACGAAGTCGTTTGCGGCAATAATCCGGAGCACGTGTTTCCCTTGATCTCCGACATTCCGCTCCAGACCGGCGACAGCGCCCCGAAGCAGGAGACGTATTGCGGCTCGTGCGACGCCTTCGTCCGAGTTACTGTGCGGCGCGAGCTGACGCAGGAAAAAAGGTTCGTACGTCGCCCCATGGGGCGGTGACGTCACAAGTCGTCTCGACGCGAAGCCGTCTTGGGAAAGGCTCGCCCATATGCCTCGTCGGGGGGCAGGTCGGGGCGGGTGGCGGCCTGGTTGGCGAGGGTGTCGCAGGTTTCGTTTTCGGGGTGTCCGGCGTGGCCTTTGACCCACTCGAAGCGGACCTCATGGCCCCGGCAGGCCTCCAGCAGCCGCTCCCACAGGTCTATGTTGACCGCCATATCCTTCTTGTTCCGTCGCCAGCCGTTGGCCTTCCAGCGCGTCACCCAGCCGAGGGTCATCGCGTCGACGAGATACTTCGAATCGCTGTAGAGCGTGACGCGGCAGGGGCCCTTCAGAGCTTCGAGGCCGGCGATGGCGGCCATGATCTCCATGCGGTTGTTTGTGGTCCGGCGAAAGCCCGCGGACAGACGCTTCTCGTGCGGCCCATAACGCAGCACCACGCCATAGCCGCCCGGGCCGGGGTTGCCCAGGCACCCGCCGTCCGTGTAGATCGTCACCTTCTTGCGATCGTTCATAGGGTTTGCCATTGTGGCGGCTCGCTCGCCCGCCGTCAACTCCGCTCTCTGACGTGCGTGTGGCAGCGGCAAGCAAAGCTTGCCGATGGCTCGGACCTTCAGAACGCCTATCGCCATCGGCAACCTGAAGGTTGCCGCTGCCACCCAACGCTCCTCGTCAATTCCGTTCTCTCGCATGCGTATGCGTGTGGCAGCCTTCTGGCATCTGCGGTGCTGCTGAGGCCACCATTTTCAAGGCTACGCCTTGAGGCTGCCACCCGATACTGCACTATGAGGTGCTACGGCGCAGCCGGTGACATCGGATGGCCGATCTGGATGTCGTCGATGTAGATCAGGCCCGCGCCGCCGGCGGCGGGACTGGTCCGACTCCCCAAACCGATATAGAGCATCGCGACGCTGTCGAGATCGACACCCGCGAGTTCGCTGAACGCGATGCGCCATTCCTGCCACTGCGTGACTGTCGCGGCATCGGGATCGGGATGCATGACAACCGCGACGTGCCCGGCGTTGTCCTCGACGGCCGCATACAGCGGCGCGGGCTCGTTGCCCGGCGTGGTGGGCGTGGTCGCGGCCCGGCCACGGAAGTACACGACGAGCGTGTCGGCGCCGCCGGCGGTCCAGTCCTGGCCGCCCAGGTCGCGCTGGGACTCGGAGTAATACGGCGGCTGGGCGTTGTTGTACTCCAGGGGCATGGCCTGCTTGCCGGCGTGGACGATGGACAGCTCGGCGAACGGGGCTTCGATATAGCCGACGGTCGAGCCGGTGTCGTTGGTCCATCCGTCGATCCAGGTCTGGAAGATCGTCTGGCCGGCGTCGATGTCGTCGGTGTAGCTCTCGAAATCATCGACGGTGAGGTACTCCTTCGTGGAGAAGCTCCAGACGGGTCCCTCCCATGCGGCGGGATCATCGGCCTCGTTGGCCTCGTCCACCCTCCAGTAGTAGACCGTTCCGAGGTCCAGCCCGCCGATCGCGTAGCGGCTCTCGTCGACCGTATCGCGCAGAGCGGTTCCGTCCGCGACCGCCTGACGGTCGGAGCTGACGTAGACCGAGTGCGAAACCGCGTCCCGGCCGCCGCGCCAGTCGAGAGTGACCTCGAGATCGACGTCCGCCTGCCCATCGGCCGGCAGCGGATCGCGCGCGCTGGCTGGTTTGTGGTAGAAGCGGACCTCGCTGAGGCCGAACTGGCCCAGCGCGCTGTAGCCGGTGTCTGCGGTAAGGCGAACGTAGCGGGCCGCCACGTCGCCAAAGTCGATCGTGGTGTTGTGGGCGTAGTCGGCTCGCGCTGTGCCGCGACCGAACTGGAACTGGCCCAGACTGGTCCAACTCGCGCCGTCGGCGGAGTACTCCACGGTGACGTCCTTGAGGCCGAAGCCGAGCACCAGCTCGAACTGGACGTTGTAGTTCCAGACCCACATCTCCTGGAGCCTGTAGAGGCCGTCGAATTCGTACTGAATCCAGGTGGGCTGCGCGGCGCCGGGGGCGGACAGCCACATGTCGCCTGCGGCGATCGAATGCTGGTCGGCGGCGTTCAGGCCCGATCCGTTGGCGGTGTTCTCCGGGCCGGCGACCCCGTCGAAGCTGGAGGCGGTGGCGATGACGTTGGCGATTGGATAGACGAACGGCTCGGTGGTGAAGTTCCAGACGCTGCCCGGGTAGATCGTGCCGTCCGGCGGGGCGTTGACCTCGTCGATACGCCAGTAGTAGGTCTGGCCGAACTCAAGATTGCCGGGCGGGTCGAACGTCGTCGCGTCCTGGCCCTGAGTGACGAGGACGCCCAGCGGATTGCCGCGGGCGGCGTCGTTGACGTCGTTGGACACGGTCCCGAGATAGACGTCGTGCGTCGCGGCGTACGTCCCGGCGGTCCAGCTCAGAATCGTGTCGACCGGCACATCGGTCTGCATGTGCGCCGGCTGCGGCTCGCGGGCCGCGACGGGGACCGTGATCTCCGGGGCCGGTTCGGTGTCCATCCAGACCCGGTCGATGTTCAGATCGATGTCGCTCTGGTTCAGGTTGAAGTAGAAGTCGATGTCGTCGTTGAAGTTCCCGGTGCCGCCCACCGTCGCTCCGGTGTGCGCGTACTCGAAGCTGAAGGTCTGCACCTCGGTCGTCAACTGGATGTCGAGGGCGCGCCAGAACTGGGCCCAGTTGTGGGTCGTTCGACCCAGCAGCATCACCGAAATGCTCCTCGGCGCATCGGCACGGGCCATGAAGCTGATGTAATACGTCTGGCCCTGCACCAGCTCGAGATACGACTGGATCAGTTGCAGAGAGCCGGCGGCGCCGTCGGGAATGACGACGCGCAGCGACATGTCGCCGGACATGGTCGTGTCCGGCACCGGTTCGACGCGTTCGAAGTCCGTGGTCTCCCAGAGCCACCAGTTGTCGCCCGCAAGGGGCTCATCGAACTCCCAGTTGCGAATCTGATTGGCCCCCTGGGCCGCCGCGCCCATGCCCACGATCAGACCAAAGGCAACCAACGCTACACCCACTCTACACATGGTGATCCTCCTTCAGAAAAGACCGGGATGATGTCAGAGCCGGCCGCGAGAGAAAAGCCGCCCGTTCCGCGCGATTCACGTCTCTTGCACGATCCATTGTCTCAGACCCTCCGGTCGCGAATGGAAATGCCGGACCGCACGCCCACAACACCATCGATTATAGCCCCTTCCGCCCTCCCGGCCAAGAGGATTCTCCCTGACGCGATAAGCTGTCTCTTGGCGGGGGGAGCGAAGCTGTTTGTAGTGTGCCTTTGAGGGCATACTCGTCCCGGCGAAGGTAACGCCTGACGGCGTCACTACGAACCAGACCCTGACCGCAAGCCAAAATGAGTACTGGCGTCGATTCTCCCTCCGTGTGCCACGCCGGCGTCTGTGTGGATTCCACGGCAAGCCCCGTCGGGGTGTGGAGAGTCTGTGTGGCAGCCTCAAGGCGCAGCCTTGGGGATGGTTCTTCGCCTTTGCAACCTTCCAGCATCCGCGAGCTGTCAGGGCCTCCATCCCCAAACGCGGCGCGTTTGAGGCTGCCACACCGCTTCGCGTGGGCCGTAGGGGCGAGGCATGCCTCGCCCTGCCATTTCTGCCGTGGGTTAGGGGGGAGTTGCGGCGCGCCCATGAACCTCATATGGGCGATGATTCACGCCTGGATTTGCGTTGCGGCCCGGCGCCGGCGCTGTCACAATGGGATCTATCGGAACTCGGGGGGCGTGCTGAGAGAGACAAAGGCCGGATGTGCAAAAGGGAGATCGTATGAGAGACCCGGATTCAGAGGGCGAGCCGATGGAGGAATCGGCACAGGGCCGCGGAGTGTGGCAGCGTGTGCCGCGGTCATTGAGGTTAGGGGTGGCAGTGGTAGCGGTGGCGGTCGTTGGGGTGGGGGTGACGCTGGTGGCGGGGTATCCTTTCGGCATGTGGTCCTACATGCTGACGGAGTTCGCCTTGTTGTGCCTGGCGATTGGTTCGGTGGTGGGGCTGATTCGCGGGCAGACGCCCATATGGCATTCACTTGGAACGTGCGTGGTGGCGGTCGGTCTGCTTTACGTGGTGACGCCGTTTGGCCCGGCCAATCTCATGGGGCTTACGAATCTTCGCACGCGGGCGCGCGTGGCGATGACGGGCGGGCAAGACCAGCTACAGGCGTGGGCGGCGGAGGTTCTGGCGAAACCGCGCGACCCGATGGAGCAGGACGGCTTAGGCTGGTACATGCCCAGCGAGGAGTGGTCCGAGCAGGTCCGACGGCTCAGGCCAAAGGCTCTCCTCGTTCGCATCGATCCGCTTCTGGAAGGGCGGCGCAACGCGGTGCGTTTGGGCTATGGTGGAGGCCCTTTCCATTGGTACATCGTGGTGGGCCCGCCGGGTTCGGTGCCCCAGCGGGATTCAGTTGATGAGCTATGGTATCGGTGGGACGATGGGGTTTACGGCTGGTTCCCGGAGAACTGAGGCGGCTGCCTGGCATCCGCAGGCGGCAGACGGATCTTGCTGCTGCTGAACGCGGAGATTTTTCGACGACTCGGATGAGTCGTGCGTCTATGGAATTGGGGGGGACGTTGCTGGCAGAAGGATGATGGATGATCGTATTCGGCTCGATCGCGTTGGTGGGGTTCTGGTATCTGGTGGTACGGCTGTGGTTCTTCGGAGGGCCGAAGGTCCCGCTGCTGTTCATCGGACTGTGGGTGCTGGCGTTTGTGGCAGTCGGCACATGGGAGCTGGGCGGCCATGTCTTCGTGGGGATCGAAGCAGTGCTGGCTCTATCGCTGATCGTCATCTGTGGATTTCGCGAGCCACTGTGACGGTACGGCCCGGATCGATCTGGCCATTTCCAGAAATGAAATCCGACGGGGCTTGTGGCGGTTGGGACAGCGCATTGGGGGCGATAGCGCTTGAACGGGGCGGCTGGGCTGCTACAATCGGGCCATGAAACGATTGTATTGGACGCAGCCGGACACGCTGGATGCGGAGGTGGTCGTCACCGCGCTGGAGGACGGCCGTGTGACGACCGATCCGGTCCTGTTCCATCCGGACGAAGGAGGTCAGCCGCCGGACCTGGGCACGATCGGCGAGGCGAACGTTCTCGGCGTCGAGGTCGTCGACGGGCAAATCGTGCATCGGCTCGACCGGCCGCTGAGCGACGGCCGCTATGTGGCGCGCGTGGATCGCCCGCGCCGTCAGCACACTGCGAGCCACCACACGGCGCAGCACATCATCTCCGGGATCGCGCAGGAGCGATTCGGCCTCAAGACGACCGGTGTGCACATCGGCCTGGAGCGATGCACGGTCGATTTCGACCGCAAGATCGAGTGGGACACCGTCACAGCGCTGGAGCGCGAGGTGATGGAGGTGGTCACGCTGGATGTCGCCGTCGAGACGCTGTTCGACCAGGCGGACGTGCGCGTACGCGACGAATTGAAACCCATCGAGGCCGGCGTGATTCGCGTCGTGAAGATCGGCGCGTGGGACCAGTCCGCCTGCTGCGGGGCCCACGTGCGGACGACGGGACGGATCGGCATGGTGCGGCTGTGTGACATCGAGAGCAAGAAGGACGGGACGCGGGTGTTCTTCCTGGCGGGCCGCAAGGCGCTCGACTGTTCACAGCAGGAGACGAACGTCCTGCGGGAACTGCGAAAGGCGGCGAGCTGTTCGACGGGCGAGCTTCTCGCCACCTTCGAGAAGGCCCAGGCGCAAGCCAGGGATCTGACGAAGGAGGTCGCTCGACTGTGGACGCAGATGCTGCCCGGCCTGGCGGCGTCGGCGCAGGTGCTCGGAGTGCAGTCGTCGAAGGTCGGGGTCCAGGTGGCGGAGATTCCGCCGCAACTGGTTGCGAAGCTGGCCGGACTGATCGCCGAGGCGACCGAAGGCACAGGAATCGCGGTCAGCGGCACGCGAATCGCGATCAGCTCCAGAACACTCGATGCGGCTGCCCTGCTCAAGACGATTCAGAATGCCGCCGGCGGCAAAGGCGGCGGCTCGCCCGGCGCCGCCAACGGCAATCTCGGCCGCGCTGTCACCGCCGACGAGATTCTGACCCTTCTCAAAAACTGACCGGATATGTGCGGAGGTTCGATCCAAGCTATGAAGAGCACTGACAGCCATCTGATTTTCGGCGCGTTCGTCGCTATGGCGCTCATCATCGGCGGTCCGGCCCAAGCGGCACGGGCGGCCGAAGGGATGACGCTAGCCAGGACGGACGCGGGGTATCTTGTGACGCTCGGCGGGACGCCGTGCGTGCGGTTCTCGACGCCGGAGCTGGCGAAGTGTGATCCACCGCGTGTGGAGGTTAGCGACGTCGCCGACGGCTGGCGGCACGTCCGCATGACGTGGGACGTGGCCGAGCCGGTAGCGCAGGACGAGCTTGCGATCCGGTTCGATCTGGCCATCGAGCCGGACTTCTGGTGGGCGCCGCACCTGGCGCCGGACGACGGCTACGTGATTGCGCAGCACGTCTTTCGTGCGCCGGCGCTGATCGTGCAGCGCGGATCGCTGACGCTGGCGGTCGCGCCCGACCTCGACGCCGTCGGCCGGCGGGCCGGGAACCCCTGGTTCATGGACTACGACGCGACGCAGCGCAAGATGTGGCTGGGCATGACACTGGCAGACATCCCCGAGCACGTCCTGTTCAAGAAGTCGCGGGGGATGACGTTCGCGCCGGGACCGGTGGAGCTGAGCTTCTTCGTCGCCGCCTATCATGACCACGGCGAGGTGCGGAACCCCTGGTCGAAGGTCGCGCGCTTCCAGTGGCAGCGATGGGGCAGCCCGCTGCTGGCCAAGGGCGAGCCACTGTCGGCGCCGCTGACCAACTATGTGAAGCACGCCTATGCATGGGCGTTCGACGGCTGGGGGCAGTTCGTCTGGCAGGAGTTCGACCTCGGCCGCGTGCGCGTCGGCGCGCCGCAGTTCATCGTCAACATCTCGCAATCTCCGAACTATCCCGGCCCGTGGTATCAGCGGGAGTTCCTGTCGATCTGGAACCAGGCGTGGTTCTCGTCGCTGCGAAGCGCGTCGGGCCTGTATCGCTACGCCCGGCAAACGTCGGATGCGGAGCTTCTTCGCAAGGCCCGCTTGACCAAGGCGCTGGCGTTGGCGGCGCCGATGAAGGACGGGTTGTTTCCCGCGGTGCTCGGCACGCCGAATGAAACGGTTGAGGTCGACGGCCAGAAGCTGCCGCGTCCGCGCGGCTGGCAGGACGCCTCGTGGGGCAACTCGAACCGCAGTCCGCACGAGCACGGCATCTCGTCGCAATGGTACCACGTTCTGGACGCAAGCTGGACGGCGCTGCTGATGCTTCGCTGGTACCAGGAACTGGAGCCGGATGAGCGTCTGCTGAGGTACGCCTGCGCGTACGCGGACCGGTTGCTGAGTTTGCAGGATGCCGAGGGCTTCTTCTCAGGCTGGCTGCACCCCGAGACGCACCAGCCAGGGCCCGTGATGAACCGCACGCCGGAAACGAGCATGAGCGTGACATTCCTGCTGAAGCTCGCCGAGATGACCGGCCGGATCAAGTACGGCGACGCGGCCGTCCACGCCATGGACGCGGTCGTCAAAGAGATCATTCCCGAGGGCCGATGGGAGGACTTCGAGACGTACTGGTCCTGCTGCGGATGGGGACGCGACAAGTACCTGGGCCGGAAGATCGCCCGCAACGCGATGCACAAGCAGAACAGCCTCTCGATGTTCTGGACCGCCGAGGCGTTGCTGGCGACGTTCCGCACCACAAACGAGCCGCGGTACCTCGAATGGGGCCGGCGCACGCTCGACGAACTGTCGATGTGCCAGCAGGTCTGGCAGCCGCCGTTCATCTACGTGCCCGCGCTGGGCGGCTTCGGCGTGATGAACTGCGATGGGGAATGGAACGACTCGCGCCAGACGCTCTTTGCCGAGCTGTTCCTGGACTACTACTGCCAGACGGGTGAGCCGACCTACTTCGAGCGCGGCGTCGCAGCGCTCAAGTCCGGCTTCATCATGATGTACTGCCCGGAGAACCCGACCGTGCGGGCGATGTGGGAGAAGGTCTATCCGTGGTTCGGGCCCAAGGACTACGGCTTCACGATGGAGAACTACGGCCACGGCGGGCGGACCAGTCCCGAAGGCGAGGGGATGGGTGTCTTTACGATCTACGACTGGGGCAACGGGGCGGCGGCCGAGGCGGCGATGCGCATCGTCGATCACTACGGCCACGTCTACATCGACCGCCAGCGCGAGCTGGCCTTCGGAATCGACAAGGTGCAGGTCCGCCGCTCGGGCCAGGCATGGGAACTGATCAATGAAACCGCCGAACCGCGCGCCCTGCGCGTGGTCTTCGACGACGGCTCCGTGCGGACCGTGCCAATCAAGGACAAGGTCCTTATCTCAGAGTGACGGGATGACAATAGAGCGACTTTCGCAGGATGGGCCTGTGACGCTTCGACAGATTGCCGGGCTGCCGTCGCAGCCGGCGCCGTTGGCGCAGAGCGTGGTAATCGTTGTCGACGCGCAGAAGGAGTACACCGAGGGCCTGCTGCCTCTGTGGGAGATCGAACGATCCATTGATGCTTTGTCACGGTTCTTGTCGCGGGCCCGCGCGGCACACGTGCCGGTCATTCACGTCGTCCAGGTGGGCGTGCCGGGCGGCAGGATTTTCGACCCCCAGAGGGGGTTCGTGGAGATCGTCGACAAGGTGCGGCCGGTCGCGGGCGAGCCGGTCGTCGAGAAGCGTCTGCCCAGTTCGTTCACGCAGACGACGCTGGAGGCGGAGCTGACGCGGATCGGGCGCAAAGATCTGATCATCACGGGGTACATGACTCACATGTGCCTGAATTCCACGACGCGCGACGCGGCAGAGGCGGGATACCGCTGCACCATCGTTGCCGAGCTTACGACGACGCGCCATCTGCCTGATGGCAGAGGCGGTGTGATCCCTGCCTCGACGGTCAAAGCGGTGAACCTGGCTTCGTTGGCGGACCGCTTCGCCATCGTGGTGGGAGGTGACGACGACCTGGCCTGATTCGTGGACCGGCCATTCGATGGTTGGATGGACGCGGGCGGTCAGCTGACAGGAGCGACGAGGAATTCGAGCGTCCGGCTGTCTCTCTCCACGACGACGTGGATCTCGTCGCCGTGCTCCTTGGATGCAGTGTGCTTTCGCACGATCTGCCAGAGCTTCTGCTTGGGCCGTTGGGTGCAGAGGGCCTGGCCGTCGACGTGGGTGACCCGGTCACCGGCCTTCAGTCCGAAGGCGTTTCGTGTCAGTTGCAGTCCCCGGACCGCGCCGTTCTCTCTGTAGGTGACCAGGCCGGCATTGGCCAGTTGCTTGACCTCGATGGCTCGAACGGGCAGCCGCCTGCGTCCGCCGGACGCCGGTTCCTCCGGCTCTGCGACGAAGCCGGGCGCGGTCGGATCAAGCTGGGGGATCGTGCCGCGGTACACTGTCGTGTCCGGCTCGATTTCCGTCAGCCAGTGGCCGGACGGGGTTTCGAAGACGATGTCGTGGTCGCGTATGCTGCGCAGGATCAAGCCCTCCACGCTGTCGCCAACGCGACAGAGCCGGTGTCTGCCGCCTGCTGCGACAATCGCGATCGAGGAATAGGGATCGCTCATCCGCACGATACCGACGAGACGAATGTCCGGAAGGGCAGACTCGTTGACGACCTGGGGCGCCGTTTCCGGCTTGGCATCGGCGGCCCGACGGCGACCGAACATGTTCTTCTCGGCGATAACGCGGAAGCGTTCGAAGTCGCCGTCATCCGGGGATCCGGCGTCTGCCGCTGAGGCGGTAAGCGACAAGAAGACGCCGACCGCAAAGACGACGTTCAGAAGAAACGCGGGTGCCCGCCCGGCCACGTGTTGTCCCCCCGTGCGGCAAGCCCTCGAATCCGTGATGCGCAGGTGCTCCATGCGTACCGACCCCCACCCGTAGTTGCGACCCAACCGATTCCATCCGGTACGCGTTGGTCCATCGCGGCAGACCATAACACCATCCCGTTGCTTTGTCAAGCAATTTCCTGTGCGTTTTTGAGGAAATAGATGCTTGGGGGGATTGCCGTCGTGTTAAGCGGCGTCAAGGGCGGCCTTTAGGGCCTCCTCGACGTTGCGTACGAAGACGAATCGCAAGCCTTTCCTGGCTTCCGTGGGGATCTCCGGCAGGTCCTTCCTGTTGCGCATCGGCAGCAGGACGGTGGTGATTCCTGCCTGCTTGGCGGCCAGGACCTTCTCCTTGAGGCCGCCGATGGGCATGACCAGGCCGCGCAGGGTGATCTCGCCGGTCATGGCGACATCGGGCCGCGTGGGCTTTTGGAGCAGCAGGCTGACCAGCGAGGTGAACATGGCGACTCCGGCGCTTGGACCGTCCTTGGGGATGGCTCCAGCGGGCACGTGGATGTGGTAGTCGGCCTTGGCGAACTGCTTTTCGTCGATGCCGAGCCGCTTGGCGCTGGCCTTGACCAGAGAAAAGGCCGCCTGGGCGCTCTCTTTCATCACGTCGCCGATGTGGCCGGTCAGTTGCAGGTTCCCCTTGCCGGGCATGGAGGCCGACTCGATGAACAGCAGCTCGCCCCCGACGGGCGTGTACGCCAGGGCCGTCGCGACGCCTGGGATGCCGGTCCGCAGGGCCAGCTCCGACTCGTGCTGGGCCGGACCGAGGATGCGCGCCAGGTCCTTGGCGCCGATGGTCGCTCGTCGTTTGTCGCCCTTGGCGATCTGGGTGGCGACGGACCGGCAGATGGCGGCGATGTGCCGCTCCAGATTGCGCACGCCCGCCTCGCGGGTGTAGCTGTTGATCGTGGTGCGGATCGCCTCGTCGCGGATGGTCAACTGCGACTTGCTCAGCCCATGCTCCTTGAGCTGCCTGGGAACGAGGTATCGTTTGGCGATGCGGAGTTTCTCGGTTTCGGTGTAGCCGGGCAGCTCGATCAGCTCCATGCGGTCGAAAAGGGCCGGCGGGATCGGTTCGGTGTAGTTGGCGGTCCCGATGAACATCACGGCCGAGAGATCGAACGGCTGGTCGAGATAGTGGTCGCTGAAGGTGCTGTTCTGCTCGGGGTCGAGCACTTCGAGCAGAGCGCTGGCCGGATCGCCCCGGAAGTCGGCGCCGATCTTGTCCAACTCGTCGAGCATGAAGACGGGATTGCGGCTGTGGCACTTGCGCAGCTCCTGCATGACTCGTCCCGGCAGGGCGCCGATGTAGGTCCGGCGGTGGCCTCGGATGTCCGCCTCGTCGCGGATGCCGCCGAGCGAGACGCGGACAAACTTGCGGCCCATCGAGCGGGCGATGGACCTGCCCAACGAGGTCTTTCCCACGCCGGGAGGCCCGATGAAGCACAAAATCGGGCTCTTGCCCTTCGGGTTGAGCTTCCGCACCGCCAGGAATTCGAGGATGCGTTTCTTGACCTTGGTCAGATCGTAGTGATCGCGATTGAGAATGCGCTGGGCCTGGCCGATGTCGATGCGGTCTTCCGTCTGGACCGACCAGGGCAGTTCGCAGACCCAGTCGAGATAGGTGCGGATGACGCTGTATTCGGGCGAGGCGGCGGGGATCTTGCTGAGCCGATCCAACTCGCGCAGCGCCTCGGTCTCCACCGCCTTGGGCATTCTGGCGTTCGCGATGTTTTGCCGAAGCTCTTTGAGTTCCTCGGTCCGCATGTCCTGCTGGCCCAGTTCGGACTGGATGGCCTTGAGCTGTTCCTGGAGGAAATACTCACGCTGGCTCTTGTCGATCGAGTCCCGCACGCGGCCCTGGATTTTGTGGCTCAGCTCGAGCACCTCGAGCTGATGAGCGAGGATGACCGACAGCTCGTCGAGCCGCTTGACCGGGTCGAGCTGCGCCAGAAGCTCCTGCTTCTTCACCACGTCCATGCTGAGATTGGCCGCGAGGAAGTCAGCCAGCGATGAGGGGTCTTCGATGTTCTCCAGCAGCACGGAGGCCTCTTCCGGCACGTTCGGGCTTAGGGCCACGACGCGGTTGGCGCTCTGGCGCACGCTGACCATCAGCGCCTGAAGCTGCTTGGTCATCTTCGTCTTGACGGTCAGCAGCTTGATCCGCGCTTTCAGATAGGGCTCGGTGGCAATCCGCTCGACGATCTTGAACCGGGCGATGCCGTGGACGAAGATGTTGACCGATCCCTGGGGCATCTTGATGATCTTGAGCACGCTGGCGGTGGTGCCGACGGAGTACAGGTCGGCAAAGCCCGGCGTGTCCGTGTCCGGATTGCGCTGGGTCAGCAGGCCGATCAGCGACTCGTTCGGCTTCGTATCGGCCAGCAGCGCCTTGCTCCGTTCGCGACCGACCGTCAGCGGCGTGACCGTGCCCGGATAGGCCACCGTGTTGCGGATCGGAAGAATCCCGATCACATTCGGAACGTGAGGGTCTATATCGTTCTCAGATCCCCTGGCCTCGTCGGCCTCGACGTAGCCATCGATCGGTGTTGTGCCCTTCGCCATTGCGTCACCGAACCAGTCGTTTTCCTCGACGATGAAGAGATTATTCAGATAGCTTGCCATGTATGTGCTTGGTCCACCTCACGGTTTTACCAGGATCATACCCGACAGACGCCGCTTTTCCCAAAGGCAAAACAGCGAAATCGCCACGCCACGTGGAGTTCCCCCGGAGGTGGGCAGCCGGTTCGCCCGACAGACGCCGCACAAACACTATACGCGTCCGGCAGCCTCTTGTCAAAGCCTGCTGGGAGATACGTCCGCGGCAGGGTCCTGGTTTGTCGCTGCGTCAGGGGGGACGGACACCGCCGGCCGCCGGCCGGCAGGCGGGATGGGTCAGAGGTACTTTTCGAGCAGACGTTTGGTCTGGCGGATGCCGTCGTCTTCGGGCTGGGTCGGGCCCTCGAACTCGATGCCGATATAGCCTTGAAAGCCGGAGGCCTTTACGAGGTTCACGAGTCTTTTGTAGTCCATCAGGGGTTGCTCGCCGCTGGCGTCGAAGTCGTAGCTCTTGGCGCTGACGCCTTTGGCAAAGGGCAGCAACTCCGCCATGCCCCGGTAGCGGTCGTAGAGCTCTTCGCAGCCCTCCAGCGGATTGCCCCAGGGGTGGGTCAGGCAGAAGTTGCCGAAGTCCGGCAGCGTGCCTACGTTGGGTCGAGCGACCTGTCTGATGACCGACGCGAGCCAGGCGCCGTCGGATGACTCGTGGCCGTGGTTCTCCACGACCACGTTGATCCCCATTGTCCTGGCGAAATCGCCCAGCCGGCCCAGTGAATCGATGGAGGCCGAGCGTTTTTCCTCCGACGAGCCGTTGCCATGGAGGTTGACGCGGACCGTCCGACAGCCCAGGAACCGGGCGGCCTCGACCCATTTCTTGTGGTCCTCCACCGCCCGGCGTCGCGCCTTCTCGTCGGCGTCCGCCAATGGGCCTTCGTCGTCGACCATGATCAGATGGTTCACGACGCCGGCGTCGCGACTTCGCTTGAGCAGTTCCTTCAGGTAGGTGGCGTTCTTGCCCGCCTCGCGGAAGTCCATGGACCGGCCGCCGAAGAAGCCGTTGACGTACTCGACGACAGAGATGCCGAAGTCGTTCCTGCTCTTGGCGGGAAAGTCCAGATGGTCGAGCCGGCCGGAGTAGATCGTCCGATGCAGAGACCACTGCGCCAGGGAAATCTCGATCCTGGTCGCGGCGGTTTCCTCCGCTCGCACGCGACAACCGGCCAATGGCAGTGCGGCCGCCAGCAGCGACCGCCTGACGAAGCTTCTACGTGTCAACATGTTCGGTGCCTGCATCACATCGCTGTTACTTGATCGCGGCGTGGTACTCCTGGAGACTCTTGACCTCGGGCTGCTTCTGGCGGACCGCGGCGATGCCCTTGGCGGCCGCCAGGGCGGCGGCGATGGTCGTGATGTAGGGCACCTTGTAGCGGATGGCGGCCTTGCGGATGTAGGAGTCGTCGGTCTTGCCGGCCCTGCCCCTGGGCGTGTTGATCACGAGCTGAATCTTGCCGTTCATCACGTCGTCGGCGATATGCGGGCGCTGCTCGAACATCTTGTAGGCCACCTCCGCTTCGATCCCGTTTTTGGCCAGGAACGCCTGCGTTCCGCTGGTCGCTTTGATCTTAAAACCGAGGTCGGCGAACTGACGGGCGACCGCGACGACCGCTTTCTTCTCCTTGTCGGCGACCGTGATCAGGACGGTCCCCTCGACGGGCAGGCGTCCCTGTGCGGCGTCCTCGGCCTTGAAGAAGGCCAGGCCGAAGGAATCGGCCATGCCGAGGACCTCTCCGGTCGATCGCATCTCCGGTCCGAGCAGGGGGTCCACCTCGGGGTAGAAGTAGAACGGGAAGACGGATTCCTTGACGCCGTAGTGCGGGACGCGACGCGGCTTGAGACCGAGGTCGGAGAGCTTCTTGCCGAGCATGACCTGGGTGGCGATCCGGGCCATGGACAGGCCACAGACCTTGCTCACCAGCGGCACGGTGCGGCTGGCGCGCGGGTTCGCTTCGAGGATATACACCTTGTCGTTGCAGATCGCGTACTGAATGTTCATCAGGCCGACCACCTTCAGCTCCATCGCGATCCGGCGCGTGTAGTCGTAGATCGTGTCGATGTGCTTCTGGGGGATCGTCGTCGGCGGGATGACGCAGGCCGAGTCGCCCGAATGGATGCCCGCTTCCTCGATGTGCTCCATGACCGCCGGCACGAAGGCGTCGGTCCCGTCGGCGATGGCGTCGGCCTCGGCTTCGATCGCGTTCTCGAGGAAGCGGTCGATGAGGATCGGCCGCTCGGGCGCGACGTCGACGGCTGCCTGCATGTACCGCTGGAGCATTTCCTCATCGTGCACGATCTGCATGGCCCGGCCGCCCAGAACGAACGATGGACGCACCATGAGCGGATAGCCGATGCGTGCGGCGATCTCCATCGCCTGCTCCTGCGTGCTGGCCATGCCGCTTTCGGGTTCCGGAATCCCGAGTTTCTCCATCTTGTGGCGGAACCGGTCGCGATCCTCGGCCAGGTCGATGGTGTCGGGCGTCGTGCCGATGATCCTGACGCCGGCCGCCTCGAGTTCCGAGGCGATGTTCAGGGGAGTCTGGCCGCCGAACTGACAGATGATGCCCTCGGGCTTCTCCTTCTCGTAGATGCTCAGCACGTCTTCGACCGTCAGCGGCTCGAAGTAGAGCTTGTTCGACGTGTCGTAGTCGGTCGAGACCGTTTCGGGGTTGCAGTTGACCATGATCGATTCGATGCCTTCATCACGGAGGGCAAACGCCGCGTGGACGCAGCAATAGTCGAACTCAATGCCCTGGCCGATGCGGTTGGGACCGCCTCCGAGGACCATGATCTTGCGCCGCGGCGAGACGTCCGTGGCATCCGGCGCGTTGTACGTCGAGTAGTAATAGGCCGCATTCTCCACCCCGCTGACGGGCACCGGGTGCCAGCCTTGCACGGTCTTGAGCTTTCTGCGCTGCTGGCGGATCGCGGTTTCCTTCGCTCCCAGCAGCTTGGCCAGGTAGCGGTCGGCAAAGCCGTCCTGCTTGGCCTGAATCAGCAGTTCGTCGGGAAGCGTCTTGCCCTTGTACTGGAGGATCTTCTCCTCAAGCTCGACGAGCTGCTTCATCTGCTCGATGAACCAGTGCTTGATGTAGGTCGTCTCGTGCAGGGTCTGCACGTCGGCGCCTTTGCGCAGGGCCTCGTACATGATGAACTGCCGTTCGCTGGACGGCTCGGTCAACAGGCGCATCAGCTCTTCGAGGCTCTTGTTGTGGTAATCGCGGGCGAAGCCCAGCCCGTAGCGGCCGTCCTCGCGCGAGCGAATCGCCTTCTGGAACGCCTCCTTGTAGGTCTTGCCGATGCTCATGACCTCGCCGACGGCCTTCATCTGGGTTCCGAGCCGGTCGGGCAGCCCTTCGAACTTCTCAAACGCCCAGCGCGCGAACTTCACGACGACGTAATCGCCCGAGGGCGTGTACTTGTCGAGCGTTCCGTCCCGCCAGTAGGGGATCTCGTCGAGCGTCAGGCCGCCGGCCAGCAGCGCCGAGACCAGAGCGATGGGAAAGCCTGTCGCCTTGGAGGCCAGGGCCGACGAGCGGCTCGTGCGTGGATTGATCTCGATGATGACGATCCGCCCGGTCTTGGGATCGTGGGCGAACTGGACGTTAGTGCCGCCGATGACCTGGATGGCCTCGACGATGTCGTAGGCGTACTTCTGGAGGCGCTCTTGCACCTCGGCGCTGATGGTGAGCATCGGTGCGGTGCAGTAGCTGTCGCCGGTGTGGACGCCCATGGCGTCGACGTTCTCGATGAAGCAGACGGTAATCATCTGGTTCTTGCTGTCGCGCACGACTTCCAGCTCCAGTTCCTCCCAGCCGAGGACGGACTCCTCGACGAGGATCTGGTTGACAAGGCTGGCGCTGAGCCCGCGTTCGGCGATGGCGCGGAACTCTTCCATGTTGTAGGCGAAGCCGCCGCCGGTGCCGCCCATGGTATAGGCGGGGCGAATCACGCACGGCAGGCCGATCTTATCGATGGCGGCTTCCGCTTCGTTCATGGTGTTGGCGATGAGGCTTCGCGGCATGTCGATGCCGAGCTTGGTCATCGTGTCCTTGAAGGCCTGGCGGTCTTCCCCCCGCTTGATCGCGTCGACCTGGACCCCGATGATCTTGACGCCGTACTTGTCGAGCACGCCGGCCCTCGCCAGCTCGCTGCTGAGATTGAGTCCCGACTGGCCCCCAAGGTTCGGCAGCAGGGCGTCCGGACGCTCCTTGGCGACGATCTTCGTGACGCTTTCAAGCGTCAGCGGCTCGATGTACGTGACGTCGGCCATGCCCGGGTCCGTCATGATGGTGGCCGGGTTGGAATTGACCAGCACGATCTTGTAGCCCAGGCTTCGAAGGGCCTTGCAGGCCTGCGTGCCCGAGTAGTCGAATTCGCAGGCCTGGCCGATCACGATGGGGCCGGACCCGATGATCATGATCTTCTTGAGATCGGGGCGCTTTGGCATTCGGTTTTCTCCTGTGTAAGACAGATCTCCGGCGGAGATCGCTGGGTGTCCGACAAATCGGCGGGATTAGAGCAAATGAACGGCCGGTTGTCAAACGCCAAAGAGAACACGAATGACCGGGGTGTGACGGAGGAATTGGGGTGTGGTGGTTTCGACGGGGAAGGTGGCAACGTTCAGCGGGGGTCGGAGATGGCGGGGCGATTCGCCCCGGACGCCGGAGACAGCGTCCATTCCCGCTTCTATAACCCCCCGACGTTCATCGGGGCGCTGTCTCCGGCGAAGGGTATGGCGGGCCCCTGCTCGGCCCGCCGCGAGATGGTCCGTCGCTGCGGACCTCAGACTCGTTCGGGCCCCGGCTCGGCGGGCTCGTTGGGGTCGTCGCCCAGGAGGATCAGCCCACGCGACCAAGCAGCCCTCTCGGGCCCAGGCTCATTGGGATCGTCGTCCCCCAGGACAAGACCCTGCAACCAGCACGCCCTCTCAGGCCCGGGATCGTTGGGATCATCGTCCATGAGGACGAGACCCTGCGACCACCACGCCCTCTCTGGTCCGGGCTCGTTGGGATCATCGTCCAGCCAGATCGCGTCGGCTCTGGCCGAGGGCACGAGCCGGACATACTGGTGGGTGAGCACCGAGACCAGCAGCAACAACAGCAGGGTGAGCGTTCTGACAGAAATTCTTTGCATATTCCTTTCCTTTCTCTGAGATTGCATTGCGTCGTCCACTACTTCTGATGACAGCCGGGTCAGACTTCCGAATACGAACTATGATCCGGTAGGATGATGATCGGGCTGGTGATCCCGCTGGGCAGCATCATGTCTTCTTCGGGCGTGATGCTGATGACACCGATGTCGCCCAGCTCGGTGGTCTCCGAACCTCCATCGTCGAGTGTCGCTCCGATGTTCGTCACGAAGCCGCTTGTCCACGAGCTTGTGTCGGCCATGGAGATGATCGTCCCATAGATCTGAGCGTTGCCTCGAATGTCCACGATCCCGCCGACAATGGCGCCGGTCAGGACGTTGTTGTCGCTCTGTTCGGGGTTCGTGTTGCCCAGGTCCACGTTGAAGTGCGGGGCCAGAATGGTGGCCTCCTGGATCGACGACTGATTGTTGAACGTCGCGGTCCCGGTGAAGTACAGGGCGTTGTTCTGCCACAGGAGGCTCTTGGGCGTGTTGGTTACGATCACGCCGTTGAAGGTGCAGTCCTCGAATCGAACGTTGTTGTAGTAATTGCTGGCGTTCTTGTTGCAGTCGACGTAGAGGACCTCCTGGAAGGTGCAGTTGCGGAAGAGGGCGTTCTGATTGGACGGCAGCAGCGCATTGGTGAACGTCTGGTTCTGGTACACCCGGCGAGTCAGCTTGCGGCTGGAACTGCTGCTGGCCTGGGCGTAGTTGCCGGGCTTGTGAGGGAAGTATTCGGTCGTCGTGGTGCTGCTGGAAAGCGAAGCCAGCCCGGTCCTGTAATCATCCGTGTCGTAATCGGCGATGTTCAGCCCGGCCATACTGGTGGAGTGTTTGGTCGGGTCGTAGTACTGCACGTTCTGGTGGTAGCCCTGGAGCTGATCGGCCGTGCTGTAGATGCGGTTCTCGAAGTCGACGGGGATGCGGTTGCCGTCGCCGTCAAAGACGGGATTGCCGTCCGTGTCGGTCAACCAGAGATCGTCGTCGATCGTACCGACCGCGTCGGCTACAGGATCCCCATTGATATCGTAGACCGTCTGCCCGAACTCGAACAAGGGTTTGCCGTCACCGCTGAGCGTTTCGAGCTGATAGCTGTAGCCGTCAATCTCATCCTGCGTGATGGCGGTGTTGACCGTCCCGAGCACGGTGGTTTCGCTGGTGGTGTTGAAGGGCGAGACCGAGGGATGCTTCCACGTGCTGAAGAGGTCTCCGTGAATGGTGGTGTCTCCCGTCAGCCACATGCGTCCCCGGCCGGCGAGGGCGTACGTCAGGATCTCTCGGTCCTTGGTGATCTTCATCTCCATGCCGACGGTGCGGATCGCCTCTCCGCTGGTTCCGGTCGACGACAGACAGATGACGTACGGGTTGTCGGCCTCGCGGTAGAATCGGACGCCAAAGGCGGTGCCGGAGCCGTCGAGCGTCATGCCGTTGATGGTCAGCTCGTTGGCATCGTAGTCGACGGTCTGGCCATCCAGGGGATTGTCGTGGACATACGTGCAAAGATCGGCCCAGACCAGATCGGCGTCATCTTCGTTGACGTAGTTCCTGTTGGTTTGCTCCAGCGGGACGGTGTGAACGATGTACTTGGCGCACTCGAGCCCGGACTGGGCGGCCAACAGCGCGGTGTTGAGTCTGTGATGGTTCGAGGCTACTTCGACGTTGGCCCCGGAGATGGTGGCCAGTGAGACGGCCAGCGCTGAGAAGACCAGGACGAAGATCATGGACAAAATCAGCGCCGAGCCTCTGGATTTGTGGTGGTGCTTACCTGCCGTGGACATGTGTTTCCCCCCCGGAAAACGACCTGCTGTGTAACGGTGCTGCCCTTCTACGATCCATATTAACTATAGGATACAAACGGGCGGGTGCCAAACCGGACGGGGGACTTGCTCTGGGCTGGTCCTTTGGGCCTGATGCTATCGGACCTGTTTGGGCCCGTGCGGGTTCACGGGCCCGCGCGGCCGCCTGTCGGAGCCTGGCGGGGGGCCTTCCGTGCAGAAGGCCCCTGTGTGCTCAGATACACTCGTGGTAACTGTTGGGCGCAAACTCGAGCGTTGTCGCCGGCGCGAAACCGGCCGGGATCTTGTCACGTCCCGAGCGGTGGAATACGAGGTCCGTGTTGCCGGCCAGTTCCATGCGGTCGTCGGAGTAGTTGATGATCGAGCCATTGATCGTTCCTCCGGCATTGCCGTAGAACTGAACCCCGCTGGCGGCGATCACCCCGTTGATCATGCTGGCGTTGCCGCCAAAGGACACGCTGAACCCCGGCGCGACAATGAACGTCCCGGTCTGCTCGGTGAGCGCCCCGAACTCCTCCTCGGACAGGGTGGAAACGTCATGACTGAGCACGGTGCCGCCGAAATCGAGCTGGTTGAGTGCCGACGGGGCTTCCAACTGGCCTTCGGCGACGATGATGCCGTTGATCGTCGCGTTGCCGACGAAGCGGACGACATTGGGCTGGCGAACGTAGACGATGCCGTTGACGGTGGTATTGCCGGTGAACTGCGGATTGGTGTCCGGCGGGATCTCGATGTTGGTCAGCGTGGTGTTCGAGGTCGGATCGCCCGGCTGAAACGTGGTTTGGATGTAGCCTTCGAAGTCCTGTGGATTGGGGACGGGGAACGTGCAGGCATCGGCGCCGATGGTGATGTACTCGGCCGCAGCGGCGCCCTTGGCGCCATACACGGAACTGCTGCTGGCGATGTCGATGTAGGCAGAGCCGTTGGCGATGGTCACCTTGCCGGCGATCGAGGATTTCCCGATCATCTCGAGGGCCAGGGCGCTGCTGAGGCTCTCGATGTAGATATCGGCCCAGAATTTCTCGTTGAACGTCTCGATGTCCACGTTGCCCTGGGTCATCAAAGGTCCCCGGGTGGCGATGCCGTAATCGAAGATGGGATTGCCGATCTCCTTGAACTGGTAGCTGACGGCCACCCGTTTGGTGGCCCGGCCGCCGCTGCCGGTGATCGTGATGTCGATGGCATCGTAGTCGGTTGCGCCGTCGAGGAGGCGACCGTAGGTCAGTGCGGCCGTGAAGCTGGTCTTGGTCGCCCCGTCCAGGCTGACCGGCAGTATGGTGATCGTGCTATCCTCGTACACGACTTCCATATTTGGCAGATCGGCGAATTCGGCCTCCAGTTCATCGGAGAGGTCCTCCAGGCGACTGGTCGGGGCCCCGCTGGGAAGGCTGATGTCGTTGAGGTAATACCGCAGGACTTCGAGACCCGAATGCGCGCTGGCGAGCGCGCGGCCGGCGTCCTGCTGGTTGTTTGCGACCTGGACGTTGGCGCTGGAGATCGTCGCCATGGCGATGGACAGCGAGGAGAGCACTGCCAGAAAGATGAGCGACAAGACCAGCGCAGAACCGCCTCGACGGCGGATGGTGATACACGATGACAGTCTCATTTCTTCCCCCGATGTTGCCTGATGTGTTCAGTCAATTGTGCCTGCCATCAAGAGCTCCACCAAAACATAGGAAATCGGGAAGGCTGTGGACGTTGGTCAGTGGCTAAAAGCCGCAAGCAAATGACGCAAACGAGGCAGGGGATGGCTAAACGTCTTGCCGTTCGGCGAAGTAGCTGCTGCGGGCGAAGGGAGACGCCTGCACCCAGTCGAATCCGATGCTCCGCGCCTCTTGTGCCCACCAGGCGAATTCTTCCGGACGCACGTAGTCGATCACAGCAAGCGAATCCCGAGAGGGCTTGAGGTACTGTCCAATGGTGATGCGCCGGCAGCCGACGGCGCGCAGGTCTCGCAGGACCTGCATCACTTCCTCGTCGGTCTCGCCCAGGCCGAGCATGATCGAGGACTTGGTGGGAGTGTCGCGATATCGCCGGGCCGCCATATCGAGCAGGCGCAGGCTGAGCCGGTAATTGCCGCCGGATCGGGCCTTCGGATAGAGCGAAGGAACCATCTCAACGTTATGCGCGAACACGAAGGGCAATGCGTCGGCCAGGATGTCGAGGGCCTCGGACTGATTGTCGCGGAAGTCCGGCGTGAGAATCTCGAACCGCACGGAAGGGCACTGCTTGCGGACTTCGGCGACGCAGTCGCGGAAATGTCCGGCCCCTCCGTCGGGCAGATCGTCCCGATTGACGCTGGTCATCACGAGGTACTTCAAGCCCATCTGCTGGACCATGCGGGCCAGCCTGGCCGGCTCAGTCCGGTCGGGCGGCTCCGGCTTGCCCGTGGCGACCGAGCAGAACCGGCAATTGCGCGTGCAGACGTTGCCCAGGATCAGGACGGTCGCGGTGCCGCGGCCCCAGCATTCGCCCTTGTTGGGGCAGTTCGCGTGGTCGCAGATCGTCTCGATGTGCAGCGATTCGAGCGTCCGCTCGGTGTGCTGAAAGCTGTGCCCGGCGGGCCAGGGCCGGCGCAGCCACGGGGGCAGTCGTTTGGCGTTGGCGCTCATGGTCGCGTTCCGCCCAGGTGATGCGGGAGCAGTCTCGTCAGATGCATCTTGGCCGCGTCCATATCGCAGGGCCGGCCCGTTTCCTTTTTGACCGAAGTCATCTCGACGCCGTCGAGGCCGCAGGGGACCATCGCGTCGAACAGACGCAGGTCGTTGCAGATGTTGATGGCCATGCCGTGGTACGTCACGAACCGGCGCACGCGCACGCCGACCGAGGCGATCTTCCTGCCGCCGGTCCAGAGCCCCGGAAAGCCTTTTCGCCTTTCGGCCGTGACGCCGGCCCGCGCGAGCAGGTCGATGCCGATTGCTTCAAGCGTCCGGACGTATTCACTGGCGCTCAGACCCAGACGTTGAAGGTGGACAATCGGATAGAAGACCAGTTGACCCGGATTGTGGGCGGTGGCGCCGCCGCCGCGACGGATCTCGACCACATCGATGCCGCGTCGCCTCAACTCATCCGGATCGACCAGCAGCCTGTTGGCGCTCTGGCGCGCTCCCAGCGTGATGACGGGCGGATGCTCGACGATCAGCACGGTGTCGCCGATCCGGCCGGCCTGACGCTGCTGGTTCAACTGCTGTTGGAGCGACAGAACCTCACGATAGTCGGCCAGACCCAGGTCGCGGACTTCCAACGCCTCGGCGGTTGTTGCATCGATCTGGATGTCACGCGTCACCGGCGGACTCTCCGCACGAAATCAAAAGGCAAAGTGCAAAATGCAGATCGTAGGGGCGAATCATGATTCGCCCGTACCTCATCCGCCTCCGCCGGATTCCGCAGTTTTGATTCTTGCCTTTTGCTGTCTGATTCATCATTCCGTGCTATTCCAGGAGCAGCTCGCCCAGCGCTTCGTGCATCGCGTCTTCGAGGGTCTCGGAGATCGTCGGGTGCGGGAACGTAATCTGGCGGATCGGCTCGCACGTGCCGATCAGCGTCCGGGCGAACGCGACGAATTCGGTCGCCAGCGGCCCGACCATCGTGACGCCCACGATTTCGTTGATCGCGTTGTCGCGAATGGCGTGAATCTGGCCGTTCGTGTCGTTCTCGGCAACGCTGCGTCCGTTGGCCTTGTAGAAGCCCTTGCCGACCGTGACATCCAGCCCTTCGGCCTGGCACTTCGCCTCGGTCTTGCCCACGGACGCGACCTCGGGGAACGTGAAGATCACGCGCGGAATCAGGTCGTAGTCGAGCATCTCCTCGCTGCTGCCGGTGGCGTTGGCGGCCGCGACCTCTGCCTCGGCGGTCGCGCCGTGCGCCAGGTAGGTGGTGCCGACGACGTCGCCGACCGCGTAGACGCCCGGCACGTTCGTCTCCATTCTCTTGTTGACCTTGATGACCGGTCCGTTCATCTCGAGGCCCAGCGCCGAGACGATGGCCCTATCCACGGCGGCGCGCCGCCCGACGGCCACCAGCACGCGTTCGGCCTCGATGGCTTGGCCGCCGTCGAGGTTGACCTTGGCCGACGACGGACCTTTGTCGACGCTCATCACCCTTCGCCCGGTCAGCGCCTCGATGCCGAGGCCCTTGAACTCGCGTTCGACCAGCCGGCTCGCCCACGAATCGAGCATCGGCAGCAGACTTTCGAGCGCTTCGACGATGGTGACCTTGGTTCCCATCGCGGCATACGCGCAGCCCAACTCGCAGCCGATCACGCCGCCCCCGACGACGACCATCGACTTGGGAATCTCCGGCAGCGACAGCGCCTCTGTGCTGCTGATGACGACCTTGCCGTCGAAAGGAAGGCTCGGGATCTGGATCGATTCGGAGCCGGTCGCCAGGATCAGTTTGCCCGCGTCGAGATCGGTCTTCTGCCCGTTGGCTTCGACCGTGACCTTCGTCGGCGAATGGACGACGGCGGTCCCTTCGAAATAGGCGATCTTGGCGGACTTCATCCCGCCTTGCATGCCTTTGCGCAGGCCGGCGATGATACTCTCGCGGCGTTGCTGGATTCTGGGCCAGTTGGGCGCCGCCGACGGGATGTCGATGCCCATCTCCGACGCGCTGCGGGCCTTCATCAGCAGGTGCGCCGACGCCAGCAGCGTCTTGGACGGGATGCAGCCCCAGTTCAGGCAGGTGCCTCCGATGAACTGTCTCTCGACCAGGGCCACCGAGGCCCCTCGCTGGGCGCAGCGCCTGGCGGCCCTGGCGCCGCCGGGTCCGGCCCCGATCACCACAACGTCAAACCTCTCGGCCATGCTCGACTACCTCACTGTACGGGTTGGCATTTCGTCGTCCAATGCTCCTCGCACGCCGGCGCCGCCGGCGCGAGGGCACAGTATAGCACAACGCCCCCGAGTCGCAAACCGGAACGTTCAGCCCGTCCAGTGGCTACGGGGTCTTCCTGGGAGTCAGGATTTGGAATTCCCAGATGGTTGGGCCGTCGGTGGCTTCAAGGATGTTCAGACGGACCCGCTGCGCGGTGACAGGCTCGCAAGCGGCGGTGAATTCCTCGCCGATTCGCTGGCCCTCGACGAAGGTCACCCAAGTTCCGTCGTCGGCGTATTGCAGCTCGAAACGCCGGACGCGGTCGTAGGCCTCGCTGAGCATTACCTTCGCGATCGTCTCGGGCCGCCCCAGGTCCACCTCCAGCCACGCCTGTTTGACGCCGGAATCCGTCGCCCACCGCGTGCCGGGATCGTCGTCGAACGCCTTGTCGGGACCGTGGGAAGGGTTGTTCTGAAAGACGTTCGAGGCTGAGGCTTTTTTGCCTGCGGCCAGCGACGACGAGGGCAACGCCAGCGCTGCGATGTCCGCCGCCGGGCCATCCAGCGTCAGCTCCACGATCGTGTCGATCGGGTCGCGGTACTCTTCGCGCACGCCGATCACGATCGCGTCGGACGTCTGGCGGACGCTGACGGAGCCGCCGGTCAGGAGCGACGCATTGGCGATACGCTTCGGCAACGCCGGCAGCGTGACGGTCTCGTCGCGCCAGTCGAGGATGTGGACGTAGACGGTGTTGCCCCGGTGGGTGCTGGCCAAGGAGGCGGTGGTCTTGAAGGGGCCGCCGCGCGTGCCGTAGATGGTCTGGCCGTACTTGCCGAGCCACTGGCCCATCTCGAGCAGGCGCTCCACCTGTCGCGGTTCGATTCGCCCATCGGGCATAGGCCCGACGTTGAACAGCAGGTTCCCATCGCCTCCGACGACGCGCACGAGCGTCTGGATGCACTCCTTCTCGGATTTCATCACGTCGTTCGGCTTCCAGGCCCACTGCTGACAAATGGTCATGCAGGTTTCCCACGGCCGATTGTTCTGGAAGTTGCCGATGCGCTGCTCCGGCGTGTCGTAGTCGCCCGCGATACCGTTGCGGCCCTTGCTCACGCGGTTGTTGATCACGAGATTCGGCTGGAGGCCCTTGAGGTAGGCGTACAGTTCGTCGCCGTATTCGAGCGTCCAGGGCTCCTCCCACTGGCCGTCGAACCACATGATGCCCAGTGGTCCGTAGTTCTCGATGATCTCCCTCGTCTGGTTCTTGAGGTACTGGAAGTACCGCGGCATGTTGGGGCTGGGCTTCTTCGTGCTGCCGCCGGGACTGCCCATCGGATAGTCCGGATGGTACCAGTCGCAGATCGAGTGGTAGGTGCAGAACTGGATGCCGTGCTCGGCGCAGGCGGCGGCCAGCTCGCGCATGACATCTCGCTGGAAGGGCGTGTTGCCGATGTGGTAGTCGGTGTACTTCGACGGCCACAGGCAGAACCCGTCGTGGTGTTTGGACGTCAGGACGAGGTAGCGCATTCCGGCCTCTTTGGCGGTTGTGACCCACGCTTCGGCGTCGAACAGCGTAGGATTGAAGCGCTTGTAGAGCTGGTCGTATTCGTCAGCAGGCACCTCGCGCCCACGCGACCAGCCGATCTCGGTGCCCTTGAGGCTGACCGGACCCCAGTGCACGAAAAGCCCGAACTTCAGGTCCCGCCATGCCTCAATCGCCTCACTCTCGGCGGCTGGGCACCGCCAGGCCCAAGCCGCGACGATGCACAGAACGATCCCCAACACTCTCGCTGTCTGACTGTGTCCGCACGTTGTCATAGACCGGCTCCTTTCGATGGATTCGTGTCGTGTGCACCCAGTATACCCGCCCGTCGCCCGCCACGAAATACACAATAGGTCCTATTGGAGCGATAGGCCCCCACAAGACCTTTTCGGTTCTGCACTTGACGCCAAAGGCGGAAACACGATAATAGATGGTGAACAGCGACGGTGGCCGAGCACCGGCAAGAGTGCCGTGCGGCGTCAGGACTCCTTGTCGAACCAAGGAGTGCGGAAGCCATGAATGCGAGAAAGCAAATCGAAAGCCAGCGGGCCTTCACCCTGATCGAACTGCTGGTGGTCATTTCCATCGTCGTCCTCCTGCTGGCCCTCCTGCTACCGGCCCTGTCCCGGGCACGGAACCAGGCGCAGGCGGTCGTTTGCCAGGGACGCTTGCGCCAGTTGGGTCTGGGCTTGTCCATGTGGATGGACGAGAACGAGACATGCTCGGCTTGCGGCGGATTCGATACCATTTGGCGGTACGTCACCGATCCTATCCTACGTAGCGACCCCGATGTGGTCCTGTGCCCTTCCGCGAGCAAGCCCCTGCCCGGCGTACCCGGCATGGTGGGCGACACGTTTCATGCCTGTTCCTGTCTGATGGGGCGTTCTGACCTTCGAGGCAGCTATGGCCTGAACGGCGGGGTATTCACCGAGAGCTCAATCGACCGCAGTGGGGAGAACCTTGTCGGGCCGGGCCGCTGGATCAGTTGGCACGCCAAATGCGCCGGGCGCGTCCCTGTGTTTTTCGATTGCGCGATGTGCGGCGCGTGCCCGCCACACACTGACGAACCACCTGAGTACGAAGGGGCGTGGACACCTTACACGATGTGGACGGTTTGCATCAACCGCCACCGAGGCGGTATCAACATGGCTTTCATGGACGGGTCCGTGCGCAAGGTCGGACTGAAAGAATTGTGGACACTGATGTGGAGTCGGCACTTTCTGACGACAGGCCCGTGGACGAAGACGGGCGGCGTGAAACCTGAGGATTGGCCGCAATGGATGCGGAAGTTCAGGGACTATTGAGATGAAGAGTTGCGACTTTGTCATTCCGACCGAAGGACTGCCGAAGGCAGGCCCCATCGGCTGCGCTCAGGGCGGGCCGCGCGGAGGAATCTGGCCGCGAATGGGAGGCACGCGTGGTCTCTGGCCGGATCCCTTCGGCAGGCTCAGGGCAGGCTCCTCGATCCCGATGTGCATCGGGACTCGGGATGACAACCAGAAGTGCGCCCGGGCAATAGCCAATAATCAATAATCAATCATCAATGCCTCGCGGCCCTGCCGCGAGGCTGTCACTTGAGGATCGTGGTGTGGGCGGCGTCGAACATGCGGACGCCGCCTCGGTCGAGCTGGAGGATCAGACCGTTGGCCGGGTCGATCCCGATGCAGTGGCCGGTGAAGGTCCGCCCGTTGCAGGAGAGCGTCACACGCTGCGACAGTTGCGTGCTCAGGCTGCTCCAGGTTTCGATCACTCGTTCTTTGTTCTTCTCGGCGGTTCGCAGCCATTGGTCCAGCGACGCGAGCGTGCGCCGCGCCAGCGTGATGCGGTCGCAGCGGACGCCGCCGACGATGTCGAGGCTCGTAGCGATTTCGCGCAGCTCCGGCGGGAACGACGCGGCGCTCTGATGGCAGTTGATCCCGATCCCGATCACGGTCGTACCTCGTCCCTCGTCGCTCGTCGCTCGTGAGGGACTGCTCAAGCTCTCAGGCGGCCGCGCGACGCGCTTGGATTCGACAAGGATGCCGCAGACCTTCTTACCGGCCAGCAGGACGTCGTTGGGCCACTTGATCTGGGCGCGCCGGCCGCCGACGTCGCCCAAGGCCTCCGCGATGGCCACCGCGCAGGTCAAAGACAGCAGCTCGTTCTCCATCGCGCGGCCGATCAGCAGGACGGAGAACAGGAGGCTTTCGCCGTAGGGGCTTTGCCACTGCGCGCCGGTTCGTCCCCGGCCGGCGGTCTGCTCTTCTGCGAAGACCACAAGGCCGTCATGGTCCGGGTTGCGCGCGTACTCGGCCGCGACGTCGTTCGTGCTGGCCGTGCGTTCGTAGACGAGGACCTTGCGTCCGATCCGTCTGGTCTTGAGCTTGACGCTGATCCTGTCCGGGTCGAGTCGGTCGTCACGTGGCATGAAGATCGTCTATTTGTCCAGTCCAATATCGACCGCGGCGGCCGAGTGGGTGATCGCTCCGATGGCGATTCGGTCCACCCCGCACTGCGCGATCGCCGAGACGTTGTCCAGCGTGATGTTGCCTGAGGCCTCCAGCAGGGGCTTGTTGCCCTTGCCGCACATCTCGTCGCGCATCTTCACCGCGTGCTTGAGCTGCCACTGGCCCATGTTGTCCAGCAGGACGATGTCGATGCCCGGGATCTTCAGAACGTGGTTCAATTGATGATCGACGTGGTCCACTTCGACCGCGATGAAGGAAAGCCCCTTGACGTTCTTGGCGTCGTCCACGACACGCTTGAGCCGCAGCGGAAAGCTCTTGCCCAGCTCGGCCAAGTGATTGTCCTTGATGAGGATGCCGTCGTAAAGCCCGAGGCGATGGTTGTATCCTCCGCCGCAAGTGACGGCGTACTTCTCCAGCAGACGCCAGCCCGGCAGGGTCTTGCGCGTGTCGTAGATCTTGGCCTTGGTGCCGCGGATCGCCCGGACGTACTTGTTCGTGGTCGTCGCGATCCCGCTGAGACGCTGGAGGAAGTTCAGCAGAACTCGCTCGGCGCTGAGCATGGGACGCAGCGGCCCTTCGATGGTGGCCAACTTGCTGCCCACGTGGGCGACCTGGCCGTCCTTGACATGGGCGGTCATCTTCAGACGCGGATCGTACTGCCGAAGGATCTCTTCGAGCACGGGTACGCCGCAAACGACGATCTCCTCCCGCGAGACAACGGTTGCCCGCGTGGTCGAGTCGTCGGGAAACAGCAATTCCGTTGTCACGTCGCCTCGACCGAGGTCCTCTTCGATGGCCATCTGGATCAGGGGACGGACCTGCGCGATGTTCAGTTTCTTCATTTCTTCCCCACCTGTCGGGCCGCACCGCGCCGGTTTGGCGGCGGACCCCGTGCCTCTATGCCTTCCCGCGCCGCTTCTGTTTTTTGGCGGCCAGAAAGGTGCTCTTTTTCCTGTGCGAATCGGCGAGCACCAACTCCGGCAGCTCCTTCAATTCGCGCAACTGGTCCCGCAATACCGCCGCCCGCTCGAAATCGAGGGCCTCGGCGGCCTCCAGCATCTCCCGCTCGATCTGTCCGGCCAACTCGACCTTGTCGTATTCGGAGTCCCCGAGTCGAATCGCCTCCTGGGCGACGCGTCGGGCTTTGATCTGCTCGGTCAGGCTGTTGCGGATCTCTTTCTTGATCGTTTCCGGCGTGATGTTGTGTTCCTGGTTGTACGCCAGTTGGATTGTACGCCGCCGCCCGGTTTCGTCAATGGCTTTTCGCATCGATTCGGTGACCGTGTCGGCGTACAGCAGGACGGTGGCGTTGACGTTCCGGGCGGTGCGTCCGATGGTCTGAATCAGGGAGGTCTGGCTGCGCAGGAACCCCTCCTTGTCGGCGTCGAGGATGGCCACGCAGGAGACTTCCGGCAGGTCGAGACCTTCGCGCAGCAGGTTGACGCCCACGAGCACGTCGAACTCCCCGTGCCGCAGGTCCCGCAGGATGTCGATCCGTTCGAGGGTGTCGATCTCGCTGTGGAGATACCGGCAGCGATAGCCGCGTTTGGTGATGTAGCTGGCCAGGTTCTCCGCCATCCGCTTGGTCAACGTGGTCGCCAGCACCCGCTCGTGCACCGCGACCCGCCGGGCGATCTCCTCAAGCAGATGCTCGACCTGGTTGGTCGCGGGATGGACGAAGATCTCCGGATCGAGCAGGCCGGTCGGACGGATGATCTGCTCGACGACCTCGCCGCCGCACAGCTCCAGCTCGAACGGGGCCGGCGTGGCCGAGACGAACACGACCTGCGACCAGTTCTGCTGGAATTCCTCGAACCGCAGCGGGCGGTTGTCCATCGCGCTGGGCAGACGGAAGCCGTGCTCCACGAGCACGGCCTTGCGGTTGTGGTCGCCCGCCCACATGGCACGCAACTGAGGGATGGTGACGTGGGACTCGTCGATGAACAGCAGGAAATCGTCGGGGAAGTAGTCGATCAGCGTATAGGGCCTGGCCCCCGGCGGCAGGCCCGCCAGATGGCGGGCGTAGTTCTCGATCCCGCTGCAGTAGCCGACCTCCTGGATCATCTCGATGTCGTACATCGTCCGGGCCTGCAGCCGCTGGGCTTCGAGGAGCTTGGCCTGGCTGCGCAGCTCGCCGAGGCGCTGCGCCAGCTCGGCGCGGATGCCTTCGACGGCCTCGGCGATGCGGTCGGCCGGCATGATGTAGTGCTGGGCCGGGTAGATGAACACCTGGCTCTCGACCGCCAGAATCTCGGCCGAGACGGGATTGATGTAGCTGATCCGCTCGATCTCGTCGCCGAAGAACTCGATGCGGATGGCGAACGATTCATAGGATGGATACAGCTCGACCACGTCGCCGCGAACGCGGAACGTCCCGCGCTGGAAGTCGATATCGTTTCGTGCGTACTGGATGTCGGCCAGCTTGCCGAGCAGGGTGTTGCGGTCGCAGGTCTCGCCGGTGCGGACGGCGACCATGCTGGCCTTGTAGGCTTCCGGCGAGCCAAGCCCGAAGATGCAGGAGACCGAGGCCACCACGATGCAGTCGCGCCGGGTCGCGAGGCTGGTCGTCGCGGAAAGCCTCAATCGATCCAGGTCGGCGTTTCGCGAGGCGTCCTTCTCGATGTAAATGTCCCGCTGCGGGATGTAGGCCTCCGGCTGGTAGTAATCATAGTAGCTGACGAAGTACTCGACGGCGTTCTCGGGGAACAGCTCGCGGAACTCCTCATAGAGCTGGGCGGCCAGCGTCTTGTTGTGCGAGATGACCAGGACGGGCCGGTCGAACCGGGCGATGACGTTGGCCATGGTGAAGGTCTTGCCGCTTCCGGTGACGCCCATGAGGGTCTGGAATTTGCTGCCGGCGCGCAAGGCGGCAGCGAGCCGCTCGATGGCCTGCGGCTGATCGCCCGACGGTTGGAACCGGTTGTTCAGCTTGAATCTGCCCATATGCATTTGTCGTTGGGAAGATTCTAACCGGCCGCCGGGCGAAATTCACGCGCATTCCGCGACGCCGGACCGGTGGCAGGGGGGCTGCAAACGTCGTGGCACCGCCACAGGGTGTGCCTTCTCTCTACGATTCTACTTCGACGCGGGCAGCGAGTAGGTGATGCCCACAATCATGGCCTGGCCGTACCGCTCCCACAGAGCATCCTCGCTGAGATTGGAGGCGGCCGCCGGCAGCTCCATGGTGATCGTCGGGATGCCAAGCTCCTCGCCGGTATAGGCGCCGAGCGAACCCGGCTTGGCGCCCAGCTTTTTGACCGGGAGCCTGCTGGATGACGCGACGGCGGCCGCCAGGGCCTTGCCCGGGCCGTCATAGTCGATGCAATTGAGCGGCTGGTGGAGCGACAGGATCCGGTTCGGGCGGAACTCCTCGATTGCGGCCTGGAGCGCCCGGGTTTCCGGCTCGGACAGCGACTGGTGCCCATAATCGCCGTTGTTGACGCGGTTGGACGCCTCGAAATTGCGGTTCAGATCGACGGCGCGGACGTTCTCCCGCGTTCCGGCGGCCATGCCGTCCGGATTGGCCACCGGGATGATAACGATGCGGCGGCCCTCCAAGAGATCCGGATTGGTCGCCAGATGATCGGCCAGTCTCTTGACCAGCGGTGTCCCCGCCGGTTCGTTGCCGTGAATCGTCGCGACGATGAGCGTTGTGTCCAGTCCATCTCCGAGGATTTGCGCGGTGATGGCCCGGCCCTGGATCGAGCGTCCCAGGAGACGGTATTGCGGGATCAACTGCGTCGTGGGCAAGGGCACCGGCCGGTCCTCGCCAATGACGCGAGGTCTCGGCTCGGGCTCATAGCATCCCGCCAGCGCCACCACAGCAAGCAGCAACGTGCAGACCAACCAGATCGACCGTCCTTTGTCCATATCGCCTATTCCTTTAAGTCACCCCAGACTGTTAGACGGCCGGAATATAACCGATCGCCACTCGCTCTGCAACCGAGAAAACACTGACGGCCGCAAGCTGCTTCCACGCCGACCTCTGTTTTCTGCCTAGCCTGGACTTTCCAAATCGCCTGCGATCCTCGACAATGGGCCTCGAAACGCACATATGGCAGCCGTCCGGATTGGCAGCGACGGGCCCTGAGAAAGGACAGATCGGCGTGAAACCTTGTACTGAACTGGCGTCGACGACGACCCCGGACGGAAAGAGAATGGTCCTTTCCCGGCACGACCGGGATTTCTTCATCAGCGTGGACGGCCGGCAGTTGATGACCAGTCGGGAGCACGAATCGGAACTGGAGCTGGCCCGTCTGGGGTGCGAGAAGATCCGCAAGAGGCCGCGCCCTGTCGTCCTGATCGGCGGGCTGGGCATGGGCTACACGCTGCGCCAGACGCTCGATCTGCTGCCGCCGGGGGCCCGCGTCGTCGTGGCCGAGCTGATGCCCGACGTCGTCCGCTGGAACCAGGAGCTTCTGGGCGAACTGGCGGGCCATCCGCTGCGGGATGGCAGGGTGACGGTCGAATCATGCGACGTCGCCCAGGTGATCCGCCGGTCCGAGAGCGCGTTCGACGCCATTCTGCTCGACGTGGACAACGGGCCCGGCGCGATGACCTATGCCGGCAACGATGGGCTGTATGGTCCCATGGGGATCGGTGCCGTGATGCGGGCCCTTCGCCCGGGTGGCTGTCTGGCGATCTGGTCGGTCGACGTCGATCCGCTGTTCGAAGGACGTCTTCGACGAGAGGGCCTGAAGGTCCGCAGTTTCCGCGTCCGCGCCTACGCGCAGGCCAAGAACCGCTCGCGCTGCGTCTGGGCAGTGGCGCAGGACGCCCGCGCGTTGCCTGAAGGCGAAACCCCTGACAAGACGCAGGACGGGCCTACGCGTTCGCGACGCCGGTGAAGGGGAAATGGGCCAGGATCGACCGGCCGCCGAGGTGACGCTCGATTCGCATCAGCTCGTTGTACTCGGCGACCCGCTCGGATCGTGAAACCGAGCCGATCTTGACTTGGCCGACGCCGGTGCCGACGCCGAAATCGGCCTCGAAAGGCATCTCAGTCTCGCCCGAGCGGTGGGAGACGATCGCGGTCAGCCCGTTGTCCAAGGCCAAGTGGACCGTGTCGAGCGTCTCGGTGATTGTGCCGATCTGGTTGGCCTTGATCAGGACGCAATTGGCTACGTTCTTCTCGATCCCGATCCGCACGCGCTGCGGGTTCGTCGCGAACAGGTCGTCGCCGACGATCTGAACCTTGTTCTGCGTCTTGTCTTTGAGCAGGGCGAACCCGTCCCAGTCTTCCTCGTCCAGGCCGTCTTCGATCGAGATGATCGGGTACCGGCCGGCCCAGTCGACGAACAGATCGACCATCTCGGCCGAGGTGAGCGACATGCCCTCCTTGGTCAGGTGATACTTGCCGTCCTTATAGAGTTCGGAGGCCGCCGGGTCCAGGGCAATGGCGATGTCCTCGCCGGGGGTGTGGCCCGCCCGTTCGAGCGCCTGCATGATGAGCTTGAGCGGCTCTTCGTTGGATTCGACCGGCGGCGCATAGCCCCCCTCGTCGCCGACCGTGGTTGGCCAGCCTTGCTCGCGAATGATGCCCTTCAGTTCGTGGAACGTCTCGGCAGCCCAACGCGTCGCCTCGGCGAACGTCGGAGCGCCGATCGGTACGATCATGTATTCCTGGAAGTCGGACGAGCCGATGGCATGCTTGCCCCCATTCAGGACGTTGATCAGAGGGATGGGCATGGTAAAGGGCTCTCTGGCGGGCTTGCCGAAGACGTCGGCGACGTATTCATAGAACTGCATGCGCCGGGCCACGGCGCCGGCTCGCAGGCACGCGATGGAGACCGCCAGGATGGCGTTGGCGCCGAGGTGGGACTTGTTCTCGGTGCCGTCCAGCTCGATCATCTTCTGATCGATGCCTCGCTGATCGGTCACGTCGTGTCCGATCAGGGCCGGGGCGATGATGCCGTTGATGTTGCGGACGGCCTTGAGCACCCCCTTGCCGCGGTAGCGTTGCGGCTCATTGTCCCTCAGCTCGACGGCTTCGTACTTGCCCGTCGAGGCGCCGGAGGGCACCATGCCGCTGACGCGCGTGTACCGGTCCAGGTGGACTGTCGCTTCGACGGTCGGGTTGCCGCGTGAGTCCAGCAGTTCCTGCGCTGTGATCTGAAAGATGTCCATGCTGTTACCCCTCGATTCGTGGCGTTGTCACAGAACGTCAGCGTTTCTTGCCAATGGCCCGGCAGTATAGGCGATTCGCCCGGGCTTCGATAGCCTCGAATCGAGAAAGACCTTCCTATTTCAGCGCGAGGCGGACGCCGGGACTTGGATGTGTCGGGTTTTGAGGCCATAATTTGGGTAACAGGGGTGTCTTTGCTCCGTTCGGATCCTCTGATCAAATGGTGCCGGTGGCGTGTTGACTTGCGTCCGGCTCGGCCGTACCATGAACCCCGTAGTAGCCCGCAGGATGGGCTTTGGCCCATGCTGCATTGGCCGCAGTGAGCGAAGGCCCTTATGCTGGCACCGGTAGAGCACTCCTTTTCGGTGGTTCGTTTTCTGCTCTTGGGCACGATACTCGCCTGCGCTGCATCCGCGCGTGCGCAGCAGCGCACGGGCCAGGCCGATACGGTTCCGGAGATCCACTTCGGTCTTGTGGAGCCGCCGGTGGTCGCGCAGCGGGATGTCACCGTGGAAGCCCCCATTTCCGCGCAGGGGACGGAAGTCAAGCCCCTGGAGTGCAGCGGCATGGTCTGGGCCGACGGCCGTCTGATCCTGGTCAGCGACCGCCACGGGCTGGCGCTGTTCACCTGTCCGATCGACCTGGAGCAAATGAGGATCGGGATGCCGAGTCCGCAGGTGGTGATCGGCAACGAACAGGAATTGCTCGACGATGCGGAGTGCCTGGTGGTGTCCCGGCTCGCCGGGACCCGTCGGGGCCGGGAGCAGGTTGTCTACGTGATGTGCTCGTTGAGCAACGACCCCGATGAGCTGCCTCTGCCGAAGCGGCGGCACATGCTGCGGGTGGCGCTGCGCGACCTGGACCCGGCGCGCGTGGTCCGGCCGGTGGTGCTCAACGCCGGGCGGCTGCGCGATCTGATCAACGAGCGTTTCGAGGCTGTGGGCATCGAACCCTATCGCACGTTTCATCCCGATTTCGCAGGCGGCGACAAGAACACCTATCGCTGGGGCAACGTCGAGGGGATGTGTTTCGCACCGGACGGCAGCCGCCTGCTGCTCGGGATGCGGAATCCGTTGCTGGGCTCGCATGCACTGATGGCGGTGGTTGTCGGCGTTGAGGAGGCGTTCGATGTCCGGGATGCGAACAAACTGGACCTGGCGGACCTGTTCGCGATCGATCTGGGAGACCGCGGCGTCAGCGATCTGTGCTGGGACCCGCGGACCCAGGGATACCTGATCACCGCCGCCCGGAGCAATGGGCCCAAACTGAGCAAGGATCAGCCGTTCCCGCCCAACACGCTCGACAGCGCCCTGTTCTGGTGGAGCGGGCACAAGCAGGATCGCCCGATCCTGGTTGCCCGATTTCCGGACATGAAGGTGGAGGCGGTCTGCCGGCTGAGCGACACGGCGTTCATCGCCGTCGCCTCGGACGAGGGAGACGTCAGCGAAGGGCGGCCACAACAGCAGCAGAGTGTGATCACGGTGATGTACTTCACCGGCATCAATATCGGCTCTCAGGACCGGATCGATGTCAGCCAGAGATGAGCGAGGACGGATTGACGACGCGGCGTTCGAGGCGAGTCTTATCGCCGGCGACACGAAGATCGTCGAGCCGCAGACAGTAGGGGCGAATGATCATTCGCCCGTACAAACGCCGGCCGCGGGGGCGAGGCGCGCCTCGCCGGTCCGTCAGCCGCCCTGGGTGGGCAAGGTGCTGGGCCATTTCAAGCTCTTGCGCTTGATCGGCGAAGGCAAGATGGGACGGGTCATCCAGGCCCGCGACATCAACCTTCAGCGCATCGTGGCGCTCAAGGTGCTGTGCAAACGCCTGCCGGGAATCGACGCCGCCCAGCGGGTCGATCAGTTCTTCCGCGAGGCGCGCGCCGCCGCTCAGATCGATCATCCCAACGTGGTGCACATCTATGAGATCAACCAGCACGACGGCTGGTGGTACATCGCGATGGAGATGCTCGAGGGCGGCAATCTCGGGCAGGCGATCAAGGCGGCCGGCCCGCTGCCGGCGCACCGGGCCTGCGCGTTCATCGCCGACGCCGCTTCGGCGCTGGCGGCGGCACATGAGATCGGCATCCTCCATCGGGACATCAAGCCGGCCAACCTGATGCTCACGCGCCAGGGACGGTGCAAAGTCACCGACTTCGGACTGGTGCACATCGACGATCCCAACGATCCGTTCCAGTTCACGCACAAGGCGGTGGGCTCGCCGCTGTTTATGGCGCCCGAGATGATCCTTCGCCGGGAGCAGACACCGGCCGTCGACGTCTACAGTCTGGGCACGACGCTGTTCTGTGCGCTGACCGGCCGGGCGCCCTACACGGGAAAGAGCCTCGAAGAAGTCCTTCAGCAGCACGTCAAGGCGCCGCTCCCGGACCTGCGGACGTACTTGCCGAACTGTTCGCAGACCCTGGCGACGCTGGTGTCGCGGATGCTGGCCAAGTCCCCGAGCGAGCGGCCGTCGGCGCCAGAGGTGACCTCGGCGCTGCGGGCCGAAGCGATTGCCGGCGCGGTCGTGGACTCGGGAACGCTGGGCTCGGGGACATCCAGTCTGCTGCGTGAGCTGATGGGATCGGGAGTAACCGACTCGACGGTGGGCACACAGATCGTCGCGGCGGCGGAACGCTGGACGCGGGCCAGGCAAGCCATCCGAAGGCGCCGCCTCCTGATCGGCGCTGCCATCGTGGCCGTGGCAGCAACGCTGGTCCTGTTGGGTTTGTACGGGCCGTTCGGAAGACCGGGTCGCCGCACCGCTCCATCGCCGGCAGGTCTGGCGAAGTATTTCCCCGATGCGCCGGAAAGCCTGGGTGTGCTGCCGTCCGGCGTGGTTCCTGAGCCGGCCCGGCTGGATCGCAGCGATCCGCCGGCCTTCAGTTGGGTCCGTCAGATCGACCCCGGCGATGCCCGGTTCGTAGCCAGCCGCAGAGGCCGGCACTTCTACTCGATTGGCGCGCCCGAGGCGATCCTGATCCGCGCACGCGATCTCATCGGCTACCCGACTGCCGAGGCCGCCATCGCCGACGGCAAGATTCCGGCCGCACAATAGCCGCCCCAGACAGCGACGGCATCATTGGCCGGAGGACTTGACGATTGCGCGGTTCTCCAGGAAGTCGGCGTGGGCGTTTCCGGCGTTGGCGCTGTCGTGATAGAGACCGCTGCGCCACGTCTTCGAGACGATGTCGATGTCCCCGTCTCCATCAACGTCGCCGATCCAGGCCTCATGCCCGCCGAGATTCGCGTCGAGGATCACGTGCTCGGTCCAGACGCCGGTGGTGTTTTCCCAGATGAACCAGCGAGGCGGCGGCATGGGATTGGCATCGCGGCAGTCCTCCTGTTCGATACTCAGGATGTCGAGCCTGCCGTCGAGGTTGAAGTCCGCCACGCGGAGGCTGTGCAGCGAGCCCCGCCGGCCCGGCGCGGTCTGCGGCAGCAGGACCTTACGCCAAGATGTGCCTCGGCCGTCTTCGTTGTAGAGAATCGCGGCGACGCAATCGGGCACGTCGCATTCGACGATGACGATATCGTTGTCTCCGTCGTCGTCCATGTCTCGGATGACGCTTCGTGTGGCCAGGATGGCAGGCCCGCCCCATGTGGGCACGGTCCAGCGTCCGAAGGGCAGGGGATGGAACGCCCGCATCACGCCGCCATCCTCGTTCTGTGCCCAGCGGTCGCCCAGGATGATGTCGCTGTCGCCATCGCCGTCGAGATCGCCGATGCCTTCGGGTCCGAAGCTGCCGTGAGGACAGTTCGCGGCGGAGATGATCTGTCTTTCGTTCCAGAGCTCGCCGAGCAGAGCACGTTCCGGCTGCTCGTACCAGTAGCAGCCGTGGTTCTCGCTGAGCGTGACAATGTCGGCGCGACCATCGCCGTTGATGTCCGCCACGCCCACGTCGTGAAAGCCCGAATCCAGAGTGCGGTAGCGATGTGCGGCGAACGGCGTGTTCTTCGGATCCTGAGAGTTTCTGTACCAATGGTTTCCCGAGACGATGTCGATCCAGCCGTCGCCATCGATGTCGAGCAGAGCGGCGGCCTGTTGCGTCTGGCCCATCGAGCCGACGAGGCGCTCGACCCAATCTTCAGGCCCGCGATATTCGTACCAGTAGAAGTTGTTCTCGACGCGGCCCGGCGGCCGGGCCGAGGCGATCGTGTAATCGAGGTCGCCGTCCCTGTCGAGGTCGGCCAGCGTCACCGAATGGAACCAGTCCTTGGTCGGCATCGTCGAGCGGATGAAGTGGTGTTTGAAGTTGAACATGGGCGTCGCCGTAGCGTTGCGGTTGAGCCAATGGTCCCAGCCGGAGAACCGTCCGCCTGCCGAAACGGCGACAACGGTCGCACGGACCTGCATCGGGAGATACTCGTGCCGGTTGGCCCAGACCTCGGGATTGGGGTTCCACGTGCTGATGTAGCCGAGCGGCTCGCTGGACCAGACGATGATGCCGCAGTGCAGGAAGTCGCGGACGCGCGAAAAGTCTACGGGATGGTTGGGGTCGAGTTCCCACCACGTGGCGGGCGAGGCGTGGTGCGTGACGACGCCGGGCCCGTGCAACTCGCAGTGGGGGCTCATCGTCTCCCGCTTGCCACCGTCCTGCCAGATGCCGAACTGCAGCTTGCTGGCGGCGTGCGTTGGCTGGCTGAGAATCTCGAAGCGGGTGTACACCTGCCCGTTCTCGTAGTCGTCCGGGCTCGTCCAGTCCTTCGGCGCATTGGCCGGCGGCATGAACCACTTGAACCCGTTCAGCCCCTCATCAAACGTGAAGACCTCGTCGAAGATCAGGAACTCGGCTGCCCTGGTCGTACAGGGCAAAGCGAAGGTCCATAGAGCCAACAGAATCTTCGTCCGATGCGCCAATACCATGTCTGCTCCTGTGTTCGACCGCGTTGGGCCTGTGAGTGTGCCATGCTATCACAGACAACATTTCAATGCCAAATCCAAACACGCTCAATGAATCACGAAGATGCCCGTTGAGTGCGACCGATCTTGGCGGTAAGATGGCCCACGGATTGGGAGAAGGAGACGGTGTTGCCGAGATACCTGACGGCTTGAGGCCCCGAGACGCCGAAGCCAACCGAACGCAAGGTAAGGAGTCTGACAATGACGCAGAAGATGCTCATGTTGATCCCCTGGTTCGTCATGGCGGCAATTGTCGGGCTGCCTCTGTTCTGTGTCGTGTTGTATAGACGAAGAAGGCTGGGAGCGTGTCTTCTGTGCAGTCATCTCTGGTGCATGATTGCGTTTTGCCTGGTGGGGATGTTCCTTTTGCACACGGCACGGCGCCAGCAGCATCGCGCCGATAATGCCGACAAGGCGAGCAAGCTGCTGCAAACGTGCCAGACGCTGCGTGCCGGCAAGGTCGAGGAGAGCCAGATGCTCCTCGACGACCACCTGGCAAGCGCCCTGTATCGAACGGCCTATGATGTCCCGGACGCCAAAATGGGCGAGCTTGACACCGACGTGTTATGGGTATGGCAGCAGGCCAAGGAGTACTATGACACGTATGACGTCAACGAGCCGTATGTCGGCTCGATGATTCCGAGGGTCTGCGCCAAGCTGTCCCACGTGCCCTGGTCGGAAACGCAACTGGCCATCAAGAAGTTTGAGCGGACATATCGAAATGGCGAGCCGACACCGGCGCCGCCCATCCATATGAAATCCTGGATAGGACAGCCCCTGCCGAACGAGGCGCTGGCGGGCAAGGTCGTTCTGCTGGACTTCTGGAACACGCGTTGCGGTCCCTGCGTCAAGGCGCACCCCGACTTGCAGAAGACTTACGAGGCGTACAAAGACCGGGGGCTGGTCGTGATTGCCTGTGCCGGAGGAGACGAAAAGGAGACGAGGCAGTACATGGAGAAACACGCCTACACTTTCGCAGCGGGCATGGTGGCGCGCCAGATGCATCTGGATTACGCGATTCGCTCCAATCCGACGTACTTCCTGATCGATCGCCAAGGCTGCCTGGCGTGGGGGCCAGAGCATCGTCTGCCAACCGAGAATGAACTCGCCGGGCTGCTTGAAACAGGATCGCAGAGCGTACCTTGACAGCGCAGCCGGGTCCGCCTCGGCGGACGGCGCTCCTCAAGGACCCAAAGGATCTCAAGGACCAAAGGGACGCAAGGGCAAGCCTTGTCCCTGAGGTCGTTCGGGTCCTTGAAGTCCCTTCCGGCCTCACGGCAGTTGGTTGTCGATCTTGAGGTTGTCGATGAAGAAGATCGTTTTGGTCGTCGCGTGGCTGACGAAACCGAGCCAGGTCAACTGCTCGAAGGTCTTGTTGCCGTTGGCGAGCTTGTCGAACCGCCGGGGCTCCTGGCCGGGCAGCGTCACCGTGAGATTCCACGTGCCGCTGTTGCCGGCGCCGAGGTCGGCCGAGATCACGAAGTGCACCCACTGTCCGACGGGCAGGTCCAGCAGTTCCGGCGCGTTGCGACCGCCCACCCGAAGCTTGGCGTCGTCAACGCGGAGGCTCGGGCCTACGCTGTACAGGGTCGACCGCCAGTCGCGCCACTCGTGCTGGAACAGCACGCCCGGCTCGATCCGCAGGTCGAACGAACAGTGGGTCGTGCCGGCGCTGTGGTTGGGCGAGTAGACCAGATGCGGGTTGTAGGAATACCGCAGCCCCTCGGCATCGGTGAACTTGAGGCTGCGCTGCCCGGTGGCAGCGGTTTCGTCGCTCACCGTGATGGCGTCGCCCTTGCCCTCGACGTGGACCTGGTCGGCGCGCGGGGGCTGGCCGACGTCGGTCCCTTCGAACGTGTCGTGAACCGCTAGGGGCGGCGGGTCGGGCGGCAGCTCCAGCGCCGGGTAGGTCACCTCGTTGGCCTTTCGGATCCAGGCCGGGTCGCCATAGACGCCCGCCTGCGTGTAGTCGAACGGCTTGAACCCGATCTTCAGCGCCGGCGAGTCCGGCTTCAGATGGAAGTCGAGGTTCTTGGGGTCGACGAACAACGGATCGGCGACGACGGAGTGCTGGTCGTGACCGTTCTCCTGCTGCCACTTCTCCATGGGGAGGCCCACGAACTTGACCGGCTGGCCGGGGACGTTCCAGTAGCAGTTGTTGTCCATGTTGATCTTAACCTGGGTCCACGGTCCGGCCAGCAGCGGCCCGGTCTTCCAGTAGACGATGTTGTTGGCGAACGTGAACGACAGGTGCTCCTCGACCCGCGTCGCCTGCAACTGGTGCAGCAGGCTGTCGACCAGGATGTTGTTGCGGATCACGTTCTCCTTGCCGTAATGCTGGTGGAAGCTGCCGGTCTTGGTGTTGTAGACGAGGTTGTTCTCCATGAGGATGCCCGTGCTGCCCTCGTCGGTGTAGAGACCCCAGCCGCCATAGGAGTAGGCGTAAATGTCGTGGAAGACGTTGTCGCTGACGGAGGTGCCTTCGGACGGCCCGAGGGTGTAGACGCCGCCCATGTCACTGAGCACCCACCAGCCGATGTGGTGGACGTGGTTGAACCGCAGGATGTTGCGCTTGGCCAGGCTGTCGGCGTAGCCCCATCGCCAGCCGACGGAAAGGCCGGTGTAATAGAAGTCGGCGACCTCGTTGTGCGTAACCGTGTTGTCACCGCTCTGGCCGATCCAGATGCCCACGGCCGAAGTGTAGATCCGCCCACCGCTGCGCAGGATGTTGTTGTCGGCGGTGATGTGGCTGGTCTGGAGGTTCTCTTCGGACCGCAGTTCGCCCTCGCCGATCCGCAGACCGCCGGCGCCAAGATCATGGATGTACGACCGCTCTAGGAGACAGTCCCGGCAGCCCCGGCGGAACCAGACGCCGTAGGTGGCGATGTGTCCGACCTCGCAATCCTGGATCGTCACGTTTCGCGCGCCGTCGGCCAGGACGGCCGCTTCCGTGACATAGGCCGCCTGGAAGGGGGCGTAGCCGGTCCGAGGCAGCAGTTCCTCGTTGTGGTGGAACGTCAATCCCTTGAGCGTGACGTGTTCGACGAACTGACCGGCTTCGGGCTGGCCCTGGAGGATCACAAGCTTGGTCAATTGCGGAGCGACAACCTCGGCGGTCGCCGGGTCCTCGCCGGGCAGAGGCTTGTAGTACAGCATTCCGTCGCGGGCGAGGAACCACTCGCCCGGTGCATCGAGGGCGGTCTTGAAATTCTCGAGGTGGAACCGCGTGTTGACGGGCCAGCCTGAATAACTCTTCAGTTGCTCGCCTGTGGTGACGATCAGGTCATCTGCGGCGTCGATCGCGGTGATGAAACGCCGCGTGATGCACCAGTTGTGGTACGCGACCATGGTGATATCCTGGATCTCCGCAACGCTCAGTTCCGCCAGCGGTGCCAGGGCGTCGCCGTGGACCTGGGTGGCGCGAAGGAACTGGCCCGCCTGCCCTTCGATGGGGACTTCCGAGGTCTCAGCCATGTAGTGGTACCATTTGTTGGGCGTTCGCGCGCGGACGGCGCGGCGGCCGTTGACGAATAACTGCTCGAAGTACCACTTGCCGTTCGCCACGTCGAGGAGGCGGACCGACCAAAGGCCGTCGGCGTCGGCCTTGAATCCCGTGATGATCCGGCCCCCGCTGAAGACCGGCCTTGCGCCAGGCGCCGCTTCGTAGCGGATCGGAAAGTCCTTCGTGCCGCTGTCGGCCGGCGTCAGGATGAGCGGCTCGCTCAACATGTAGCGTCCGTCGGCGACGATCACCTGCACAGGCTCCTTGAGGCCTTCCGTGCCTTTGAGTTGCCGAATCACGTCACGGGCCTGCGTCAGGGTCTTGACCGGCCCGTCGGGCGCCACTTGGATCGTCGTAGCCAGGGCGGGCTCTACCGCCAGGAACGCCGCGGCTGCCCAGGCGGTCAGGACCGCCGCCGAACGTCGAATGCTCATGGGTTTTTCCTTCTCAGTTGTTGCTTGTCGTATGGATGGGGAGCCGGACCCCGATGGCCCCGGCTCCCGGAATGCTCTCGTCGTCGATCCGCTCAGGCCGTCAGGTTCTCGAACTCGATCCCCACCCTCTTGCAGGCGTAGGCCAGCTCACGCAGGTAGTCGCCGTAGCCGGTCATCCAGTGGAAGCCGGGCATGCGTTCGGCCAACTTCAGGCTGTCGCAGGTGAAGCGAACGTCGATTTGCGACCGGCAGATCGGCAGGAACGGCGAGTCCACGATCTCGGCCCGCAGCCCCACCCATCGCTTCGACGCGAAATCGGGCGCGATGTTCGTGGTCATCTGGCCTTTGCGGAACTCGACCTTGGGGGCGGCGCCGTAGTCCGACTCGAAGTGCGTCATGATGCGGGCCGGCTCCAGGTCCTTGCCGTTCATCTTTCGCGGCGCGGTGCAGTGAGCCAGCGTGATGATGCCGTCGTGCGGATAGGTCGGGTCGTTCAGGAAGACAGGCATACCCGAGATGTTGCCCAGCAGCACGCCGGAGGGGATCACGACGAAGTCCGATTCGCAGAACGCCAGATACCGCGAGTCGTTCAGCAGGCTCAGCGTCAGGCAGGCCGTCGTGTTGGACATGGGCATGATCGTGCCCATGCAACTGTTGATCGTCAGCGCCTGACAGTCCGCCTTCTTCAGGATGCCTCGCAACACCTGTTCGAGCAGGAACGCGTTCTCGACGTATTCGGGCTTCGTTTCGAGCTTGACGCCCCGGCCTTTCATGTAGTCCTTCGCGCGGGCCTTGGCACGATCGACCGCAGCGCTGTCGGCGTTGGCCTCCTTGATCAGCTTGCCGAGTTCGTCGTAGTCAACGGTCTGGATGTCGAATTTCCAGACCTGCCGCACGAGGTTCGGGACGACGTCGGCGGGCTGGGCCCAGGCGGCGGGACCGCCGATGGCAATGATCCGCGTGCCGAGAGTGTTCTTCAGCCCGCACAGCGCCCGAAGCCGCCAGAGGATTTCGTCCTGGCTGTCGATCACGACATCGTTGTCGTCGACGCCTTTGACCTTCAGCGTGTCGGTGTGTTGTCGAAGGTAACGCGGACTGATGATCTCATACCAGAGGTAAACCGGCCCGGACTTGTGCCGGCAGAAGATGATCATGTTCTTGCCGCGCTTGTTCAGCTCGTCGAAGATACCCATCCACCCGCCGGCGGCGTAGATCAGATAGGTGTCGGCCTGGTCCAGATCGGAGATCTTCTTCAGCTCGTCCCCATTTCTGGCGCCAACCGGCGCGAGGAACTCCACCGGGAAGTCGGCCTTCTTCTCCAACGCGGCCAGTTCGGTCTTGATGGCCCGCAGCTCTTTTTCGGCGTCTTCCTGGGTCTCGATCCCGCCCCAGTTGCGCCAGCTCGTCTGCGGCCTTCGCTGCGGGGTGTCGTACATGAGGATCGGCTTGACCACCAGCGGTTTGCGGATGGGTCCGGCCGGGCCTTCCGCCTCCGCCATCGCCACCGAAGACCAGGTCAGGCCCGTCAGCGCCGCGCCGAAGACCGTCGCGCCGCCGACGCCCTGGAGAAAGCTGCGACGGCTGATGCCGTCATGGTCGTGACCGTGCCCGCCGCATGGGCAACAGGTCATTCGCATCGCGTGTCTGTCTGTGTCTTGGCTTGCCATCGGTGATCCCCTTTCACATTGCTTCGCCGATTGCCCATAGTGGTCTTGCGCGTGCACCGTATTTTGTCGATAACGGACGGTGAAACGACACCTGCCAACCCAGCCATCCGTGGCCATGAGGGCAATATACCGCAACCGTTTGTGAACCACAAGGCTCCAAATCTGACGCCAAGCCTGATTCTCCGGCTCGCGATGGCGTCTCGCCCTCCGCCCTGTGTCTGTGAAAATATCCTGGCAGCCGTGTGGCAGCGGCAAGCGCAGGCTTGCCGATGGTGATACGCATGCCGGCGAAGCCATCGGCAAACTCCGCCCTGCTCCGTTTGCCGCTGCCACACATGGCGCTCCGTGGTGGAAAACGGGCCTTGCC
>JAAYBV010000010.1 GCA_012744475.1 Phycisphaerae bacterium
AGATTGCGCTGAGTGAGTTTGGCGGCGTCGATCCGGCGTCGGTCGAGAAGATGACCATCGGCGTCGGCAACCGGACCAGCCCCGTCGCCGGCGGCACGGGCACCGTCTACATCGACGACATCGGCTTCGGCAGACCGGTTGCAGCGCAGTAGTCGGACGTTGCCACCTCCAGCCATACCAGCAGTCTCAGGCTGGAAACAGAGGATTTCGTGGGGCTGTGAGCACGCCGCTCACAGCCCCTTTTCTATGGCCATGCGGTGAGGGCTTGGGATTCGGCCTGTTTCTGTGGTATCATAGATGCACGAGATGCCATTTGTGGTGACGAACGAGAAGTCATGGTTCAGGCCGTGGGGGCCGTTCGGAGGACCCAACCATGATCAAGTTCTCCTGTCCGAAGTGCGGCCAGTCGATCCGCGTGGACGACAAGTACGCGGGCAAGAGTGGCAAATGCCCCCGCTGCGGGACCGAGGTCCAGGTGCCGGCGGAATCGAGCATCATCACGTTTCGCTGCGGCAGTTGCGACACGAAGATCAGGGTTTCCACCCGCCACGCCGGAAGGAGGGGCAGGTGCCCGAAGTGCCGGGAAGCGGTGGTGATCCCCGGTGGTGAGCCGGTGCGGACGGAGGAAATACTGGCTCGGACGATCGCTTGCCCGATGTGCGGTCGGGCGATTGACGTGCCCGCAGACGCCGCAGGCATCTTCGTGGAATGCCCTGCGTGCGGGAGCTTCCTTGACGCTTCGACGGGTTTGGTCGCCTCCGCACCCGTTGCTTCGGTCTCTTCCGAGGCGGTCGCGAAACCCCACAAGGAGCCTGCGACAGCCTCCGCAACGCCGGCCAGGTCGAACCGCCGCCGGCTCATCCTCGTTGTCGGCGTGCTTGCCGCCGCGACGGCAGCTCACATCGGCCTCGTTCTGTTCCTCCGCTCCCGGGACTCCGCGCCTGTCGGGGAATCACCGATTCGGCATCGGCAGCAAGAGGTCGCTGAAATGGGGCCTTCGGCCGAATCGGCGGCTGGCGAGGTCGCGCCTTCCGAACAGATCGCCTCGCCTGAAAGGGTCTTGTCCCCTGCTGCCGAGATGATTCACCTGCGATTCCACCCACGTCCCGGAGCCGGACCGACCCTGCGCGTGACTACGCGGCTGGATATCTCCTCCCAGGAGGCTGGGCAACAGGTGGAGCTTGTGAACACCCAAGCGTTCACGGTTGCTCTCGAAGCGAAGAGGGCGCGAACCGATGGGGCTATCCCCGTCGTGGTCACGCTCCGTGCGATACAGGTCCGGACCCAGATGGATGGAACAGTCCTGGGCGAGTACGATTCGGACAAATCCCTGAGCGAGGCCGACTCGATGGCGGGAATCTACGTGCCCTTCGTCGGAAAGTGTTTCACAATCCACGTTTCGGATCAGGGCGAACTGCTGGATCCGGGATTCGACGAACTGTTCCTGGCCGTTGCGGCCGACCGCGTCGAGGTTGAAGACGACATGATGCGGGAGCAGCTCAAAGAAAGGGCTGAGGAAGCCATTGCGAAGACCGACCAGCGCTATGGCTCACGCCGGAGCAGGACCCTGGCGCTGAAACAGCAGTTTGAAGAGTCCTTCATCTTCGGAGCCGATGCGATTCGTGGCCTGCTCGACCATTTGATCGTCCGCCTGCCCGAAGAGCCGGTGCAAAAGGGCAGCCGGTGGGATGGGCCCGTCCCGCTCCGATTGGAGGCACGCTTTGAGATACCCGGCAACTATACGATAACGGTCCTTGAGGAGGACTCCTGCGAGATCGTTGCCGAGGGACGGCGAGGCATGGAGGACGAACCCATCATCTATCAGGTCGGCGCGACGACGGTCAGCAGCCAATTGGGAGGTTCCTCACAGATCGATCGGACCGTGGACCGCGCGACGGGCTGGCCGCGCTCCGCGGAGCAGAGGACTTCGCTCCGCGGTCGCGTCCTGAGGACCACCTCCTCCACGCCGGGTCAGGCGGCGTTCTCCGACGTCGTCATGGCGATCGTCACCACCGTGACGGCGGTCGAGTAGCCACGCCCCGATACAGCCGCCTTGTCCTGCACACGGGAGTCCAAGCCACCCGGCTGTACGCATGGTCGGTCGCAAGAAGGCTTGCCTGATTTCCGGTCGCCGCTCATAATAGGGACGCACGACGCCGCAGCGAAGGCGGCGCGATCCAGGACATTGGGGATGTGATTATGCCGGCTTCATCCGAAATCATGGGGACCTCTTTTGGCGAAATCACGATCGGCAAGACAACATATGAGACCGACGTGTATGTCCTGGCCAGTGGCGAGGTCAAGAGGCGCAAGAAGAGACTTGCCAAGGAGGTTTACGGCACGTCGCACAAGATTGGCCCGGCGGAGCTGAAGAGGATCTGCAAGGGCGGCCCGAAGAAGGTGTTCATCGGAACAGGCCAGTCCGGCGTCGCCGAACTGACGCCGGAGGGTTGCGACTTTCTCCGTGAGCATCGCATCGAGTTCTGCGCGCTGCCCACACCCGAGCTGATCGATGCCTACAACAAATTCGCCAAGCCCAAGGCGGCCTTGATCCACGTGACTTGTTGACGCAGGGCGGTCTGCCTGCGGCGTTTATGCAACGATCCGGCGGGGCGCCGAGAGCGTCGGCCAGCCCGCCGATGCATCGCGAATATGGCCGTTGAGAAAGTACTCGGTCTCCCGCCGGGCCCGCGCGCTCCATGCGAAAAGGTTCTCATAGTCGGTTGCCGCGCTCTCGCAGGCCGAAAGGTCGGCTTGAACAGAACGGTCTTCACGTCCGTCGGACATCAGAGAGCAGTTCCGTTTCATCGCAATGCTCCATGCAAAAAACCATGACTCTCATACCGGCGATCTGTCGATCTCCTTATCTACGTAGACGCTCTCCACAGCATCTTCTGACATCCAAACCAGGAATTCTTTAAAGATTCACGGCTCATCGGACGAGACAGAGCGGTCAAGGCGGAATGGAACAGCACAGAGGCGAAACAGGGCTCCAGGAAGCACGTGCCGGCGGTCGGCAGGGCGGCTATTGCAGGGCGACGTCACGGTAGATCCCAGCAAGCCGTATCGCTTGCTTTACCGCATCATATTCCTGCTCCACGCGTTGGCGGATGCTCGTGGTGATCTCGTTCCATGCGTCAGGGTTCTCCGCCAACCAGAGGATACGTTCGGCCACGCCGCCCACGTCCTGCTCGTCGGCCAACAGATACCCACGGTCTGATCCGAAGACCTCGGGGATGTCGCAGTGCCTTGTGCTGACCACGGGCATGCCGGAAGCGGCCATTTCGATCATACCGACCGGCGCGCCTCCCTCGCAGTCGCCGTTGGAGGTTGTGAGGCTGGGAGATACAAAGATGTGATGTTTGTACGCTTCCTCCAGCAGCCGGCGGTGAGGCTGGAACCCGAGGAGTCTGACGCTCGAGGTCAAGTTGTGCTTTTGGATCCCCTGCATGATCCGGGCTTTCTCTTGCACCCCCTCTGCGGTCGACCCACTGTCTCCGATGATTGTGACCTCAAGCGGAACGTGATCCCGGATCCGGCCCAGAGCCTCCAACGCAAGCGGAATCCCCTTCTTCTCGCGGAACGAAGCGGCGATGAGCACGCGAAGCGGCTCGTCGTCACGGCGGCGACGCGGCTGGAACGGGATTGTATCGATTCGAATGCCGAGGTGGTGGACCGTGACTTTCTCTTGCGGGCAGCCGAGTTGTACGACCAGCTTCGCCAGGTGCGGACCCTCGCAGAGTACACGATCGACATGGCGGAACAGAGCGTGATACCGTGCCCTCCATCTTGGGTCTTCGCAGGGCAGCCGATTCGCGTCGACGCCGTAGAAGGTAACGACATGCTTGAGCCCGGCTCGACGTACTGCGTCTTTGTAGCTCCAGCCGATGTAGCCGAAGTGCGAGTGTACTACCGAGGCGCGGTGTCTTCTGGCGACATCGACGAGATGGGCACTGTGCCGACGGAAACGCGTTCGTAACGTCAATAGTCCTTGCAGGACGATCAGGGCACGACGGGAAGCGCTCTGATCCAGCCAACAATGGATGTGGGGCACCTCGAATGCATCGAGATTCGCGGTTGACCGACAGACAACGTGGCTCTCCACCTCCGCGGGCAGATACTTCACCTGGGTATAGAGCCAGTTCTCGGTCAGATGGACCCAGGTGTGGACGTTGTGAATAACAACCTGCTTGTGCATGGTCTGCCCTTCAACATGCACGGCGCGAAATCCGATCTCGTGGAGGACGCATGGAGCAGCCGCAGGCTGCGCGGCGCGCCGGTGCGATCCACCGAATCCCTCCGTCGGGCGCGCTACGCATGGAGTACTCCCTCCACAGCGCGAATGACGTTGTCAACGTCACCCTCTTTCAGCTTGGCCGAAAGGGGCAGACTGACGGTCTGCCGACCGATCCGCATGGCCTGCGGGTAGTCCTCCGGTCGCCAGCCGAATCGCTCCTGATAGAACGGGTGTTCGGGCAGGCTCAAATAGTGCACGCCGACCCCGATGTTTCGAGCCGTCATGGCCTGCAGAAAGGCATCCCGATCGATCCCGCAGCGGGCCTGATCGACAAGTATCGTATACAAGTGGCGAGCATGGCGGGTTTCAGGTTCGATCGGCGCCGGCACAGTCAGCGGCAGGTCTGAAAACGCTTTCGTGTAGCGATCCCAGATCGCCTGGCGGCGCGACGCGTACGGCTCTATCCTGCGCAGCTGATGAACGCCGATCGCCGCCTGCAGATCCATCATGTTGTACTTGAAGCCGCAGTCCACGACATGGTAGTGCTTGTAGCCCTCGTCGCCAAATCGCCGCCACGCATCCTGCGTCATGCCATGCAGAGCCAGTCTCTTGATCCGGGCGGCACCCTCCTGATCGTTTGTGATCACCATTCCCCCCTCGCCGGTGACGATGTTCTTGGTTGCATAGAAGCTGAAGCACCCGAAGTCGCCGAAGGTGCCGGCATGCTGCCCTCGGAACTCCGTCTCGATGGCATGGGCGCAGTCCTCAATCACCTTCAAACCGTGATGGCGGGCGATGTCCATGATGGTGTCCATTGGACAGGGTCGCCCGGCAAAATGTACGGGTACGATCGCGCGGGTTCTTTCGGTGATCTTGTGCGCGACCTGCTCGGGATCGAGGTTCATCGTAACGGAGTCGATATCTGCCAGGACTGGTTTCAGTCCGGCATGGATGATCGCATTCACCGTGGCGCAGAACGTCATCGCGGTCGTGATGACTTCGTCACCCGGCTGAAGTCCCGCCGCCAGCATGCTCAGGTGCAGGGCCGCCGTGCAGGAGTTGACCGCAATGGCGCACCGGGCCCCTTTGTAGCGTTTGAAGTCTTCCTCGAACTGAGCGACCTTGGGTCCGGTTCCCAGCCAACCGCTTCGCAAGCACGCGACGACCTCCTGGATTTCCGTCTCTTCGATGGCGGGCGAGCCGTAGACAAGGAATCCCCCGTTCATAGAGGTCGCAGGAAACTCGGGCGTCTTCTTGTCCTTCATCTGGTCTGTTTCCCGTTGCTTCTGGTGTTATCACACTTGCCGAGACCACGCCAGGTGGCCACACACGACTTGCCTCTGGCTCTGCTTGAGAAGCCACGGAATCCGGGGGGGCGTATATACCGATATCGTCCGCCTGCCCCAGACATATCTCCGGTATCGGCACGATCAGCCCGTAGCTTTACGAAGATGGGAATGCGTGGATCAGGCCGATAATCGGTGCATTTGTCACAGGCCCGGCGGATCGCACGCATCCTGTTCGCAGGTTGTCACCGGTGGCCGTCGCGACCGCGTCGGTCTGATCTGAGACGGCATGAACCGGGTTCTCCACGTCGATAGCTTGGTGGTGGCGGAAGACGCCTGGGCTGATGGTCCCCCAGATTGCCCCAGCGGCCTGAACTTCGGCGGTGACCGAAGCACAGTCCCCTGAGTCTATTCCTGGGCCTTTACGAGCCAGGCATCATGTGGGATACTCTCGCAGGACGGCGTGACGCCGAATCTTGCCGAACAGGTTGATGCCGACGGCCAGCCAGAGAAACCGGGCGCCGAGCTTCTGTTTGAACCGGACGGCAGAAGAGTTGAAGCGATGGGTGACGCTGTAATATGTGTCCCGCCCCATTCGGCGCAGGGCCTCGTAGGTGCGGCGTCGCAGGTAGGGTGCGATATTCATCCCTCGGAAAGCGTCCAGTGTGAACTGGTCGAACAGGTAGACCTCGTTTTCACGCAGGGGAACCTGGTGCCACGGATGGGTGCACTCCGCCAGATTGCACCAGACGAATGCCGCGATCTGTCCGTGGTGCTTGATACCGAAGCAGAGTTTCCCCTCGTCAAGCCGTTGGAGCAACTCGGCTTCCGACCGCCAGGGGACCAGGGTCACAAAAGTCCGGATCTCGTCGGGGCCGAAGGCGCCGAAGGTGCAGTCCTCGGTGCCCGAGTTGCAGCCCTGCGTCGAGTCGTCGACCAAACCTTCCTGCGTCCAGTAGTAGAACTCGATCCGGATCCTGAGCCGGGGCAGGACCCGCTCCGTCAGCTTTTCCAGCACGAGCCGGTATCGGATCGCCCGGCCCACCTTTTCCCATATGTTCATTGTCAGACTCTCAGAAGTCTCTGTTTCGTCCGCTCCGATGCACCGCCTGCAAGTGCAGATACGGTTCATGCAGCCAGGGCATCACGCGGGATACTTCCTGATGACATAGTGGCGACAGATCTTGCCGAACAGGTTGACGCCGACGGCCAGTTCGAGAAATCTGGCATTGACCTTCTGTCTGACCCGGACGGAAGACGAGTTGAACCGCTCGACCACACTGTAGAAGGTGTCTCGCCCCATACCTCGAAGGGCGTCATAGGTCTGACACAGCAGGCAGGACGCGACGTTCTTTCCCCGAAACGCATCGGGCGTGAACTGATCGAACACGTAGACCTCGTTTTCTCGCAAGGGGACGCGATGCCATGGATAGGTGCACTCGACGAAGTTGCACCAGACGATCCCGGCAATCTGCCCATGATGCTTCAAGCCGAAACAGCGTTTTCCCTCATCGAGCCGCCGGAGCAACTCGGCCTCCGACCGCCACGGGACCACGGTGACAAGGGTACGGATCTCGTCGGGCCCGAAGGCGCTGAAGGCGCAGCCGTCGAGATCGGGAGGCAGGCCTGGTGGCTTGCTGCCGTTCAGACCTTCCTGTATCCAGTAGTAGCATTGAATCTGGATTCCGAGCCTGGGCAGGATCCGTTCGGTCAGCTTTTGCAGCGTGAGCCGGTATCGGATGGCCTGAGCTGCCTTCCTCCATGCATTCATCGGCGTCGTTCCTGATCTGCGGTGTCCCGGCGAAGATGGGTAGCGCTTACATGGGGTTCCACCTGAGAGTCTATATCGGACAACGTCCCGGAACACTTGACTGGAACGGACCGGTATCTTCAAATGTGCTCGTCCGGCGACGTCCCCCCCGATTGGCCGTGTCTGTGAAAATATCCTGGCAGGCGTGTGGCAGCGGCAAACGGAGCAAGGCGGAGTTTGCCGATGGCTTCGACGGCGCGCGTATCACCATCGGCAAGCCTGCGCTTGCCGCTGCCACACATGGCGCTCCGTACTGGAAAACGGGCCTTGCCGCGAAATTCGCACAGACACGGTTGGCCTTCGGAGTCAGATTCCGCTTGCACGCGGACGCACAAAATTGTACATTCCTCCCCTTGGCCTACAATTTTGTGGGCCGTTTCCGGAATGGACGAAAGGCATGGCCGGCATGAGGGCAAAGCAATCGGCGGAAGTACGACTCCTGAGCGATGTGGCGAAGGCGTTTGCCGAGTCGCTGGACCTTGAGGAAACGCTCAAGAGCATCCTGAAATCGCTCGACACGCACCTGAAGCTGCGGCGGGGGACGATCACCCTGCTGGATCCGCAGACCGAAACGCTGACGATCCGCGTCGCGCACGGGCTCAGCGAGAAGTCCAAAGGCCTCGGCAGCTACAAGGTTGGAGAGGGCATCACCGGGCGAGTCGTGCAAACCGGCGAGGAGATCGTCGTAGCCGACATCTCTAAAGACCCGCGATTCCTCGGCAAGACGCAGGCGCGGAAGCCGGCGGATGGCACGCGTACGGCGTTCTTCTGTGTGCCGATCAAGCTCGACGGCCGGACGGTGGGCGCCCTGAGCGTGGACCGGCAGGCCCAGCGAACGGACAGCTTCGAAGCCAACGTGCGGCTGCTGAACATCCTCGCGGCAATGGTGGCCCAGGCGATCAAGCTCAACAAGCTGGTCGAGTCGGAGCGGAAGTTGCTGCGGGACGAGAACGTACGGCTGCGGCGCGAACTCAAGACGCGGTTTGACCTGCGCAACATGGTCGGGACCAGCAACGCCATGCAGGAGGTCTACCGCCTGATCGAGCAAGTGGCGGAGAGCTCCGCCACCGTGCTGATCCGTGGCGAGAGCGGAACCGGCAAGGACCTCGTCGCCCACGCCGTTCACTACAGCAGTCTCCGCGCCGACAAGCCCTTCATCAAGGTCAACTGCACCGCCATGCCCGAGACCCTGCTGGAGAGCGAGCTGTTCGGGCACGAGAAAGGCGCCTTTACCGGCGCGGTCGAACGCAAGCTCGGCCGCTTCGAGAGGGCCAACGGCGGGACGATCTTCCTCGACGAGATCGGCGATTTCCCGCCCAGCCTTCAGGTCAAGCTTCTTCGCGTCATTCAGTTCCGCGAGTTCGAGCGCGTCGGCGGCATCGAGACGATCAAGGCCAACGTCCGCATTATCGTCGCCACACACAAGAATCTCGAAGAGCTGATCACCGAAGACCTGTTTCGCGAGGACCTTTACTATCGGATCAACGTCTTTCCGATCTATCTGCCGCCGCTGCGCGAGCGCAAGGACGACATCATGTTGTTGGCCGACCATTTTCTCGAACGGTTCGCGGCCGAGAACGGCAAGCACATCCTGCGGATCTCGACGCCCGCGATCGACATGCTGACGCATTACCATTGGCCGGGTAATATTCGCGAGTTGGAGAACTGCATCGAGCGGGCGGTCCTGCTGTGCGCGGACGATGTGATTCGCAGCGAGCACCTGCCCCCGTCGCTCCAGATGATCGACCGCACACAGGTCGTTGCCAACCCCTCGCTGACCGAGATCATCGCCAACAAGGAGCGCGAGCTGATCGTCGATGCTCTCAAGAAGGCCGCCGGCAGCCAGCGCCATGCCGCCCAGGAGCTTGGCATTACCGAGCGCATCCTCGGCTACAAGATCAAGAAGTACGGCATCCACCCCAAGTACCTGTAGCGGCTGGTGGTCTGCGATACGGATCTCGCGTACGCCGGAAAGAGCCGGAGCACGGGAGTCTCGCGCTTCAGCTTTCGTCCGGATTTCGTGCTTCGGGTTTCGAATCAGCTCGGCCGTAGCGGCCGTTGCCCGGCTCCAGGTGCAGCAACCGCCGCAGCTTCGCGGAAGTCATGAGCGGCCGTTCGTTCGCTTCTGCAATCAGGTGTACTCGGCGCAACAGGTCTGCGTTGCCGGCCAGCTTGCTGCGTTCTCGGTCATAGTAGATGTTGTCTTCGAGTCCCACGCGGACACCGCCGCCCATCGCAATCGCGACGGAATTGACGGGCAGTTGGTAGTCTCCGATGCCGGCCAGCGACCAGTACGAATCCGCCGGCAGGTCGCGGATCATGATTCCGGTGTGCAGCAGATCCGCCTGGGCGCACGCCACGTTGCCCAGCAGGAGGTTGAAGTAGAACGGCGGCGAGATGGCCCGCTTCTTCTGGAGGTAATGAGCGTAGTTGATCATCCCGGCGTCGAACGCCTCCAATTCCGGGACGATCCCGCGGTCCTTCATCCGAGTAGCCAACGACAAGATTGTATCCGGGGCGTTGATGCTGGCCACCTTGTTGAAATTCAGCGAGCTGAGCGTCAGGCTGCCCATATCCGGCTTGACGTTGCCGTCGAGGCGGAGGACCTCGCCTCGCTGCGTCAGGTCCTTGAAATTGCGTCCGCTGGTGGAGACGCAGATAATCAGGTCGCCGGCGAACGACCGGATGGCGGCGATGATCTTCTCGTAGACCTCGGCACGGTACGTCGGCTCCCCGGTGGCCTCGTCCCGTGCGTGCAGATGCACCATTGTGATGCCGATCTCGACGGCGCGGTGCACGTCCTCGACGATTTCCTGAACGCTGACCGGGACGTGCGGCGTCATCGCCTTGGTGGGGATCATTCCCGTCGGCGTGAAGTTGACAATCAAATCCATAAGCTCGTTCCTTGTGGACGGTTGCGCCGGAAACCACGGGCGCGAACCGCCGGGCGAGCGGCGCAAATGACGTTGTCGCTCGTACCGAACAGGCCGTCGGAGCCGCGTACGTTCACGCTGTCGTTGCCGGCCGCATTTCGCCGCAGACGGCTCGGACGAATCTCCTGAATCGTCTGCGGCGACTGACATACTGCTGCATCCATCTCCACTATTCATCGGATAAGCCGGCGCCAAAACTCCGCAGAAAAATCGAAAGTCCTGCGGAGCCTCTCGGCGGTCTTCGCGATCAGGCGCGTTTCGAAGCCGCGTCTGGTCCGATTGGGGAGAGATAGCGAGGGCAGGGCCCTGGCGGGCGCCCTGCCCTCGATGTGGGACTTGATTGCCTTGCTTTGGGCGTTGCCTGCGCCCGATCCGGTTTCAGAACCCCTTGTAGATCGGTCCCGGACGGTCCACGAGGCCGGCGACCTCCGCCATGCTCAGGGCGCGGTTGTAGATGCGGACCTCGTCGATCCGGCCGTTCATGTACTCGGTCCCCGAGCAGTTGCCGATACGAAGCTCCTGGTCGGGCTTCATGAACAGTGGCGTGCCGCTGAAGGCCACGGTCGCCGAAAGCACGCCGTCCAGATACAGGCCGGCGGTGTCGGTCGCATCATCCACCGCGTAGGCGATGTGATGCCACTCGTTCAGACCCACAACACCGCCATGCGCTGCATCGATATCGACGCTCGTATTGAGCCAGACGCTGCCATCGCCGATGTCGCCGTGGACGCGCGTCGCTTCGACTTTCACGTCGAACGTGTTGTCGCTGTTGAATCGCGTTCCAAGGATCGCGCGTAACGCGTCCAGATCATTTGCGTTGATCCAGGCGGCGACGGTAAACGAGTTCATGGCGAAGTCCGCCGAATAGGGCACGGATACGTATTGCGGAACCGTGGCGTTGCTGGCCAGATCGAGGGCCTGGCCCTCGAAGCCCGGCACGAAGTCGGGCGTTCCGGAAATGGTCCCATGGTGGCCGCCCGCGGCATCGCTGGCGTCCCCGTCGAGCGGATAGTAGGCGACCAGGCTCGCATCGTCCGGCTGGACCGGCTCGATCAGCTCACTGGCGTAGGGATAGACGCGGATGTTGTCGATCAGAAGCATCCCCGATGCGCCGGCGCCTTCGATGCCGATTGTCAGCGTGGTCACGTTCCGCACGTTCAGCCCTGTCAGATCGATCGCCCAGGGAATCCACGCCGCGATCTTCAGGTCCTCGGCCGAGCCGCCGTAAGAAACCTTCGTGCCGTTGATCTTGACGTAGAGCTGTCCACCGCTGTTGGCGGGGGCGCCGAAGAAGACCAGCGACAGGCTCTGTATCCCGTAGCCGGACCAATCCTGCGGCTCGTCGAACGAACGCTCCGCCTCGGAGGTCGTGGCGCCGTTGGTGTTCTCATAGGCCAGCGGCATGGATTGCTTGCCGCTGTGGGCCAGCGTCGTCTCGGCGAACGGGGCATTGAGATAACCGACGGTCGAGCCAGTGTCATTGACCCACCCGTCGAGCCACGTGTCGTAAATATGATTGTTGGTGTCGTTGTAGGTCTCGAAATCATCGACAACGATGGATTCAGCGACGGAGAATGTCCAGACCTCGCTGCTCCAGACGGCGGGTTCCTCGACGTCGTTGATCTCGTCCACCTTCCAATAGTAGGTATGGCCCAGTTCGAGAGCGGCGTCGTAGCTGGGCTGCGAAACGGTCTCGGCGGCGGCAGTGCCGTCGATTACGGCCTGCTCATCGGTGCTCACGTACACATTATGCTGTTCGGCCTCACGTCCCGGCCGCCACCTCAGGGTGGTCGCGGGATGCACATTCGTCGTGCCGGAAGCCGGCTGCGGCTGGCGCGCGAACGCGGGAACGTGCAGGAAGCGAACCTCGCTGAGGCCGTACTGGCCCATTGTGCCCCAACCGCTGTTGACGGTCAGACGGACATACTTGGCCGCCACGCCCGCCAGGTCTATGGTGGTATTGGCGGTGTAGGTGTCGGTGGTTGTTGCCTGAGCCAGCTCCACGTCGCCCAGAGCAGTCCAACCAGTCCCGTCGGTCGAGTGCTCGACTGTGACATTCTTGAGTCCGAAGCCGAGAATCTTCTCGAATTGCACGTTGTAGTTCCAGACCAGCATCTGGTGGAGCCGCAGAACACGCTCGAACTCGTACTGGATGGACAGGGCCGTGTCCGCCGGGGCGCCAGCCAGCCACATATCGGTGCTCTCGGTCGAGTGCTGATCGGCTGCGTTGAGTCCGGAGCCGTTGACGGTGTTCTCCGGGCCGGCGCCGGCCTCAGAGACGCCGTTGCTCGTGGCGATGATGTTCTGGACGGCATAGGCGTACGGCTCGACCGTGAAGCTCCAGACGTTGCCGGGGAAGACCGTGTAGTCGGGCGCTCCGTTGACTTCGTCGACACGCCAGTAGTAGGTTTGGCCCAGTTTCAGCCGACCCGGGTCGTAGCTGTCGGCGGTCTGGCCGTGACTGACGAGCACGCCCAGCGGATTGGCGACCGTCGCGGCACTGACATCGTCCCGAGAGGTGCCGAGGTAGATATCGTGGGTGGCCGCCGAAATACCAGGTGTCCAGCTCAGTGTCGTGTCACGCGACACATCGGTTGCTCCATCTTCCGGGTTGGGAAACGAGGCCAGAAGCGTGGCGAACTCCTGGTTCGTCAGGCCATAGAGGTGCCATGACTGGTTGAACAGATCCTGCGTCACCGTGATTACCAGATCTTCGCCGGCGACCGCGGTGAACTCGTAGTTGATGTAGTAGGCGTCGTTGTCGTTGGGCATTCCCACGGTCGTCGCATCGTCCTCATTGATTGTTTCGGTGGCATCGGAAATCGGACCTGCGCCGTCAGGATCGAATTCGAAGATCACCGTACGCTGGTTATTCGCCGCCCACTGGCGGGTATAGATCCGAGTGTGGTACGTATACCCCGCGGTGAGCCCGCTGAGCGTCCACGTCGTCGTCCCATCGATGGCGTTATCGCCGTTGTAATACATGTCCGTCAGCAGGTCCGCCAGGCCGCCGGAGACGTTGTGATCGGCGTTTCCGGCATGATCGTAGAGATATCCGGAGGAGACCTCTCTGTTGAAGTTCAGCGTGCCATTGGCCGCTGCGTTATAAGCATCGAACTGAACCCCATTGATCAAGGCGCCCGGGGTGCCGGTCCCAAAATCCAGTTTGTGGGTGTAGGTGTTGTCGGCGCTTATACCGCAATCAGCGTCCCCCGTGATCTTGACATAGCTGATGCTCCCGGCATCTGCCGCGGTGGCCGCGAAACCGAGGATGACCATCGCCACGGCTGCGAGAGCTAATCCAATTGCAGGGCGATTGTTTGTAGACATGGCAATTCCTCCAGATCACATCAAAGTTAACATTCTGCAATCGTGCACGATCCCATGGCGGCACGCCGGCCGATTGCCTGCTTTCCCTGTGAAACGTCCTCCGTTTGCGCCACTGCCGTCCGTGACGGTGTCTTTCTCGGGTCCATTGTCCCCTGTCTGCCATAGTATCGTCCGTTCGGGGCGGATGCAATAGAACGAACTTTAGTTCCCGGGCGTCGGGCTTGTGGTGGCCGGGGGGGAGAGAGAGCTGGCTTGGATACAAAAATGTAGTCGTGTGGAATACGGTCTACATTTATGTACATCCGCTGGTACCGGGCATTCCGGTGCGCGGTTCTTGTATCTTGTTGCGGATGAGGCGGTTACGTGCATTCCAGTCGTGGTGTCGACGGCTGGCACGGTGCTTGCGTTGGACAGAGAGATCATCATCGATAGTCCATGGATCAAGCGTAATGGCGCGAGTGACATTCAGTGATGGCAACCGCAACCGGAAGCAGGAGAGAAGAAGAGATGAGCAAGTCCAAGGCGGCATGGTGTGCGGCAACCCTGATTCTGGGCCTCCATACGGCCGGTTTCGCCGAGGGCGACGTGACGGTCGGCGTCGGAGCCGATCTTTTCAGCAAGTACGTCTGGCGCGGCCAGAACCTCGTGGACGATTGGGTGTTCCAGCCCAGCGTCAGCGCCGGCTACAAGGGCCTGACCGGTTCGATCTGGGGCAATCTCGATCTGACGGGCGATTTCGTGGACGACGGGGAATTCAACGAGGTGGATTACGCCATCGACTATAGCAACGACTTTCCCGGCCAGGAGACGCTCGGCTATTCGGTGGGCGTGATCTACTACGATTTCCCCAACACGCCGTGGGAGGCGACGAGCGAATTCTACGGCGGGCTGTCCGTCGATGCGCCGCTCCGTCCGGCGGTGAAATGGTTCTACGATTTCGACGAGGCCGACGGCAGCTACCTCCTGTTCTCGATCGGACACACGGTCGAGAAGATCGCCTCCTGGCGCGAAGGGCGCTCCTGCGTTCTCGTCCTGAGTGCCAGTCTGGGCTATGGGACGGACAACTACGACGAGTTCTATTTCGGCGTCGATGACGCGGCGCTGAACGACGTGACGCTCTCGGCTGGGGTGCCGTTCACGTTCGGCTCGCTGACGGTCAAGCCGAGCGTCGCTTACTCTATGATGATCGACGACGACATCCGCCGAGCTACCGGCGAGAGTGACAGTCTCTGGGCGGGCGTCGGACTGTCGTACAGCTTCTGACCCGATAGGAGATTCCCGGCGGCCGACGTGGCGCGCCCCCGGGGTGGTGGGCTCTCGCCGGAGAGCGACAAGAACGTGGACTATGTCCCGCGCCGCGTCGGCGCGGTGTCTGGCTGATGAAGGGTGGAAATGATGGATCCAAATGTGAGAGTCATTGTGGACACGATGTGGGTGCTGATCACGGCGATGCTGGTGTTCTTCATGAACCTGGGTTTTGCCGCCGTGGAGTCCGGGTTCGCCCGTGCGAAGAACTGCGTGAACATCATGTCGAAGAACTTCATTGTATTCGCGGTCTCGTCGCTGGGCTTCCTGATCCTGGGCTGGGGCCTGATGTTCGGTGATGGCAATGGCTGGATCGGCCTCACGGGTCTGTTCTTTGCCAGCGGCGCCGACAACTCCCCGGCCATCGGCGAGGTGTATCAGGGCGTGTACTCGGCGATCTCCTGGACCGGCGTTCCGCTGTGGGCGAAGTTCTTCTTCCAACTGGTGTTCTGCGGGACGGCGGCGACGATTGTCTCCGGTGCAGTGGCCGAGCGGGTCAAGTACATCGCGTTCATCCTCTTCTCGTTCGTGATGGCCATGTTCATCTACCCGGTGGTGGGCCACTGGGTCTGGGGCGGCGGCTGGCTCGCGAAGTTGGGCATGTTCGACTTCGCCGGCTCGACGGTCGTCCACAGCGTGGGCGGCTGGGCGGCCCTGGCCGGCGCGGTCATTCTGGGTCCGCGCATCGGCCGGTTCGACAATGGGGATATCAAGGCCATCCCGGGTCACAACCTGTCGCTGGCAACGCTGGGCACCTTCGTGCTGTGGTTCGGATGGTTCGGGTTCAATCCCGGTTCGACCATGGCCGCCGATCCCGGCGCGATCAGCCACGTGGCGGTGACGACGAACATGGCGGCGGCCGCCGCGATCATGAGTGCGACGATGACCTCCTGGATCCTGATGGGCAAACCCGATCTGGGCATGACCCTGAACGGGTGTCTGGCCGGCCTGGTGGCGATCACGGCGCCGTGTGCCTTCGTAGGCGCGGGTAGCGCGATTCTCATCGGCCTGATCGCCGGCGTGCTGGTCGTTGTGTCGGTGATGATGTTCGATCGGCTGCGCGTCGACGATCCGGTCGGGGCGCTGTCCGTGCATCTGGTCAACGGTGTGTTCGGGACCCTTGCGGTCGGGCTGTTCGCCCAGGACAAGATCGCCGGCACGGCGACCGGCAACGGCCTGTTCTTCGGTGGCGGCTTCAAGCTCCTTGGCGCACAACTGGCGGCTGTCGGCTCCGTCGCGGTCTTCGTGTTCGCGGCCGCAGCGGCGACCTGGCTGGTCCTCAAGGCGGTCATGGGCGTCCGGGTCTCGCGCGAGGAAGAGTTGCGCGGTTTGGATATCGGCGAGCACGGAAACGAGGCCTATGCCGGCTTCCAGGTGTTCACCACCGCCTGACGGACCAGAGCAAATCCCGGAGAATCCAGGGGCGACAAGCCCGATTCAGGAGAGTAGGAACATGAAACTGATCATCGCATACATTCAGCCGCACAAACTCAACGACGTGAAACAGGCCCTGTACAAAGCCGAGGTCTACAAGATGTCCGTGACGAACTCGCTGGGTTGTGGCCAGCAGAAGGGATATCACGAGAGCTACCGTGGGGTCCAGTTTGAGGTTAACCTTCTCAAGAAGGTCCGGCTCGAGATCGGAGTCAACGAGGACTTCGTCGAACGGACGATCGAGGCGATTATCGCCGGGGCGCGAACCGGGCAAATCGGCGATGGGAAGATCTTCGTGCTGGACCTGCCCGAGTGCATCCGCATTCGCACAGGACAACGCGGCGGCGAAGCCATCGGATAGCCGTCACGCGCAGGCAGAGGGCGGCCGAAAAAGGCAGACCTGAGCCACGCGCCATCATCGTCTGTGCCCACTCCTGTGGGCCGGCGATTCGAGCCTCGTCCGCCCGGGCGAGGCTCGATCTTTGCCGGGCGGATCATGCGCTACAATTTTGTAGGCCACCTGGGGATCGGTCGACATAAATGTAGTTTGTCGCAAGGCGGCCGGCGCGAGTCAATGGACTGTAAGATGTTGTCTTATCCAAGGTTGTGTATACGAATTCCGCATCCGGTCGAATTGGCACGCAAGTTGCTAAAGAGTATGTCGTGTGTGTCAGTGTCGCCTCCGGCACATACCAGAGCAGACGATGGTGGAGTCTTCAGTTCGATGGTGGCAAGGAACATACAGGCTGTTCGGCCGGTGCGGCGGTCTGCCACGCCGCTGTTGTGCGGGCACGACCCCGAAGTTGCGTCAGGCCTCCGGCCGGTGGCGTCCGCTGCGGCCATCGATCGCTGGACATCAGCTCTTGCTCCATGCGTCGCCCTGCATTCGTGGATGAAGTGCGTGCTGCACCGCGCCGTGCGGTGGCATTGGACTGTGGGTGAGGCTTGCTCGCCGCCGGCGAGTTCTGCTGGGGAGCTCGCCGTGCGGCGCGAGCCTCGCCCCGTGTTGACAGTCCGGGCCGACGCCGATAGCATGGCCGCATCATCTCATCGGCTTCGAGGAGGCGCAGGCATTTGGGTGTGGCGCGCTGGACCCAACAACAGGTGTGATGGCAATTGAGGAGTCAAAGATGTCGATTACGGTCAATGAGGCATTCGGACGCAACGTCTTCAACGAAGCGACCATGCGGGAATATCTGCCCAAGAACGTGTTCCGCTCGCTCAAGAAGACTCTGGACGGCGAGCAGCCGCTGGATCCTGTCACGGCGGACGTGATCGCCAACGCCATGAAGGACTGGGCCATCGCCAAAGGCGCCACGCATTACTGTCACTGGTTCCAGCCGATGACCGGACTGACCGCGGAGAAGCACGATGCGTTCATCTCGCCGACCCCCGACGGGCGCACCATCATGGAATTCAGCGGCAAAGAGCTGATCAAGGGCGAGCCCGACGCCTCGTCCTTCCCCTCCGGCGGCCTACGCGCCACGTTCGAGGCCCGCGGCTATACCGCATGGGACTGCACCTCACCGGTCTTCGTCAAGGAGAACGGCAAGAACATCACGCTGTACATTCCCAGTGCCTTCTGCTCGTACCGGGGCGAGGCGCTGGACAAGAAGACGCCGCTGCTGCGGTCGATGGACGCGCTCAACAAGCAGGCGGTCCGTGTGCTGAAGCTATTGGGCAACACGACCACCTCCCGCGTTACGGCGACGATGGGCCCGGAGCAGGAGTACTTCCTGATCGATCGGGAGTTCCACAAGAAACGTCTGGACCTGGTGCTGGCCGGAAGGACGCTGTTTGGCGCCAAGCCGCCTCGCGGACAGGAGTTGGAGGACCACTACTTCGGTTCCCTGCAGGAGCGGGTCGCCAGCTTCATGAATGAGGTCAACAACGAGTTATGGAAGCTGGGCGTCACCGCCAAGACGCAGCACAACGAGGTCGCGCCCGCGCAGTACGAGCTGGCGCCGGTCTTCTCAACGGTCAATGTGGCCGCCGACCACAATCAGTTGACGATGGACACGCTGCAGAAGGTCGCGCTGCACCATGGATTCGTATGCCTGCTGCACGAGAAGCCGTTCGCCGGGGTCAACGGCTCAGGCAAGCACAACAACTGGAGCATGGTGACCGACGACGGCGTGAATCTGCTCGATCCGGGGGACACGCCACACGATAACATGGTCTTTCTGGTGATGCTCTGCGCCGTGGTCAAGGCGGTGGACAAGTACGCTCCGCTGCTCCGCGCCAGCGTCGCCAACGCCGGCAACGAGCATCGGCTCGGCGCCAACGAGGCGCCGCCGGCCATCGTGTCAGTCTTCCTGGGCGATCAGTTGACCGACATCTTCGAGCAACTGGCCAACGGGCCGGCCAAGAGCAGCAAGAAGGGCGGCCAGCTCAAGCTCGGCGTCTCGACCCTGCCGCCGCTGCCGAGAGACTGCACCGACCGAAATCGCACGTCGCCGTTCGCTTTCACGGGCAACAAGTTCGAGTTCCGCATGGTCGGCTCGACTCAGTCGGTGTCGGGCCCCAGTTTCACGCTGAACACGATCGTGGCCGATGCCCTCTGCGATATCGCCGACGAACTGGAAAAGGCCGACGACGTCAAGGCGGCCGCGCAGAAGATCCTTCAGGACATCGCGGTCAAACACGCGCGGATTGTGTTCAACGGCGACAACTACACGGCCGAGTGGGTGGCTGAGGCGGCGCGGCGCGGACTGCCGAATATCCGTTCGGCCGTCGAGTCGCTCGTGGGCATTCCGTCGAAGGAAAACATCGCGGTGTTCAGCAAGCATGAGGTCCTGTCGGAGCATGAGCTGAGAGCGCGGACGGAGGTTCTTCTGGAGGTCTACAGCCGGCAGATCAACATCGAGGCGCAGACCATGCTGAGCATGGCGAAACGGCAGATCCTGCCGGCGTCGTGTGAGTACTCGGCTCGTCTGGCCGGCGCTGTAGCGGCAGTCTCCGGCGTGGGCGGCCATGCGGAGACGCACAGCCGGATGCTTGCTCGCGTGTGCGAGCTGATCACGGCCCTGGAACACGGGATCACAGAACTGGAGAAAGCGACGGCCCGGGCGGCTGCCACGAAAGGCGTCGAAGCTCAGGCGGGAAGCTACTCCCATGACGTCGTACCGGCGATGCGCACGGTGCGGACGGCCGCTGACGAGCTGGAGACCCTCGTCGACGCCAAGCTCTGGCCGATGCCGATCTACGCCGAGATGCTGTTCATTCGATAGTGCGCTACGGATTCTGTTCGGGAGGGCGACGCAGGCGCCGCCCCTGTCCCGATACGATACGAGCGTCGCGTGAAGCCGAGCGGGAAACAGGGACTTGCTTTTGTCTCCTGGGCGACGTAGATTTGTCGCGCATGGAATTCGCGATCGAGACAAGCGGGTTGACGCGTCGCTTCGGTGACCTGGTGGCGGTCGACAGCCTGGATTTGCGTGTCCGGGCGGGCACGTTCTACGGCTTTCTCGGCCCCAACGGCGCCGGCAAGTCCACGACGATCAAGATGCTCACGGGCCTGCTGGCCCCTACCTTCGGGACGATGCGCATCCTCGGCGAGGACACCGCAGACCTGCACACGGCGCGCCAGGTCAAGCGGCGCATCGGTGTGGTGCCCGAGGATCTGGCCTTGTTCGACAACCTGACCGGGCGGGAGTACCTGACCTTCGTCGGACGCATGTATCAACTGCCTGCGGCCCTGGTGCGCGAGCGCTGTGACGAGCTGCTGGCGATGATGACGCTGGCGCACGAGGACAGGAAACTGACGCTCGAATACTCGCACGGCATGAAGAAGAAGCTGGCGTTGGCCGCGGCGCTGATCCCCAATCCGGAGCTGCTGTTCCTGGACGAGCCGTTCGAGGGGGTTGACGCCGTGTCGTCGGCGGTGCTGCGCGACACGCTCAGACGCTGCGTCCAGCGCGGTGCGACGGTATTCCTGACGTCCCACGTGCTGGAGATCGTCGAGAAGCTGTGCACCGACGTTGGGATTATCGCCCAGGGCCGGCTCGTCCACCAATCCACGATGGACGAGATTCGCCAGGGCGGCTCGCTGGAGCAGCGATTTCTGGAAGTCGTCGGAAGCGGTCACATCGAGCGGCAGAAGCTCAGTTGGCTGGAGGGGTAGATGGATATGGACCAGCTCCGCACGATCCTGTGGCTGCGCTGGCGTCTGAGCCGCAACCAATGGGCGCGAGCCGGCGGGCTGGCGGCCACCCTCACGCTGATTGTAGTTGCCATCGCGCTGACCATCAGCGCCGGCGGCGCGGTCATGGGTTTTCTGTGCGGCGTCTTCATACTGCCGAAGGTTCCGTCCCTCATCCTGCTGATCATCTGGGACGGGCTGACGCTTATGTTCCTGTTTCTCTGCGTGGCGTCCATCGTTTCGGACATCCAGCGTTCGGAGACGATCGACATCGGCCGCATGCTGCACCTGCCGATCTCGCTGCGGCAGATCTTCGTCATCAACTACCTGGCGTCGCATCTGTCGCTGAGCGTGGTTCTGCTGGTTCCCAACATGTTTGGGCTGGCCCTGGGGCTGGTTCTGGGCAGGGGGCCGGCCATGATCTGGATGTTGCCTCTGGTGATGGGCTTTGTCTTCATGATTACCGCGTGGATCTACTGCCTGCGCGGCTGGCTGGTCACGCTCATGATCAATCCGCGTCGCCGGCGGGCGATCATCGCGGGCGTCACCGTGGGTTTTGTCCTGTTGACTCAGCTTCCCAATCTCGTGGTTCAAACGGTCTCGGGCCGCGGCCGCCATCGCCAGGGGGCCCCGGCCGATGCGCCGGATGCGACGGCTTCGCCGGGCAGGCCGGAAGCGACGATTCCACCGCTGGTGCTGACCGCGCACAAGGTCGTGCCCTTTCTATGGGTGGGCAACGGGGCGCTGACGCTGGCCTCGGGCGACGTCCGTCCGGCGATCCTCGCGAGCATTGGTGTCTTCGGTATCGGCGCGCTGGGGCTGCGGCGGGCCTATCGGTCCACCATTCGTTTTTATCAGGGTGGCGAGACCGGCCGGCTGGCCGGACGCAAAGACAAGGCCAGACAGGTCGCGCACGTTCAGGACGATTTCGGCAGACGCCTTCCGGGCGTGCCGCGCGAGGCTTCCACGCTGGCTCAGGTGTTCTTCCGCTCTCTCAAGCGAGCGCCCGAGGTCAAGATGGCGCTGGGTATGAACCTGATGTGGCTGGTGATCTTCGGCGGGATGGCGCTGTTCAGGCGATCGTCCGCCCCTCCTGACGCCGTCAAACCGTTTCTGGCGACCGCCGCCATTGCCGTTACGTTCTTCGGCATGGTTCAGCTCATGTTCAATCTGTTCGGCTTCGACCGGGGCGGGTTCCGCACGCTCGTATTGCTGCCGATGCCTCGTCAGTGGATCCTGCTGGGAAAGAACCTCGCGTTGTTTCCGATCGCGGCGGTGATCGGCCTGGTCCTGTTGGCCCTCGTGACGATCGCGATGCGCCTGCCGGCGATGGTCGTGCTCGCCGCCGTCCTGCAACTTCTTGCCGCTTTCGGCCTGCTGAGCATGATGGGCAACCTCTTCTCGGTGCTCGTGCCGTACCGGGTGGCGCCGGGCTCCATGAAGCCGACCAAGACGCGCATGACGACGACCCTTCTGATCCTGTTCTTGCACCTGCTGTTTCCTGTGGCGATGATTCCGATCTTCCTGATGCCCCTGTTGGGGTATCTGTTTGAAGGCGTTGGCTGGGCGGATAGCGGACCGGTGAACATCGCGGCGTCGGGGCTGCTGCTCGTAGCGCTGGCCCTGTGCTATGGGCTCAGTCTTGCCCCTCTGGGTGACTTGCTTGAGCGACGCGAGAGGGCGATCCTCGAGGTCGTCGCTCGCGAAGTGGAATGACGTGCCGGCTGACACTTCGGCCCGGATGCTGGCCGTACTCGAAGCCAAGGCGAAGGCATCGGGCCTGGACCACGTCCGGCCTCTCCTGCTCGATGACGGATACCCGTCGCCGGTGGGCCTGCAGTTCGACGCCATCGTCAGCAGCATGGTCCTTCACCACATCGAGGATATTCCGGCGTTGCTGACGCGGCTGGCTCAGTGGGTCCGGCCGGGAGGGTGGATCGCTATTGCCGACCTCGAACCGGAGGATGGGACCTTCCACAGAGGCGATGCGCACGTCGTCCATCGCGGCATCGACCCCGCCTGGCTCCGAACGCAGGTCGAAGCGAAGGGTTTCACGGTCGAAAGCGCCCGAACGGTCCACGTGGTCCGCCGTCAACCCGAGGGGGCCGATCGGCCCCGAGACTACCCTGTCTTTCTGGTCGTCGCACGCCGGGTGCATTTCTGACCGGCGCATCAGACTACGTGCGCCAGGTGAGTGACGTCACCTGGCCATCGATGCTTGTGTTGCCGGCAACCGCGTGCAGGGTGAATTGACCGCCACGAGCGCTCAGGTTCGCCTCGACCCAGCCCACGGGTATCTCGCGGTTGAAGCTGTAGCCGACGGCCGGCAGGTTGATCAGGGCAATCCCCTCATGCATGCCGAACGCGTAATCGTGTGAATGGCCGTAGACAAGGGCCTTGACCTTCGGCACCGGCTCGATGATCTCGAACAGCCTCGGTGAATCCAGCAGTTCGCCGTCGGTGTCGCGCAGGGAATGGTGGAAGCACAACAGCAGGGGGGTGTCGTCCGACTCGGCGAGGTAGGTCTTGAGCCAGTCCCGCTGCACCTTGCCCAGCAGCCCCGGCGTCTCGTTCGTCTTGACGAGGGAATCGAGAAGGACCAGACGCATGGGACCGGCGTCGACGATCGTCACGTATTTGCCCTTGACTGGCTGGATCCGGCCCGGCGGATTCCTGAACTGCGCCAAAATGTTCGCACGGTTGTCGTGATTGCCCAGCGCCATGTAGACCGGCACCTTGCCGTCGAGGGGCGCCAGCAGCCTGTGGACCTGCGCGTAGTCGTCCGTCAGGCCCTGGAGGCGGGCCACGTCGCCGGCGATCATCATGCCCGCAGGCGGCTGGGCCAGCACCTGCTCCAGGACCTTCTCCAGATTGCGATGCGGATAGAATTCGCCACTGTGGTCGTTGGGATCGGAGGCGATGTGAATATCGGCCAGAAACGCCCATCGACTCGTGTATGTCGGCGTTTGGCTTCGCCGGCTGGTGGCGCAGCCCGGCAAGCCTAAGGCGGGAAACGTCAGTGCCGCAGCGCCGGCACGAAGGAATTCTCGTCTTGTCAGCCATCGATCCGATCGCATCGTCATTGCCTGCTCCTTCGATTGGTAAGATGGGCTTCGCCGTTTGTAGTGTGCCCGTAAGGGCATACAATCAAAGTAACGCCTTAGGGCGTCACTACGAGCATGGGCCGAAAACCCATCTTACATAGCACCGATGGACCCTGTTGTGCAACCCCTTAGCAGAGAATCAGGCCGCTTTCTTCTCCTCGTCGGGTCCGCGGATTTGCCGTGACCACAGGGCGGTCCATACGCCTCTTACCTGCAAAGCCGGCTTTGTTTGACATGCGGAACAAATCCAAGTACGCTGTGACGTGCGGTGCGTCACAAATCGTCGGAAACGACGAACTCCGAAGCAATATGACCTGAGAAAAAGGAGCGAATAGTATGTGCAGGCGGGAGCCAGCGGCATCAGCGTGTGTCATTGTCCTGTGCGTGGTGTTGGGTTTCGTTCTGAGCGGGTGTGTTTCCGGCCGGTCCGACGTCAGCTACGGTTCGAAGGGACCGGTAGTGGGAGGTGAAACGCTCCGGCAGATCAAGGTGGGCGTCACCAGCAAAGAATGGCTGCTCGGCACGCTGGGAGAACCTACGAGCGAGACCCAGACGCCTGAGGGGACCGAGATTCTCAAGTACGCCTATACCAAGAAGGTCGAAAGCGATCTCGACGTCTTCATCTTCCTGAGCTTTGACGACCGACGCGAGGAGCGCACATCGCTCTATTTCGAAATCACCGACGGCATCGTCAGCCGGTACTGGAAGGAAGAGCGATAGACTCGGCGCGCCGCTGCGAGCCACGCCGAGACGCGGCAGCACAGGGCTTGTCGGGTGGTGCCGGAACCGTTAGAATCTGCCCGTCTTCCTCCGAAATGGTTCTGGTAGTCGCAGGGAAACGTCTGTGGCAGGCAGGTTTGCCGACAAGCGCGTGATTGTTACAGGGGCGTCCTCCGGGATCGGGGCGGCGACGGCGCGGCAGTTTGCTGCCGAGGGGGCCTGCGTGGTGCTCGTGGCCAGACGGAAGGACGCGCTCGAAGCGATTGCCTGCGAAATCGGCGCCGACCGGACGCTGGTGGTCGCCGGCGACGTGACGGATCCAGCCGCCATGCAGATGATGCTGGAGCGAACACGGGGGCATTTCGGACGGGTCGACATTCTCGTGAACAACGCAGGCTTCCACGCCAGAGGTCAACTCGAACAGTGTTGTCCGGAGGACCTGGCGCGGATGATCGACGTGAACCTCAAGACGCCGGTGACGTTATGCCGCATGGCGCTGCCTTATCTGAGGCGGGCCGGTGGCGGCGCGATCGTCAACGTCGCATCCCTGGCCGGGCGAGTCCCCGGCGGCGGTGCGGCCACCTACAGCGCTACGAAGTTCGGACTGCGGGCCTTCAGCTTGTCGCTGGCCGAGGAACTGGAAGGCAGCGGCATCACGGTCTCGCTGGTCAGTCCGGGTCTGGTGGACACGCAGTTCTTCGCGGACCAGGTCGAGCTCGTCGCGCCGATGGCCTTCTCCCAGCCGATGAGCACGGCCGAAGAGGTGGCCGAGCAGATTCTCGCCTGTGCCTCGGACGGACGGCGGGAGAGGGCCGTCCCGCAACTGGCAGGCTGGTTGTGTACGGCCGGCTACCTTCTGCCTCGCGCCAGACGTCTGCTGCGACCGTGGCTGCAGCGGCGAGGCCGGGCCCGGAAAGAGCAGTACATCCGCCGCAAGAGGCTGCATCACTTCTCGCCGGCACCTCCGGCGCGGGATGCGTCGGAGGGTGTCTCTGATCTCAGGTGAGCATTGAACGTTGAGGTGACATCTCGACCCTTCAGGCAACGGACCGGTCCGATCGACCTGGTTCATGCTGTGCGCTATGCGCAACGTTGCCGTCAGGTGCGGCGTCTGATGGCCATGACGCCGCACGAGCTGGAGCAGTTCCGTCTTGAACGACTGCAAGACCTCGTTGCGCACGCCTACGCAAACGTCGAACTCTACCACCGCAAATGGCGACAGGCGGGCGTGCGGCCGGAGGAAATCCGGACCCTGGGAGACATCCACAAGCTCCCGGTGGTCACGAAGGACGATTTCCGGCACAGTTTCCCCGACGGTGTCCTGTCGCGCCGGTGCCGACCGAGCCAGCGGTATCTGGTGGGGACGTCGGGTTCGACCGGCAGTCCCGTGACCGTGTTCGTCGACTTCGACAAGGTCCTGCTTGATTTCGCCGTCAATCTGCCTCAGATCATGGCGGGCTGCCGTCCCATCACCGTGCTCTCGGGTCTGCGGGATTTTCTGCTTCGAAGGGACATCCGGCAGTTGTTCATCGTGGTGGACCAGTCACGGGCGTATGAGAGCCTGCAGGGGCGCGTATTTCCGCAGATGCGGCATACGGTGGTGGATTCACTCCTGCCGGCGGCCGAACACATCGCGGCGCTGAATCGCAAGCGGCCTGTGTTCCTGATGACCTACCCGAGCGTCCTGCGCAATATCTGCCTGGCGCTCCGTGCCGGCGGTGCGACCGTCCATCAGCCCGAGCTGATCATGGTGATCGGCGAGGTTCTGGACGAGCCGCTGCGGGCGCTGGTCCGCCGAACCTTCCGATCCCAGGTGATGGATGTATATGGTTCCACCGAAGCGGGATTCATCGCCGCCGAGTGTCCCGAGCACTGCGGCCTGCACGTGCTGACGTGGAAGGTGCTCGTCGAGCTGCTGGACGACGACGGCAAAGAGGTCGCACCAGGTCATACGGGCAGGGTGGTGATCACCGACCTGTTCAATCGCGCCACGCCCATTATCCGCTATTCGGGTCTGGGCGATTATGCCTGCCGGGCAGTCGAGCCGTGTCGGTGCGGCCGGACGCTGCCTTTGCTGGCCCGCATCGAGGGACGGTCGGTGGACTCGATCGTCCGGCCCGACGGCCAGCTCGTTCATCCCTATCATCTCACGTTGGCCCTCGAAGACGTGCCGCACCTGGCCAAGTTTCAGATTCGGCAGGAGCGGCGCGATCACATTCGGGTCCTCCTGGTCAAGGACCTTGTCCCCGAGGCGGCGAACGTCTCATTCGCTCCCGATGGCGAGGTGGGACAGGTTATCCTCGAACGCTTCGGGCGCATTCTCGACAACCAGATCACAGTGGAGCTTCATACCGTCGTGGACATTCCCTCTCGTCCCGGCTCGCACAAGCACGCGACGGTGCTGTCCCTGGCAACCTGAGACGCGGCGATCCGCATCAGGAGATGGTTTTGCGGACATACGCCGGGCCGAATGTTCTGGTCAGCACGCCCGGCAGCCGTCCCCGTCGGCCTAGGCCGACGACCCATGAGACCAACGGGTTCTTGCGTCGCGATCTTGCCTGCTTCATCGCTTCGAGGTTGATGCCGGCGATCTCTCGGGCCACCTCCTCGATGGACCGATCCGTCTGCCGAGTCTGGGCCATCAGGTTCTCCACCCTGGGCACGAAATGCTGCCGGATGAACGGAACGATCCTTTCGTGGTCGAGAGCGAGCGAGCCAAGGATACTGCCGAGGACACCGCCACTGTTTGAGACGAAATCCGGGAAGTACGTGATGCCCCTGGCGGCAAGGGCCTCCCGGGCCTTCTGCGTGACAGGGTTGTTGGCCCCGCAGACGATGGCCTGGGCCTGCACCCGATCGGCGTTGGCGCTGCTGACGCTCCAGGACAGCGCGCACGGGACGAAGAAGTCCCCCGGCACCGCCGACACGTCGGCAGGTGCGATGCAGCGCGAGGGATCGTATCGGTTCACGCAGTCGCTGCCGGCGGCGGCCCGCTCGCGCAGAAGACGCGTCACGTCGAGTCCTTCGGAATCGTAGACCGCGCCGCGGTCTGTGGAGACAGCCACGATCCGGCATCCGATCTCGGCAAGCTGTTCGGCCAGCGCGCCACCGACTTTGCCGAAGCCTTCGATGGCCACGCGACAGTCGTTCAGCGATAGCTTCCGCGCCGCCGCCACCTGCTCGACGCAGAGCCGCACGGTCAGGGCCGTGTAGTATCCCGAATCCCGCGCCGACCGCGGTCGCATCAGACCGGCGGTCCGGCAGATCAGACGCAGGTCGTCGTCATTCGTCCCGGCGTCTTCGCCGGGCAGATATCGCCCTCTAAACAGCGCGAGCCGCTCGGCAAACGACCGCACGATCTCTTGACGCTCCTGTGGTGACATCGTGTCTCGATGCGTGAGAATCGCGGCCTTGGCGCCGCCGAACGGCCACTTCAGGAAAGCGTACTTCAGGGTCATGGCGCGGGCCAGATGGCACAGGTCGGCTGTGAACATTTCCGGGACCATCCGAATGCCGCCGGCACTGACGCCGCCGATGTTCGAATCGATGACGAGATGGCCCAGCACAGACCCATCGGGCCGGTAGAACGAATGCAGCGCCTCCGGCGTGACCTCAGGATTCTCGGTCTGCATATGGATGCGTCCTCATCTCAACCCCGATGCACGTCGGGACTGCCGGAGGAGGGACTCGAACCCTCACCCTGTTGCCAGGACGGGATTTTGAATCCCGCGCGTCTGCCAATTCCGCCACTCCGGCTCAGTCGTTACTTTCCATCAGGGCGGACATCATAAGGAATCGATTCGGGCCCGTCAACAGACAATTCACCCGCCGGGCGAAAACGGGGCTGGTCGGAGGCGCCTGCAATTGCCCGTGCGCGGGCGAGGGACTATAATCGACGCCGATAGGCCGTCGAAAAGGGGCTTGTGATGTGCAGCCGAATCGGTAGAAGGGAGTTTTTGAAGACGATTGGCACAGGGGCCGCCGCGGGCGCTCTGGCGACGATGCTCGGACAAGGCCCGTCGGCGGCGCGAGACCGGTCCGATGAGCGCGCCAGGCCCAACCTGCTGTTCGTCTTCGCCGACCAGTGGCGCGCGCAGGACACCGGCTACGCTGGCAACGCCGATGTCCGAACGCCTCATCTCGATCGGCTGGCCAGGACCAGCGTCAACTTTCGAAACGCGGTGTCGGGCTGTCCCGTGTGCAGTCCGTTCCGGGCCAGCCTGGTCACCGGGCGGTATCCGCTGACGCACGGGGTCTTTCTCAACGATGTCCTGCTGAACGACGAGGCGGTCTCCATCGCGCAGGCCTACAACCGTGCGGGGTACGACACCGCCTACATCGGCAAGTGGCATCTCGACGGCAACCACAGAAGCGCCTTCATCCCTCGCCAAAGGCGGCAGGGCTTTCAGTTCTGGAAGGTCCTCGGTTGCACGCACGACTACAACAACTCGTTCTATTACAGCGACGAGAATGTCCGGCTTCGTTGGGAAGGCTATGACGCCATTGCGCAGACGCGCGAGGCCCAACGCTATATCCGCGAGCACGCCGCCGGCAGGCCCTTCATGCTGTTCCTGTCTTGGGGGCCGCCGCATGCGCCGTACCACACCGCGCCGGAGAAGTACAAGGCCCTGTTCAACCCTGATGCGCTGGCGGTTCGGCCCAATGTTCCTGAGTCTGACAGGCAGAAGGCCCGCGAGGTTCTGGCGGGCTACTACGCCCACATTGCAGCGCTCGACGACTGCCTCGGCGATCTGTTGGCGACGCTGTCGGAAAAGGGAATCGCCGAGAACACGATCCTGGTCTTCACATCCGATCATGGCGACATGCTGTATTCCCATGGCCGCCAGAAGAAGCAGCAACCCTGGGACGAATCGATCCGGGTTCCGTTCCTGCTGCGGTATCCGGCGGCATTGGGTCCCGGCGGGCGGACGATCGACATGCCGATCAACGCGCCGGACATCATGCCCACGCTGCTTGGGCTTTGCGGCATCGACGTCCCCGATACCGTCGAGGGGAGTGATTTCTCACCTGTTGTGAAGGGCGTCTCGCCTGTGCCTGATAACGCCGCGTTGATAAGCTGTCCATCGCCGTTCGGACAATGGACGCGAAAGGCAGGCGGCCGCGAGTACCGAGGCGTCCGCACGGAACGATACACGTACGTGCGCGATCTCGACGGCCCCTGGCTGCTCTACGACAACATCGCCGATCCGTACCAGTTGACCAACCTGGTCAACCGGCCCGAGCACGCTCGATTGCAGGAGCAGTTGGAGGGATTGCTGAGGGCGAAGCTGACGCAGACCGGCGACGATTTCCGCTCGGGTTGGGACTACATCCGACAATGGGGCTACGAGGTGGACGACTCCGGCACGGTGGTTTACACGAACTGAATCCAATCGAATTGGCAATGAGGTGACATCATGCGGCGATCGATATGGAGAATGGCCTTGTGTCTGTCCCTGGCAGCGGTTCCTCTTTGCCGCGCGGAGGCAAAGCGGCCGGCCAGTTGGACGCGGACGGAGGCGCTGGGATCTGTCCCCACGCCAACCTCGGATCGCCTGCCGCTTTCCGATCAGGGCAATGAGGGCCGCTGGCTCCCGTACGAGCCGATGACGGACGAGTTCGAGGGCACGGCGCTCGATCCGGACCGGTGGTGGCCGCGGAACCCCGGGTGGCTGGGTCGCCAGCCCGCCTACTTCTGGCCGGGCAATGTCACCGTCTCGGACGGCAAGCTCCATCTGGTCATGCGCCGCCAGGAAGTGCCCGAGATGCCCAAAGACAAGGGCTACCATACCTACACGTCCGCCGCCGTGCAGAGCAAGGGCCGCGTCAAGTACGGCTACTTCGAGGTCAAGGCCAGGGCGATGAAGTCGCACGGCTCCAGCTCCTTCTGGTTCTACGACAGCACACCCGAGGAGTGGACCGAGATCGACGTCTTCGAGATCGGTGGCAAGTCGCCGGGATACGAGCGCAAGTACAACATGAACGCACACGTCTTGCATACGCCTACCGAGAAGGAGCACTGGTCCTGCGGTGGCGTGTGGATTGCGCCGTCGGACCTGGCGGACGACTATCACGTCTACGGGCTGGAATGGGACCCGAACCGGATCAAGTGGTACTTCGACGGGGTGCTGGTCCGCTGGGTTGAGAACACCCATTGGCATCAAGCCCTGACGCTGAATTTCGACAGCGAGACGATGCCGCAGTGGTTCGGCCTGCCCGATGACAGCGATCTGCCTTCGACCTACAGCGTCGAATACGTGCGGGCATGGAAGCGGGCGGATGCCGCTGAGCAGCCGGTGCAAGCCACGTTGCCGGTGGGCAACGAATACAAGCTCATCTGGTCGGATGAGTTCGACGGGCAGACGCTCGATTCGACCAGGTGGGATTATCGCGGCTTGGGGCCACGCCGCGATGCGGTCAATGTCAAGGAAACCGTCTCGCTCGATGGCGAAGGGCATTTGGTCCTGACCACAAAGCGCGCGGGCGATGCGTATCATACGGCGATGATCGGCACCCAGGGCCGGTTCGAGACCACCTTCGGCTATTTCGAGTGCCGCGTCAGATTGCAGGAGCAGGTCGGGCACTGGTCGGCCTTCTGGCTCCAGAGCCCCAGCCTGGGGCAGCCGCTGGGCGACCCTGCCGCCGCGGGCACCGAGATCGACATCTTCGAATACTTGCGCAAGGACGGCGACCGCGTTCATCACAACCTGCACTGGGACGGCTACGGCGAGCACCACAAGCACGCCGGAACGACGGTGACCGTCGCCGGGTTACAGAGGGGCTGGCACACCTTCGGCCTGCTCTGGACCGACCGCGAATACGTCGTCTATGTCGACGGCAAGGAGACCTGGCGCAGCGACAAGGGCGTCTCCCATCGCAGCCAGTACATCATCTTGAGCCTGGAGGTCGGCAAGTGGGCCGGTGACATCGCGCAGGCCCAGTTGCCCGACCACCTCTATGTCGATTACGTCCGCGTCTACCAGAGGCAGGGGCAGTAGCCCGCGTGCTATGCGAAGCTGTGGTGGATGGGCTGCTTTTTCAGTTCCGCCAGGGTGGGCAGCAGATCGAACGACGGGATGGGAAACGCCTCGGTGAAGCGGTCGATGGTGTGCTGGATCTGCGCCATGGTTCGGCCGTGCATCATGGCGAAGAGGTTGTAGGGCCAACGGCTTCCAAGGGATGCCGGGACCTGTCGCTCGTAGCAATGGCTTACGGCGCCCGAGTGGGCGAGCCAGCGGCCGGCCTCGACGATGTGCCCGGGATCGACCTGCCCGACGAACATGACGTTGGCGGTGAAGCCGAGCCTGTGATGGTTCAGCACGCCTGCGATGCGGCGGATCACGCCGGCCTCGATCAGCTCGGCCAGCAGCGCGAACATCTCGGGCTCGGCCATCGTCGCCGGACACACCGCATCGAATGGCCGGCTGGTTACATCGAGACCGTCAGCGAGATGCGTCAGCAACTGCTTCTGTTCTTCACGCAAGACAACCGGCTCCGTCCCCGGCACCCGCTCGACATCACGCAGCAGCACGTCGTCGTCGCCCTCGGCGTCGAAACGCACGTCCAGTTTGAAGACGCGCGTCACCGGAAGGCTGTGAAACTCGATGTCGAAACGGGCCTGTAGCTCGATCAGATTGTGACGGAGTTGCTCGTTCGACGCGGCCTGGAGGGTGAACCAGAGATTGAACTCGTGGCGGCGCAGGTAGTTGTGTGAGACGCCGGGAAGGGCGTTGATCGCTGCCGTTACGGTCGGCACCTGTTCATCCGGCACGTGGGCAGCCACCAGCGTGCTGGCCATGCCCAGCGCACGCTGGTTGAGGACGGCGCAGATCCGCCGGAGCACGCCGTCGGCCTGGAGCTGCCGCGTCTGATCCAGAACGTCGGCCTCGGTACACCCCAGATCCGTTGCCATCTGCGCAAAGGGCTGCGAAACGAGCGGCAAGCCTCTCTGAAGGCGATTGCACAGGCGTTTCTGGAGATCGGTCAGAGGGGCGGTCATGGCTTGCCCTTTGGCTCGTACCAGCAGATCGGGTCCGTAGCGAGGTAGTCGCCCGTCATGGTGTAAGCACGGGCTCGACAGCCGCCGCAGACCTTGACGCAGGCGCATCGGCCGCACTCGCCCTTGTAGGCGGGCAGATCGCGAATCGCATTGAGAAACGGCGAGCGGTCCCAGATTGCCGCAAAGTCGTAGCCGTTTTCGACGAGATTGCCCGCCGAGATGTCGAGAAAGCCGCACGTCTGGACGTCGCCTCGGTGGCTGATGAAGCCGAAGCCTCGGCCGCCCATGCATCCGCTGACGTGTACCTTGGGCAGTTCTGCGTTCATCTCGCGGAAGAGCCGGGCGTACTGCGGTCCGCAGGTCACTCGCAGCTCGATGCCAAGATCGGACCGCAACTGGAGCAGTTCGGCCAGCAGTTCGGCGTATTGCCGTGGTTCGAGTATCTCCTCGGTGATCTCCTCGCCCCGCCCGGTCGGGACCAGGATGAAGGGGTTGTAGCAGTAGGCCCCGAGCCGGCGTGCGAGATCGGCGATGGCGGGCACCTCGTGGAGGTTGCTGCGCGTGATGGTCGTGTTGATCTGGAAGCGGATGCCCACTCTCCTGGCGGTTTCGGCGGCCCTCTGGACCGTGTCGAACGCACCATCGGTACGGCGGAAGGCGTCGTGCGTCCGGGCGGTGGCGCCGTCGAGGGAGAACGACAGAGCCATCACGCCGGCCTCCTTCAGGGCCGCCAACGAGGCGTCGTCGATGGCGTAGCCGCACGTGGCCATCACCATGCGCAGCCCCAAGTCGCGTCCGTGCCGCACCAGCTCCACGATGTCCTCCCGTTCGGTGGGCTCGCCGCCGGTCATGATAACGACGCACTTCTCGTAGGCGGCCACCGCGTCGAGGATTCGCTTCCATTGCTGCGTGCTCAACTCGTCGCGTCGCGTCGCGCTGTCTGCGTCCGCCCGACAGTGCCGACAGTTGAACCGACAACGCCGCGTCACCTCGAACGCAAGCAAGCGGGGTTTGTTGTCCTGCTCGTCCTTCATGATCCTCGATCCTACGCCTGCGGGACGCCCGCGGTTCACGGCCCGCCTGGGCGCGTCAGGCGGGGCTTGCGGCGCAGCACTTCGCGCCAGGATCGCGCGCCCTTTCGATCAGGTGGGCGCAAACAAAAACCGCGTTTTCGATACCGAGAACGCGGTTCTTGTACGAGGCCGATGGGGCTCGAACCCACAACCTTCGGATCGACAGTCCGATGCTCTCACCAATTGAGCTACGGCCCCAACCGATAAAGCCGCAAATATAGCGATTGCCTGGCAACCGTGTCAAATCTTTTTGTCCCGATTCCACTCAGATTCTGTAGCTTGGCGCCCCCGGCGGCGCGATTGCCGACCTCGGGCCGGGCGGAATTACCCGCAGCCGGAAAGGTACCCTATTGATTTCTGAAACAACTGTTTTAAACTGCTGTATGAAACGTCTGTCCTGCTGAGGGTGACGCAGTGAACGTGTTTCAGTGATCGGCGAGGAGCCATGGACGAAAGAACCGTTCAAGATCGATTGGTTGAAGCGGCTGAGGTTCTGTTCTGCCAGCGAGGCTTTGATGACACTGGCGTTCGCGAGATCGCCGCGGCGGCCGGCTGCAACGTGGCGTCGATCAACTACTACTTCGGAGGCAAGGACCGGCTCTATGTCGAGGTATGGCGCCGTCAGCTTGGCATCATGCGAGAGACTCGGACGGCCGGCATTCGCAAGGCAATGTCCGGCAACGAGTTGCCGTCCCTGGAAGAGCTGCTCAAGTCCTATGCACGGTCCTTCTTCGAACCGTTGGCTGATGAGAGTGGGCTGTCTGTTGGGCAAGGGCACTGCCGGTTCGTGGAGCTGATGATCAGAGAGATGGTTGATCCGCGTCTGCCCGCCGATATGTTCGTGACCGAGATGGTGTCGCCGGTGATGGCGGTCCTGACTGAAGCCATTCAGACGGTCTGCCCGTGGTTGAAGCCGCCGACGGTTCAGCGTATGATCCTGTCGGTCGTCGGGCAGCTTGTGTACGTGGTGGCGGCCCGAAGGATGTTCGAACGATGCGACTGCGCGAATCTCCCCCGATTGAATCCCGAGGAGATGATCGATCACATCGTCAGGTTTTCGGCCGCGGCGATTCGCGGCTACGAAAAGGGAGAGAGAGAATGAAGGTTCAGGCTGGTGTGGTTCTGCGTTTTCTATCGTATGGCATCGTCGTTGCGCTGGCTGGCGGCTGCATGATGGGCCCGAAGTACTCCAGGCCCAAGACGCCGGCCGAGACGGCGCCGAGCTTCGTCCATGCCCCGGAACCGGCCCAGGACACGAGCGATTGGCAGCAGGCGGATCGCTGGTGGGAGCGTTTTGGCGACCCGGTCACCGCCGATCTGGTCCGCTTGGCGCTGGAGAACAACTATGATCTGAAGGCCTCTGCGGCAAGGGTGCTCCAGGCCCGGGCAGGCCTCTCGGAGGCGAAGGGGAAGCTCTGGCCCGAGATTTCCTATGGTCTGACCCGCAACCGCAGCAAGAGCTATTTCAACTTTGGCGGTGGCGGTGGCGAAGAAGACCCCAACAATCCCTTCTTGTCGATGTTCAGCGGCGGCTTCAGTCCGTTGACGACGACCTGGTCGCAAGACATCTCGGTGTCGTATCTGGTGGACTTCTGGGGGATGTTGCGGCGGTCGCAGCGTGCGGCGTGGGAGGAGTTGCTGGCCACCGAAGCCAACCGGCAGACGCTGGCCAACTCCACCATCGCCCTGGTGATCCAGGGCCGGATCAACGTAGCCATCGCCCAACGGCGTCTGGCACTGGCGACGGCCAACGTGGCGAGTCTCCAGAACACGCTCGACATCACGGAGCGGCGCTATCGCCAGGGCCTGATCGGGCCGGTGGACGTGCGGCTGGCCCGCGCCAATCTGGAAGGCGCCAAAGTGCAGGAGCCGGCTATTGCCTCGGCGCTGGCGGTTTCGCGTCATTCTTTGGATGTGCTGGTCGGCAGGCAGCCTGGGGTTTCATCTGCTCTGACGGAGACCCTTCCCGACCTGCCGGAACTGGGGTCGGTTCCGGTCGGGGTGCCCGGCGCCTTGCTGGATCGGCGTCCCGACGTCCGGGCGGCCGAGTTTGCCCTGCGTGCAGCCAACGAGCGGATCGGCGTCAGCGTCGCGCAGCTCTACCCCAATCTGGTGCTGACCGCCAGCTATGGCCGCAGCGCCGACACGTGGGAGGACATCTGGCGGGATTTCTCCGAGACCTATTCCGCTATGTTCAACCTGGCACAGCCCATTTTCAAGGGAGGCCAGCTTCGGGCCCAGGTCCGGGCGGCCAAGGCCCGGTATGAAGAGGCGGCTGCCACCTACGGCGGTGTGGTGCTCGACGCCATGCGACAGGTGGAAGACGCCCTGATCAGCGAGCAGTTGCTCCAGCGTCAGCTCGAATACACCCAGCTCCAGCTCCAGGAGTCCAAAGCCGCCGAGGACCTGTCGAGGCGACGGTACGAGCAGGGGGTGGAGGGCCTTCTGACGGTGCTGGAATCGGAACGGTACCGGCGGGTGGCGGAGGAGCAGGTGGCCGTCCTCCAGGGACAGATCTGGACGAATCGCGTGAACCTGCACCTGGCGCTGGGCGGTGACTGGGCCGGCGTCGATGCCGCGGAATCCCAACTGGTGAAGAAATGAGCGGGCAGGCGACGAAAGGCGAAGGCAGGGAGCAGGATCGGCGCCGTGACACGGCGCCGACGCGGGCAGGCGTGCGTGCGTGGTTGTTCGTGTTCGTCCTGGTCCTGGGTCTAATCGCCACCGCGCTTTTCGTCAGATTTCGCAGGTCCCCGCAGCGCGCCGAGCAGGGCGCCCCGGCTCCCCTGGTTCAGGTTCGCAGGCTCGTCGTCGCCGACATCCCTGTGGTCATTCAGGGCTCCGGCGTCGTCCGACCCAAAGTCGAAGTGAACGTCATGCCGGAGGTGGCCGGCACGGTGGTGTTCATCCATTCCGAACTCAAGGCCGGCGGCATCATTCGAGCCAACGAGAAGATCGTACAGATCGATTCACGTGACCACGAACTGGCCGTTCGTCAGGCGCGGGCGGCTGTGGCCGAGGCGCAGGCCGCACTGGAACTGGAAAGCGCCGACACGGATCGTGCGCCGGCGTTGCGTGAGCCTCGCATTCAACGAGCCATGGCCACTCTCGACTCGGCCAGGACGCAGTTGGAGATGGCCGAGCTGAAGCTCCAGCGGACCACCATTTCGCTGCCGTTCGACGCAATGATCGCCGGGGATACTGTGAACCTCGGCCAATACGTCGGGGTCGGGCAGCCTCTGGCGACAGCATGTGGGATCGATGCCTTCGAGGTGGAGGTCCTGCTCGAAGGCAGCGAATTGGCCTGGCTCGACGTCTTTCCGCTGCCGGCTCCTGTCGGCGGGACGGATGGAAATCTCGCCCCGGCCGAGGTCCAGGCGGAGCTGGCCGGCGGCACGCACACGTGGGCCGGACGCGTCACTCGAACGACAGGGCAAGTGGATCGCGCTTCACGCAGAGTCCCGGTCGTTGTGGAGGTCCCCCGCCCGTTGGATGGTTCCGAAGGCAGGCCGCCTCTCTTGCCCGGGACCTTCGTCAGTGTCCGCATTGCCGGAAAGACGCTGCATCGCGCTGTGGCGATTCCGCGCGAGGCCATCCATGAATCCAATCGCGTCTGGCTGGTTCGCGACGGCAGACTGACTGCCCAGCCCTTGGAGATCGTTCGGACCGATGACAGGCATGCCTATGTCACATCGGGCCTTCCCGATGAGGCGCTGATCGTCACCGACGGGCCTGATGGGTATGTCGAAGGGATGGCGGTCCGGATCTCCGACCAGGCGGGTGAAGGGCGGTCTGCCGAACGCACAGCCCCTTGAAACAAGCGATCCGGCCGGCGACGCACGTCGCCTCCGCCGCCGTGTTCGACGCGTGCCGGCCTCGATGATGGTCCGACCGGCGACCTCTCTGCAGTCCTGCCGGGTTTGCCGTGGATTTTTCTGGCAGCGGCTGGATACGCGTCGGATAATGACCGGGTGGTTTGGCCGCGGCCGAAGGCGGCCAGGCATGGAGGTGACCATGGAAACCACGGCGAAGTATCGGCCCAACATCCAGATCGTCTCGGACGTCGAGGATCTGGCGTCCCGGACGGTCAATCTGTTTGTTTCGTGTGCGCGCGAGGCGCTGGAGTCGAGGGGCGCGTTCAACGTGGCTCTTTCCGGCGGCCAGACACCCCGACGGGCCTTCGAGAAACTGGCGGCCAGTCCTGCGGCACAGGCGTTGCTCTGGCAGCACATTCACGTGTTCTGGGTGGATGAGCGATACGTCCCTGTGGATTCGCCGCACAGCAATTATCGGTTGGCCGCCGACGCGTTTCTGAGGAAGGTGCCGATCCCGCCGGACAACATTCACAGGATTCCAACCGAGTACGAGGATATCTCCACGGCTGCACGCTCGTACGAGACGATTCTCCGCAGTGTGTTTGCGCTCGAAGAGGGCCGCATCCCGGAATTCGACCTGATCGTTCTCGGCATGGGCGCCGACGGACATACGGCGTCCCTGCTGCCGAATTCCTTCGCTCCGTTCGACACGGACGACCTCGCGTGCGCTGTCTACGTCATGGACGGCCGGCTCAATCGAATTACCCTGACCCATCCGGTCCTGCGCGCCGCCAACCGCCTGGTTGTCCTCGTGTCGGGAGCGGAGAAGGCCGAGACGCTCAGGGAGGTCCTGAACGGCGAGCCCGATGAGGTCCGTTACCCGATCCACATTCTCTGGCCGGTGCTGGACAAGGTGATCTGGTTTGTGGACCGTGATGCGGCGGGCGCCATCTGACGGAACGGGGCCGGCGCCGCCAGGCGCTGATTCACTCGGGAATAATCAGCTTGGTTCCGGGGCGGATCTTGTTGGCGTCCCTGATGGTTTGCTCGTTTGCGGCCAGGATCTTTTGCCATCGGCTGGCGGTGCCGTAGTATTGCTGCGATATCGAGGAGAGAGTCTCGTCCTTCTGGACGATGTGGAACCGGGTGGTGGTGATTTTCTGTTCCCTTTCGTGGACCGTCAGATCAGGTTGCGGGACGCGCGTCTGAGTCGGCGGGACGTTGACGGATGGCTCCGGACGAACGGTCTCGACGAGTCCGGTGACGGGCGAGGTCTCCGCGACCTGCGTCGGTCTTTCCGGAGCCGCCGATGCCGCCGACCGGCTCGGTTCGGAGATGAGGGGCTCCGTCTGAGGCTGGCTCTCCTGCGAAGTGGGGGCCGAAGGACTGACCATCCGCGCCTGTGTAGTCAGGGTCGGGCGTGTCACCACCCAGAGCAGGACCACGCCCGCCAGGACCACGCCGCAGATCATCCCTATTTTGAAATCTCTGTCCACTGTACAGACCGGGCTGCAAAACTGTGCTCATGTCCACGAAACGCAAGCACCCGGGCGGCGGGGCGTGGTTTGGCCCCACCGCCGTCGGTACGATTGACAGCCTATTTTGCCTGTTGCTTTTCCGCGCCAATCAGCAGCAGCGGGGCCGCCACGGCGATCGACGAATACGTTCCGACGATCAGGCCGACCAGGATGACGTAGTTGAAGCCCCGCAGGCCGGAGCCGCCGAAGATGTACATCACAAACACGACAAACAGCGTCGTCACGCCGGTAATGACCGTTCGAGAAAGGGTCTCGTTGATACTGTTGTTGATCGTCTGAGGCGTGAGCTGGGCTTTGTGCCGATTTTCGCGGATCCGGTCGAAGATCACGATGGTGTCGTTCAGCGAGTAGCCCAGCAGGGTCAGGATGGCCGCGATCAGCGTGCCGCTGATGCGGAAATCACCGACCAGCAAGGCCGACCCGATAGCCGTCTTGGCCAGGAACGCGGAGACCGCGACAGCGCCGACCGCGATGGAGACGTCGTGGAACAGGCACGCGATGGCCGCCAATCCGAACCGCAGACTGCCGAACCGCAACCAGATGTAGCCGACGATTGCCGCCAGCGACAGGACGATGGAAATCAAGGACCGCGTCTTGGCCTCCGAGCCGACGAACGGATCGATCTGAGTGACGCGAGGAAGTGTCGTTTCCCTCTGGGTGGCCAGCAGAACGCGGTTTTTCTCGTTGTTGACGAACCGTTCCCACTCCTGTTCGCTAAGCGTTCGCAGTCCGGCTTCGGGCTCGACGCTCACGAATGTGAAGGCGTTGACCGGCTGGTTCGGGTCGGTGTTCTTGAGTCCGGAACCGTACACAGCGTATGGATACCAGGCCAGATTCTGTGTGTCCAGTCGGAAGCGAAGCTCCTGAATGCGCTGACGGATCTCTGCCAGCGTCGCCGGGGTCTGGAGCGTTGTCTCCAGGCGGATGCCGCCGACGTAGTCCGCCAGTTCCGGATAGGTGTCGACGACTTCCTCGGTGATCCTCTCAGCGGAGGCGATCGCGGGATGCAGGTTCTGCTGAATCTCCAACTGACCCTGGAAGGCCTGTCGGATGGCATCGGTGACGACCTCTTCGACTTCCGGCTCGGCGACTGTCGCGTTGGGGAACGCCTTGGTCAGGACGTCCTGGACCATGGCCGGATTGACCCGGCTGGTGGAGACGACGTACGACTGGGCTCCGTCGGGCGCCAGCTCGAACATGCCCATCCGCCGGCCGAGCTCGGATTCCGCTTTGCGGATCTCGGAGGTCGCCGCATCGACCGCCGGGCGGCTGCCGCTGAATGTCACCACCGTTTGCAGCTTGTTGATCGCGGTGGTGGTGATCTCATACTGGCTGTAGATCTTCTCTCCGCTGGGACTCTCGCCGATCGGTTCGCCGACACTGTAGATCGTGGCCGCCTGGAGACCGGGGTTGTTCAACTGCACGCCGATCTCCTGGATGCGTTTCTCGACGTTCGCACGCGTGAGGGATACGCCTTCTTTGAGATCCATCTGCACGCTCGTACCACCGGTGAACTCGATGTCGTACTTTGACTGGCCGCGGACGAAGAACAGCGTCAGGCTGCCGACCACCAGAAGCGCCGAAACCGTGATGAATATCTTCCTCATGCCCATCCAGTTGATGTTGGGCACGCTGATGAGACGCAGCATGACCAGACGCTCTTTGACGATTCGCTTGGAGACCAGCAGATCGAGGATGACGCGCGTCACGAAGATCGCGGTGAACATGCTCGATGCGATGCCGAGCATCAGCACGATGGCGAAGCCTTTGATGTCCTCGGAGGCCACATAGTAAAGGATGGCCGCCGTAAGGATCGTTGTCAGGTTTGAGTCGAAGATCGCGGAGAACGCCCGTGCGTAGCCGTTGCGAATCGCCGTGGTCAGGCCGACCCCCTTGGCCTGCTCCTCGCGGATGCGCTCGAAGATCAGCACGTTGGCGTCCACGCTCATGCCGATGGTCAGGATCAAACCAGCGATGCCGGGAAGGGTGAACGTCGCACGCAGCCCGGCCATGATCGCCAGTGTGAACAGGACATTCAGCAACAACGCCACGTCGGCGATCGAGCCGCCGACGGCGTAGTAGACGATCATGAAGCAGATCACCACCACCAGACCGATGAGGCCCGAGCGGATACCCTTCTGGAGGTTCTCGGCGCCGACGGACGGGCCGATGACGCGTTCGGAGATCGGCTGCTCAATCAGCCGTGCCGGCAGAGAACCGGCGTTGAGCTTGTTGACCATGTCCGTGATCTGCGTCATGGTGAAGCTGCCGGTGATGATGCCCTGGCTGCCGATCGGGCTGTCGGGATTGATCTCGGGCGCGGAGATGGCAATGCCGTCGAGCAGGATACAGAGGGGCCGTCCGGGGTTCTCTCGCGTGACATTGTAGAACAGAGCGCCCCCTTTGTCGTCCAGGCGAAATCCGATGGCCCTTCGGCCCATCTGGTCCGACGACGGGAACGACTTCTCCAGCTTCCAGCCGCGTCCGCCGGTCGCGCGCAGGATGGCCTCGTTGGGTCGGTTGCTGGCGAGGACGTAGCTTTTGTCGCCGAACTGGCCGAAGACGGCGTTCCGGGCGCCGAACTGCGCGGGGTCCTCGATCTCGCACCAGACGTACTGGCTGTCGGAGGCCGACTTGGGACCTTTCTCGCTCAGTTCCTGGGTGTAGCGTTCGATCTCCGCCTCGCTCAGCTCGGTGCGGCCCCGGGTCGGCAGGATGCGCCATTCGAGGATGCCGGCGCCTTTGAGCATACGTTGAAGGTCCTTGGGGTCATCGAGCTGGCCGCGATAGGGGCGGTACTCGTCATAGGTGGTCACGAGGTTGTCGAGAGCGGCGGCACGATCGGGGAACATGGCCTTGAGCTGCCCGATCCTCTTGACCCGGTCCGACAATCTCTGATCCATTTCCAGGACGTAGGTGACCTGATCGATGGTCAGATTCAGCTGATCGAGCTTGCGTCTGGCGGCGTCGTATCGATCGTTCAGGCCCCCCTCGGCGGTGAGCTGATTCAGCACGTCCACCAGTTCCTTGTACGCCGTGACATACTCGGTCAGCGGCGCGACCTGCTCCTCGGAACCGGCAAAATCCTTGAGTGTGCTCGCCAGCTCGCCTGCGGCCAGCCTGGTCCAGTCGCCTCGGTTGGCCTCAACGCGGTCCACCGCTACGCCCGCGTCACTGAGGGTCTTCTTGAGACCGTCGAGCTTCTGATAAAGGGCGTCCCGCTCTTCCTGGGCCTGCCGGCGGGCGTCATACGTCGAGACCAACGTATCGATGATGGCTGCGCGATTCGGATCGCCCTGCGCAAAGCGGGCCAGGGTCTCCGTGCGTTCGGCTGCCGGCTCCTGGAGCGCGCGCATGATGGTCGCCGGGTTGGTGTTCCTGGCGAGAAGATCGTTCAAGGCGGCCTCGTACGCATGGCGGAACTGCTGCGTCGCCTTGCTGGCCAAAGGCATCTGGATCTCGAAGCGCGTGTTGCCCAGAGGCCGCCAGACGAGGTTCTGGATGTTGGCCGGATCGATGCGCCGGCGCAGCACCGCGATCATCCGCTGGGCGAGGTCCGTCTCCTCACTGGCGGTCAGGCCCTCCGTGTTGATCGCATAGATCAGGCTGGTTCCACCGGCCAGATCGATGCCGGGCTTGAGCTTCTTGTCGGGCGGGTACAGGCCGATCACCGCCAGCGCCACCAGAATGAGGATCAGGACAATCTTCGGTACCAGATTCTTGTTCATAGCGTTTTCCTGTTAGGTTGTTTGCTGAGTCAGTCTCTCTTCGACCATCCGCCAGAGGCGCTTAATCTTTCCCCTCCTGGGAGAGATTCTTGCCGATCGCGGAGGTGCTGACTCGTATCTTGGTGTTGTTCGATTCGTCGATCTTGAGCACGACCTCGTCGCCTTTGACCTCCACGACCGTTCCGAAGATCCCCCCGATGGTTCGGACCCGGTCATTCTTGCTGAGCGACTGCACCATCTGCCTGTGCTTTTGCTGCTGCTTGCGAGGCCCTCGCATCAGGAACAGGTACATGATCACGAAGATGAAGATCAGAGGCAGATACGAGATCAGCGGCGAAACCTGCTTCGTCGGGGCCGGCGCTGCGGCATCTCCGGCGGGGTCCGGCACGACGGCGGTGCCCTCGTTGCCGCCGGTCACGGGCTCCGAACTGATTCGCGACGGCGCTTGATTGCCGTCTGCCTGCGCTATGATCCACACGTTTGCCATGATGAATTCCTTTCTAAGGCCCTGGGTATATTCGCGATAGCGTATACAGTGGGGACAGAATTGTCAAATTCAAATGGGATTCGCCGGTCGAAAACCCTTTGAGCGACGGTGCTTATCGGACGCCCTCGCCTCGGGCCAACTCCGCGGCGGCCCATCGCTCGAACCCGCCCTCCTCGATCTGCCGCCGAATCTCGGACATCAGTCGCTGGTAGAACCTCAGGTTGTGCAGGGACAGGAGGATGGGACCGAGCATCTCGCCGCAGTTGAAGAAGTGCCGGATCGCTCCGCGTGTGAAATGCCGACACGCGTAGCAGTCGCAGTCTGCTTCGATCGGTTCGCCCGAATCGATATGGACACTGTTGCGGAACCGCAGGGCGCCCTGACGGGTGAAGGCGAAGGCGTTGCGTCCGTTGCGAGTCGGCAGGACGCAGTCGAACATGTCCACACCGGCCCGTACCGCCGCGATGATGTCTGCGGGCATCCCGACGCCCATCAGGTAGCGGGGGTGGTCGGCCGGCAGCAGGGCGGCGGTGTGCTCGACGGTGCGGACCATGTGCTCGTGGCCCTCTCCGACGCTGAGGCCGCCAATGGCATATCCGTCAAAACCGGTACGAACGATTTCCTCGGCACAGCGGCTGCGAAGCGCAAGATCGATTCCCCCCTGAACGATGCCGAAGAGCAACTGCCCGTCGCGCGCGTGGGCCTGCTTGCAGCGCCGGGCCCAGGCGATGGTCCGGTCTACGGCCTTGCGGACGTGCTCGGGCTGGGCGGGGAAAGGAGTGCATTCGTCGAAGCACATGATGACGTCGGCGCCGAGCCGGTTCTGGATGTCGGTGGCGGTCTCGGCATTCAGATGGACGCGGGCGCCGTCGACGTGACTGGCGAACTCGACGCCGTCGTCGTCGATTCGGGTCAGCTCGCCGAGAGAAAAGACCTGGTAGCCTCCACTGTCGGTCAGTATCGGACGATTCCAGGCCATAAAGTGATGGAGACCTCCGAGCCTCTCGACGACCTCCACGCCCGGGCGCAGCATGAGGTGGTAGGTGTTGGCCAGGATGATCTCTGTGCCGGTGGCCTCAATCTGGTCGGGCGTGACGCCTTTGATGGTTCCGGCGGTGCCGACGGGCATGAACGCCGGGGTCTGGACGGGCCCATGGGCCGTGTGCAAGACGCCCCGGCGGGCGCCGCAGCAAGAGTCGGTTGCGATGGTTTCAAAATGCCGCATATGGAATTCGTCACGCTCCGGCACAGCCATTGGCCTGCGGTCCCATACGACCGATAAGACCTGCAGGACCAGCGCTTCAATAGAGGCTCGCGATGGTCGAGCCGGGGTAATAGTGTTCCAGTATTTGTTCGGCGGTTCTGCCCAGCCGGGCCATTCCTTCGGCGCCGCACTGGCACATGCCGACGCCGTGGCCCCAACCCCGTCCGGAGAGGAAGGCCCAGCCGTTGCCCCAGGAAACGATATGACAGATCGTGCTCTGGATCTTGCGCCCGCTCGGATCGAGCGCCAGGCGGAGGTCTTCGCCGCGAAGGGTGTCAGTCTGGCCCGTCGAGCCGGTCAGGCGAATCCGGGTCAGCCGGGCGAACTGGCCGTAGTCGCTCTTCTCGATGGCGACGATACCGGTGATCTCCCCGAGCTTCTCGAGGCTCGGATATCGGGCAACCAGGCGATTCGTGACGGTGGTCTTGTCGAACTGGGCCATCGGCCAGAAGAACAGCCCCATCTTGGCGACCTCTTTGCAGTAGGGGCAGGGCACCGCTTTGAGCGGTCCGAACGGCTCGCCGAAGACACGTTCGCAGTCTTCGGTGTGCCCGCCGCAGATCGAGCTGTAATAGGCCGGAAACAGATCAGTCCGGCCGGTGCGAGGGTCTTTGGCAACCAGCACTCTGCCGTAGGTGGCGTTCACGGCGTTCCAGACCTGCGCCGATTCGGCCCCGATGCCGCCGTACACCTGGCTGGCCTGTGTGCTGCTGACGTCCCAGTCCCGATTTGCCCCGAAGCGTTTCTTCGTGTAGAGGCAGTAGGTCCTGGCGGCTATGGTCTGGGCCCGCAGGGCCTGCGGCTCCCAGTAGCTCGGCATCTCGGCGCCGATGACACCCGCCAGATAAGGTTCCAGGGGCACGAAGTTGACCGCGCGGAAGGTTCGCCCGTCTTCATTGAGGATCAGCTTGAGTCGGCCGCGGTAGTTCTGCCGGTTCAGCGTGAACACGTGGGGCCGCTCGGTGCTGATGACCAGCCTGTCACCCGGTTGGACCGTTGTTCCCAGCACGATTCGTCCGTCGGAGAGCGTCACCTTGACGGGACCTTCCAGCGAGGAGGCGACAGGCTCGCCGCCCGGGACCACGGCGAAGAAGTCGTGATGGTCAACGTGCATGACCGACGGCGACGCCACCGTGCATTCTGTGGCGCTGGACAGCAGCAGAACGCGGACCCAGAACTGGGATTCGACGTCCATCTGCGGCGTCGGGCGAACGATCTCGCGCCGGCCGCACCCGGCCAGAAGGACCATCGAGCTGACGGCAACCGCCAGCGGGACCGTGCCACGTCTGTTGCGTGCCACGGCACGGAACCTCCCCGTAGAGGCCGGGCTCGATAATGGCTGGTTACGCGACGGCACAGGCATCCGGCACAGGCGGGTCGACTACTCAAGATTCCGTAGCGACAGGCCAAGACCCGACAGGGCTTTCTTGATCTCGTTCAGACTGGTGACGCCGAAGTTCTTGCACCCCAGAAGCTCCGCATCGGTCGTGCGCGTCAGTTCGCCGACGCTGTGGATGTTGAGTTTCTGGAGACACTTGCGGGCCCGCACCGACAGTTGGAGGTCGTCCACGGGCTTGTTCATCAGCCCCTGGTCCTCCGGGCTGCTCGGGCCGGCGAGGTCTCCGGCGGCAAGGCTCTTGTCCTCCAGGGCCATGCCCAGGCGAAGCCCCTTGCTGTCCAGGATGGCCTTGATCTCGCGAAGAGACGTTTCGCCGAAGTTCTTGTAGGACAGCAACTCGGCCTCGGTGATGTTGAGCAGGTCGCCCAGCGTGCGGATGTTCATCTTCCTCAGGCAGTTCCTGCTGCGGACGGAGAGTTCAAAGTCGGAAATGGGCGTCTCGAGAATCTGGTTCTTGCGGCTTCTCTTCTTCTCCCGCTCCTCGTCATAGTACATCGTCTTGGAGCTGTCGACGTCCTTCTTGAAGAGCAGGGCGCGCGGGTGATTGGGGTGGCACTCCAGGACCTTGTCGACACAGTGGCAGGCCTTTTCGAACTCCCCGCGGTCTTCATAGAGCACCGCCAGGTTCAGCAGGGCGCTGACATAGGCCGGTGCGCAGGCGATGGCCTGCTTATAGTAGTCGATGGCCGTCGACTCGTAGCCGGACAGATCGTGACGATACGCCAGGTGAAACAGCGCCCGGTGATGGTCTGGGGCCAGCTCCAGAACCGTCTTGTAGTTCTGCACGGCCTTGTCGTATTCGCCCAGGGTTTCCTGGAGGCGACCGAGCTGGTAGTGGTACTCGGCGCTGACGTTCTCGAAGTTCTTGCAGGCGTCCAGCTCTCGGGCGGCCGCGTCCAGGTCGCGGCCTTCTCGATAGGTCGCCGCCTTTTCCAGATTGACGTTCAGAGGTTCCGCCCCGAAATCGATCGCGCGTTGCAGGCAATCAACTGCCTCGCCGTACCTCTTGCGTCGGCGGAGCGCATAGGCCAGGTAGGTGAACTTCTCCAGGCAGTCCTTGGCCTTATGGAGCTTCTCCACGGCCTCGCTGTGCTTTCCGAGCATGAACAGGCCGATCCCCACTGCCAGGTTCGCTTCTGCCGACGTCTTGCCGCGTTCGGCCTCGACCTGTTGGGCGAATTTGGCGCGGTTGGACTCATTGGAGTTGACGGCACGCGACAACGCGTGCAACTCCTTCATCGACGGCAGTGGCTGGGCAAAAAGGTTGATCTCCAGTCCGGCGGTCTGCTCCATGGATATCGTCTCCCAAAAGGATCTATTCACGTCGGTCCTATGTCGGCCCTTGAAACGGACAAACCGGTATTATAGGCAGGCTGCCGCCCTTTGCAACAGCTTTTTGCACGGGCCGCGGCACCGTGTCTGTGCAGATTTCGCGGCAAGGCCCGTTTTCCACCACGGAGCGCCCTGTGTGGCAGCGGCAAACGGAGCAAGGCGGAGTTTGCCGATGGCTTCGACGGCATGCGTATCACCATCGGCAAGCCTGCGCTTGCCGCTGCCACACGCCTGCCAGGATATTTTCACAGACAC
>JAAYBV010000058.1 GCA_012744475.1 Phycisphaerae bacterium
GCAGCCTCTACGATATCGTCCGCGACGAACGACTGAACCACCGCCTCGAAGTCACCTCCGGCGTCCTGGCCGACGACTGCACCGCCCTGCTCCAGGCCTTCTTCCGCGCCCGCCGGGGCAGCGACGGGACTCCGAAGACATAATCGCCGGCCCACGCGCCAAGCACAAAGCGACTCCGTCTGCGTATCAACAGGACAAGGAAAGGGCGGATCGCATGACGAGAACCTATCGCAAAGTCGTGGTCGTGGGCGCCGGTTCGGTGGGGACAACGTACATCTACGCGCTGCTGCAAACCGGCCTGGCCAGCGAGATCGCGTTGATCGATCTGGACGCCAAGCGCGTCGAAGGCAAGAGCATGGACCTCTCGCACGGCCTGCCGTTCATTCCGCCGGCCCGGCGCAGGTAGAGGCTCACCAGTACTGAGGCTGGCTGAGCTTTCACCAAGGCCGCATTGCTCCAGTACGGGTGCCACTCGGCGCTTTCCACGCCGAAGCGGCGCTAGACCTCCCAAATGGGCGACATGCGCTCGAGCGTCGCGTTCACGCCGCCGGGGCGCACCCGGACGTCGTGGAGCAGGGTGAACGCCAGAGCATGGTCGAAGGTCCACTTGGGCGGCTTCTCGTAGACGAGGAACTCGCAGGGCACGCCGAAGTTGGCACCCATGAACTCGGCACGGAAGGCCGCCAGCGGCAGGTGCCCAAGCGGGTCGCCCGCCAACTCGCCACCTTGGAATTGCTCGCCGTCCCAGTAGGAGTCGCAGAAGGCCAGCGTGGGAGTCATACAGCAGGTGCTTTGGTGCGCGTTCACCAGGCCGTGCCTCGGGCGGGTCGTCGCGTAGAGGCGCTGCATCAGACGACGCACGGCGAAGATGGGACAGGTGGGGTGCAGGCTGCCGTCGGCAGCACGGTAGCCGCAGCCGTGGCGCTCGTTGGCGCAGGCGAACGGCTCGATCGTGCCGTCGAGGTAGACGCCGTCGAAATCGTAGCGATCGAGCGCCTGGGCGATGCCCTCGGCCAGACGCTCCCCCCAGCGGCTCTGGTAACAGACGATGTAGTCACGCTGCTCCGGCTGGCGGTGATAGCCACCCGTAAAGCTGCCCTCCGGCGTCTTGACCAGCACCTCATCGCTCATCTGCCCACTCAGGCGCCAGCGTCGAGAGCTCGTAGCCGAAGTACAGGAGCAGCTTGATGCCCCGCTGGTGGCAGGCGGCGACCAATTTCTTCAGATCTTCCTCACGCGTCGTTTCCCAGTAGTTCTGGATCGGCGTCCAATTCTCGTGGAAGATCAGTGTCTTGACGCCGAGTTCGGCAGCACTGTCTCGCCCTCCTGGTGAACCACCTCGATAGCATGGCCGACATCCCCGGGCTGCCATCCCTGGTCCGACTCGGCGAACCACGCGAGGCCGCCGTCCTCCCAGCCGAGCCACACGAAGGGATGGAAGGACAGTGAGAGCCCCTGCTCCGGCAGGGCGCCGCTATTCGCGGCACTACCCCAGCGGCCGGGCCAGTAGTGATAGAGCGTGGTGCGCTCCGGGCGCAGGGGCACCTCCAGCCACAGCTTCTCAATCTTCGGTGAGGCCTGCCGTGACGCGATCACCAGGCCCACACGCATCATCCCATCGAACTCAGTGGTAAAAGTGGTGTTGGTCAGAAGCGTCTCATTGGCCTGCCAGCCGCAGACGATCGCCTGCTGGGGATCATGCCGCTGCACCAGGTTGCCCCCGCGCTGCCACGCGATCGGCTTGCCGTCCACGGTGCCCACCAGCCGCATCGGCCCCGCGGGTATCTCAGTGCCCGCCGTGCTCACAGCCACCGGCAGCACAGCCCCGGCGAAGCGATACTCCCGCCCCCAGACGCCCACCTGGATCTCGGACGCCTTCTCTTGCACCGTGACCGGCGTCCACGGCGGCAACAACGCCTCAGGAGGAGGTCCCGACGGCCGGGCCGCGTTCGGATCTGCCAAAGCAATCCTGCCAAGCAACAAGAAGACGAGTGCCACCGCCGGGGTCGTACGTCCGATGTGTGTCCGTTTCATGTCACTCCCCTGCAACTACTCACTTCAAGACCGTACCCTTCGCTCTCCCGGGCAGATCTCACCCGATCGATCCGGATGAGCCCACGTCGCAGATGAGCGGGTCAAGAACGTAGCATCCCTGCTTTGCGGTAGAACTTCCTGACCTGGGCCATTTCCCCTTCGATTTCCAGCACACCCATCGAGCGCACCATCTCGCCGACCGGAATCCCAGGATCATCGGACCAGAAGACGCCGAGATCGTCGTCCTCATAGTGGTGGAAACCTCGTATGGTGCAAGTGTGATCCGCGCGCGAGCATCTGCATACCACTGACTTGCGCCCCAGTCAGATGAAAGCGCCTGCCTGCCGTACCTCGATCCAGTACAAGATCGGCGAACGGTGCATGGTGCTCATTGCCGACGATCCACAACTCCGTACCCTACTGCCTCATCTTTCACGGTGATTCCGAAGTTATTGACCTGAAATCACTCGGATTACGTCCCGGTGATTCTACGTACCATACGAGAGTATTTCTGTCGGTTCGAACAAATCGATATGGCTAATGAGGCCATGCACCCGGACTGAGGGCGAGCCGCTGGGTGTTGGCGGATCTCATTCTTCCTCCAGATACCGCCTGTAATCCTCGTATAGCTTGACGCTGGCCGGCCCGCCCGGCTGGCAGGTCATCTCCGGCGCGCTCATCATGCCGGGGAACTGGTAGTGCAGAATCTTCTCGAAGGTCGTAAAACGCCGAAGGTCGCCAATCAGTTCACCGATCGGGCGAGGATGAAGTTCGACTCCATTTTGGAACACAAATGTCTCCACATCCAGCCATAGATGGCACCCGGCTTCGTCGCACAACGACTGCAACAGTGTGGCCGCCTGCTCGCCCGTCAGGTCGCCCGCGGGCATGCGGTGGAACCCGAACGGCCCGAGGATGTCCACATGGGGCAGCAATTGGCGGTATGTTTCCTCTGCGCCGCGAAGACCATAGGGATTGGTCGCCAGCAGCACGGGTTTGTCCGGGGCATACCGCTTGACATGGGAGGTGAACACCTTGAAGAAGTCGACGATCTCCCGACGCTGAAGTGCAGGGTCACCGAGGCCGGGAATGTACAGGCCGCCGCCCTGCTCGTGGCTGAGATACCAGCCGTAAAACGACGGATGGTGTCCATAACGTCGCCAGAGTTCGTCTGCCACGTTCTTGCACCAGCGTAGCGAGTCCGGGGTGTAGTCGAAGAACGCATAGGTGCCAACCCCAGGCATCACATGCATGCCCAGTCTGTCGGCCTCATCCATGATCGTCTCCAGCGGGTCGGTCGAAGCGATGGGCATGCGGGCGGGATAGAGTTCGGAAGGATAGTACGCTTTGCCCGGATACGTTTCGGAAGTGAAGTTGTGCTTGGTGCGATGAGTGAAGTTCTGAAACATCATTGTGATGACCAGCAGATTCTGGTCCGTGACGTGCATCGCTCGGACCAGCTCTCGCCAGTTCGCGTCGGTCATTTTGGCCAACTCCGCGTTGAAGGGTCTCCCTTCCTGCTCGTCATGGTGATAGATGTCCACCCAGGCGCCCCCGAGCCGGCGCGTGGAGCGTACATCCGAGGCGATGATCTGGATGGGACACTCCGCTCGCAGCGTCACATCGCCGGACCGCGCCGTCATGATGACGCAATGTCGGCCCGCGTGCCCCTGGGTGGGCCAGCAGAAATTGAAGCCTGCCGCCGATTGGGGATCTATGGTGAGAGCCGCTTGGTGCAGACGCTGCTCCGGCTTCTCTTCATCCACATACAGCACGACCTCAAAAGTCCGCGCTGCGTCAACGTCATTCCGCACCGATCCCCGGATATCCAGCTCGATCCGGTCCGTCACCAGCGAGGGCGGGATCAGCGTGAGGCTGGTCGCGGGTTTGGGCCTGTGGATCGCGGTGAGAGACTGAACCACCTCATCCGGCAGCATCTCGCGACGCAGGCGGTCGAAGTCTGCGGCGATGTCGGTTTTGGTGACCAAATCCCACAGCGAGGTTCGCATCTGTCGCATGCCAAGGACGGACACGATCCAGCCCTGCGTCCAGCCGCTTTCGATCGCCCAGGCACCCCAGCCCGCGTCCGCGTTGCTGGCCCACGCTTCCCATCGCTGGAAATCGAACGCGCGGAACCAGCCGCCATCTAGGGAAGGCTGCGCGTCCGAGCGAATCTGGATGCGGCATAGGAACCCGGCAAGCTTCTCCTCGGCGTGTTGGGCGGCCTCGTCCCCGACCGCCGCCGCCTCGTGCAGCCCGAGGAAGGCGAAATTCGTCGTGTAGAGCAGGTCGCTCACGGGATCGCCATTTCGCTGGATCAGCGAGGCCTCATGTCTGCCGTAGTCGTCGTTCGAGGAGGGCGGCGGGTACATGCCCTTGCCCGGAAGTCCGAGTTCCTCCCGAATGGCGCCGCAGGGCTCCTGCAGCGCCGCGAGCCCATCCACGGCCGTGCGCAGCCAGGCGCGGTGCTCCGGCGTGTCTTTCACTCGGACCAGCCACGCCAGCGGCAGCAGGATGCGCGCCTTCTCCTGGGCCAGCCCGTTGGTCCAACGCCAGCCGTTCGGATACTGCGCCACGGTCATGCGCAGCGCGTTCTCCGCGCGTTCATAGAATAGCTCGTATCCCGTCTGTTGGTATGCCCACAGGAAACAGGCCCAGAGGTACGCCTCCATGTGCGGTGAGTAGCTGACGATGTCTCGTCGGAAGAAAGGTTGCCAGCCCTGCAACGAGAGAGCAGGAATGTCGATTCGGTCGTCGCGGAAGCCCTGCCGTCCCGTTGTACGCAGGTTGGCCAGCAGGCACCGCATTATGGCTCCGTCCCAACGATTCTCGCCCAGCAACGCGGCGGTTGCGGCGGTGCCCAGCAGCAGCCGCGCGTTGTCGTCACCGTAGTTGGCTGTGTAGAATGCGGGCGAAGTGATTCCCCATGCGACCAGTCCGTAGGCGCCGTGCTTGGGGTCTCCTCGTTCGTTCTTTCGCGCGTCCGAGGTGAAGAGGTAGTAGTCCAGGAGATTGCACGCAACCTTAGCGTTCAACGCCCCAGCGCCCGTCCGAGCGCCGAACGCCAGCGCCATGGCGGATTCGCCGTGGCAATCGCCGCGCCGCGCAATGCTCTGCATCTGGCTGCCGTCGGCGAGGACGATCGAGAGCGGCGCTTCGAGAATGCCGAGTCTGCCGTCGCCCACCGGCGCATCCGGCGGCGGCGTGGGAAGCAACCCGTCCGTACGCTCCGCTCGGCCTACTTCATCGAGCCGGGAGGGATGCAGAAGCAACTTCGAACGGTGGAACCATTCCGTGCCACGTCGGATCGCCTGCCATTCTGCGTCGGCGGGCGGCGGTTCGTCGCGGCTGTAGCTCGGGCGGACCGAGGGCGTCCAGACCAGCGAGGGCCGTTCCCCGTCCGGACAAAGCCACGCGAGCACCCCAGCCCACAGTGCCTGCCATGCGTCCTGAGGCGCATAGCGACCGGTGACGAAGTGGCTGAGCTTGGTCGTGGCCACAAGCACACCTCGCCCGGGGAGTTCGAACAGGATCGGGACCGGATCGTTTGGCAGACCGAACACCGCTGAGTCGAAACCCGCCACGCGCGCCGCCACGACGTGCGAGATCTCGGACCTCGCCTGCACGAAGTGCAGCCCGTTGATCGCCAGGATTCGGAGTGGATCGAGGGACGGGCCGAAGAGATCCGAATTCACAACGGCCCGCTCGCATCGTGCGGCCTTGGGCGGGCCGATTTCCACGCCCGGCAAGGCCGCGGGGTATTCGATAAAGAGACGCAGGTTCTTGTTTGCGGCCGCTCCCAGTACGTCGGGCTCGATCACCGTCGTCGCCGCCGGATAGTCCTCCGCCAGGATCAGCACCGCCCCGCCTTCTGCGGCGAGCTCGACCGCCTCGCGGTTGGAGTCCACGCGCCGGCACGCGTAGCCGGACGCGGTCAGGACACGGAACAGATCGTTCTCCCCGCCGCAACAGAGTGTCAGACGTGGGGCCTCAGCCGTCGCTACGGAAGCTGCTACCGCCAGTCCTGCTGCAATCACGATTTTCCGCAACCTGTCCCCCCGTTCGATAACGTTCAAGATGTGGGTAACGTCCGTCATGCCGATTGCCCATCCTTGTGTCCTGGCAATGGTATTCTGCCAGAAGGAGGGGAACCAATCAAGTGAAGAGCCATACGGACACTGCAATCTCGATGCGGTCAATGAGATGCTGAACGCCGATGAGCCGACCTTCGAGCGAGCGGCGGAGGACAGACTGCGAATCGGCAAGCCCCGAAGCGGTTCCTTTCTTTCTTGAAGGACCGTGCCTCGTCAACTACATTGAGAACCGGTGATGAACTCAGGCTGACCACGGTCGGCGCGCGGAGCCGTGCATCAGAGACATCGCGTATGTCGTGGCAAAGGGTTCCCAGAGGTTGGAGAATGAACATGCGAAACACAACCGTTATACCTCGCACGTCGTCCTTTCTCATCGTGATCCTGCTGACTGGGTGCGCCCACGTCTCACGCGATGCAGTAATGGCCCTTCACATCACACGTCTGAGTGAACCTCTCCACGTGGATGGTCGCCTGGATGAACCCGGCTATCAGCGCGTGACTCCAGTGGCAGATTTCAAGGTCGCTTCCCAGCCGGGCGTGGAGGCCCAGCCAACCCGGGCATGGCTCCAGTGGAACGAGGCTGGACTATGGTTCGCCTTCGCCGCTCAGGATGCGACCATCGTGTCCGCGCCACCGACCGAAGACGAACATGCGGTCGATTCGCGAGATCGCGTTGAGATCTTTCTATGGCCGGAGAATTCGCGGAGATACTTCTGTATAGAGATCGCACCTGACGGCGCAGTCCATGACTATGCAGCACGCATCTACCGGCGGTTCGATGATTCATGGACGTCCTCGGACACGAGATTGGCCGCCCAACGCACGGCGGATGGCTACGCCGTGGAGGGTTTTGTCCCAGTCGCCGCCCTACGAGCAATGGGTGTACGCGGCTGGAAACCCGGTACCGGGTTCCAAGTCGGGTTATACCGCGCAGATTTCCGCTCCGAGACGCCGGAGGACCCGATCTGGCTTACGTGGGTGGAGCCGAACCTGCCGAAGCCGGACTTCCATGTCCGCGCCACGTTTGCCCCAGTCGTATTGGCACCCTGACGGCCACCGACGGGGACGGCAAGTCTACGAACCCGATCAGCCCAGACGCCGCAGTCCTTCCCCATACTCGTCCAGCGGCGGTTCACCATACTGCTTGACGTAGTCGGCGTCCATATATGCGGCAAATGATGTGACATGCCGAATTCCGCGATCGGCGTAGGCGGCGATGTCCTCCAGGAACACGTCTCTCTTCCAAGGCAGTCTCTTCTTGGCGTCTCGCTTCCAGGAGCTGAACAGCGACACATCCAGCCAGTACTCCAGGACCTGCGCATCGTCTTTGCCAAACACAGCCAGATTGGAATCCAGCCAATCCAGATACCGGCCGTGCTGCCCCTCTTTGGCTTCGCGACGGCTGATCGGTTCACTCCAGGTTCGGCCAATGGGTGCAAACTCAAGGAAGATGCCCGATGCGGGCTTGACTTGAACGGGAGGCTCCATTGTCCGCGCATAGGCCAGGTGCGCCAGAGTGGCCCGTGCGTCCACCCGCCGCAACGCCCGCAGCATTTCGTTCTCCAGGATCAGCGATTGCTCGCTATCCGAATAGAGGCGGCAACGCGAGCATTGGCACATGGGCCTGCCATCGTCGATCCAGTAGAAGTAACGGCCCGTGGTAGGCCTCAGGATCTCAGCATATTTGACGACGTTTTCACAGACCACCTCGATCGCGTTGGAGGAATGAACGCAGCAATTGAAATCAGGACTGCGCTGCCCTTGTTCATTCACACGGTACATCGAGGGGTCTTTCTCGAAGAGGGCCCGCGGGAGCAGATCGCTCATGGCGTGCAACTCATGCTCCACTGCAATTCCGCACTCTTTGCACCGCGCCACAAATTCACGGCCCCTCTCGGTTTGAATGAACTCTGATACCTCGCTTGGCGTTACGTGTGTGCCAATCGTCGTCAGCCCGGCGCGGGCAGCCCGTTGAGGCCAGTCCAAGGTCATCAGATCGGGGGTTGTCACAACCACGCCGCGCGTCGTGAAGAACGGCACTTGCCCTCTTGGGCTACGTCCTGCGGAGGCCGGCCGGCTGAAAGCCACCGGCAGAGAAGCAGCAACTTGTAAACCAGTGAACAGGAACTCGCGACGGGATGGATCGTTCTGCGACGATGGTGTTCTGTTCTCTTCAGTCATTGTGTCCGTACTCCTTGCCTGACCTTGGCCTGCCACCAGGTTCGTTCATGGAGAGCATCGTTACAGCATTGGCCTCAGAATGCAGGTCTCATCGATCGTTGTTGTGAATCCGACATTCAAATGTCATGTCGTCCTTCCGGCACCGCCGGCAGCGGAACCCAGTATGCCGCCGCTGTGGACGCCGGCATCGGGGATTGGTCGGTAGTCTCCCGATCTCATGCCCTACGTCATCTGCGATGTAGCACGGCCTGAACAATCGCGTCGGCAAGGGCCTTCATTCCCCGGTCGCCAGGGTGGGCGGCAACACCGTCATGTATGAATGATCGTTCCGAGCGGGCCATGTTGGCTTCCTCGCATCCGAGGGGGCCCGCATCGACGAATATGGCATCTGCCTCCTGGCAGGCGATTCGGAGCACTTCATCTTTGGCGGGGTCGGCCCAGAAAGAACTCCGCACAACCACAAGCGGATGACGTCTGGCCAGAGCGCATCCCAGGATTTTCATCACCCCGGCCTTGAATTGTGCTTTGGCGTCCTCTGATCCCAGCGCCGGCACATTTTCGCCGATGGCCAGAACCACCAGGTCGGGATCGAATGCGAAGAAATCCTTCATTTGCGATTCCACGTCGTAATCTGCATAGTTGCGCTCAAAATCCGCAATGTTCCGAATCATCATCTCAGGCATGGAACCGGTATGCTGAGCGATGGTGCCAGTGACGAGATGGACATAATCTTTGTCTTTGGAGCTGGCGGCCATGCCCCAGTTTCCGGCCCAGCCGATATCCGCTTTGGGGCCGTGCACGGTGATGCTGTTGCCCAGAAAGAGAATCCGGCGAATGGCGGATGGCTTGACCTGGGGTTCTGCAGTGACTGGGAACATCGAGAGCCGGAACTTGGTGCAACCATACGGGATGAGCGTGACGGACTGGGCCGGCTTCGACTTGGCGACCGGCAGAAGAGGCAGCCGAGGGGCTTGGGGATCGGGATTCCAGGCAATCTCATGTACATTGACGCGCAGTGTCAGCGGGGCGGCCAGCGGCCAATCCCATCGGAACGGCATTTTGCTGCGTTGCACCGTCAACCCGGGTTCCTGAATATCCAACGCGAACTTCCATCGAGCGTTCGGGTCCGGCGAATTGGCGTTTGTTGTGTCGGGGATCGGCAGCGCCAGGAGCAACGGGCCGTAGGAAACCGAAGCGTAAGGAACACCCTGCGTGCTCCTATCGTCCGGGATTGTCACCCGCGTGACCCGATGTGCTCCATCGTAGGGCGGGCCTGATGCGGCATCGCGTCCGCGTTGCACAACGGCGGTCATCGGGAACCACAACTGGACGAGATCGCCCGGTTTCCAGGTTCGGTTCACGCGCAAGAACCCCCTGGCGTTGCAATCGACCGTAATGGGAGAGCCATTCACGCTCAGGGTCGGATTCGTGCACCATCCGGGAACGCGAAAGTCGATCGGGAAAGCTGCTTCCCGCGCCGGCTGCACCGAGATGTCGATGGTCTCATTGAAGGGATAGTCGGTCCGGCAATCCATCGTGACCGATACACCGTCCGCAGCCAACGCCGTCACTTTGCAGGGGCCATAGCAGGTTGCCGCCAAGCCGTTGTCATACGTCGCCATCCACATATTCGTAACATACCACGGCACAATACGATTCAGCGCGGCGGTACAGCAGAGCGGACTGTGTTTGCGTTCATAGACGCCTCCTTCGGCCATAGGACCATGAGGGAAGTTCGGCGAGAGGTTGGCGAACCGATTGGGGCTCTGGAAGTAAACATGGGTCTTGAAATCTCGCGACACGGTGGCCGGTCCTGCGTTAAAGAACGCCCGCTCGAGCCGATCCCCCATCCGGCCTTCACCGGTCACGGCAAGAAGGCAGACCTGGCTCCATATATATCCCGCCACGTCGCAGGTTTCACTTCCCCGAAACGCACCGGTGGGCCCGTACCACTCGTCGGAAACCGGTACTCCATAGGGTTGCATGGCGATACGTTCCAGCAAGTCGTGCCAGCCGACGGCTGCTTGGAGATAGTGCACATCACCCGTCCACAGATAACCAACAGCCCATGGCGTGGTGCTCTCGATGAATTCGACCACATGGGCGTTTTCCACAGTAGTACCCGGCTTCAAGTCCGGCGCCTTGCGGTACCGGTTCAGATTCGGCAAAAGACCACCGCCTTCCTCCCTGAACATGGCATCCAGCGCCTCGGCGATGTCCTTGTTGCCTGTCCAGCAGTAGGCGTCGAATGCCGGCCACAGATTCGACACACTTCCTGTGATGGATCGCAGACAATTAGGATCTCCGGAGTACGCCTTCTCAAGCGCGTCCAGGATATGTTTGTCGCCCGACCCCGCATAGAATCCCGTCATTGCACGCCCCAACAGGCCGCAGGCCCAGAGTGGCCAGCCCTCCAACGCGGCAACGACGGCCTTCCGGTCGTCGGGATTGCCCCGGTCGAGCCACCAGAGAAAGAGCAGGCCGTCGGTGTTCATGTGGTCGGCCACGGCGTAGAGCCGCCCTTTCGCCTGCTGGATCATCGCGTCATCGTGCAGAGCGAAACCCAGGCGGGCCAAGCCATCGAACCAATACCCTCCCCCTTCGTAAGGCCAGGCGCCCTTGTACCAGAGTAGGCCGTCACCGGTCATCTTGTGATCCGGAGCCCAGGCCCGCTTGAACTCATCATCGTATTCGTCCATGTGACCGGTGAACCCGTCCCTCGCAGTCAGGCACCAGTCTCGCAACCAACCGGTAGGTTCGACCGCGCCGGGAGGCAGCGCGATCAACGCCGGTCGCGTTGGCGGCTCAAAGGGACGTGCGTAATTGACCCGAACCGGAATGGCCGAGTTTGTTGGCAAGTCGGCTGCCAGCGTGTTCAAGGACGGAGATTCAATGAGGGCCGAGAGAAGAGCCAAATTCAGGAGTATTGTCTTCATGGTAACGACCCATTTCCTGGAGAATACTGAATGTGTTGCTTCGCCGTTCATGTGTATTGAACGTCATCCCAGGTGCTCCAGCGCTAGGCGGCCAATAATACCAGAATCGGTGTCTCCAGTTCAAGGCTCCTGGTCACCAATATGGGAATCGTATGAGAGAAGCCGTATAATAAGCTACACGCTCGGGCGCCCACGGGGCAAGTAATCAGTGGGTAGTCGTATGGTCCTTGGAGAAAGGAACTCGTCGATGGGGATCTGTCGTATGCCACCGATGATACCGGCAATCCTCGCTGTAGCCGCGTGTCTTGCGAACGCACAGGATGCAGTCGAGGTCAAACAATGGCAGGTGTGTGAAATCGGGCTGACGGCCACACAGAATGCGGCGAACCCGTACGTGGCCTATCTCCAGGAGGGATGCCCAGCTCGCGTCGCCGTCCACTTTACGGGCGTATCGGGAGACGCCGCCAGCCGAGAACTGACCGTGGCCGCATTCTGGGACGGAGGCACGACCTGGAAGGCGCGGTTTGCCCCACCGGCGCCAGGCGGGTGGGTGTTCGAGAGTCACTCGGAGGACCCCGGTCTCAACGGCGTCACCGGCAAACTCACCTGCACGGCATGGACCGAAGACGAGAAGAAGGCCAATCCAACCCGCCGTGGCTTCGTGCGCGTCCATGCGAACGAGCCGCGTGCGGGCCGCTACTTCGAATACGCCGACGGTACGCCCTTCCTGTGGATCGGCGACACCTGGTGGAACTGGACACAGCGTGGGATCCATTTCCAGACGTTCAAGAACCTGGTCGATGACCGTGCGAAGAAGGGCTTCAATGTAGGACAGCTCTTCTTCGCGGCCAACGGCTGGGGACGGCGCAGTTCCCTTCTCGACGCCGGCTACAACGAGCCGGACATCGAGTGGATCCAGTCCATCGAGCAATGCATCGCCTATGCAAACGAACAGGGCATCACGGTGTGGATCCACCCGTGGTGGAGCCGCGAGAAGCTGGACGAGACCGCCGGGCCCGAGAAGATGCGCCGCTGGTGGCGGTATGTCATCCATCGCCTGGCCGCCTACAACGTCATCTGGACGTTGGCGGGAGAATACAACATGGACAACTACGGCGGACTCGGGTTGGATTTCTGGAAGGGCCTTGGCACGCTGGTCGCGGCGGAAGACCCGTTCCATCACATTCTGGGGGTCCATCCCACCCCGCCCGCGTGGTCCGGCGGCGCAGAGGCCCCTCAATGGTCCACGGCGGAAGTGCTCCATGACCAGCCGTGGTTGGACTACAACCAGAGCCAGACCGCTCATGCCCGCTGGCGTAACGAGTACGCGCCCACCGTGGTCGCGCAGGCTTACGCCATGAACCCGCCGAAACCCATCGTCATTACAGAACCCTGGTACGAGTTCTCGCTCGACGCCCCGGCTGCCAAGGAGATCCGGTTCTGCGCCTGGTCGGCCGTCATGAGCGGCGCGGCGGGACACACCTATGGCGGTGGACACGTCTGGCTGGCCTACCTGTCGGAAGTCTCGCGTCCGAGACGCGGCGGCGATGAATCATGGCCCCTCGATCCCAGCTTCGAGACAAACACCCTCGACTATCCTGGAGCACGAGGGATGGCCTACATGGCCCGGATTCTGCGGAGCGTCGAATGGTGGCGTCTCGAACCCCATCCGGAGCTCGTCGTCGAGAATCCTTCACGATATTGCCTGGCAGTCCCCGGCGAAACGTACCTCATGTTCCTGCGCTGGGGCGGCGCGGTCAGACTGGACCTGGCCCCCTATAGCGGGACGACCTTTACGCGGCAGTGGTTTGACCTGGTCACTGAGGAAACGCACAAGCCCCAAGAACTCCGCGGAGGCAGCGTTCAGGTGATCCATGCGCCGGAAGACTTTCCCGCCGTGCGGCAGGAGAAGGACTGGATTCTGCTCATCCAAGCCGTCAAGCCCTCGCCCAATGAGAAGCCGAAGCCGGGCTCAAGAACTCAACGTCCGACCAGAGACGTGCAATGGGTCAATCCGAGTATTCCGGCGACGCCCGGACTGTCGCATCACATCCTGGCGAGCAAGGTGATGGGGCATGATGTGGGCTATGTGATCTGGACTCCTCCCAATTATTCCAGAGACGCCAACGCTCGCTATCCGGTGATCTACTTCCTCCATGGGGCAGGGGGCAACGAATCGGCGGATTCCGGCGGATTCTCAAGTTGGGTCACCCGAGCGATTGCCGACGGCTCGCTGCCTCCGGTACTGTGCGTCTTCCCAAACGGCGGCATGAGCGGCTATCGCGGCGAAGTGGAAAAGATGATCACGGAGGAGCTGATCCCAACGATCGATGAAGACTATCGCACCCTGGCTCAACCGCAGTCCCGCGCGCTGGCAGGATTTTCCATGGGTGGATCCGGGTCGGTCTACCTTTCCATCATGCACCCGGAACTGTTTTGTGCTGCGGGCAGCATGGGAGGCGGTATCCAAGGCCGATCGGAACAGATGGCCGCCGCCATCGACAAGGCCGTGCCGATGTGGAAGAAGACTGGATTGGGCTTCTTCCTGGTCAATGGCGACACCGACCGCCCCGAGGCATTCAAGGACTTCGCAATGATCTTGGATGCCCATGGAATCGACCACGAGGTCCTGATTCTGCCGGACACGAAGCACGACCTCGGTCTGTACTATGAGCGATCGGTCAACAAGCTGCTGGCCTTCCTGGGAAGGTATCTCACGAAGCAGTAGAGAATCCCGCAGGGTGCAGACACGATCCCCCCGCAAGTAGATAGCCTTTCAGGATTATGAAACAGAATCAGTGGCTCACGCCTGCGACGTGTCGGGCCTATTGTGTCGACAGGAGACTCTGGAGAGCCATCGATTGCCTCAAGTTGCTGTTTTCAGACAGAGCATAGTTGGAAGGATAGACAGTGAACTCGATCTTCCATGCGCGGTTACTTCACTTTGCCATGTCTATCGTAGTTATGATGGGATTTGTCGTCTTCTTGGCTTCGCCCGCATTCGCCTTGGACGGCCAAGTTCAGATCCACGACCCTTCCACCATCGTGCAGTGCAATGGCAAATTCCACACGTACGGCACTGGGGGTTCTTCCTTGGTTTCCGAGGATGGCTGGACCTGGCGTCGCGGGGTCAGGCCCGCGCGTGCCGGAATGGCCCCCGACGTCATTCATCTCGGCGACCGCTACTTCCAGTACATCGGCTCGAACCCCGGCGGGCAGCCTCACGGCGCCATCAACCTGATCTGGACCAGGAGCCTCGACCCGAATTCCCCCGACTACAAATGGGAAGACGGCGGAGTCATCGCTTCGTCCGATGGGATCGAGTTCTGCAATGCCATCGATCCCGGGGCCTTCCTGGATCCCACCGACGGGAAGCTGTGGCTGGTCTACGGTTCCTATTTCGGCTATATCCGGCTGGTCCACCTCGACCCCCAGACCGGCAAACGCATCAATCCGAACGACAAGCTCGTGGACATCGCGATCAACTGCGAAGCGGCGATCATGATCTATCGCGACGGCTGGTATTACTTGCTGGCCACGCACGGCAGTTGCTGTCGGGGCGCCGACTCCGGCTACAACATCCGCGTGGGACACGCCAGGAAGGTGAGCGGTCCTTTCCTCGACCACACGGGCCTCGACATGCTCCAGGGCGGCGGCAAGCTTTTCCTCGGCTCCGGCGGCCGCGTCATCGGCCCCGGCCACTTCGGCCTTCTCGACCTGGGCGACGGCGTTCAGAAATTCTCCTGCCACTATGAGGCCGACCTCGACAGGGGCGGCGCCAGCGTGATGGACATCCGCCCGTTGCTATGGAAAGACGGCTGGCCCGTCGCCGGAGAGAACTTCAGGGAAGGCACATATGAGATCGAATCCGTCCGCACCGGCACCGCACTCGAGCTAGCCGTGGAGGGTGTGCCGGTCGGCGGCCGACGCAGCAGGCGTCCCCCCGGCGCAGCGCCCGGCGGACCGGGCGCTGGTGGAGGCCCAGGAGAAATGTTCGCCGGCCAGGGCGGCGTGATTCCGCCGCAGGATGTCGCGCAGGTGTCGACGAACTGGCCTGCCGGCAACATCGACATCCGCATGGCCAATTATATGTGCCAGGCCCAGCAGAAGTGGACCGTTACGCCCGTCGCCAACGCCGGTGGCTATCCCGGATCGCCTTATGTCAGGATCACCATCGCCGGCACCGACCGCACGCTGGCCGTAGGCGAAGACGGCGAACTGGTCGCCCTCCCCGCCTTTACCGGCGGACACGAACAGCTCTGGCGTCTCGACCAGCTCGCCGACGGCGCCTGGCGCATCATGCCCAAGTTCGCCTCGACAGCCAGAGAATCGCTGGTCCTTTCGGCCGTCGGCAGCAGTTTCGCGACGCTCGCGAAGTTCGATCCCGCCGGCGACAAACAACGCTGGCTCTTCAAAACGCCCTGACGCGAAATCATGAATCGGAAATCAACAATCAGAACTCGCGAATCCAGCAAAGGGTCTCCCATGACTATGCTCCGCAACATCCATATACCGGCGGTCGTCGTCCTGATGGGTTCAATTGTCGCCATGGCCGCCGCATCCGGGTGTGCTTCTCACGGCTCCGTACACTCCCCAACGCGCCCCGCCTCCGCCGAGACAGCTCTCCGTGCCGCCGGCTTCATACAGCGATGGCTCATTCTCGAGCCGATTGGCGCCAACGGACTTACCGACAGCGCTGTCCAGGCGGCCGTCAGGAAGGACTACTTTCCCAACCAGCTCACCGTCGTTCCGCACGACGGCGACAAGGTGACGGTCGGCGGCACGGAGCTCACGTGGCATGCCGTCGACACGAATGAATACAACGTCAACCTCTATTACTTCGCCTACGGTCTCGGCAAGCCGACGTCGAACGTCTTGTTCTGGGCCGTTACGGTCGTCGACTGCCCGAGCGAGATGTCCGGAGTGCGTCTGGCCATCGGCTCCAACGCGGCCTCCGTCTGGTGGGTCAACGGCAAGGAGGTCATCGGCATCTACGGCGACCGCCAGACCGTCATCGACGACGGCGTGTCGAAACGTCTCACGCTTGAGAAGGGACCGAACATCGTGCGCTGTGCCATCGTCAACGGCGGCGGAGCCACCGATTTCTGCGCGCGGTTCCTCGACGGGGAAGACAAACCGCTGAAGGGCCTTCCTGTGAGCGTGGGTGACGAGTATCGTTGAGTGCGAGTCCGAGCGACGTGAGAACGCGGCGAAATAGCGGCGTGAGCTGGAGGTCACAAGAAATGAGAAGTCATCCTGGAATCGCATCCGTTGTATTTGCGGCCATTGCCCTGTCGGCGACTTCGACCACTTCGTTTGGAGCGGAGGCGATTCCCGCTCCGGGCTCGAAACTGGCGCCGGCGAGCGAGAACAGAATCATCACGGAATCGGACGTAACGGCCGAGCGGGTGGGCAGCTCGATACCGGTTGAGGCGATCGGAGAACCGGTCAGTGCGGTCACACTGTCGGCAGCGCGGTGGGTGGCCGGAGCCGACGCCGCATCCAGCTACGCCACCGTGGATGGCTCGATTCTGCCGGTCGATCCCAAGGGCAAGCCGATCAACTTCCGTGTGATCCTGCCGGCAAGCTGGTCCCGGCGGGCAATCCAGCAAGGCGGAGGCGGCATGAACGGCATGATCCCCGTCGGGGGCGGCGGTTTCGGCAGAGGCAGAGGCGGGCCGAGTGATCCGGGCGTCGCCCTGTACGGCAGCGACTCGGGGCATCAGGCCGGTTTCGGCGGTCCTCGCGGCGGCGGACCCTCGGGTGACACCTGGGCGCTCAACGACGAAGCCATCAAGAACCTTGGTTACATGCAGATGAAGAAGACACACGACGCCGCCATGGTCATCATGGAACGTGTGTATGGCGAGCGTCCACGGTTCAACTACTACCGCGGAGGTTCGCAGGGCGGGCGCGAGGCGCTCACGGTGGCGCAACGCTATCCCGCTGATTACGACGGTATCCTTGCGGACGTCCCAATCCTGAGCTTCTCGTCTCTGATGCTCGCGCCTGAGCTGATCCGGATCCAGGAAAAGCCATTGGCGAAATGGGTCACGCCGGCAAAAGCCGCTGCAATCCGCAAGGAATTCATCCGCCAGTGCGACAAGCTGGACGGATTGGCGGACGGCATCATCAACAACTACATGGCGGCCCGCGCGATCTTCGATGTCACCGACAGCGTCGGGCCCGCCGATCCCTGGGCCGCGCTGCGTGCTCCGAACGGCGTGGATCCCGACCCTGAGGACAGGTCCGCGTCGGCCAGGCTCACCGACGGTCAGATCGAAACGCTCCAGTTGGTCTACAGCCGGTACAGGTTTGCCACGCCCCTCGCCAACGGTGTTCGAACATTCGGAATGTGGCTGCCGAACACGGACGTCGCAGGTTCGGGGCTGATCGAATCGGTTCGATTCCGCGGTCAAGAAGGCGCCGGGGACAACGCACGTGTGCACTCGCATCTGGGAGCGCTGGGCGTCACCGGGTTCCTGATGCAGAATCTCGCCGCCAACCCGCTCGACTATGTGGAAGGCGGTCCGTTGAACCAGCGCCGCCGGCAGATCTCCGAATGGCTCGACTCGACCAATCCGGACCTCACAGCATTCCAGCAACGCGGCGGCAAGATGATCGTGACTGTCGGCACCAACGACACGTTGGCCTCCCCGGGGGCCCAACTGGATTACTTTCAGTCGGTGATCGACAAGATGGGGCAGGATCAGGTGGATGCCTTTGCCCGCTTCTTCGTCATTCCCCAAACCGGCCACGGCTTGACCGGCGTCAGCTACAGCGTCAATGGTGATGGGCAGACGATTCCCGTCACCCAAATACCCGCCCAATTCGACAAGATGGGCATGCTTATGGCCTGGGTGGAGAAGAACCAGGCTCCGCCCAAGACTGCCGTGGTGACATCGGGAAACCGCAGCCTGCCCGTCTGCTCGTATCCGAACTACCCCCAGTACGTGGGCGGGCCCGTCGAATCCGCATCCTCGTACGTCAGCACCGCACCGTGAAAACTGTCAGGTGCGTAAGTCAGGGCGTCACGCGTCCGACGCCAACGGAGAGCGGAGGCATCGTGAAGCGGTCGCTCGCGGACTTGGCCGGCGTCCAGACGTTCAGATCCAGGCAGTCTTCGCTCTTGCCGGGGAGAGGATCCCCGCCCTGAATGGGGCCGGGAGCGAATTGGATGGCCTGCCGCACGCCCTCCCATTTCGCAGCAGGTTGAGGCGCACGCCAGCGGAGGTCGCCCACCGGCGGTGCGGCGAACGGGATGCCCCGGTAGACCGTCAACCCGTCTTCCGACGTCCCCTGCACCACTCCACCCTCGACCCTGACCGGTGCAGGCTGCTGGGCAATACCGAGCCCTGCGACAGACATCATCGCCATTACAGCCAGGCAGCGCAAGCTGGTTGGCGAACGGATCAACCTCTTCCAAGGCACGCCGCTGGGTTTCACCGAAGCGCCGCACCTCTATAGACGCAACGGCTGGTATCACCTGCTCACGGCGGAGGGCGGCACGGGCTGGGGACACGCGGTGACGATGGCGCGCTCGCGAACGCTCACCGGGCCGTACGAGCTGCATCCTGACACGTACATTCTCAGCGCGCGCCATCGCCCGGACGTTGACTTGCAGCGCGCCGGCCACGCGAGTCTGGTCGAAACGCAAGACGGCGAAACGTACATGGTCTATCTTTGTGGGAGGCCCTTGCACAATCGCGGCCGCTGCACGCTGGGCCGGGAAACGGCGATTCAGAAGATGATCTGGGGAGAGGATGACTGGCTGCGCACCGTGGACGGACAGGGAATTCCGACCGTCGAAACACCCGCGCCGTCATTGCCCGCCCACGCATTTCCTGCAGCGCCGGCGCGTGAGGAGTTCAACTCGCCGCAATTGCCGATCGATTTCCAATGGCTGCGGACGCCGTGGCCGCAGGAGATCTTCAGCCTCACGGCGCGTCCTGGCTTCTTGCGTCTCCTGGGCCGCGAAACGATCGGCAGCTCGTTCAAGCAGTCGCTCGTCGCCCGGCGACAGCAGGCTCATTGTTTCAGCGCCGCCACGATCGTCGAGTTCGAGCCGGAACATTTTCAGCAGAGCGCAGGCCTCGTTTGTTACTACAACGGCGCGAAGTTTCATTACCTTCATCTCTCTCACGACGAAACGCTCGGCAAGTATCTGCGAGTGATGTCCTGCGTGCCCGACTCGCTGCAAACCGACGCCTTCACGCCGCCCATCGGTATTCCCAGCGGCCGGCCCGTGCATCTGCGCGTCGAGATCGATTACGAGCGGCTCCACTTCGCCTATCGCGTCGAAGGCGTGGACAAAGACTGGCGATGGCTGCCGCAGCAGTTCGACGCGAGCATTCTCCCCGACGAAGCCACCGCTCCCGGCCAATCGAGTTTCACCGGCGCATTCGTCGGCATGGCCTGCCAGGATTTGGCCGGGACGTTGCGTCCCGCGGACTTTGACTTCTTTGAGTACCGGGAGAGAAGCTATCATCCCAACGCAGCCGTGACGATGAACGCCTAATGTCCCGCACAGGGAAGGACCGCAGCGCCGAGCAGGGCAACGAGCAGTCCGGAGACCGAGATCACGGTCGTGATGACGGTCCAGGACTGGAGCGTCTCTCTCTCGGTCAGGCCGCTCAGCTTGCTCACTACCCAGAAGCCGCTGTCGTTCATCCACGAGAAGTTGATCGCCCCGAAGCCAATGGACAGGAAGACGTAGATCGGATGACAGGACAGACTCGACACGCCCTCGCCGCCCTGGGGGTAGATGATGGGCACCATCATCGCAGATGTCGCCAGCATGGCCACCGTGGCGGAGCCCTGGGCGATTCGGATCACGCTCGATACCAGCCAGGCGAGCAATACGAAGTTGACCTCGCGCCCGGCCGCCACGACCCTGACGGCCTCCCCCACGCCGGCGTTCTTGAGCATCAGCCCAAACGCCCCGCCGGCACAGGTGATCAGGATGATCGTGCCGGCCGTTTGCAGTGGCGGGCCGAGCAGCGAACCAATCTTCCCGACAGAGTAATCCTTCTGCCGGGCCAGGACCCACATGGCGATCACGGCGCCGACGATCAGGGCTATATTGCGATTGCCGATAAACTCGACGTAAGGGTATAGAATGGGAAACCGCTTGGCCCCTCCGAAGGCCGCCATGAACGAAGCGGCGGAAATCAGGCCGATCGGCAGGAGCACCGGGAGGATCGAAGGGAGAAATCCCGGCAGCGCACGCTCATCGGCCGTCACGACCTGCTCGAATCCCGATGCGGAAACGCCTGATGTCTGACGGACCGGCACCGTCATCCGCCGGTTCAGCCAACGAGCCGCCATCCAGGCACACAGCGCCGGGATTGTACCCACGACCAGGCCGACCACAATGGTCAACCCCAGATCCAGCTTCAACGTCTCCGCCATGGCCAGCGGGCCGGGATGTGGGGCAACCAGGATGTGGGTCACCAGCGACGAACAGCAGATCGCCATCAGGAACAGCACGTAGTCCCTGCGCAGCCGCAACGACAGGGCTTGGGCGACGGGCAGCAGGAGCATGAAGAAGGTGTCGAAGAAGATGGGGATTGAAAGGACGTAACTGCTCGCAAACAAGGCAAACCCCGCATGCTTCTCCCCAAAGACTGCCAGAAACCGACGGACCACCTTGTCGGCGGCGCCGCTCTCCATCAGGCACATGCCGATGACGGAAGCCAGCGCAATCACCACGGCGATCTTGCCCGCCGTCGCGCCGAACTCCGCGGTGGTCAGTTCGACCGCCTGGATCGCATGGCTCTTCTCGGGTTCGCCCGGCAACGGACCCGCCAGCAGGCCGGCCGTAACGGCGGCCAGAATCAGCGCCAGGAACGCGTGCAGGCGCACGACCGTGATCAGCAAGACCACGACGCCGACGCTGACAAGCAAGACGACGAAAGGCCAATAGGTCGCATTCATCGGGCCAACGCCTTCCTGCCGGCGGCGAGAACCCCGGCGATTGTCTCGACATCATACACGCACCCACCCCACGTGCCTCCACAGACCTGTTGAAGCAGGGCCCACAGCCGCGTGTCCTCGGGCAGGCCGGGCAGCGGTGCCAAGTCGGGGCGAAGCGGACGTTGGGCAAGCAGTAGATTGCCGTGCTCGACGCTCAGCACCTCCGCACGATCGCCCTTTTGACCGACCAGATTGACGTGGCCGTCCAGCCGGTTGCGATCGATCACGATGTCGATGATGTCCCCGTCGACGACCCTGCCGATGGGCCCTCCCGCCAGCGCCTCGGGCCCCACGTGACCGATGCAGGCGCCCGTGCTGACGCCGCTGAACCGGGCGTCGGTGATCAGAGCCACATGCTTGCCCCAGGCCAGGTGCTTCAATGACGCGGTGACCTCATAGACCTCTTCCATGCCGCTGCCCATGGGGCCGTCGCAGATCAGCAGAACCACGTCTCCCGGCTCGATCGCGCCGGATTTGATGCCGGCCAGGACATCCTTCTCCCGGACGAAGACCCTGGCCAGCCCGCGCTTTCGATACACGCCGTCCGCATCGACAACGCTGGGGTCGATGGCCGTGCTTTTGATGACCGAGCCCTCGGGCGCGATGTTGCCCTTCGGGAATGTCACCGTCCCGGTCAGGCCGGCCGCGCGTGCGCGTGAGGGAGTCAGGATGACGTCCTCCGGATCGACGCCGTCCTGTTCCTGCAAGGCGGCACGCAGCCGGGCTCGACGCTCGGACCGTTCCCACTGTTCCAGGAGCACGCCGAGGTGGTCGCCGGTAACGGTCAGCACATCAAGGTCCAGTATGCCAAGCTCCCGCAGGCGCAGCATGACCTCCGGAACTCCCCCGGCCAGATACACCTGAACGGTCGCATGGTTGCGCGGTCCGTTGGGCAGCACATCGACCAGGCGAGGCGCCTGGCGGTTCACGGCGATCCAGTCATCGACCGTGGGCCGCTTCAGGCCGGCCGCGTGGGCGATCGCAGGCAGATGGAGCAGGAGATTCATCGACCCGCCGAACGCGGCGTGGACGATCATGGCGTTGCGAATGGCCCCGTCCGTCAGCACATCCTTGATGGCGATACCCCGCTCTTCCAGCGCCAGCAGGGCCCGGACGGACGAGCGGGCCAGCTCGAGCCAGATGGGTTGGCGCGACGGGGCCAAGGCCGAATGCAATACGCTGAGCCCCAGGGCCTCGCCAATCACCTGCGAGGTGGAGGCGGTTCCCAGAAATTGACAGGACCCTCCGGGCGAAGCGCAGGCCGTGCACGCGACCTGCTGGGCGTATTCCAGCGTGACCTCGCCCCTGGCGAAACGGGCGGGCAGGCTCTGTACCTTCCCGGCATCCTCGCCCGCGGCCGGAGGCAACGTCACGCCGCCGGGGACCAGCACCGAGGGCAGATCTTTCATGGCTCCGAGGGCCATCATCATCGCCGGCAGTCCCTTGTCGCAGTTGGCGATCCCCAGCACACCCTGCCGTCGGGGTAGGCTGCGAATCAACCGTCGCAGCACGATGGCGGCGTCATTGCGGTAGGCGAGGCTGTCCATCATTCCGGCAGTGCTCTGCGTGCGTCCGTCGCAGTGTTCGGTGACGAAGGAGGCAAAAGGAATGGCGCCGAGCCGTTTGATCTCCGAAGCCGCCTCTTCCGCGAGCAGGACCGGCTCGAATTGTCCCGTGCTATACGTCAATGCAAGAGGTGTCCCATCCTTGTCGCGGATTCCGCCGTGCATGCCCAGGATCAGGAACTGTTTCTTTCCGAAATCGTTCGGCTCCCACCCCTGACCCACGTTCTCGATCCACCCGAAGACGTCGCCGCAAGGCGAATTCCGCAGGAACTCAGCCGTCATCGGCAGCTTTCCTTTGGGGCCGGCGGCCTTCGTTTGGATGCGATAGACGTGGCCCTGCTCCGGTTTCAGTATGTCACGAGCAACTTCGGACAGCTTCATATTCCATCCTCATACATCTTTCCCAGCATCGCGGCGCCGAGCAGCGAGGACTGGTCCTGGTAGCGATACTCCGATGCCGCCATCCACCGCTTCTTCAGGAGGTCCATGCCCCCAATCCTGGCGCCCCCGCCGGTGGTGATGATCGGCTGTTTCAGCTCGATGAATTGCGACACTTCCTTCAGGTGGCTGCCCACATAACGGAGATTGCCTCGCAGCAGACCGAGCAACATCAGCTGCCGATCCGTCTCCAGCGTGACACTCGAGAAGGCCGCCGTCAGGGGCTCCAGGCTGTAGCGCGAGCCCTGCAGGTACGGGACGTATTCCGGCAGTTCGTCCTCGCTGGACGTGCCCTGCGCCAGATAGCCGGCAATCGTCTGCGGGACGAATTTCTCGTAGAACTCATCCTTCGACATATCGCGGCAGAACACCGAGTGGAACCACTCCAGCGCCTTGCCGCCCGTGTTCAGGACGAAAAACGTCATCCATCGACCCGGAAGGACGTGACATCGGATATTGTAGTTCGGTGATCCGACCGGCCGATCGATGCAGACGGCCGCGATCTCGCACGTCCCTGCAATGTCGACAACCTGTCCCGGATCGGCGAGCCCCGCGGAGAGCCCCGCCAACACGGCGTCGTTGCCGCCGCAGAGCACCGCCGCTCCCCGCGGCAGACCCAGTTCATCGGCGATTTCGGGCAGCAGGGTCCCCGCGACCGCATGGCTGGGCATCAAGGGCGGCAGTCTCTCCGGATCGATGCCCGCCTTCTCCAGCACTCTGTCGAGCCACGAGAGCTGATTGCGCCGGGTATCGTAAAGTCCAGTGATGGACATCGTCGAAGGGTCGATGGCCCACTGCCCTGTGAGTCTCTTGACCATGTACGTATTGGTGTGACCGAACTTGTACGTTCGACTCCACACGTCGGGCTGGCTGTCGCGAATCCATAGAATGGAGCACAGCGACGAGCCACCCGAGACAGGCAGATTGCACGCTTCGGCGAGAAGGAACTCCTCGCCGACGTCGTGCCGAATTCTCCGGGCCTGCTGTTGCGACCGCCGGTCGAAGAAGAGAATCGCCGGTCCCAGGGCGGTCCCATCCTCGGCCATGGCGGTCAGCCCGGGCGTGGTCACGGAAAGCGAGAGAACGCCGACCTCGGCCAGATTCGGCTGGAGCTCCCGACAACAGGACCTCAGGGCCTCCCACCATTTCTGCGGATCGATGTCGGCTTTGCCCTGGTCGTAGACGCGCACCTCGTACTCGCGGGACGCACTGCACTTCAAGTCCAGGCCGGGGTTGAAAACGCCCATCTTGAACGCGGTCGTGCCGACATCAATGGACAGAATGTCTCTCACGGTTCCAGCACTCCCGCCTCGATCAGAGCAGTCCTGATGGAGACGATCTGACCGGCGTCGAGCGGATACAGGGGCCTCCTGGGAATCCCGCCTCGGAATCCCAGCAGATTCATAGCCGCCTTCACTCCCGGCACTCCGAACTGCCCCGCGATGCGATGGTTCGCCTCGTTGAGTTTCTGGTTCAGACTCTCGGCATCCGGCGTCCAGCCCCCGATGAGCGCCTCGTGAAGCCGGACCGCCGGATTCGGACTGTAGTCGGCAAGAGAAACCGTTCCTCCGATCGATCCCCTTTCCACAAAGCCGCGAAGCTTGCCGATCGAACCGACCATGACGGAGAAATCGTCACGGTCCAGGTCCATGATCTTGAGGTCGCAGCCGGGCGTGCTGTCTTTCATCCCGACGATGTTGGGATGTTCCGATAGCCTCTGGATCAGCTCGAAAGAAAGCGTCATGCCGTTGAAACCGGGGCTGTTGTAGAGGAGCACCGGAATGCGGGCATGGTCCGCCAGCGTCGAGAAATAGCGAACCAGGCAGTCATCCGTCAACTGCTTCCGGAAGTACGACGGGCTCTGCACGAGTGCGTAGTCGACGCCCCGCGAGGCCAGCCATTCGAGGGATTGCTCGGCGCAACGCTGGGCCTCGTACATAACGCCGGCGATCACGATCTGCTCATCGCCCTTGCCCTCGAGAACGGCATCGACGACCGCCTGCCTCTCCTCTTCGTTGAGGCTCTTGTTCTCCCCGTTGGAGCCGAGAGCCAGGTAGCCCCGAAGCGGCGTCTCCCGGTAGAGAGCCATGTTGTATTCCAGGGCCTGGGTATCCAGGGCTTCATCGTCTGCAAACGGCGTGGCGATCGGGGCGAAGATGCCCTTGAGTCTTTCCCTGTTGCTTGAATCCATCGGACCTCTCATCCGGCGGCTGCCTGAGTGCCGTCACTGAAAGTAGTTCACCAAATCGGTCACACGAACGATCCCGTCGATTTTCCAGGGCTTGCGGCTGCGGATCAACTCCGCCTGCGGGCCGTCTTCATCGCCCAGGCAGGACAGGACGATATCCGCCAAGCTCAAATCCTCGTCCCGCGTGTAGTCGTTCACGGTCGCCACAACGTTCATTCCGGCGGCCTTGGCGGCCTTGACTCCGTTGCTTGAATCCTCGACGACAACGCATCGCTCGGGCCGCAGTCCGGTCTTCTCCAGCGCCAGGAGATAGATCTCCGGGTCCGGCTTCTTTCGGTTGACGACGTCCCCGGCCAGAACGAGGTCGAAGTGCATGTCCGCAAGCAGGCCCTCCAGGATGGACCGAGCCGCCCTTTCAGCCGATGTCGTACAGACGCCCAGCATCAGCCCGCGGCGGCAAGCCTCCTGCATCAGGCGGTGCACGCCCGGCCGCAGCGGCAACTGCCTGCGCTCGATCATCTCGATGAAGATGTCCGTCTTACACTGATGGAGTTGCGCGATCAGGGCATCCTCCTGGTCGGGAGGAATCTCCCTGCCGAAGCCCCCGGTGCGCAACTGATGCCGCATGCGTTCCTTGCCGCCGCCGACTTGCAGCATCTCATGGTACTTCGGGACATCCCAGCGAACGTCGAATCCGAAGCTCTCGAACGCACGGTTGAAGGCGACCCGATGGCCGTCCCGTTCCGTATCGACGATCACCCCGTCCTGGTCGAAGAAGATGGCTTTGATTTCCGGCATCGTACGCCTCACCCGGCCTTTCCCGCGCATCCCAGGACGTCGATCCATCGCTCGACCATCTGAATCGTCGCCTTGGAGACCGCGTCATCCAGCCGCCCGGGATTGTACTCATCCCGATGCGTGCTGATGTAGCCGTACGTTGCATCGATGAGCGTGTGTTTGAGCTCCGTGGAAACGTTGAACTTGCACCCGCCGCACGCCACAAGTCTTCGCACCACGTCATCCTGAAGCCCCGTCCCGCCGTGGATGACCAGCGGAACCGTCGGCTCAGCCCCGTTCAGCACTTTGAAGACCTCTTGCAGGAGGTCGAAACGGAGCTTTGGGTTCTTGGTCTTGTACACCCCATGGGCGGTGCCGATGGCCGGCGCGAACAGATCGATGCCGGAGCGCCGGACAAACTCCTCGGCTTTGCCTGGATCGCACAGAGCGGCCTCGTCCTCAGTGACCTTGATCTGGTCCTCCACGCCGCAGACCGTGCCCAGCTCGCCCTCGACCGTGACATCGCCAAGGGCATGGCAGTAGTCCGTCACGGCCTTCGTGACGCGTACGTTGGCTTCAAACTCCTCTTTCGACGCGTCAATCATGATATTCGTGTAGCCCGCGTCGGCAGCGGCTTTGCACAGAGTCACATCGGTGCAGTGATCCAGGTGCAGGCAAATGGGAACAGACGCGGCTTCCGCCAGGGCGCGGTACGCCGCGACCAGCACCTTCACCCCCAGAAACCGCACGGGCGCGACGGAGGTCTGAAGAATGAGGGGAGCCCTCTTGCCCTGCGCCGCCTCGATAACCGCCTTCATCTGGACGATATTCGTGACGTTGAAAGCCCCGACGGCGTATTTGCCCTCCGTGGCTTTCAGCAGCATCTTCTTGGCCGATACGACTGCCATTCACGACTCCTATGCTCACAGACCAGCGACCTGCCCCACTCCCGCTTCAGGCGCCCATCCGCCGCCAGTATACACGCCCAGACCACCGTAGAGTACAAATATTGCCTGATCATAAGTGCCTATGCCAATCGGCCTTGTGCCACCTTGGGACGAAAGCCCGTGCCCGTTCACCGTCAATCCGGCAATCTCCAGGGACCATGGTAGCGTAAAGACTTCTTCGCCCATTTTCTGATCGATGTCACTCTGGTCGATGGAAGAGGGTCTGATACGGATCAGGAAATGTCTTTGCGCGCCTGTGAGAATAGGATAGCGCCCTGGGTCTGCCTGTGGCATATTCTCGAAGAAACGGAGGGACTGTCTCATGCAGATCCAAGCTCATCACCCCGACGATTCGTGCAAGTGTGGGTGTATGCCTATCGCAATCATAGGCTGGACGCGATCGCCCCCAAACGACAGCCGGGCTGCCCCGGCAAGTTGCCCGTGGCTGTGAAGGGCGAAGCAACAGTGCAGCGCCTGGCGGGGCGGCGCAAGACTGTGACATTTCCAGGGATTTTCTGCGAAGATGCATGGTTTTTCACGGCTGCGGATGCTGTGAAGACCAGCGGCTCTTCAGCAGAAAGGGAAAAAAGCGTACATGAACACGGAGCAATGGCTTTCGGGCCCTCCGCAACCTGTGGTGCGGAGGCTTGGGCTTGATTGAACTGAATGAGGGGATATGATACTCTCGTGAAGTGGTGCCGGGCAACTTGGCGCGTGAACGTTCATTGAAACTCAGCTGGCTGTGACAATACATCAGGAGAGACACAATGTCGTATGTACAAAGCCTTCAGCAAGTCACGGTCGGGTCCAGACAGTGGCGACCAGTGAGCGTCCTCGCGGCGCTGATGTTCGTGTGTACCCTGCCGGTGCGTTCCCCGGGTGCCGGATCTGTGCCCGGACTGGTTGTTCCGGACGGCTTTGGCGTCAATATCCACTTCACCGGTGATCCTCAGGACCTTGACCTCATCCGTGACGCGGGTTTTCGGTTCGTCCGAATGGATCTGACCTGGTCTGGCGTCGAACGCCAGATGGGTGTCTATGACTTCGAGAAAGCCGGTTATGACGCCCTGACTGCCGGCTGCAAACGCCGCGGCATCCGCATCATCTACATCCTGGACTACAGCAACAGACTGTACGAACAGGAGCGATCGATTCGGACTGAACCAGGACGAAAAGCCTTCGCCGCTTTTGCCGAGGCCGCCGCCAAGCGATACGCGGGTCACGGAATCCTCTGGGAAATCTGGAATGAGCCCAATCTCAGGCAATTCTGGTCACCGCAGCCCGGCATCGACGACTATTGCAGGCTTGTCGAGGAAGTGGCTCCGCTCATCAGGCAGGCTGATCCCTCCGGGGCGGTTGTGGCCCCGGCAACCTCTGGGATCCCGTTCGACTGGCTTGAGACAGGTTTTGAGAAGGGCCTGCTCACCTGGATTGACGTCCTCAGCGTCCACCCGTACCGCTCCCAGTCACCGGAAGCTGTTGTCAAAGACTACGAGCGGCTCCGCAAGCTCATCGGACAATACGCCCCCCAGGGCAAGCAGATCCCGATCATCTCGGGCGAATGGGGTTACTCCAACATCAACTGGAACAAGGCCCAACTGTCGGATGAGCAGCAGGCGTCCTATCTCGTCCGCATGTTCCTGACGAACCTCCAACAGGGAATCCCTGTCAGCATCTGGTACGACTGGAAGAACGATGGTACAGACCCCAACGAGCGGGAACACAACTTCGGTACGGTCGGACACGATCTGAAGCCCGAGCCCGCGTATATCGCCGTAAGAACACTCTCATCCACTCTCGCCGGCTACGCCATCGAGAAGCAACTGGATGCAGGCAATGAGGAGGACTTCGTCTTGCTGCTGGCCAAAGGGAACCAACGGGCATTGGCCATGTGGACCATCGCCACAAACCACGAAGTGGTACTTCCACTGGAAGCCTCCGCAGGAGTCCTGGTCGACATACAGGGCCAGAAGAAAGACATCTCCTGGCCGACCAATCAACTTCGGCTGACCGTCTCCGGCAATCCCCAGTATCTGCTCATTGCCGACTGAACTACGAAGACCCGTGCGCTCCGCGGAGAGGCGAGGGGTCTCAGCTTTGGCCACAGTCCGTGGCCGGCATGGGCGCCGGCGGACAGGATACCAAGTCTTGATCAGTACTCACTCGGCGTATGCCGCTGGCTGCCGGGCTGGATCGGTGGCCTTCCGGGCCTCGCTGTGCGCTTGGGCCATCTTCTCGGTTGATGCAGACAGATACACCGAGGTGGTCTTCAGACTGCGATGTCCCACCTGCTTTTGGACAATCGGCAGCGGCAGGCCACGATCCACTACGTAGTGGATGAACCGATCTTTGACAGCCCTTGATCTGGATGCCTGCTCCATTTGTCCCCTTTCCTCCTGTGATGGTGATCCCTTGCAGGACCGTCTCCACACCTTCACCGTTCTGGAAATCTAAGGCCCGTCCGTGGCCCAAGCAATCGACGATGCAGTTCTGCGGGCCGTTCTCGCTTCGAACCGTGATCCCCCTGCCGCCAAAGGCAATGTTCACATTGCCGGATCCGCTGTAGCGCCCATCGAGAAGAACGATCGTTTCGCCCGGAAAGGCGTAGTCGATCGCCTTCGCGATCGCATCGAAGGGATGCTCCGCCGATCCGTTCTCACGCGGATCGCTGACGCTGGAATCGCCGGGCCCCGGATCATCCGGCTCATCGTCATCGACGTAGACTGCCGGATGGCTGTTGATCAAAGCCATCTCCACCGCCGCAAGGGCACGGTTCACGTTCAAGGCCCCTGTTCCAATCGGCGCAGCATCGTTTTGAAGTTCTCCCTTTCGCTTTGTGTCAGGTCGCCGTTGCGGCAGGCGGAACGGTACACGCTGGCGGCGGCATCCCGTTCTCGTCGTTCGAGATGGATCGCGCCGAGCAATGCGTAGGCGTCGCTGTACGGCACGTCCCGCCGAATCATATCGGTAAGGACCCGCACCGCTTCATCTGTATCTCGGCGCTGGTGCAGGAAATAGGCGTACGTATAGCCGTACTTCCCCTCGTCCGGGTGCAGTTGATAGGCTTTCTTGCACCATCGGAGCGATTCGAAAGGTCGGTCCGCAGCCAGCATTACACCCAGATTGTATGCCGCGGCTGCCGAATTGGGATCGATCTGGAGCGCCCGGCGAAAGGCTTGTTCTGCCCCCATCGGGCGTTTCATCTCGTTCAGAAGCATTCCGAGGTTCAGATGGATGGTTGGATTGTTCGGGTCCAAGGCGACAGCCCGAAGAAACGCGGCTTCCGCCTTTTCATTCTCACCGCTGGCGTTGTATAGGAACGCCGTGTTCACATGGGGTGGCACAAAGTCCGGCCGCAATCGGATGGAAGTCAGGTACGAGGCCAGGGCTTCGTTATGGTCTCCTCGCTGCAAGTGAAAATTGCCGAGGTTGTACTGGGATGCGTAGTGGTCGGGACGCGCGTTGAACATCTCCAACAACTCTGCCGTTGCACGTGTGACGGCCACCTGATACTCGTCCGGCAGTCGATCCGTTGGAACTGCAGCCAACGCAGCGGCGGCGCGCACACGCACCAGCCGGTACTCATCGCCGGTCGCCTGGGCCAAGACCCTGGAGCTCTCCATCGTGGGATTCCCATGCAAGGCCTCGGCCGCGGCAGCACGCACCAGCGGCGAAGAATCCTCCCGGAGAGCTGCGACCACAACCGGCCACTTGGCCCGCGATTCGCAGCGATGCAACAAACGAATCAACGATGCGGCGAAGATCTCATCGCGATCCTTCGAACGAATATAGGCCAGGATGGCTCCCAAGCGGCTCCAATCGCCTCGTCTCGCGCCATCCACCAGAGCCGCTTGCTCCAGGACAGCTTTCTGATAGTCCCGCTCGTGCCATGATCTCACCTGCTGGTCCGCCCACGTCGGGTCTTTGTCCTCGTGGCAGATGTTGCACGCGTTGGGGGACTTGAATTCCAGCGTGGCGGCCGGGGCAGGGGGGCGCATCGAGTGATCGCTCCGGGTCATGCGGGCGAAGTCGGTCATAGGCATGTGACAGGCGATGCACCGGTTGCCCGTGCTGTCGCCTTTGTGGTGCGTATGCGCCGTGGCATTATCCACCCGTTCCTGATGGCATGGCAGACATGCGGCATTGGGGTTCTCGGGCTCTTTGAATCGATAGCGTCCGCTGGAGGTGTGGCAGTGCATGCAGTCCAGCCGGCCGCTCTTGACGCACGGGCTCAGGCGCCAACCGGTCATCGTGTAGTTCTCGCCCAGATCGCGCCCGTCCGGGTAGAAGTCCGGGTGCTCCAGGGTGGTCAGATCGAAATGGTCGAGATAGCGGTCGCCGGGCCTGTAGGACGCGGTCACAGGGTCCATCTTGGCATGGCACCATCCACACATCGAGTTCGTTTGCTCAGCGGTGAAGGTCCGGGTGATGATGATCTTGAGATCCTGTGGCGTCTGGCCCTCAGGGGCCGCCCGACAGACTCGGACATGCTCTTGAGCTGAACCATGGCAGACCTCACAGTTGATGCCCGGTTCCCCCCATGTCGTGCGATAGGTGTCGGTCTTCAGATCGTACTTGGTCGACAACTGGCTTACGTGGCAGCTATAGCACGAGGTGTTGAAAGTGTACATTGGATCCGTCCAGTGTACGGGCGCGTCGGGTGCCGTATGGGGGAAATGACGGACGCCGCTGGCCGCCGTGTCGAACCACTCCTTGGCTCGCGTGTCATACGCTAACGGCAGCGTCTGCAGGCGTCCGCGTTCCATCGGTGTCAGGAAATAGTAGACGTTCCTGCCACCCATCACGTGCACGATCGGGAGTTGTTTCTCGCCATCCGGCCCGCTTTCGAGGACCCAACCTTCCTGATTTCCGATGCACGCTGCGTATTGATACGGGCCGATATTGATCGGACTCTGGGGGACGGTCAGATTGGCTTGCGCAAACTCCGACGTATAGCGCTGCATCGCCAGACCGTGGTGTGACGGCGCCCACAGTTGATAGAATCGCCCATGGCACTCGCGGCAACTGGCCGAGCCGGCAAAAGACTCTCGTGCCAGCGGTCCCGGCCCCCCTTCCGCAGCTTGAACAACGGCCGTCGCGCCAACAGCGACGAGTAAGACGACGTGTTGGATGGCAGTCATACCCTTGTTCTCGATGACTCGGATCGGGCTTCTGGGTTGCCCATAGCGACGGCCTCCCATTGTGTTTCGTTCGATCACTCGATTCTCGGATTCGTTACCGTGGCCGGCTCGACCATTCTGTGCCGCAGATCGATCATCGCCTGCTGGCTGACCTTGAACAGCCTCTGCTTGGGCCGGTCAAGGTCATAGATTAGCACTAACACCAGAGAGAATGCGAGGATAAGAATGGGGTAAACAAAAAAGCCCCGGACGCCCACCAGCCCGGCATGGTATCCCATCGCTGCCATCCCCTGGATCGCAAGCCAGTAGAGTACAATCCAAATGGACGCTGGAATCTTTCCGTGTGTTCCGTAACTGACCCGTTTGGCCTGCATAGCCGTCATAGCATAGGTTGATCGGATTGCGTTTGCTTCATCAGAGATAAACTGTAAAGTAAGTGCTCCATACGTTTGTCTGTCTATGCTCCCAACAATACCTATCGACGGCGAGAGGAAAGAGGAACGGGCATCGGTGGTCTGGCCTGCCTATCAGGGAGTGGAAATGTCCACTGCAAACGCGCGTCCCACCCTGTGGACCATCGACGGGGACGTCCCTCCTTTCGTTGATATCTGATTTCCCGACGGCCGTCTGACAGGCGCACGAACACCTTGTGAAGCACTGCCGGTTCACCACTTGCCGCCCACGTCTATAGAAGGAAGGCGGGTCCCGAGAGACCCGCCTTGTCCAGTTTTCTATTGCATCGCGAGCGCTGCCTGGCGCCGCGCGTCTTCGAGGTTCTCCTGGTCGGCAGCAGTCAGATTCGTCGGCTGGCTGTCGATCACGATCTTCCTGATCGTGCCGGTGAACCGGTTGGGCGAGCTGTATTCGTTGCTCACCGGCGAGCCGGAGTCTTCGCCGATGTCAAACGTTTCGTCCGGGGAGTACTTTCCCACCCAGCCTGTAGCCTCGACGCGCCCTTGCCCGGCTTTCTTGCCGTTAACAAAAAGCGACACAGTCGTGCCCTTGCCCAGGCCGCCGCCGTCATATCGCCACTCCATGCGTACGACGTTCTGCCCCGCCACCAGGGCCTCGGTGCCCGCGATCTTCGTGCGCTGAAGAGTGACGAGGTTGTATTCATACACGGGCCGTCCGTCCTTGATGTAGAGGGAGAAGCCCCCACATGTTCCACCTGCGGCCACGAGCACTCCGTCCGCTGCCCCACTGGGGACATCCAGATTGGCGGTGATCGTGTATGAGCGGTTCTGGGTCGGCGCGGCCGAGCTGTCGGGGATATGCGCACCCTGGAAGTAGTTGAACACGGTCCGCCCCTGAATCAGGCTGGGACGGTTCGCCGGATTCATTCGCTCCGCCAGACGATCATCCAGCGGAAGGACCTGGTGTTTCTCGGCCTCACTCCAGAACACATCCTGAAGCTCCTTGAGCTTGGCGGGCTGGTTCGCTGCCAGGTTGTCATACTGACTGAAGTCACCCCTCAGATCATAGAGCTCCCACTCGTCTTCATCGAAGCTCTTGGATGAGCCGATCCCTGTTATCCAGGGCAGGCGGCCATGCCGGACGGAGGCCATCCAGCCATCCTTGTAGATTCCCCGGTTGCCCAGCAGTTCGAAGTACTGGACCCGGCGCGTGCCTTCAGCGTTCGCCTGGTCGAAGCTGTAGACCATGCTGACCCCTTCGATGGGCTTCTGCTTCACGCCATTGACCATAGTGGGTTCCGGGATTCCCGAGGCCGCCAGAAGGGTGGGCGCGATGTCGATTACGTGGTGGAATTGAGAGCGGATGCCGCCCCTGTCCTTGATGCGGTCAGGCCAGGCGATCACCAGCGGATTGCGCGTGCCACCAAAATGCGAGGCAACTTGTTTGCCCCACTGGAATGGCGTATTCATGGCCCAGGCCCAGCCCACGGGGTAGTGGTTATACGACTCTGGCCCACCGATTTCGTCCAAGTGCTGCACCAGGTATGCCGGATCTTCCGGTATGCCGGCGACGGTTGCCAGTTCATTGAAGGAGCCGTAGGGGCCGCCTTCCATCGACGCACCATTGTCGCCGATCATACAGATCGTCAAGGTGTTGTTCAGTTGTCCGGTCTGCTCCAGGGCATCAAGGAGCCGGCCGATCTCGTAGTCTGTCTGCGCCGTATAAGCGGCAAAGGCCTCCATCAATCGTGCGGCGATCCGCTTCTGGTCGCCAGTCAGAGAGTCGTAGGCAGGGATTTCCTTGGGCCGGGGCGTCAGCTTCGTATCGGGCGGGATCACGCCCAGCTTGAGCTGGCGCTGATACGTCTCCTCGCGGCACTTGTCCCAGCCCTGATCGAATTGTCCCTTGAACTTATCCATCCACTCCCTGGGCACGTGATGAGGAGCATGCATCGCACCGGGCGCCCAGTAGATGAACAATGGGCGGTCGGGTGTAACCGACTTCTGTTGGAAGATCAACTTGATGGCTTCGTCTGCCAGCGAATCGTTGAGCGTGTAGCGGCCTTCCTTGCCCTTCGGGACTTCCATTTCCACGCGCTGGGTGTCCCGATAGAGTGCCGGTGCCCACTGGTTGGCCTCACCGCCAATAAACCCATAGAAATGGTCGAAGCCCAGCAGGACCGGCCACCGGTCGAATGGGCCGGAGATGCTCGTCTCCCAGTCGGGGACATTGTGGTTCTTCCCAAACCAGGCGGTACTGTACCCATTCTGTCGGAGAATCTCGGAGACTGTCGCCGTGCTCTTGGGAATCAGGCCGGTATATCCGGGATACGCTGTGCCCATCTCCGTGATCACGCCGGTGCCGACCGAGTGGTGATTGCGGCCGGTCAGCAACGCCGCCCGCGTCGGCGAGCACAGCGCCGTGGTATGAAAACGCGTGTAGCGCAGGCCCATCTTCGCCAAGCGGTCCAGACTGGGAGTAGGAATCTGGCCGCCAAAGGTGCCCCACTGACCGTACCCGCAGTCGTCGATCAAGATGAGCAGTACATTCGGCGCGCCGGCGGGCGCCTTGGTGACCGGAATCTTGTCCGGCTCCGAGTCTTTGTAGGTCCGCCCAATTTTGCCTTTGAAGGGCGCCTCGGGCTTGGGCAGCACTTCCTGCGCCGAGCTGACGGCAGTCACTGACGTTGCCGCCACCAGCACCAAGCCGGTCATGGCCCATATGGCGGCGCGCCATGCTCTTTCCACGTCCTGTCCTGCCTTGTGTCTTTGTCGCATGGCTTTGTCCCCTTCCTTTCTTTCTTACTGCATTGCGATTGTGGCCTGGCGTTGTCCGTCCTGGAGGTTCTGCTGGTCGGCGACGGGGAGTCTGACCTCGCCGAGGTTGATGACGACCTTCTGGATCTGGCCCGTGAACTTGAACGGCACGTCGTAGTCCAGACTCACAGGTGTGCCGGTGTCTTCGCCAATGTCGAAGGTTTCATCGACCGCCATGCGAAAGGGGATGGTGTTGCCGATGCGCCCCCGGGCCACCTGCTTGCCGTCCACGCTGAGCGTCCCCTGGCCGCCCTTGCCGATGCCGCCGCCGTCGTACTTGAAGTCGAAGACAACGGTGTGCTTGCCGGGCGTCAGGGCGTCCGGGGCCGCGACGCGGAAGTGAGCGACGTTCCCAAAATTGTAGTGGAATGCCGGCCTGCCGGCTTCGAACATCAGCGCGTAGCCCGCGGCCAATCCGCCGTGTGTCACTACGACACCCTCTTCGCTGCCCTTGGGTAGAACGACATCGGCGGTGATGCGGAACGACTTGTTCTTCAGGTCGGGTGCCGCGCCCTCCGGAATGCGTGCGACGCTTCCCTGGTAGGTGAACTCGGTGCGCCCGCGGGTCAGGCTGGGACGGATGGACACGTCGAATCGCGGAAGCCTGTTGTGGTCCAGAGGCAGGACGTTGTATTTCGCGGCCTCGGCGTAGAACAGCAACTGCAGTTCATGGAGCTTGTCGGGATTCTCTTGCGCCAGGTTCGCGGCCTCACTGAAATCCTCCGCGACACGATAGAGCTCCCATTGGTAGCCGGTGACGACATCCGCCGTAGGATCGCCGGCATCCCCCAGCGGCATCAGGGGCGTTGTACAGGCGACCCAGCCGTCGTGATAGATGCCGCGCATGCCAAACATCTCGAAATACTGCGTCCGTCGTGTCGAGGGTGCCTTGGGATCATCGAACGTGTAGGCCATGCTGACGCCTTCAATGGGCTTCTGGGCCACGCCGTTGACGACGGACGGCTGCTGCAAACCGCATAATTCCAGAAGGGTCGGCACAATGTCAATTGTGTGGTGCCACTGGGTACGGATGCCGCCGCGATCCTTGATGCCGGCAGGCCAGGAGATGACCATGCCATTGCGAGTACCGCCGTAGTGCGAAGCATATCCCTTGGCATATTGGAACGGCGTGTTCATCGCGTGTGCCCAGGGGACCGGGTAGTGGTTGATGGTCTTCCACGTGCCCAGGTCGTCTTTGCGCTTGAGCATCTGCCTGAAGTCTTCCGGGATTCGGTTGAGGGAGGCAACCTCGTTGAGCGAACCCTGGATGTTCCCTTCGACGCTCGCGCCGTTGTCGCCGACGATGTAGATGACCAGCGTGTTGTCGAGCTGGCCCAACTGCTCGATGGCATCGAGGACCCGGCCGATGTTGTAGTCCGTCTGGGAGAAATACCCTGCGTACACCTCCATCATGTAGGCGCTGAGTTGCTTCTGCTCGGCGTTGAGAGAATCCCAGGCCGGCAACTCCGCGTGGCGCTTCGTCAGTTGCGTGTTGGCCGGAACGATGCCCAGCTCCTTCTGCCGCGCCAATGTCTCCTCACGCACCTTGTCCCAGCCCTGGTCGAACTTGCCCGTGTATTTCGCAATCCATTCCTTCTTTGGATGGTGCGGGGCATGCGTGGCCCCGGGTGCATAGTAGAGGAAGAACGGTTTGTCCGGGGCAACGGCCTTCTGGTTGCGGACCCACTGGATCGCCCGGTCGGCAATGTCGTAGTCGAAGTTGTAATCCGGGTTGCCCAGGTACGGCTCGATAGGTCGGGTGCCTTCGAAAACCGCCGGCCGCCACTGGTTGGTGTCGCCGCCGAGGAAGCCATAGAAGTGCTCGAAACCCAACCTCGTAGGCCAAAGGTCGAACGGCCCCGCCTGACTGGTCTGCCAATCGGGCACGTTGTGATTCTTGCCGAACCACGAGGTGTTCCAGCCCTTCTGTTTGAGGACTTCCGCGACGGTCGCGGTGTCCTTGCCCATCACGCTGTCGTAGCCGGGGTAGCCTGTACCCAACTCCATGATGACGCCAGTGTGCACGGAGTGATGGTTACGACCGGTGATCAGCGCTGCCCGCGTGGGCGAGCAGAGCGCCGTCGTGTGGAACTGTGTGTAGCGCAGGCCGCTGCGGGCCAGCCGGTCCAGCGTGGGCGTCTGGCACGGGCCACCGAACGTGCTTGAGGCGCCGAAGCCCACGTCATCCAGCAGAATTAGTACGACATTCGGCGCTCCCTTGGGCGTCTGCACCGGCTTGGGGAAATCGGACTTCGAGTCTTTGGCGCTCAACCCGATCTGCCCCTTGAACGGCGTCGGTGAAGCCGGCAGCACCTCCTGCGCGGAAGCGCCGCCGTTGAATGAGATTCCCGCTGCCAGCATCAAGCCAACCGCGGCCCGCAGGATGGCACGGCGTGCCCATGCCACTTGCTGTCTTGCACAAGATCTCTGTCGCATGATTTCCCCCTTTCGTTCTTTGACTACCGACTGGCGGGCGTGCTCGTGCAGAGAGAAACACCAGGTCGATGTCCACGGGACCCGTGGCACTCTCGGCACGCGTACAACTTGCACATCGGCGCAGCGAGGCGAACGCGGTTAGAACATCAGGCTCAGACCTGCCATCACGCCATGGAAGGCGGCATCGAACGCGTTGCCGTGGTCGCCTTCTATGTCGTAGTGCACCCGGCGATATCCCACGCGGAGCGCCAGGTGGTCGGCGAACTGGTACTGTACGCTCGGTTGTACCTCCCACGTCAGGTCGGAGTCGCCCGCGCCGATCGCAAAGGTCGGATTGAATCGCCACCTTTCCGTCAGACGAACACTGGGACGCACCATGACGATGCCGTCGAGAATATCCAGACTGTCCTCCCCGCTGGCCCCACCTGTGATTTCCAGATCGTTGTTCATCCAAGCGTATCGCAGGCCACCCAGAAGGTCGATCGTCGAGTTTTTGAGCGGTCCCTTGAACTGGAATCCGACGGCGACCGCCCCAAAAAAGCTGTCGGTCTGTAGCGAGCCACCGGCGGGGGCGGGGTCCAACTGATCCGTGTCCATGCCGACGTAATCGAACTGGCCAAAGACTACGAAAGAGCCCCGCTGGGCCACCGTCATCACACCGCCGCCGGCATCCACAGCGTCAAAGAGATCGTCGAATCCCACATCGATATCCACATCCTGGCCCTGGACCGTGGCATCTCCCTCTATACCGGCAGCCCAGAAATAGGGTGTGACCTCGAAGCTCCACTCCTTCTGCTGGGCAACGACCACCGAGGCGGTCGCCAGCAGGACGCCGACCGTTGCCAATACCTTCATTCCCATCTTCATTGTTTTCTCCTTACCTGTCTACGACACCTTAGCTTCCCCCATCCACTGCCTGCGCAGGCAGCACATCAAGTGACTCGTCTCTCGCAAGCGAGAAGCCGCCACCCGTCATTTGATCTTCTCCGCGTACAGCCGGAGCAGGAATGCCCTCGACTCAGGGGAACACGACCGACGCGGTCAGACGAATATCCCATTCCGGCGCATAGTCGGCTCTCTCGGCGTAATAGGTCCCTGCCACGGCCACTCCTATGAACTGTTTTCCGATCGGAGGCAGGATCTGCCCAAGTCCGGCGGTCACAGGCACTTGCCACGGATCGTCATCGGCTTGCCAATCGTGCGTGGTTTCCGACATGAAACTGACCGACGTGCCTTTCTTGTTCAGGAAGAACGTCGCCACGGGCTGGATGGTGGTCAGGCTGACCTCGTCGCGGTCCTCGTCGCCTGCAAAGGACCAAACGTGCGTGAGCAGCCCTCCGATCGTGAACTTTCCCGGCACCTTCTGGGCCACCACGAGTGTCGGTCCCGCCGACCACTTGCCGGTGCCAAAGTAATCTTCGGAGGCCGTCGGCGTGATCAGAGCGCCCCCATAGCCAAGGATGAAGTTGCCCTTGTTGGGGACCCAATACGCGGAGACCAGGGCGTCGCCCACGCCCTGATCATCAAACGGAAACTCGGTGGAATACAACGGCACAAACGCCCGGTACAGTATCGACGTATTGTTCGGCAGGTTGAGGAAACCCGCACCGTTCAAGCGAAGCTCCTGGTTCGTATCGTCGTTGGGACCGACGTCTTTGTACGCCCGGTAGGATGCGTTGAGATACGTGAGCGTCGCCGACGGGTCGGCCAGCATCTCCGCCACCTCCTGAGGGGTGATCTTGTGAGCCGGCCGCTCTTCGGCCTTCGCGCCCGAGAAACCACACAGGCAAAACGTGCCCGCTATACACATGGCCCAAATCTGTTTGGCCTTCATGACGTTCCTTTCACCTGATGTACAGCTATCCGCTATCTCTGCGCGGGATAGATGATCTTCCAGTCGTTCTTCATATCGACGACGGTCCACCCCTTTGCCAACGCTTCGTCGAGGCCCTTGTCCAGACGGCCGATCGAGGACTGGCGGTCATAGGCCCATTCCCGCTCGGCGTCGGTGTGGTGAACGTACAGGCAGAGCCGCGCGCCGTCGCCGCCGGCGGTCCACTGGAGCATTGGCAGGTCGCCATCGGAGTTGCCGAACGCCGCGATTGGCCGGCGGCCGACGTGCATCTGGATGCCGGCGGGCTTGCCGGGGCCGTCGTCCATGAAGTTGAGTTCGGGCAGTCGGACGAGTGCGGGCTTGCCGTCGCGCAGCTCGAACTTCGTCTTGATGCTGCTGCCGATGACCTGTTCCGGCGGGATTCCGTAGACCTTCTCCGTCCACGGGCGCATGAACTCGATGCCGCCGCCGGACACAATGAACGTCTTGAAGCCGTTCGCACGCAGGTACGCGAGCAGCTCGAGCATCGGTTGATAGACCATCTCCGTGAGCAACCGCCCCGTTTGGGGATGCCTGGCGGTCGCGACCCAATCGCTGACGATCTTCTCGAACTCCTCGGTGGTCGTACCGGCGTGGGTGGCCATCGCCAACTGGCCCAACGCACGCTCACCGCCAGCGAGGGCCGCTTTCGCGTCGCCCCTGAGCAGTGCGGCAAACGGCTCTTGGGTCTTCCACTCCGGGTGCTGGGGCGCCAGCGCCTTGACGCGGTCCAGCATGAACAGGAACTGGAAGTACAACGGCTGCTCGGCCCAGAGCGTGCCGTCGTTGTCGAAGGCGGCGATGCGCTGGGCCGGAAGCACATAGTTCAACCCGCCTTCTTGTGTCACCCGCGTGACGAACTGAAGGACGGACCTCTTCGCCGCGCCGTCATTCCAGGAAGGTAACGGATCGGCAGCATACGCAATCGATGCCACCGCCAGTCCCGCGAGCGCAGCGACTACGGTGACCCTCGGCCGTTTCATAGCTTTCCTTTTCATGGGAACCGGACGGTACGAAGACACGCGGGCGGACCGTTTGACCTCACTCCGTCCCAGCCGGTTCGGTGATCCTTGGTATCGACGTTTCTCCACGCGGCGGGTGCAACCGAGTGCGACAAAGGCGAACCGCACCGGGGGGATCCCCACCACTACAGGCCGCCGCCGCCCTGCTTCATCTTGTCCAGCGCCTGCTGGATTCTGACGCCCTGAGGCAGTTGGCTCGGCGGATACTCCCTGAACGTTTCCACGAACTTCTCGACGTAGATGACAGCCGGAGCCATCAGAAAAATATGTCTGATGCAGAAATCGTAGTAGGTGTTCGACGTGACATCGGCGCGTTCATAGGGATCGGCGCGCAGATCGAAGAACTTCGGGATACGAAGCGGCGTGAAGGGCTCGGCCCAGACAGCGAACGTGCCGGTGCTGCGCTGCTCCGCGAAGACGAACTTCCAGTTCTCGTAGCGCAGGTTCAGGAACTCGCCGTCGTCACTGAAGTAGAAGAACTCCCGGCGTGGGCTCTTCGGCTGCTGGCCGGTGAGGTAGGGCAGGATGTTATACCCGTCGAGGTGGACCTTGTAGGTTGTGTCGCCCACGGTATAGCCCTTGAGCAGCTTCTGCTTCACGTCGGGATCGCCTGCGGCGGCGAGCAGCGTCGGCAGCCAGTCCAGCCCGCTTACGATTTCGTTCGAGGCCGAATCCGGCTTGATGTGGCCCGGCCAGCGGATGAAACAGGGCACGCGGAAACCGCCCTCCCAGCCGGTGTTCTTCTCGCCGCGGAACGGTGTGTTCGCGGCGTCGGGCCAGGTATTGGCATGCGGCCCATTGTCCGTCGTGTAGAGGACGATAGTGTCGTCCGCGATGCCCAGGTCGTCGAGCGCCTTGAGCAGCAGACCCACCGTGCCATCGTGCTCCACCATCCCGTCAGCGTACTCGGTCGGCGCCGTTGCGCCCTTGGGACTGCGGTGCTCGGGTCTGACGTGGGTCCAGACGTGCATGCGCGTTGGATTGAACCAGCAGAAGAAGGGCTTGCCGGCCTTGCTCTGTCGCTGGATAAAGTCAATCGCTGCGGCCGAGGTCTCGTCGTCGATCGTCTCCATCCGCTTCCTGGTCAGCGGCCCCGTGTCCTCGATGCTCTGCTTGCCGACCTTGCCGAAGCGAGGGTCCACGGTCGGGTCGTCGTTGTCCGTGGCCTTGCACCGGAGGACGCCGCGCGGACCGAACATCTGGTGGAACTTCGGGTCCTGTGGGTAGGTGTAGTCCTCCGGCTCCTCCTCCGCGTTGAGGTGGTAGAGGTTGCCGAAAAACTCGTCAAAGCCATGCACGGTCGGCAGGAACTCGTTGCGGTCACCAAGGTGGTTCTTGCCGAACTGGCCGGTGGCGTAGCCCAGGGGCTTGAGCATCTCGGCGATGGTCGGATCCTTCTTCCGCAGTCCCTGGGGGGCGGAGGGTATGCCTACCTTGCTCAGGCCGGTGCGAAACACGGTCTGGCCGGTGATGAACGACGACCGCCCGGCCGTGCAGCTCTGCTCGGCGTAGTAATCGGTGAAGAGCATGCCCTCTTTGGCGATGCGGTCGATGTTGGGCGTGCGGTAGCCCACCAGGCCTTTGGTGAAGACGCTGATATTGGACTGCCCGATGTCGTCGCCCATGATGACCAGGATGTTGGGCTTCGTGCCCTGCCCCGCCGCGGACGCTGAGGCGACAAGCCCCAGTGCCAGTCCGCAGACGAACACGAGGAGGGTTTGCGACGCTCTCTTCATAGTTCTTCTCCTTTCGCGAGAACCCAGCCGCAATCAGAGGGTCCTTTGACTCTCTCGGAATCTGGGCTGGCGTTGGCCACAATCGCTTCCCGTCCTCCGGCCCTCCCGTCACTTGCCGGCGCCGGCGCTGCCCATCTGTAGCGCCTCCAGCACCTGGTCCACACTGAAGCTCCCAGACTTCTGGCTGGGCGGGTATTCCTTGAAGCTCTGGACAAACATGCCGACGACCGTCTGGGCGGGAACGAACAACCAGAGCTTGTCGACGACCCAGCGGGCGTACATTTGGGATTCGCCGTAGTACCGCTCGAACGGATCCTGACGCAAGTTGATCACCACCGGCATGTTGGGCTGGATCAGGGTGCCCATCGCGATGTTTCCCTCCATGATCTTGAAGCTGATCTTCCAGTCGTCGACGCGAATCGCGTTGAGGTTGGCGTTGTCGTCGAAGTAGAAGATCTCACGGCGCGGCGACTTTTCCGCCTCGCCCTTGAAGAAGGGCAGGAAGTTGTAGCCGTCGAGGTGGTTTTTGAAGGTCTTGTTGCCGGCCGTGTATCCCTTGAGGAGTTTCTCCTTCACATCAGGATCGCCGGCGGCTGCGACGAGCGTGGGCATCCAATCCTCGTGCGCCATGACCTCGTTGAAGACGGTGCCGGGCTTGATCACTCCGGGCCAGCGGACGAGCGCCGGGACGCGCATGCCGCCCTCCCAGGTCGAGCCCTTCTCGCCGTGGAACGGCGTGTTGCCACCGTCGGGCCATGTCGCGATCTCAGCGCCGTTATCGGTCGTGAACAGGACGATCGTGTTGTCGGCGATGCCGAGGTCGTCGAGCTTCTTCAGCAGCCGCCCGACGACGTCGTCAAGCTCCATCATGCCGTCAGCGTAGAGGCCGTAGTCGCTCTTGTCGGCCCACTTGGGAGAGAGGCGTGTCCACACGTGCATGCGGGTGGTGTTGTGCCAGATAAAGAATGGCTTGCCGGCCTTGACCGACCGCTCCATGAAGTCCGCCGACCGCGCGACCAGTTCGTCCTCGACGGTTTCCATGCGCTTTCGCGTGATGGGGCCGGTGTCCTTGATGGTCTGCCTGCCGATTTTGCCGAACCGCGGGTCCACCGTCGGGTCGTCCACATTCGTGGCCTTGCATTCCAGCAACCCGCGCGGGCCAAAAGTCGCCTTGAACTGTGGGTTCTTCGGGTAGTCCGGGTCTTCCGGCTCTTCCTCGGCGTTGAGATGGTAGAGGTTGCCGTAGAACTCATCGAAGCCGTGCACCGTCGGCAAGTATTCGTTGCGGTCGCCGAGATGGTTCTTGCCGAATTGGGCCGTGGCGTAACCCAGCGGTTTGAGCAGATCGGCAATCGTGGGGTCTTTGTCCTGAATACCCTGCTTGGCGCCGGGCATGCCGACCTTGAGCAAGCCGGTGCGGAAGGGACACTGGCCGAAGATCCACGCGGCGCGCCCCGCCGTGCAGGATTGCTGACCGTAGTAGTCCGTAAACAGCGCCCCTTGCTGCGCAAGGCGATCAATGTTGGGTGTTCGCCCACCCATCATGCCACGATGGTAGGCGCTGATGTTCCAGACGCCGATGTCGTCGCCCATAATGACCAGGATGTTGGGCTTCTTGCCCTGCCCCGCCGCGGACACTGAGGCGACAAGCCCCAGTGCGAGTCCGCAGACCAGCGTGGAAATGGCCTTTGACATTGGTTTCATGGTCTGTCTCCTTTCGTAAAACTCAGCCGCGATCCCTGACGAGCGATCTTGTGTCCGAAAGGCCCTGTGTGCGGCCCATATGCAGGGTCATCACCGCGAAGTCTCTCGATGCGGAGTCACCGATTGTCAATGCTCCCGGCCACGCCATATCCACGGGCCCAGGATACCTCCGAGGGTATGTCCGAATCCTCTCGCTTGGTCGTTAGCGGCAACTCCTTTTCGGGGACAAGCCGGTAACCCTTCTGTTGCATGCAGTCCTCCATGAATTGGCGTTCATAGTCACCGATCCGGTACAGGTCCGTGCGTTTCAGGAGTTCGCTACGGCACGCCGCCCGGTCTGCCTTGCATTCCTCGAAGGTCTTGCCTTCCTGATACCAGTACTTCTGCCCGCATCCGGTGACCAGGAGTAGCCCGAAGCCAAGACCACAAAGCAAGCAGCGCATCTTCATATGTGCGCCTTTCAGCAAAGGGGAATCATCCGCTGATGACCATTGCCGCCTTGCACCGCGCATACCGGTAGCTTTGCAGCAACACTCATACAATGGAGATCGGCATGTAAAAGAAACCCACGAATTGGGGGCCTACCTGAGGCGTACTATATCCCCTCTTGTGGCGCTGTCAAGGAGATCATGTGACGCGATTGCCAGTTTTCGGGGGGTGGGCAAAAGGCTTCCTTGTGTCGGTAAAACGGGACTTTCAGGAGAACAAAATCCATTAGCAACAAAAAGGTGCAAAAATGGTGCGCGAAGATCTCATTATCCACAAGACCCCAACCGTCTTGAGCGAGCTTCTCGCTCCGATGCGGGCTCAGGTGGACCGGCAGCAGAAGCGCTTCCTGACCCAGGGCGATCACGGCATACGCTCGGAATCTGCGTGGAGCAATCACGACATGCCTCGGATTTAACAGAGCAACGGCGAGAACCCCCGGAACGTGCGTGCGGCGCGCATTTCTCACCTCCCGATGCGAGAGCCGCTTTGTGAACAGCAGCTCGGCATGAAGCCAGCCCACGGCGTGTCTTCCAGCGGCGAAGCCCTGCCGGCCGCCACAGGCTATACTCTCATTATACCCATCTTCCGGTGGCTGATTTGATTGTGGAAACTACGTATTCTTCGCGGGTCAACGGCTCTCGGCGAATCCTGGAGCAGGCCCAGCCGGAGGCACTTTCTGACCAGATTCACCGTGCTTTCGACGTCGAGCTTGTGCAGGATGTGGCTGCGGTGCACCTCGACCGTCCTGGCGGCGCGGCGAAGCCGCAGGGCGATCTCCTGGTTCGTGCAGCCCTGTAGCACGAGGTCGAGCACCTGCTGTTCTGCCGGCGACAAAGGACGCTTCCGCAGCGTGTCACTGCAAACCGATTCCTGAAGAGCGGCTTGAATAGACGATACCAGTGGTCTTGTTTCCCGCGGCCGCTCCAGGCAATCGGCGGCCCCGGCCCTCATGATGCGGACGGCCATTTCGATGTCGCCGTGATCCACCAGCACCACCACCGGCACCGACGGCTTGATCCGCCTGGCGCCGAGCAGAAGCTCAAGCCCCTCGACGCCCGGCCGCCGGGCGTTACTGATGAGCAGGTGACATTCGCAAGTCTTAAGGCCATCGAGACACTCGGCCGCACTGGCAAACGGTGTGACTTCTGCGCCGAGTTGTCCAAGTGCGGACCGCACCGCTGCGGTACTCCTCTTCTCGCCATCGGCATAGAACACCTGCGTCGGCGAACGCCCAACCTCGGCCTCCTGCCTGCGGCCTGCACCTTCCCTGTCTCGCATGTTCACATTTCCCACTTGCCGTCACCAGTGACCCGAGCCCAGCCGCCACGGGCTGGCCTTCACCGAGACCGGCCGATGTGTGCTGCGTGTTTGCAGTGTGCTCGTGAGAGCATACCTTCCCGAAGCCAACGCCTTACGGCGTCACTACGAACGAGGGACTACGGGCGAACGACGCTGGTGTAGATGCGGACGTCGTCGATCAGGCCAGCTCGTGTTCGGCCGCCACAAACATGCAGACTGCTACCGCCCCGCCGCATGATTGGAGATACCGATATGATCGCTCCTGGTTCTCAGTAGTCTGGCAGAATCCTGGTTGGGCTGATCCGAGCGTACTTGCCCTGTCCACTTTAGGATTTGCTGGTCGGATCGAAGACGCTGGTGGAGCTTGTCGCCGTCAACACGTTGCACCGGGACACTCTCATCAATTGCGTGAGCCGCAGCCGTGGCCGCCGACTGACCCAACACCATGAAGACCGGCTCCATGCGAATGGAGCCGTAGGCGATGTGGGAAGCTGAGAGGCAGACGGGCACCAGCAGGTTCGCACACTCATTGGCCCTCGGAACGATGGCTCGATAGCTGATCGGATAGGGGGAGAAACCGCCGACCTCCACGTCGCCTTCGTTGCGCACGTGGCCGTTGGGGTCCACATACCGCTGGACGTTGTGGGAATCCATGCCGTAGGCAGCCAAACCGACCGGGTCATCCGCCTTCCGCGAACCCTGACAATGGTGTTGGGTCATGACATAGTCGCTGACCATCCGCCGAGCCTCGCGGACATAGAGTTGATCCTGCCAGCCGTTCCCCTCGATGAACTCGTCCTTGCACATGCCCCAACGGGCTACCTCATGGCGGATCTGCTCAGGGACACGAGGGTGATTGGCCAACGTCCACATCAGACCCTGCTGGTAAAGGCGATGGCGCGCGACAATCCGCTCGCGCTCGTCATAGCTCGCCTCGGGATACTCGTAATTCTGCGCGATGAAGTCGGTCGAGAATGCCGTCCGGTTGTTGGTATCGGTCTTTCGATTGGGCATGGAGGAGTTGATCCAGGGCATGCCCGACTCGCCCGCTTCGAAGTTCCGCAGCAGCAGTTCGTACCAGAGCGGGTCGTAGCCGTCCGGCTGGTGGAAGGGAATCCGGTTGTCCGGGTGATCCGTCAGGCACATCCGGAAGCAATAGGCCTGCACCCGCCGATCCCCGGCGCCCTCCGGGCCCGGTCCCTCCGAGTCAATGAACGGCAGCAGACCGCTCGCGGGATTGCCCTTCTCCACGTAGGGATCGACGCCGGGGACGAACTGGTGATACTTGGCATTGCCGGTCTGAACGCCGTTGAGCGTCTCCCCATAGACCGAATTCGCCTCGCGGCCGACCGTGTAGCGGACGTTCGCAGCCGCCATGAGATCACCTTCATAGGTGGCGTCGATGAACATCCGCCCGGCGAAGGTGCGTCCGGACTCCATGCGAATCGAGAGAATTCGCCAGGGAATCGAGCGGGTCATCGCCACGCCGGAGCGGCGGTCCAGACGCTCGCCGCGGACAACCTCGACCTGGCGATCCTGGACCCACGTCTCGTAGATCTTCAGCGCGACACTGGGTTCGAAGGTCCACATGGCGTCTTCGCCCGCGGCCGTGCGGGTCTGGCCGCTGTCCATGTACTCCTCGCGTCGCTGCCAGGTCCACGCCGCCGGACGGCTGTAGTGCTCTCGGACGGCCTGATAGAACCGGCGGGCCAGACCGCCGATGGCCGCCTTGTTGCCGATATCGGTCTGCCCCAGCCCGCCGCTGGTAAGGCCGCCCAGTCGGTGCGTCGGCTCGATCAGCACCACCGATTTGCCCATCTTCCTCGCTTGGACGGCAGCCACGACTCCGGCAGAGGTTCCGCCGTAGACCACGATGTCATGTACCGTCTCGACACCCTGGTCCGAGACTGCCTTTGGCTTCTCCGCACGCACGGCAGACGCCAGCGTTGAAGAGCCCATGGACGCATTCACCGCCAGGGGCGCTGCGAGCAGGCTGAGGGATGCTGCCCCGAGAAGGCACGCCCACAACGAACGCACCCTCGGTGATGAGAAAATCGCCATCATTCATCTCCCTTTATTGTGTCTGTGTCATTAAGGCGACCTCTGCTAAAGCGAATACTGCGGAATCTTCAGGGTTTCGCCATCTTTGGTGGCCGACAGATGGGCATAGTAGCCGGGCACAGTCATGTTCAACGCATCGATCACATCCACCGCCGGCTTTCGACCGCGGAGGATCGCATCGATGAAGTCATCCCCAAGGTAGCCATGAGAACCGCCGTGTCCGCCTGGCGAGACATTTGGCGGCAGGGCGTATTTCTTGGTCTGCAACCCTTTGGCTTTCGCCTCCTCGAGTCGCTGCTGTCCTGCGGCATCGCCCACGAAACCGTCGGCCCGTCCGTTGTGCCAGTCGTATCCCGCATACTCGCCCCGTAGCCGGCCGGCTTCCAGGTACTCGCCCTGGGAACCGCAGATGATGATCCGGCAAAGGCCTCCTTCGCGAGTTCGGAATAGTCCGACTTCTGAATTGAACACGTTGCCAATCCCATTGGGCCGACGTCGGCTCTCATCGAAGGGCGCAGCTCCCTGACAACTCACATCCAGGAAGCTACCGTGGGTCACACCGATGTAGTAGGCCGTCGCATGGGTCGGATACCACATCGGTGCCCCGTTCTTGCGCCAGTCCTTATATGATCCCAGCGAAGGCGCTCCCAGGGTGTGGGGATGACAGTATTCCCCCTCACTGTAGACAATCTGTCCAAAGACATCAGCGGCGTACAGCTTCTCCATGGCGTACAAGTCGTCGTGGAAGGCGGAGGTTTCAAACATCGCATAGACCAGACCCTTGTTCTTCCGAACACATTCCAGCAACCGCTCCGCATCTTCAATGTCGCCACGGAAGGCTGGGACCGCGGTGCACACGTGTTTGCCGTGATTGAGCACCTCGATACAATGCCGGGCATGCGACGGCGCGTCCGTGGCGACGAAAACGGCCTCGATGCGGTCGTCCTTCACCATCTCTTCCAGGGAAGGATACATCTTGTCGCACCGGACCGCGTGGGCCAAGGCCGCACATCGGTCGGGGAACAGATCACTGACCGCCACGACCTCGACATTGGGATGATGCTGGAATTCGAATTGCGCCGAAAACTGGCAGACACCATAACCGACCAACCCGACTCTGATCTTGCGCTCGCTGAAGCGTGACCAGGCCTTGGTCCGGTCGAAATCAGTGTGCGTCTGGTCAAATCCGGGAATGACTTCCGCACTGTGGACGCGACTCGTCAGGGCAGGGACTGCCGCCATCGCCGTGGCGGTGCCTCCCAAGAAGGAACGACGGGTGATCTTCGCTGACATGGTTCGGTCTCCTTTGTCGGATTTCACGTTTTGGCCTGTCGCGGCATAAGAACTCAGCGTGATGTTACTCCTTCGACATACCTCTAATCAAGCCTGCTCCTTGCTGTACTCAATTTCGACCTGCATCCTCGTCCATCGCGTCTTCCCGAAAGGCCAGCACGAGACCGACAGTAATACTCATACGCTTCCGCCTGCCCTGCCCCACCGTTGCTTTGCCCTCCCCAACTTCGCATAGATTGTCATGATTCCAGACCCCCTGGCAGCAGCCAGGTGTTCCGCAGGGAAAGCAACGTGCGGAGCGGCTGCGGAACCTGCTCACTGTCATCCATGGACGAGGCCTTGGTCTCTGCACGCTATCAAGTCGAATCTGTGGCGTCCGATGGTGCTGTGTCTGACGGGCGCTAACGTGGAAGCCGTCCGTGCGCACGTAGATCTCGGCGGTAGGAACATCCGGGCAAGCCGCGTATGACAGCTGATCGGGCGCCAGATCTCTTCTCTATGGGGCCTTCCCTGGTGGCGATTCCGGCGGCAATTCCTGGAACTCGCTCGTGCTGTAATCGATCGGTTTCTGCACCCTACACTTGAATTCCCCATGGCAATGGTGCTATATCTTTACTTGACGACAGCGGCACCGTCGTCAGGCAAGAAGGATATGGAAAACCGGGAGTAAGTTCAGGCCACCTGAGTGCATTGCTTGGAGAGACAATGAGGCCCAATAGACTGAGTTTGTCGCGTCGGGTTTTTCTCAAATCGTCAGCACTGGGCTTCACTACGGCCGCTTTGAGCGGGCCACTGGTGATGCGTGGCAGTGCCGCCGCGACAGACGCCAACAGCAAGGTGAATCTCGCGGTGGTCGGCTGCGGCGGGCAGGGTCGCAGCGATATGTCCGAGCTGCTTTCCTGCGGCGTGAACCTGGTCGCCTTGTGCGATCCGGATGCGAGTCAGATCGAGAAGGCCCGCGAGACCGCGACCAAGAACGGCGGCAATCAGGCCAAAGGCTTTGAGGATTATCGCGAGCTGCTTGATAATGCGCCCACCTACGACGCTGTCCTGATCGCTACTCCCGATCACTGGCACGCACCGCTCTGTCAGGCCTTCATGAGGGCCGGAAAGCACGTCTATTGCGAGAAACCGCTGACGCACAGCGTGGCCGAGGCCCGTGAGATTCGCGAATTGGCCCGCCGCAGCAAGGTCGTTACCCAGATGGGCAACCAAGGCAGTGCCAGCTCTTCGCTGCGCCGCTGCATCGAGGTCATTCAGGCCGGGGCCCTGGGCCAGATCCGGGAGATCTACGAGTGGGGTATTGGCTGTACCGCCCGCGAAGGCAGTGCAGAGGGCGAAGACCCCATTCCATCCGGCTTCAACTGGGACTTGTGGGTTGGTCCATCAGCTGTGCGTCCCTTTAAGAAGGATGTGTATCATCCGGTCGCATGGCGCGGCTGGTTCGACTTCGGTAATGGTGGCCTGGCCGATATCTGCTGCCACTCGATAAACTTGCCCATGCGGGCTTTGAACCTGGGCTATCCGGAGCGGCTCGTTCTAAACATGGATCGCTCCGGCCAGCAGCCACTCGACAAGCCCGCCGTGGAGTTTCATTTCCCAGCCCGTGGCAAGCTTGCACCTGTGAAACTGTACTGGCAAGGTAACGGAATGCCGCCGGCCGCAGTACTGGCGCCGGTCGTCGAGGTCCACAAGGAGAAGGACGGTGGCGTCCTGATCATCGGCGCGACGGGGTGCATCTACTCCAGTCACTGGAACACGGGCGCGCTGATCCGCCTCGAAGGCGAGCCGCGCCTCACGGACGTCCTGCGGCACCCCGCCACCAAGGACATTCCCCAGAGCCTGCCGCGCAGCAAGGGACACGGCCAGGAATGGATCGACGCCTGTCGGGGCGAAGGCCGCACATTCTCCGACTTTGACATTGGCGGCAAGCTCACGGAAATTGGCCTGGCGGGGGTGCTTGCCATCCGCACCGGCAGAAACCTGGACTGGGATGGTGAGACGATGGAGGCCAGGAACGCCCCCGAAGCGGCCCGCTTCGTTCGCACCGAGCATCGCAAGAAGTGGTTGGTCTGATCGAACACGGGAGTTGTACGCCGAAAGGCACAAACATCGCGCCATCGCAGGCGTATCGCACTACTGGACTCGCACAGTCGCTTGACGCAGCCTTTTGCCTGCCTCCCCTCGGCCCGTGAGCCTCTCGATCTGATGTTGCCTGTCAGGCGCCGACAGGGCCATAGACACCACGCAGCCACTGGCCCCCGTCCCCTGGTCCTACACACTGCCCGTTTTGATGAGCGATGAAAACAGGTCTTGGCATCGCGAGGCGGTCCCATCACGGCGTGACACGCCCCAGACTGCGGCGCTCGTGGAGGCAGTGCGCTGAAAAGGGTTCTGGGCATCAGAAACACACCTCCAAGCGCACCCGAGGGCGGATGACTTCTTGTACAGTGCGGGGCATGTGTCCGTGCTCTGTATCGGCTCGTCTCTTCGGTAGGACAGACACTCAGCGGGTCTTCGCCGGGGTCGTGTCGCAATGTCCGAGCTTCTACGGGTTCGTCCAGCCAATAGTGTCCAACATCGGCTGGATTTCAGGATTGGCCATGAAGAGGTTCCAGCACAATTGGCTGCGATGGTTCTCGATCATGATGAGAATTGGCCCCTGGTCGATGGCCAAGCAGCCAGCCGCAAACCAGTTCTGAGTTGGATTGAAAGCATCAACGAAGCCGAACGGCCCCCATAAATCCCTGCCGTACATATGGTAGAGGTGCCTGAGCGTCGCCATGGACTCCTCGGGGACGTAGGGCATGGCGCTGAGCGCTGCTGTAGGAGCGATTGTGCCGTTGTCGTTGGTGGGGCAGTGGGCACTGTAGCCCCAGGGATTCAGGCTGGCCGTCAGACCCCACACCAAGTCGCTGTAGCCGGCGTATCGCCGCGCGTTCTCCGTGCAGTAGGCACGGTGAATCAAGGAGATGTTCCGGCTGTTCTCAAAGTAGTTGCACAGGCCGTCGCTCTTGTCGCGCGGGTCGAAGCCGAGATGGCTGTAATGCGTAAAGAACAGCGGGCCTCCCTTTTCCGGGCCCACCCACTGCTTGTAGCCGTAATAGGTCTGGCCATTGGCGTAATCAGCGCTGCTCGCCCAGCCATTCCGATAGCATGAGGCTGGGATCGGGTGCGTCGGCGACGCGATGGCCAGGAGGTAGGTGATCATGCATTCGTTGTAGCCGCGAACAGGATGGTTCATCTGCCAGCCGTAGTCCGGCGACCAGTGCCAGTAAAGCACCTCACTCCTCGGTGAGCGGAGATACCAGTCCCATTCCACCTGTTCCCACATCCGCGTGACTCTGTCGCGAATCTGCGTCTCGACCGGGTCGCTCGGATCGTCAAAGTACCGCCGCGCGGCGAGCATACCCTGCACGAGGTAAGCCGTCTCAACGAGGTCCCCGCCGTTGTCGAAAGTGCCGAACGGGATCGTCTCGCCCGTCGCGCCGTCGATCCAGTGCGACCAGGCACCATGGAAACGAGAGGCCTTCTCCTCAAGAAAATCCAGTATCCGCAGGGTGCGATCGGCCGCAGCGCCCCGGGCGATGAATCCCCGCTCAGCGCCAATACAGAGGGCCATCAGGCCCATGCCCGTGCCGCCGCAGGCACACGTGTCGGAGTCGTGGCCGGATGCGTACCCTTCCCGCGTCAGCCCGCTGACCGGATGGCCGTAGTCCCAGAAGTAGCAGAAGACGGCCTGCTGGACGGAGGTGAGGAGTTCCTCGTCGGTCATCGCATAGGACGCGGCCGAGGCGATGTTCGACGGTTCCGATTCCCCTCCGTCGCGAATGGCTACGGACCGCACTTGATAGTGGTACGTCATGTCGTTGGCGCCGAAGAAGTCGCTGTAGACGCAGACCGTGTGCACTGCGTCGTTGAGCTTTATGAACGGTCCCTCCTCAGACTCGGCGCGGTAGACACTGTAGCCCTCCAAATTGGGGTCGGCGCTAAAAGTCCAGCGTAGATCGACTCTGCTGTCGTGTCCGGTAGCAGTCACATCGTTTGGAGCGGGCGGTGGCACCGGAGGATGGACGGGTACGGTCTGAGCCAGCTCGGCGATCTCCCCGCCCGTCAGGCCCCGGTCGTACAGCCGCACGTCGTCGATGAGCCCGTTCCAATACCGGTGGCGCGCCTGCCCGTTCTCGCCGATGAGCACCCGTTGCCACTGGCTGTTCATCCGGCCGCGGGCCGATTGGGTGCCCACGCGGAGCCCGTCCTGATAGATGTACAGATTTGCGCCATCGTATACGCCCGCGATGTGGTGCCACTCGCCATCGTTGACGTTCCTGCTATAGACCTCTGGCCATCCCCCATCCATCAGGCCAAGGCAGAGAAACGCGACGCGATCGTCGTCACGCGTCCGGGCCAGGACCCAATCGTCCCCCTTGGTGACAATCGCATTCCAGTTTCGGTCGAATGCGCGGACCCGAATCCAGCAGGCCAAGGTAATCTGTTGGGTGAACGTGAGCGATGGATCATCCCCAAGGTCGATGTAGTCACCGTCGCCGTCAAGATCGAGGCACCAGCCGCGGTTCGGATCGTTCAGCCAGGTGGGGTCACCGAAGAGAGTTCCATGGTTACCGCCGGTGCTGTCGAATGCGTTGGCGTCCAGTCGCCAGTGGCCGACCAGGTTGGGATCGACACCGGCCGTCGCCAACGCCAGACCGGCCGCGCCAACAAACAGTATCACCACTGGCATCATCCTATCTATGAAACTGGAGGTGTGCATTCCCATCACTGTTCTCCCGTACCGTGTACGCGACCATGATCTGGCGCATGCTTGGCAAGCCCACTGGCCATCTTACCAGGGTCCATCTTGCCCGACAAGAGTTGCCCGCACGCTCAGTGCACCTACTCTGTACAAGTCGTGGCTGGCGAGGTTGTCATCTGTCTGGAGCACGGCCGCCTGCAACCCTCTATGGAGTCCACAGGCCCCTGCGTATAGTCTCGCTTCCTCTCCCTCCGCACCGCAGAGGCTTCTTCCTGCCGGTTGCCGCAGTATGCAGTGGGTTCGTCGTCTTGTACGACTTGGCGGCACGTGCCAAGATAGGTAGAATGGCCCCACGTTGAAGCAAGTATTTGTCTCGATCACTCTCCCATGAAGCACCAGCAGGTCCAAAGCTCCTTTGGGAAAGGCTACGAGGATGTTGAACCGGTGTGTTGTTGTCGTAAAAGCCAAACAGCCCTTTATGGAATGGCTGCGGTCCCTGCCGGATCCAGCAGATCTGACTCTGGACCAGATCAACCAAGACAATACCGTGTACCTCCTGCCCGATTACGAGAGAGATAGCAAACAGAGGCAGATCCTCAGACAGTATTTCGATCTGATCTTCGAGGAACAACTGGCAGGCTGGTGGCAGGACGAAGCCGCATGGCCTTCCGGCCGTGACCTCAAGTTGTTCAACGGCTGGTTTGAGGTGGAGTTCCACTCCGTTGTGCTGGACCTTGTGGATGGACCATTGACCTGTGAGGAATGAATTCCCAGGACTCAGGCTCGCCATGTGCACGCCGAGTTCATTTCTGGCGGTTTGCAATACTTCGGTCTCGTCCACCAGAAAGAGAAGGCCCTCGCCCCCCTGTTCCCTTCAGAGGGTCATAGTGTAGAGTCGAGACGTGGCGCGGTGGTTCAGGTGACGCCTATCTGTTGCCGGCCCGCTCCTTATGCTTCTGCTCCACCACCCCCCTGCTGTTCTCGCCACATCCCCTCTCCCAAGTGGTCAGTCATGATTTCAAACACCCTGGCAGCAGCCAGGTGTTCCGCAGCGAAAGCGACACCCGGAGCGGCTGCGGAACGTGGTCCACGTTCGCGCTCTCACCATCATCAGTAGGCTTGGCGACTGGCCGCCTGTGGTGGAAGCTCCAAACAGGACCGGCCGGTGTTCCGTTTCCCGCCGACGCGTCGCGAAGCGTGGGTGTAGATCCCGGGGTGAAGTCCGCTATGCCCTCACTGCACGGTTGTAGATGCGCACGTCGTCGAGCAGGCCCTTCCAGTGGGCGCCCTGGCGTCGAAGTGGGTGGCAGGTCAGCCTGCTACGATTCACTGGCAATGATGTCGAAGACACTCACCAGTTGGGTTATCTCAAATACCCTACGCACCTTGCCGTCGAGGTTCGACATCTGTAAATGACCGCCTGCCTCCATGACCCGCTTGTGGACCTTGATCAACAGGCCCAGGAGTGCTGATGATACAAACTTCACCTTGGCGAAGTTTAGGACCAGCCGCTTATCCGGATTTGTGCGGATGATGGGCATCAGGGCCCGATCCAGCTTGCGAATCTGCTGGTCCTCCAGAATCGCCCGTTCCTCAAAGGTCACTACCACAACGTCCTGGCCGTTGTCCACCGTGATCGTTTCCCCCGACTCCATAGCCACCTCAGAATGACAAGCAAAATGGAGTCAGTCCGGCACACCTCATCGAACTCCCCAGCACACTTCTTGTTTGACCGTGCCGGACTGTATCACATGGCTGTTCAAAGATCAGAATAGCATTCCCCCTGTAGGATTTCAAGCGCGAATGCTCGCGTGCTGCCACAATCACCCGCTCCCAGGTAGCCTTTCCTGGTTCCACAGTCCCCCGGCAGCAGCCAGGAGTTCCGCAGGGAAAGCGACGGCAGGAGCGGCTGCGGAACCTGTGTTTCCTCTCCTCCAAGTGTCGGGCCGGTACAGCTCGGTCGTACGCTTCCTGGGTTACCTTGGGTACGATTGGCTCACCATTTCGGAACCGGTGGTTGACCGTGCTGCCCGGCTGCAAGGCGGGACAACGAGGTCCGAAGAACATGCGAAGGTATGAGATGTCGTTCTTGGCGCTCTTGCGTGTCCGAATCCGGCACAGGAACTCACAAAACGATTGCCGAAAGTCGTCGAATGGCGTATTCGACGGCTTTCGCAACTGTCCGGTCACCTCAAGGGCTTCCAACCGCCTCTTCTTCTCCAACGCCACACGCTCGTTGGAGGTTCGCAGGGATCGCGAAACGGACTTCCCGCCAACCAGATAATGGATCCACCAGATGGGTCCGCGTTTGTAGATACTGGCCATGGCAAAGCTCCTTTCTGTCGTCCCCACGGCCCATTCCCGGGGGGTCAGACTGCAGCAGAAATTGCTGCACTTTTGCTCCAGTCCCCGCTGCGCAAAGAAAAGGGCCAGACATAACTGTCTGTCCCTGTGCGACCTACGCAATAGCGGGGGAGGATTCGAACCTCCGACCTCCGGGTCATGGGAGCAACGAGCTTGTTTTCCACAACTCCTTGATTTGACGTAAGTTACGGAAAACAATAAGCCTAGCAGCTCTGAATTCAAATCGTCATGATGACCATGGTGATCACGATGATTAAGAATTGGCTACATTTTGGCCACAGTGGCAGTGACGTACAAGGACAAAACAGGTTTGGGGACGAGTGACAATCTCACAACCTGCCTTCCCCTCCAGAGAAGCAGGTTACTGCCGACAACATTCTCACCCCATTCACATGTAAACAACGTACACAGCGTCACTTACAGCGTGATAATACTTGTACCCTGTGATTTTCGCCTTACGACGGCCTTGTTTGCTTTTCTACCTGTTGAAACCCTTGTGGTTCATGAATTCCCAAATGCGCCCCATCCAGGTATAGCTGCCCGTGCCCGGAGCCGCTTTCCTCTGGAAGCAGTGATTGCGTCCGACGAGCGTGTGGAGATCGGACTGGAATCCCATCCGGCGAAGCTGCTCCCAGCATTTCACCGAGTTCATCGCCGCCCAACCGTCCGCATCGCCGTGGATGAACAGGATCGGACAGGTCGCGAGGTCGAACGAGAACTCAGGGACGAGCCTCGCGTCGTCCTCGTTGCCGCCCATCGCATTAGGGGCTTCCGCGCCGTCCGTGAGCGCGTACGCCGGATAGATCGCGACCGCCCACTGCAGGTTGCAGGGGATCTTGTCAAGGTCGTCGATCGGCCAATAGGAACGACGCTGCGAGCTGGTCGCGCCCATGATCGTCAGGTGTCCGCCGGCCGAGGAGCCCATGATGCCGATGCGGTTGGGATCGAGCCCCTTCGCCGCGGCCTCGCTGCGGACGATTCGGATGGCGCGCTGCAGATCCTGCCACGCCGTCGTGTGCTTGGCCAGCCCGCCCAGCGGACGCGGCGTGCGGTATTTCATCGTCACGACCGTCATGCCCTTCTCGTTCAGGTAACGCCGCGCCGGCGCGACTTCGAATCCGTCCGGATCGTTGCCCATGTAGCTGCCGCCAGAGTAGATGATCTGGATCGCCTTCGTCTTGAGTTCCTTCGGCATGTGCCACTCGATATAAGGCAGGCACTGGTTCGTCTGCACATCCGGCATCTTGCCTTCCGGCCAGACCGGCTCCTTGAGGTATTCGCCGCGAGCATCGTCGTTCAGATAGCGAGCCATCAGATCTTCTTCCTCGCCGAGACGCCCGTCAAAATTCATCTGGCGGAGGTACTCGGCGATACGGTCGAGCCAGTGGTCGTAAGCCGTGCCGTTCTCGCCCTTGCTCGAGTCGCCCATGAAGCCGTGGGGACGGTCTGCAAAGAGATGGATCTCGGCCGGGATTTTCATCCTGCGGAGCTGGCGGTAGATCTGCGTGGAGCCGTTCGGCGAATAGATGTCTGCCCCGCCGTGGAAGAGCGCCATCGAACAAGTCTTCGCGTCGAACTGGAACACGTTCGAGAGCTCTACGTCGATCGTGTCACCATCGCGCGTGTTGGGGCCGGCAAGTCCGTCCGTGAGCGCGTAGGCGGTGTAGATCGGCACCGCCCAGTTGACGTGGCAGGGAAGCTGGTCGAGTTCGTCGACCGGCCCGTACGCCGGTGTGAGCGCGCTCGTCGCGAGCAAGACTGTCAGGTGCGAACCCGCGGAGAACCCGAACGCGCCGATCTTCTCTGGGTCGAACCCGCGCTTCTTCGCGTCGTTGCGGACGAGACGGACGGCGCGTTGCCCATCCTCCCATCCGCTCTGGTAGATCGGCAACCCTTGCGGACGCGGCGTACGGTAGGTGAGGCTGGCGCAAACGAACCCGAGTTCGGTGAACTTCTTCGCGACCCGGTCAATCCACACCCCGTCGCAGCAACTGTAATAACCGCCGCCTGAAATGAGCAGCATGCATCCGCCGTTTTTCTCCGCCGGCGCGTCGTACCAGTCGAGATACGGCATTGCATGCTCGGCCGCCTCGAATCCCGGCGCCTTCACCTCCTGGGTGGTCGCCGCGATCTGACCGGTCTGGAAATCCGGGATCTTCCCTTCCGGCCACAGCGCCACCCGCTCCCCGGCGAACGCCTGAACGGCGACCAGTAACCAAGAACAAAGAAACGCTGATAGGAATTTTGATTTTAGAGTCATGCCACGATTATATCACCTGTGGGGACAGCAATGCAAGGGAGGAATCAGCCCAGGGGCTGACGTAGAACGGCATGGGTTCAGTCATGTGCGCAATCCGAACGTTCGTGACGCGTACGATGTTCTCAATGGCCTTTTCCAGGGGCCGCATGATCATCCAGGCGATGTTGGCCCTGATCGGCAAGCTGTACGATATTGAGCGGGAAACAAAGCAGAATGGACTCGATGCCCCCGTTGTCAAGGAACTGCGTCAGCAACACAGTAAGCCCATCCTTGATGAGATCAGCCCTCGTTTGAACGATTGGTCGATTGAGGTTCTTCCCAAGAGTTCCATCGGTCAAGCAGTGAGTTACGCCCATGGCCAATGGGGGGTTTTGAACCAATACCGCCAAGTTCGAGAGTATTCTCAAAGCCGCCGGGGTGGAGCCGGTGAAATTACCCCCACGCAGTCCGAATTTGAACGCCCATGCGGAATGCTTCGTGAGATCCGTCCGAGAGGAATGTCTCGATCACCTGATCCTCTTCTCCGATGAGCAACTGCGGTACGTTCTGGCCGAGTATCTCCAGTACTATCATCAAGAGAGGATTCACCAGGGCCTCAATCGGATCATCGAGCCGCAGCACGAAGGAAGCCATGGCGAGATCATCTGCATTGAGCGTCTGGGCGGACTGCTGAGATCCTACCACCGCAAAGCGGCGTGACGCTCCACTGCCGGACCACGTTCGGGAGGCGGTGCGCGCCGAGGCGCATAGTCTGATGACGTAGGATATCTTTCGCACATTGTACTGGGACGTGAATAGAGTCCTTTCTCTGGTCGATGGTGGATAGGTCAAAAAGAAACCACTCGCTCAGAGAAAGGACGTAACGATGCAGAACAGTAC
>JAAYBV010000059.1 GCA_012744475.1 Phycisphaerae bacterium
CACTAAACTAAAAGGGGTGCACTTGATGTTTGTAGGTAAACCTTCACCGGAGGCTGCAACCCACTTTGTCATTCCGACCGGAGCGCAGCGTAGTGGAGGAATCTGGCTGCGAAGGGGCTATTGCCTTATCCTCGGCCAGATTTCTCCGTGCGGGCTTCGCCCCATTCGACTTCGCTCAGAGCCTGCCCTGAACGCAGTCGAAGGGGCAAGCTCTTAGTCGAAATGACATCCGCCACGCTCTCCGAGATGACAGCCCCCTTCCTGGCCTCGGCAGGAACCTACCTACAAACACGCAGTGCACCCCACTAAAACACTAAAAGCGACTGAATCTATTCCTTGACGCCGGGCGGAGTTGGACCTATAATAGATGGGTTGTTTGTCATTTGCACAACCCGGCCGGAGGCCGGAAGAAAGATGATGGTAGTTCTTGGCGCCTTCGGAGGGGTGGAGAGCTGCGTGAGGAGCTCAGCCGGATAATGACCTGTGGCCACATCGCACAGTCACGCAGCAACCCCGTAGAATCACGTCGCGCCGCTTCTCCGATCTCGAACCACATGATGGCATGCGATCCCGGCACGCCGGGATCCCGATATGCTCCGGACGGAGTTGCGTGACCCGAAAGGAGGTGTTTTCTCGGCACAGCGTGGGTGAACGAAGTCGGTCGTTGCGTGGCTTGCAGGGTACGTGCTTCTGCCAGGCCCTCGACACATTGTTCTGCAAGAGGAGATGATGGAATGTTCAGCAAACGAGTAGTGACTGTGTTATGTGCGCTGGTCGTGTCTCTGGCGTTGATCGGCCAGGCGCAAGACCCCGGTGCGGCAAGTGCTCCGAATCCCGCCGACGGCGCGCAGTGGGTCAAGACCGAAGGGATCACCCTGACCTGGACGGTCGGCGCCGATGCGATCCTCCGCGACATCTACTTCGGCACGGACCAAGCGGCGGTGGAAGCCCGGGACGCGAGCACACGGATCCGAACCATGTCGCTGGCCACCGAGATCGATCTCGATGCCCTGGAGCCCGCGACCACCTATTACTGGGCGGTCGATGAGATGTCCAGCACCATGACGGTCTCTGCCGGAGCGGTCTGGAGCTTCACCACGCTGGATCCCGCCGATGGCGGCGCGATGGCAGAGTACTGGGCCAACATGAGCCTCGACGGCGAGCCGGACGTGGTGAAGGTCGTGCCCGAAGTGAACTTCGAGTGGGGCGACGGGGCCGTCCTCGGCGAGAATTCGCCCGATGCGGCCATTCCCGTCGATGGTTTCTCCTGCCGCTGGACCGCGGAACTGACCATCCCCACGAGCGGGGCGTACACGTTCTACAGCGCGTCGGACGACGGGGCCCGGCTGTTCCTCAACGGCGTGCAGATTACCGACGGCTGGTACGATCGCGGCACCACCGAAGATGCCTCCGAGCCTCAGGAACTGGAGGCCGGCGGCGTGTATCAACTTGTCATGGAGATGTATGAGAATGGCGGCGGCGCGGCAGCGTTCCTGCGCTGGGAAGGCCCCGGCATCGCCAAGCAGATCATTCCGCAAGGCGCCCTTCAGGAGCCGACGATGGCCTTCTCGCCCACACCGAGCATGGGCGCGACCAAGGTGGAAGCGACACCAGTCCTGAGCTGGATGGCCGGCGAAGGCGCGGTCGCCCACGATGTCTATCTGAGCACCGACGCCGACCTGGTCGCAGCGGGCGATCCCAATGCGTACCTGGGCCGCGTGGAAGTCACCAGTTTCCAGATCGCCGACGCCCTCGAAGGCGAGGCGGAATACTTCTGGAGAGTCGATGAGGTCGGCGCGGACGAGACGATCGTTCCGGGCCTGGTCTGGAGCTTCACCGTGATTCCGGACGTCCTGACGTCCCCCGAGGCCTGGTCGGGCATCGTCGCGCTGGCCGGCCCGGGCTTCTTCGCCACGGACATCGCGGATGGCGTTTACGACATCGGCGCCTTCGGCGGCGAGATGACCTATGAGTTCATCGTCAAGAGCAACCCGCTGGAGACCCAGGCGAGCATGTGCCTGATCGGCCGTCGCAATTTCGGCGACACCACGGTCGGACTGAAGTACGAGCAGTGGAACAACACCGGCACCTACGGCGCGACCGTCTTCGGCGTGCTCGACTACGACTACGGCGTGGCCACCAATCCGGGCGTGCCGACCCATCTGGTCTTCGTCGCCAGTGAAGCCGCCGGAACAACGGCCCTCTATGTCAACGGTGTCTATCAGGCGAGCATCGATGCGGCGATCCTCCTGTCGGGTGGAGTCGGCATCGGCTTCGGCGCCCAGGCGGAAGATGGCAGCGACTTCTTCGATGACTTCGACGGCGAGATTTTCGGCGTGGCGATCTACGATCGCGCGCTGTCCAACGGCGAGATCAAGATTCACGCCGACGCCTATCTCGTGCGTGTCCTGGCCGACGTCACCGCGGCCGGTGACGAGGTCGTGGGCGATCCCAACGACGGCGATTGGCCCGGCGCTGAGACGCCGAACCTGGCGATCGACGACAACGTCGCGACGAAGTACCTGCACTTCAAGGGCGAAACGCAGGCCACCGGCTTCAAGGTGGCGCCGGCGGTCGGGGCCACCATCGTGCGAGGCCTGACGTTCACCACCGCCAACGACGCGGTCGAGCGCGACCCGGTCGCGTTCGAGCTTTATGGCTCGAATGAGAGCATCGAGGGTCCGTTTGAGCTGATCGCCAGCGGCGACATCGTCGATTTCGTCGGCGAAGAAGCGTGGCCGCGATTCACCAAGACCGTCACACCGATCGAGTTCGAGAACGCGGTCGCGTACACGTACTATCAGATCCTGTTCCCGGCCGTTCGCAATCCGGGTTCGGCCAACAGCATGCAGATCGCCGAAGTGGAGCTGATCGGGCGGCCGGCGGTGGACCTGTTCGTCGAGGACTTCGAGTCCTATGCCGCCGGCACTGACCTGCACGGCGTCAACGGCTGGAAGGGCTGGGACAACACCGCTGGAGCGGGCGCACCGGTTTCGGATGCCCTTGCGTTCGGCGGCGCCAATTCCGTTGAGATCGTCGGCAGCGCCGACCTGGTCCATGAGTTCGACCTGGCCGGTGGCGTGATCGAGTTCTCCGCCATGCAGTACATCCCATCCGGCACGTCGGGCACCACCTATTTCATCCTGCTCAACAGCTACGATGATGGCGCCAACCAGGACTGGTCGATCCAGACGCAGTTCAATCTGGCCACCGGCGCCATCACCTCGTCCTACACGGCTGACACGGCTGCCATCGTGTATGACGAATGGGTCAAGCTGGCGTTCGTCATCGATCTGGACAACAACACCGTTGACGAGTACTACAACGGCGTGCTGTTCACCACACACCCGTGGGACGACGACGTCCACGGGACGTTAGGCGCGATGGACCTGTTCGGCAACGGCGCTTCGTCGGTCTACTACGACGACATCACGATCTCGACGCGCTAAGCGGCACGGCACGGCCTCGTTGCGATAACGAACGAGGTAGAGAGGTAGTGGTTTGCACCCTCAGGGGACTGCATCCGGTTTCACGCCGGGTGCGGTCCCCTTCCTTTTTGGGGCGGTGGAACCTCGCGCCGCAGCGGCATGGATTCGCTGATATTCGCAAGCGGCGTGCGGGCACACTCTATGAGTCGGCCTGCGGAGCGCGCGTGGCGGAGCCGCGCCGGCTGCGTTGCTCACCGGCCAGACGCGAGCGGAACGGCACGCGACACGTCGGGCACTGTACCCACTCCGACTCCAGGCCGGGCTCTTCGGGCTTCTTGGCCACTTCGAGCAGGGGCACGGTCTGACGCATGTGATTGAAACAGCCCGTGCAGAACGGCCCATCGACGATCTGCTCGCCCTTCCTGGTGAACCAGGCGGCGCCTTCGATGAGCATGTCGTCCGTGGTTGCAATGGCGGCTCGCAACTGGGCGATCAGCTCGTCCCGCTCGCTGAGACTCTGCTCGGCGTCGTCGAGCAGACGCTGCAACTCGGCGGTCTTGGCCTTGAGCTCGACCACCTCGGAAGCGAGCGAGAAATCGTGCTTCGAGTCCAGGTCCAGCTTTTCCCTGACGGTCTTCAGCGATCCGGCGATCAGGTCGATCAGTTCCATGATTATCGCCCCTTAAGGAGACTATCGCATAGCGCGCCGTGCCGTCGTCTCACGCTCCCCAACGCCACGGCCCATCTCCCTCCATCGACCCATTCGCCGCCCGACTTAACCTGCTGGCCAAAACCAGGCGATTCTTGAGCCGCTCACACGCCGCATGGTATTATGGGTCGCGATGAAGCAATCCGGCTTTGTGCGAGGTGTCAGATGGGACGTTACCGGAAGGTGATCGTCGCGGCCCTGGCGGTGCTGGTGCTGGCGATGGCCGTGCTGCAAGTGTGGCTGTGGAAGTCGCCTCTGGTCGTGATGGGATCGGACGAGCCAAAGGGCGAGTTGTTCGATCCGCAGACCGCCGCCGGGAAGGCCTTCATGAGCCTGCAACAGTGCGCCGAGCAGCAGAAGCACCTCTACGAATGCATCACGGCGTATCGGGACAAGAACGGGCGCCTCCCTGCCGACATGAACGAGTTGATCAACGACATCCACGAAGCCAAGTCCTTTCGGAGCTGTCCGGCCGGTCTGAGCGAGTACGTCGTCCATTTCGAGAACTACGCCAACCCCAAGACCGTGCTGATCGAGGAGAAGCAGAACAAACACCCCACCGCCTTCGCCCTGTGGATTCGCGGCTACAAGCCCCACGTCCAGACCCTCGGCGACGGCACCATCCACCTCTTCGCCGATGGAAAACTCGCCACCATCCAAGCCAAAGAGAACGACTGAATGAGCCCGAAGGGAACACGTCTCACCGGGCTTGAGCACGCCCATACCTTCTGCCCACGGCGATAGTTCTCCGTTTCAGATCGCCGGTTGCGGACTGCGGATTCACATCCAGGAGCGAATCTGCTGTCCGCAATTCTGTGATTCCCATATCAGACTTTCATCGCGGTGACGAGCTGGCGGGTTTCGGGGGATTGGTTGGCGTGGGCGGCTTTGAAGGCCTGGGTCTGGTCGGTGCTGTGCTTCTTGAACAGCTCGTTGCCCTGGATGATCTCCTTCAGGGCGGTGGATTTGGCCCGGGCGTCCTTGAGGAATCGCACCGCCCGCGTGCCGTAGACGCCGCCCAGCAGAGCGCTGACGCCGATGCCCACCTCCAGCAGCGAATCGGCGACCTGCCACGGATCGGGACGTTGGGCGGACTGGGCGACGGCGGTCTCGGCCAGTTCCCAGTTCGACTGCGCGAGGATCTGCTCGCTCGTCTCGGCTTGGGGAACCTCGCTCGGCAGGCCATAGTACGATGTGAACGCGCGGCTCTGCGATTCCGACAGTCTCGTCAGCGCCTGAAGCTGTGGCGAAGTCGCTTCGGCCCGCGCCGTCTCAGCGGCGACCGCTGTCGTGCGGTTGTGCAGCCAGGCGTTCTGCTTGAGCTGCTCGCTCGGCGCCAGCCGCAGGCTGTCACAGCCGACGGCAAGCAGGCCAATCACGACGACGATGATGACGACCAGTACAAACCGACCTGATGGGGACACTTGAACCTTCATGGTCTCTCTCCTAATCGTTTTTCGATGGCTTGGACGCGGTACTCGTGCGAGAGGCTCTGGGCGGCGAGGGCTTCAAGCTTCTGCGTGACCGTCTCCTGGGCCTTGAGCAGCATGGTGACGTCGCGCTGGAGCAGGTCAAGCTGGCGCTGGAGGTTGAGCCAACTGCCGAGGATCAGCGACGCCAGCGCCATCAGTTGCACGAGGACCGACAGATTGAGCCGGCGGTCGAGCCGCCACGAGGAAGTGTTGGGTTTCTTGGTCATGGTCTCTTCATCGAGTGAATCGGTGTGCAGAGCACACCCTGCGAACTGAACGCCTTGCGGCGTCCCTACAGACGGTTCATGGTTTGGCATAAAAGACGCTACGTTCACCGGCGCGGAACAGGATGGCAAACACGCCGGCCGGCAGCGCGCCCTGACTCACAAAGGATTCGGCCAGGTTCGTCGCTTCGATCTCCTGGCCGATCTCGACGGGAATCGCGGCGGCTTCGCCCAGGACCACAGCGCGAACGCGGTAGACGTTCCACGCCACGTGGCTCTTGATCTTCACCGGCCAGGCGGTCGAGCCGGCGTTGCTGCCCACGACGAGCGAGGTCTCCTTGCGATTGGCGGCGCCCTCTCGCGACAGAGCCGTCAGCACCTGTTGCTCGTCGGTGATGTGTCGTTTGTCCATCATGAACTCCAAATCACTGTCTCGAATGTGTGGCAGCCTCAAGCGCAGCTTGGGGATGGCGCATCCATAGAAACCATCCCCATCCCGATGGCCATCGGGATGAGGCTGCCACCCGATCAAACTCGTTGTCGCACCACCTTCAGTCGCGTGCATTGCTTTTGGAAATCCACGTGCACACGCTCAATCCAGGCGAGGCTCCGCGTGTCACTTCGGCACGTCAGCACATCGCGACTGTCAGGGCTTGACGCAACTCGGTCGCCCGGATGCACGTGCAGCGTCAAGGTGGGCGTCTGAATCTGCATCGTCTCGACGATCTGCGCCGCTGCGTCCGCACGACCGCGAAGGAACTCGTAAAGCGCCTCGGTGTCGTCGGCGGTATCGGGTTGCCCGAGCGTCGCCACAGCGGCCTGTGCGAAGAGGCTCTGCGGCGAGACCTTGCGATAGCGGAATCGGCGCGGCAACGTGACGACGTGATCGACCACGGGAGCGGTGGAAGCAACCGGGCCGTCGGATACGATGCAGGTGAGCCGTTCGTCGCTCACCACCGAGGCGGTGATCCGAAATCGCAGCGCGCCCTTGAGCGCGGCGACCCACGTATCGACGTCGAGATGATCGCCCGCCAGCCATACGCCGCACTCGTCGAGCAGATTGCTGAATGACCCGACGTACTGCCACCAGTGCATGCCTGCGTCGAACGACACCTCCAGAAAATAGCCCAGCGAGCGCCCTTGCCCATCCGTGCTCAGCGCGGGCCAGAAACGCCGACGCCGGCGAACGAACGCCGCGCCCTCGAAAAGCTTCGAGAAATCGTAAGGTTCGCCCCGCTCGTAGGGCGCCGGCGTATAGTCCCCTGCCTCGTTGAGGCACCACTTGCGGTAGACGTCCTTGACCTCGTAGAACTGCGGGTTCGTCGATGCGGAGAACTTCGCGTAGTCGGTGTCCTCCCGCGCAGGGTCCCACGCGCCAACCAGATCGAACGTCGCTTCGTAGGTCTTGAAGTCGCCCTGGCCGATGTGCCGGTGCGTGACGGGATGAAAGTCGCGCCGCCTGTGTAGCATCGCAACGTTCGTTCGAGACAGGCTCAGGCCCTGCCCGGGCATCTGACAGTCCAGTTCAACCGTTCGGCCGCGACCGTTGCGATAGAACACGATCGCCTGGTCGGGTCCGGCTTCGCTCGTTCGCGGGACAAACTGAAAACGCAAGGCCGCCGCCTCGCAACAACGATGTAGCGCGTCGAGAAGGCTCAGGCCGGTGACATCGAGGTCGCGCAGGAGCCGGCCATCGGTCAGGGAGCAGAGTTGGTCGAGGCTCGGCCGGTGCAGGTCGCCCGGCGGGACGTATTCATTCAGCAGATAGCAGATTGCCTCGGCGCAACCCCAAGGCACGGCCTGTTTGTGGTCCGCCTCGAACGCCAGCCCGATCGTTGCATTGGCTTGGCCTTGTGGGTTGAAGGTGGTATCGAGACCGGCCAGAAGCGTCGTGCGGTCGTCTTGACGCACGCGTTGACCGTACACGGTGATGCGGCCGAGCGCTGCGCTGAAGTCCCTGGCGACCACTTCGAAGCGTGGTCCCTGCGAATCCATCGCCGTCTCGATGCTCTCGATCCGACCGGCGAAGACAGGAACGGCGGCAACGGCGGATTCCGGCGCGCTGCGATTGTAGAGCTGATGCAGACGGATCGTCCGACCCATCGCGAAGCGCTGTGCCAATCGTTCGTTGTCCGCCGGCGTGGCCGCAAGGCGCACCCAACTGTATTCCGGCGGGCCGCTGCGGACGAGTTCAACCGGTTCGATGTCGTCGCACGGCACGCCGTCGAGCGAAACCAACACCGCCCCGGCAGGCAGAGCCAGTCGCGCGTATTCAGGCCCGAAGATTTCCATCGTGTTGCCCATCAGAGCATGACCTCCGCAGCAAGAATCGTCACACCTTCCGGACCGCCGGCCCGAACCGGACAGCTCACCACCGCGCCGGGGTCGCTCTCGATCCCGTTGGATGCCTGCGCGCGGACAACGAAATGGCGCACTCCTTGGGGCAGCACACCGGTCAGGCAGTGATAGAACCGACGGCCTCGATACGCGACTGTCGCCAGAGGCGCGTCGAAGTCGAATTGACCGCCGGCGTCGGCTGTGTAGACGTTGAATCGCGCCGGCTCGACCTGCTGATCCAGCGGACAGTAGAACCATTGAAGCCGGACCCTGCCTCCTGAGACCTGCACGGCCTGCAGATCGGGAACATCGTTCGGCGCCGGCTCCGCGGGCTCGCCCTCCTCGTCCATGCGGACCGCGACCGCAGCGCCTGTCGTGCGTTCCTCGTCTCCGTGGCCGTTGAACCGCCGGACGACGTAGCAGCCCTTCGCGCCCGCCTGGGGAGTCAGATGAGCAGGCAGACTGATCCGGCGTGCATCCGCGTCGGCGACGTGCTCGATGCGCGCGAAGTCGATCTGATCGACGGACGGTCCGTGATAGACGGCCGTACATCCTGCACGTCGCACCCAGAACCAGCCTCGCGTGAGCACCGTGCCCAGCTTGAAGGCATCCGGGCACACGCCGTTGCAGAGCACCGCCTTGCGCCAGGGCCGCCAGGTCGGCGCCATCGTGACAGCCGCAGGCTCGCACGCCTGAATGCTCAGCGAAGCGGATGCGAAGGAGGTCACGACAGACACTTGGCCCGACAAACGTCGCGTCACCCGGCCCGTACCCGACAGCGACGAGGCAGCGGAGATCAATCCGGTCAATTCATGCGTCGTCCCGCCCGTGGCGACGACCGGCGGCCAACACCCGACGCGATCGAAAACCGCCGATGGCTCACGGTACAGCCGCTGGACTTCATCCGCCGACAGCGCTCTATCGTAGACCAGCAACTGGCGGACGGTGGTCGAACCGCCGATGCTCAACGTGCTGGTGCCGCTGTTGGTCTTCGGCGCAAGCGTGCAAGCGGCCGTCGCGATCAGTTGTCCGTTGACGTAAGCCTTCAGCGTCGGCGGAGCCCACATGCACACGACAAAGCCCGGCTCCGTCACATCGGACAGCAGGAAATCGGCGATGGTGTGGCCGACGCCGTTGTGCCAGACGCGAAAGTGGCCGTAGTCGCGGTTCCGCTGCCAGGACATTGTGCTGTCGCCGATGACCAGCAGCGCCTCCCAGGACTCCGCAAGCGTGATTCCGTCGTGCCAGAGGCATAGCGAATAGCCCCAGCCGAAGCGGTTGTACCAGTCCTGGTGCATCGCCTCGATCGGAGTCGCCAGGCCGTCCGGGGCCGCAGCGCCCGCCAGCAGGTGCGGATAGACGAAGTTCGACGCGGCCGAGCCCGGCCGGTCCATGCGGGCGGCACACACCAGCCCTCGGGTCAATGGATCGCTCCGGTCGAGTGTCGTCAACGGTTTGGATTTCTTCGGCCAGATCATGCGGTCTTCTCATTGATGCACGCCGAGACGGTGACAGAATTGCTCGACGCGTTGTTCCTGGCGAGGATCTTCACGGCTTTCGCGACCGGGATCGTCACGGTCGCGATGGCGGGATCGTCGGCGTAGGTGTCCAGCCGGGCCAGGAAGATCCCATCGCTGTCGTCGCTGGGAAATTCGTCACTGCCCGAGCCGTCGGGGTCGCCGCAACTGAGCAGCACATAGAAATCGACGGTGTCGCCGTTGGCAGGCGTGCCGCTGTTGTCGGCCTTGAGCGTGATCATCGCGTCGAACGCCGCTGCCGAAAACGACATCGTGTCAGAGGCGAGCGTCGCGCCCCCCGAGACACTCGCGGAATTCGACGAACTCCACGTCACTTGAATCTCATGGTTGGCTACCGCCATCGTGGGTCTCCTTTAGTTCAGATGGATCTCCAGATCGCCTGCGGCGAACCGCGCGGAGTCGCCCGAGCCGATCGCCTTGGCGTGGGCCAGCGCGCCGTGAGCGAGCAGGTTGCCGCCCGTAGTTGCATCGAACAGCGCGAAATGCGTTACCGTCCCCCAGGCGCCGGACGCTTCGGGAAACTCGATCGCGTCGGCGTTGGCCAGAGCGCCGCCCGAGGCGAGGCTCCAGTCGGCCGCAGATGTCACGGCGCGGGCATAGCCATCCCCGCTCGGTTCGCTCAGACCGGTCCCGTCGTCGCCCGGGTCGGCGGTCGACAGCGCCAGGTGAATCGCCGGCGGGCTGTAACTGCCTTTGCCGAAGAGGTGGTCCAGAACTTCGTTCTCCCAGTAATCCGAAAAGCTACCCATCGTTCTTGCTCCCGTGGGCACAAAGGCCCGTTGGTCAGTTCACGGTTCTCGTGCAGGTCGAGGCCGTCTCTGCGATTCGATGCGTGAGGATGACGGTCTCGCGGTCATCGTCGTAGTAGTTCACCGAGCCGGTGTTCTTGTCGTATACCGTCTTGTTGCCGAGGATGGTCATCGCCGTCAGCTCGCCGGCGCCGGTCCAAAGAATGACCCGGCTGTCGATCAGAACATCGGACGGCGCGGGCGATGCGCCTGCCTGCACGAAGCATTGGATCCCGTATCGCCCGGCCGGAATGTTCGCATCGAAGTCGCCTTGATATCGGCTCCCGCCTTTGTCGGTCAGTGCGACGTCATAGTCGTCGACATCGTGTCCGCCGGCGCCCCACTCTTCGAACGCCTGCGTCGCCGGGCACCAGACCTGGCCGGCTCGATTGCGGATGACGGCGTACACCGTGTGGCCCGATGCGTAATCGACGTGCATCTCGTTTGCCATGTCTCTCGCCTTTCGTCAGCTATCGCTACGCTTCTTCGTTCCACGTTCCGTTCTTCGCGATCGTCGCCCAATCGCCATTGGCGTCGGCGACCAGCGTCAGCGCGGCGCCGATGGCGGCGGCGTACTTGTACTTGTCCGCCGTCTGACCGCTGTCATCGCGAATCGTCGCCGTGCCCGGGTCCACGCGCAGTTCCTGCGCTGCCTGAACCGCGAAGGTGAACTGTGTCCCAGGCAGCGGCTCGGCAGGCAACGTGAGCGTCACCGTCCCGGTGGCGCCCAGGTTGGTGTGCACGCTGCCCGATTCAGCCGCCGGGAGCGTCTCGTCGCTGGTGTGTGCCTCGATGACCTTCCGCACACCGCCAGCGCCGTGGGGAACGATGCAGTTGTGCCCCGTGCGGCAATCGGTGATCGCGACGATGTCCCCGGCCGCCGTCGTGACAATCGCCAGCCGCACGTGAGCCGTCGTCGCCATGTCCGGGAAGCTGTCGTACTCGTCGGTGACGAGCGTCCCGTCGGCGGTCAGATAGATGTAGATGTCCGCCTTGTCGTCGGCCAGCGCGATACCCGTCGAGCCCGCGTAGTCGACCAGCGTCGTGCCCAGCCAGAACTTGCCGGCCTTGACGCCGATATCGAGACCACCTTCATCGAAGACGCGCAGGTCGTTGGCCCGGTGCGTCGCCAGCAGCAGCCGATAGAGCAGCTTGCGAAAGTGCAGGTAGTACGGCGCCGTGCCCGTCGGGATGTACTCGACGCCGCTTTCGGCATCAGCCTGAAGGTTCAACAGCGTGTTGTCTGAAGGATAGGCCTCGCCCATTGTTGTCTCCTTGTCTCTATGATTGATCGGATACGCACAGCGTGAGCCGGCCGGTCTCGGCGTCGAACGAGGCGACGTCGAGCCTCGCTGCCGGCCTGGCAGGGGTGACAACCGCCAAAGGTCCCGTCTGCACTGCGGCGCTCGCGTTGCCGGCCTCGTCGACCACCTGGACGCCGAAGCGATATGTGCCCGACGCCAGCAGCGGGCTGATCCATTCGATGGCGTCGGCGTCGAGACCGAACTGCCCGTAGCCGAAACAGCCCTTGCCAAACCCGACCGCCGCCGCCGCGTCCCAACCGAAGTCGCCGTCGCCGAAGCGCGACATGCCGAAGCCCGCCTTGTCCTGCGGGCAGGGCCAGATCGGGATCGGCGTCTCGTTCAACGGCTCATCGTAGTCGATCTGCCCTGTGCCGCCGTCGAAGTAGATACGGAGCGTTGTGCCAGGGGGCAGATGTTGGCTTCGTAGAAACGCCAGCCTGACACGCGCACCCAGGTGTGACGGCTGCTCGATAATGGCTGCGAAATCGATGTGTGCTTCACGCGGTTCGACCGCGACGACCTCGACGCGAACGGCAGCCTCGAACGATGAAGGCGCAACGACGACCATCTGCCGCTGGTGTGTATCGACCGTCACACCTGCCAGGCGTCCGTTGACATACACCTGATAGAGCACGTCTTCGAGGCGGCTGCGCCACGTCACCAGCATAGAGCGCGACAGGGCTGCGGCCCGGCCATCGGGACCGATCCCATCGGGCAGTACGCATGCGTGGACGTCTTCGATTCCATCGCGGCAAAACGCCATGGCGTCAGCTCCTCAACTGCGTGTAGGTGATTTCGTATTCGACCACGAGACCCGTTCCCTCGACTTGGCCGCCAAGCGGCGTGAACGCATCCATCCGCAGATCGTCGTACTGCCGCCCGTCGGCAGTCCGCAGAGTGTGCTCGGCGCCGTCGAGAAGACCTTCGATCGCCGCGATTCGCGCGTCCATCTGCGCGCGACTGGCCGCACGGAGCGTGCCCCGCTGGCGAATCTTGCGCCCGCGCAGCCCCAGGTCGATGCTCGCCAGACCGTCGAGACCGGCCATGCTCCGTTCGAGCGAGGCCCGCTCGATCGGGCCGACCGCAATCCGCAGGTCCCGCTCATCGAACAACGCTTGGCTATCCAACATGGTGCTCACGAGTCACCTCTTTCAGTCACGAACCAGTTTGATCGCGCCGCCGATGCGCACGGTGTCCGGCACGCCGTCGCGGCCCAGATCGATCGTCAGGCGACACCGCTGCCGCGCCTTCTCGAAGAGCTGGCGGTAGTGGACGCTCTTGCTCCAGAGGCCCTCGCTGTCGCAGTGGCCCGCCCACATCGCAAAGACCCGGGCGATCACGGAGAACGTCGAGACGCGGCGCAGCACGTCGGTGTCGAGGATGTTCTCGATGCCGATCTCGCTACCCGGATCGCCGGGCCGGAGGCCGAAGTGCTCGGTCAGCTCGCGGGCCGCTTCCGTCGCCTGCGGCGCGAACGTGCTGATGCGATACGAGATGTCACTGCCTTGCGGCGGAGCGACTGCATCATCCGCCACGTCGGCCCGCACGACCGAAACCGTCAGTTCCGTCGCCGAATCGACCGAAACGATCTCATACGCGCCGTCCAATGCGCCGTCGGCGGATTTGAGGTGAACCACACCGCCCGCTTCGACGCGGCTATTGACGAAATCGGCCGCGGCGTCCGTAAGTGTTGTCCCGTCCAGCGTCGCGCCCTTGCCCGAGGCCAACACCTGCCAGGACAGGTGCAGTTCGCCGAACAGAATCGGCTCGTACTTCAGAATGTCCACGTCGTTTGAGAATCGAACCATGTCACCAAGTCTCCCAGATGCGGCCGTGTGGCAGCGGCAACCTCGTCGGTTGCCGATGGCTGGCGTCCAAAGATCGGAACACCATCAGCAAACGTTGTTTGCCGCTGCCACCCGTCCAAATTCGCAAACGCGTCAGTTCGTGCTCAGGTTGCGAACCAGGCCGTGGGCCGCTTCGTTTCGCAGTTCGAGCGTGTACTCGCCGATCAGCTCGCCGCACTCGTAGTCGCCCCCGCTGGCCAGCGGCTTGAAGTGGAAGCTGCGGCCGGTCAGAGGCAGCACGCTGATGCGCGACGAATCGAGGAACAGCGCCGCATCCTGCGGCATCCACCGCGTGGTGAGCACCCGGCAGACGCCGAAGTCGCTTTCGTAGAGGCCGACCATGTCGGTGAACGTCTTGTCGTTCGCGCCGTAGCTACGGCTGTCCGAGCAGAAGGCGTTGATCTTGCGCTTCTGGAATCCGCCGACCACGATCAGGTCCACGTTGCCGCTGCTGAGCTCCCAGATCTTCCGCAGCACGTAGTTGACCTTCGCCTCGTCGAGATCGTTGCCCGTCGGGAAACCGCTGTCGCCGGTGCGGAAGACGTTGGACGCCAGGTGCTGGATGATTCCCTTCATCGTGCGGCGCGCCGTGCCGCTGCCCTGCGGATCAACGACCGGCTTGCCGCCGTTGATCACGGTGTTCTCCAGGTCGCGAACCATCTCGCGCAGGCGCACCTGCTTCTGGTAGTCCATCTCGTCGGCCAGGCCGAGCTGCTTGGCCGCCATGTCGGAGCCGCTGACCTCGACCGCCTTCGTGAAGATTTGCGTGTAGTTGCCCATGCGGGCGCGATAGGTGAACCGGGCGCTGGGTTTGTCGTCGCCTTCGAGGCCGGCGTTGCCGAGGATGTTGATCACCTGCCCATCCGCCAGGTTCTCCGCGACGGTGCCGGCGTACCCGCGCAGGACAGTCAGCGTATTGCCGCTGACCGCGTTCACGCTCATCAGCTCCTCGCTGCCTTCGACCTGGATCTGGTCGCCGATGCGGAAGCGGCTGCCGTGCGCGACATCGAACTGCGTGTCGACGTCGGGGTCGGTCCACGTCGCGTCGGCGATCACGTCCTTGTTGGGCAGCAGCTCATCTTCGAGCCACTCGTGATGCGTGCTGGTCGCTTCGCGCAGCGGGTCGCCCAGCGCGTCGAGCAGCGGCGTCTCATAGGGCGACATGATCGCGATCATGTCGGCGACATCCTCCGCCAGTTCCGGCAGCGTCGCGCCGGCCGAGTACGTTGCTTTTCCACTGAATGGCATGCTTGTCTCTCCTGATACAGGGTTCAGTTCGTTGCGTTGCGGGATTCCTCAGACGGCCCGGTTTCACAGCACGTTCCTTCGCAGTCTGAGGTACTCCTGGAGATCGGCCTGTCTTCCCGTGCGGGCCGCCTTTGCGGCCGCCTGTTCGAGCGCGGTGCGGCCGGGCGCGGCTCGATCGCGGACGCCGCTGGTCTTTCGCGCCGTCGCCGACTCGGACGCCCGGCCGAACAGGTGACGCTTCTCGGATTGGAGCCGCGCCACCAGCTCCTCGACATCGAGGCTCTTGTCGGCCTCCATCCTGGCCTTGGCGATCAGCATGGCCGATTCCAGATCGGTCACGCCCGCCGCCATCAGGCGGTCCGTCAGTCTGCGGTCCACCCGCAGACTTTCGAGATCTTCAGACATCCGCCCGATCTGCTCGTGCGCGGCCGCCAGGCGGTCGGCCAGTTCCTGCGCGCTCTTCTCGGCGCACTGCGCCCTTCGGCGGTAGCGAATCGACTCGGTCACCGGGACCTGCTTCCTGGCGTCCCGATCGCGATCGGGGTGGCTTTCCGGGTCGGATTGGGGATCGTCCAACTCGTGTTCCTGCTCTGCTCGTGAGCTGTGTTCGTCCATCGAATGTGGCTCCATGAAACCTGCGATTGTCGTCTGTCACTGCGGTGACGATTGTCCTGGCGTGTTCTGACGCCGAGGCACCGGCGAATGACGATTCGCCCCTACGTGGTGTTCTCATAGCCCAGCTCGCGGAGCACCTGCTCGGCGGGCACCCCCAGCTCCCGTTTGATCTGCGCCTCCTGGAGCTTCTCCAGCAGGTTCTCAGGCAGCGGGCTGGCGAAGACGATGTCGAGGTCCCGCTCGGACTCGTCGGTCTTGTACAGGCCGGCGGTGTCGAGCATGCTCAGGACCATGCGACCGATCTGTTTGATGCCTTCGGTGTAGGTGTGGCGCTTGCGTTCGTTCTTGCTGAGCATCCCCATGAAGGTCAGACGCAGCGCCACGGCGCTGGTGAGATTGCCCAGGCGGTTTCTCAGCACACCGGCGACGACGGGTGTCACGCCGCTGGTCTTGTCCATCGCCTCGCGGATCTCCGCGATGTGCAGTTGCTCGCTGGGCGTGGCGGCGTCTCCGCCGAACTCCTCGATCGACGCCTCGGGATTGTCCGTGCACCACATCCGCCCGGGCGAGATGGGTTTGTCCTCGAAGCCCTCGATCCCCTTGCCCAGGTACATCTTGAACGACTGGAACGTGATCCGGCTGGCCCGGTCGCTGAGCCGCGTATTCAGCTCGTCCTGGAGCGGGATCAGAGGCTCCACGTCGCTGACGCCCTCGTAGTAGTAGGGCTGGGCGATATTCTGCACGTGCACGACCGGCAGGAACCCCCAGGGCAGCTCACCTTCCGCCACCAGGACCTTGTCCTCGTAGCGCTGCCAGCAGCGCGCGGAAGTGATCTCGGTGACCTCGACAAGCTGTCGCGTATCGCTTCGCTGGCCGCTGGCGGCGAGGATGCGTGACAGGAACGAGCCCTTGCGGCTGACCGTGTTCTTCTTCTGGCAGAAGTGCTGAACGTAGCACGTGATGGTGCGATAGTCGTCTTCATCCAGAACCGGCAGTGCTCTCGGCGCCTCGATCAATTCGAGATCGATCGCTCCGGCCCGTTGCAGCACGGAGGAAAGTGCGGAGGGAGGAGAGAGGGGGCGTTCGGAGAGGGCACTGCCGGGCCGCACGAGGCAATCGACGAACCCGTAGACGCTTCCGAGCACTTCCATGTCCTGGAAAAAGCCAAGGCCGCCGTTGACCGCAAAAACCACCTTTAGAATCTCTTCAATTTCGCGTCGTTTTCGGCCGTCCGGCGCTTTGGATACGATGCTGATAGGCTTTCCAAACAGGAAATCCGCTGCGGCGTTCACACGCCAGGCGATGTCATTCTCGACCACCACTTCCTTGCGCTGGATGTCTCGCGCGATCCGGGAATCGAACGTGCCCGTCGCAGACGAATGCGTCAGGCCCGTGATGCGCGAAGGCAGGCCGTACTCTTGGGCCTGCACATAGGGCCGGCCTGACTCGTACACCTTGCGGGCCGCAGCGCTGCCGCCCGCGACGTCCACCATCGGGTTGGCGTAATAGTCCCACAGGCGAGAGAAGTGCTTGTGGATTTCGGCGGCGTGCACGTCCACCAGCCATTCGAGATAGTCCGCGTCGAGCCGCAGGTCGGCGAATGCATCCAGCTCAAATCCCATGTCTGTCTCGTCCTTACTCTGTCGGGCCGGACACGCCCGGCCGCTATCGGCGTTTCAAGAACCAGCGGACCGAAGATTCGTGTCCGCCTCTACCCTTGGACGGTGTTGCACGTTTGGTACGAAAAAAACGGCCCTTTTTCGAAGGCCGACCGTTCCAAGTCCTTGCCGCAACGGCAGTAAAAATTTTTTCAATGTCACGCGCATTTTGTCGTTTGGGTGTTGCGTGTTTGGTACCATCTTCCGCGCTTCTTCCGGCGTCGCAGACCGTCAGAAACGCCTGGAAATGGCGGGCGCACACGCACGCATCAGGCGAAGATTTGCTGTTCAGCGAGGTCCTTGTCTGTTATCACTTGGGCATGACCGTCCACCATCCCCAAGCTTCGCTTGAGGCTGGCAACCGAGCCTGTGGGGGGATGCAACCGAGCCGTGTTTGAGGAGCAGGATTCTGTGAAGACCTTCTTTGCCTTCGTGATAGTCATCGCAATTGTCGCATCGGCAGGCGCTTCGGCGCCGCGCGATCTGATGAGCGACACGTGGGTCGCTACGGACGCGCTGGGCAGACAACTGCCGGGCCATGACGAGTGCGGTTCGGTGCGCGCGAATCGCACCGTGGGCATCTTCTACTTTCTCTGGCTGGGCCAGCACGGCACGGGCGGGCCGTTCGACATCACCGAATTGCTCAAGGCGGACCCCGAGAAGCCGGCGTGGGGACCGCCCGGCGCGTTTCACCATTGGGGGCAGTCGGAGCTGGGCTACTACCTGTCCGACAGCGAGTATGCGATTCGTAAGCACGCTTCGATGCTCGTCGACGCGGGAATCGACACGCTGATCTTCGACGTCACGAACGCGTTCACCTATCCCGACGTCTACCTGAAGCTGTGCGCGATCTACCGGCAGTTACGAGTCGAGGGCAGACAGACGCCGCAGATCTGTTTCCTGACGCACTCGTCGGCGGCAAGGACAATCGAGACGCTGTATCGCGACTTCTACGCCAAGGGCCTCTATCGGGAGTTGTGGTTTCACTGGAAGGGCAAGCCGCTGATTCTCGGTGGCGCGACGGACGAACTGCCTGCGGAAATCGCGGCGTTCTTTTCCCATCGCGACTGCTGGGCCTGGACGCACGGCAAGGATACCTGGCAATGGCTCGATCATCCCGAGATGCGTTACGGCTGGCACGAATCGCCCGACAGACCCGAGGAACTGGCGGTCAGCGTCGCGCAGCACCCGACGACCAACATCGGGCGTAGCTGCCGCGATGGAATCCAGCCGCCGACGAACGAAGTTGGCCTGACCGACTCGGAGCACCTGGGCCTGTACTTCGACGAGCAGTGGCAACGGGCGCTGAAGGTCGATCCCGAATTCGTCTTCATCACCGGCTGGAACGAGTGGGTCGCCCAGCGTTTCATCGCGCCGCAGGGCAGCAGCCAGACGTTGCTCGGCCGCAAGCTGTCGCCCGGCGAATCCTTCTTCGTCGACGCTTATAATCAGGAATACAGCCGGGACATCGAGCCGATGCAAGGCAGCCACACCGACAACTACTACTACCAGATGGTCTCGTACGTCCGGCGGTACAAAGGCATTCGCAAGCCGCCGATCGCGCAGCAGGACTACCCGATCGCCATCGACGGGCGCTTCGACGACTGGGAGCAGGTCGAGCCGGAGTTTCGCGATACGGCTGGCGACGTCGAGCATCGCGATGAAGCCGGCTGGGGCAATGCCGGCCCCTACGCCAACGCGACCGGCCGCAACGACTTCGTGACATTGAAGGTGGCCGTCGACGGTGATGACGTCTGCTTCTATGCCGAGACGGCCGCGCCGCTGACCCGGCACACCGACGCCAACTGGATGCTGCTGTTCATCGATGCAGATCGAGATCACGCTACCGGCTGGAACGGATACGACTGCCTCCTGAACCTCGAAACCGAAAGCGACCGCATCACCAGCGTCCACCGCTTCACCGATGGCTCATGGCAGAAGGTCGGCAGCGCGGACTATCGCTACACCGGCAGTCAAATGGAGATCCGTATCCCGCGAGCGACGCTCGGGCTCGCGCCCGGCAACGTCGTATTCGACTTCCACTGGGCCGACAACGTCCAGAGCCTGGACGACATCATCGAATTCGCGATTCACGGCGACAGCGCCCCCAACCGCCGTTTCAACTACCGCTTCCAACGGTAGGGCGAGGCATGCCTCACCCCTGCGAACCAGCCGGTCCCGGTAGGGGCGACGCATGCGTCGCCCGGATGGCGACCAGCACACGCGACGATGGACAAAGCGTCGGGGGTTTGCTATGACATGGGGGGCAATGAGAAGGACTTTTCGGAGATCATCATGAGACGTTGTAGGCAGTTGAGCGCGTTGGCGGTCGTGTGGGGGTTGTGTACGGCGGTGGCAGGTGCGGCGTTGCCGGCGCCGGTGGCGGATCTGGACACGAGGGCGACGAGCGATCCGCGCGTACGTTCTTACGTTCTGCCGGCGCGGGTCGTCTGGGCCAGCGACGGCGACAGCGTTCAGAACGCCGGCGCGCTGCTGCGGAAGCGGTCGGGTCAGGTCACGCTCGATGCGTCGAATCCCTGCGTGCTGGATAGCCGCAAAGGCGATGCCGCGATCCTGCTCGATTTCGGCAAGGAACTGCACGGGGGCGTGCAGATCATGGTCTGGCACTCGAAGGACAATAAGCCCGTCCGCCTGCGGGTGCGCTTCGGCGAATCGGCCAGCGAGGCAATGGCCGAGCTCGGCGGCGCCAAGAACACGACCAACGACCACGCGATCCGCGACCAGACCATGCTGGTGCCCTGGCTGGGCACCGCCGAGATCGGCAACACGGGCTTTCGCTTCGTGCGGATCGACCTGGCCGATGCGGACAGCTTCGTGCAGCTCAAGAGCGTTCGCGCGGTCTTCCTTTATCGCGACCTCGACTACCTCGGCTCGTTCCGTTGCAGCGACGAGCGACTCAACCGCATCTGGCAGACGGGCGCCTACACCGTGCACCTGAACATGCAGGACTATCTCTGGGACGGCATCAAGCGCGACCGGCTCGTCTGGATCGGCGACATGCACCCCGAGACCGAGACGATCCGCGCCGTCTTCGGCGTCAGCGACGTCGTGCCGGCCAGCCTCGACCTGATCCGCGATGAGACGCCCTCGCCCCGCTGGATGAACGGCATCAGCTCCTACTCGATGTGGTGGGTGCTGATCCATCACTCCTGGCACAGCTACACGGGCGACGCCGACTATCTGCGACAGCAGCGAGAGTATATGGTTAACCTGCTGGATCGGCTGTCGAACTGCGTCGGGCCGGACGGCCGCGAGACGATGCCCGAGGGCCGCTTCCTCGACTGGCCCAGCAGCGAGAACAAGCCGGCCATCCACGCGGGCCTGCATTCGCTTCTGGTGATGACACTGCGAGCGGGCGCGGAATTGTGCGGAGTGCTCGATGAGCCGGCGACGCGGGCCAAATGCCTCGACAGCGTCGCCAAGCTCCTTAAGCACAGGCCCGACCCGGCGGGCAGCAAGCAGGCCGCGGCGCTGATCGCGCTGGCGGGCCTGGACGATGCGGCCAGGCTCAATCGCGAGGTGCTGGCGGTGGACGGCCCGCAACGGATGAGCACGTTCTACGGCTACTACGTGCTCCAGGCCCGGGCGATGGCAGGCGACTACCAGGGCGCCCTCGACGTGATCCGCCAGTACTGGGGCGCGATGCTCGACCTCGGCGCCACGACGTTCTGGGAGGATTTCGATCTACAATGGACGACGAACGCCGCGCGGATCGACGAGCTGGTGGGCGAAGGCAAGAAGGACATCCACGGCGATTTCGGCAACTACTGCTACAAGGGCTTTCGGCACAGTCTCTGCCACGGCTGGGCGGCGGGCCCGACCGCGTGGCTCAGCGAGCACGTGCTGGGCGTGAAGATCGTCGCGCCCGGCTGCGCCGTCGTGCGGATCGAGCCGCACCTGGGCGATCTCGACTGGGTCGAAGGCACATTCCCCACGCCCAGGGGCGTCATCAAGGTCCGCCACCGCAAACAAACGGATGGCCGCATCGAAACGAAGATCGAAGCGCCGCCGGAGATACAGGTGCTTCGATAGCGAAGCGTGCGAGCAGTGCGGGAGGATTGCAGATGTGGCGTGCCTGGCCAATGGTGTCGATTCTGTTGTACGTCGCGTGTGCCGCTGCGGCGGGCGCCGAGGCTCCGTTCACCGTGGGTCAGCAGTGGACCTATCGCCACACCGGCCCCAAGCCGGGCAGCTTCGAGCCGAACGCCATCGACGGCGAGAGGATCGCCCAGGTGATCGGCGAGGACCCCAACAATGGGCTCTGGATCATCGAGGAGCGCTACACCAACAGCTCCGATCCAGTGGGCCGGCTTCACGTCGATCGGAACCGGATGGTCGTGGCCATCGAGATCGAAAGCAGGCAAGGTCCGCCCGGCCTGCTGCGATACGAGCCGCCCGTTCCCTACGAGGCGCCCGATCTGGACGTCGGGCAGAAGACCACGATCGAAACGACGCTGCGGGTGGATTCGCCCAAGTTCAGCATGCCGGCCACGCTCGAATTCGAGCGGCTTGCGGACGAGACCGTCGAAACCGACGCGGGCACGTTCGAGGCCTGCCGGCATTACAGGACAACCACCCGTGCGACGTTCGACCTCAAAGTCGCCAAGCTCCCCGTGAGCGAAGAGCGGCATCGATGGCTCCATCCGCGCGCCAACGGCCCGGTCAAGGAGACCTATCGCCGCGAGCCGGTCAAGTTTCTCTCCTGGTCTCGTCCCGGTTACGATGCGTCGAGCGTCCTGACCGCGTTCCGCATCGAGGCGGTCTCCGAGACGCCGGCATCGACCGTGGCGCCGCCGGCTCCTCCGTCGCACAGCACGCACACCCATCCCGGCGGGATCCTGCTGCTGGTCGTCGCGGCCGCTGCCGCGATGATGGGTGTGCTCCTGCTGCGCCGCAGATCGGCGAAGCGGCCTGGTGCGAATTCCGACATAAACCGGTGAAAATTACGTAGTTGCCACAATTGACGACCTTTCCCAAAAGCGGGAAATTCGTCTGCATGACACCTTTGGATTCGTACACCTCGACGAAACACGCAGCTCTCCAAAACCTCCGGTGATCTCTTGCTCGACGCACATGCGGCCCGTCGTTCTCGGGGCGAATCGATCCCCGCAGAGCGCCGGCAGTTCTCCAACGCATGCGCTGCAGCGCGCGGTACCCGTCTGCACATAGGCCGGATCGGTGCGGGAAGGGCCGATCGGAACAAGGAGTCAACATCCAATTACAGGGAGGTATCTTATGAAGAAGACCGCATCACTTCTGCTTCTGGTCCTCGGGCTCAGCAGCACGGCGCTGGGCTATTGCCCTGTGTGCGTGTCGGTGGGCCCGACATCCTGCGATGATCCCGTGGCGCTGAGCATCGAGGCGTGCGTCGCAGGCACGTGCACGGTGCCGCCCTGCAACGTGAAAGTGTGCGCCAATCCGTGCACGCGCATCATCACCGTCGAGGTCGTGGCGGAGTGCACGTGCACCTGCGGCTGCACGCATCTCACGCTGTCTGGTGACGGCTTGGACATTGGCCCGCTGCCCTGCGGCATGTACATGGTCGTGGTCAAAGTGTACCGGCAGTGCACCGACGGCTGCTGCTGCAATCCCTGCGGCTGTCCGCCGGTCTTCTGCGGCATGGCGATGAAGTCTTTCAAGGTCGTCTGCGACTGCTGCGGCTGCTATCCCTGCCGCTGCAGGTTCTGCTGGCCCTGCTGGTGCTGCCTGACGAATAGCGTAAATTAGACCCGGAAGCTGTGGTTCCAGATTGAACCAAGAGCGGTCCGGACGGCAGGGCTCTGCAGGGCCCTCCGCCCGGGCTTACGAGGAGGAGGCCCTTCCCCACAGAGGAGGGTGACTTTTTCTCTTGGGCTAATTGCGCGGCAGCAGGTCAATGTCTTCGCGCTGGAGCAGTTGGATGATGTCGGCCTTGCTGGGCAGCGCCTCGAGGCCGCCGAACTTGGTGCAGGTCAGGGCGCCTGCGGCCGAGGCGAACTTCACCCCTTCGCGGATGTCGTCCCGGACGGCACAATAGGCGGCCAGCGCGCCGGCGAACGCCGCCCCGCTGCCGGTGTGGTCGACCAGGTCCACCTCGAACGCCGGAACATGGTCGGCGCCGCTGCGATCGACGACCATGCACCCGCGACGACCCATCGTGATCACGGCGCAGCGCGCCCCGCGCGCCACGAGTTCGGACCCGATGAGCTTGGCCGTGCGGATGGTCGCCGTCGATTGGTCGGTGATGTCGGCGGCTTCGTAGAGATTGGGAATCAGAACGTCGGCGGCAAAGTATTCGACGGGCAGGTCCAGCCCCTTTCGACTCTCCTGCTCGGTCGGCCGGGACGGATCGAAGATCACCTTCGTGCGGTGCAGCTCGCAGCAGCGCAGGGCTCGGGCGATCGCCTCCTGCGGCAGGCAGCCGTGCATCAGGCAGACCTCCGCTCCGGCGATCAGCTCTTCGGCCGCATCGATGTCCGCCGGCAGCAGGGCGCAGTTGGCGCCCGAGTAATGGCAGCCGGCGTTCTCCCCCTCGGCATTGACATGGGTCACGATGACGCCGGTGTTCTTGGCGGGGGCCGTATAGACGTAGTCGACGTTGACCTTGTAGTCGGTCAGGATCTTCTTCGCCAGCGGCCCGAAGGAATCGCCCCCGACCTTGCTGATCAGATGCACCTGGCAGCCGAGCAACGCCACTTGCACCGCCGGCAATGGCCCGGGACCGGCCAGCGAATAGGACAGGGCCGAACCGCTGACGGACTGACCGGCGGAGGGAATCTTGGCGCACTTGAAGGCCATGTCGATGTAGGTGCTGCCGATCACGACGATTTTTGGAGTCCGTTCCACCATGGCTAACCTCTGGCAATCATCTCTCTTGGCGGCGTCAGTATAGGCTTGCGGCCGGCGAAACACAACGTATTTTCGGACGCGGACGCCGCATTACCCTTCTTGGGGTTTTATCGGTCAGATCGGCTGGCGTCTTAACCACAGTTCGATCACCCGCACGATGTAATCGATCTCGTCGGCCGACAGCGGCCGTCCCTGGGCGATACCATGCCATTTGGCCAGGCAGCCCCGGCAGCAGGTGGCGGTGGCGTGCTGGGCGATGAAGACGGGATGGTTCCGCATGGGGGTCTGCCTGCCGTCGTTGGCCGGCTCGGCGTCCGCCAGGCGGCTCTCGATGAACTGCCGCGCGTGCGTCAGGATCGTCTCGATCCCCCGCTGCCGCAGGTACGCCGCTTCCTTCGCACCCAGCCGAAACCGGCTGCGAAACCCCGACCTGCCCAACGCCGCAAACAGCTCTTCCACCTGTCGCATCGTCCGATCACCCGTGTACACTCATGGATGTGCCGCCCGTAAATCAACAAGATGCGCACGGATGAAGTCCTCGGCGCCTTTAACGGTTGCGTCCTTCAATCCGGCCGGACTCCCCGCGACCCAGACCGTGAACTCGTAGAGTTCGTGGGGCTCGACCCGCAGCCATTTGCGGTTCTTGTGGAGGAAGACCAGCAGCGTCGTGACGGCCAGCCGCTTGTTGCCGTTCTGGAATGGGCGGCTCTTGATCATCAGGTACAGCAGCATCGCCGCTTTGGACACCAGGGAAGGATACGGGGACTTCCCGCCAAAGCTCATGAAGGGCGTGAGCAGACAGCTCTCCAGGCGATGTGGAAAGCGCGTCTGGAAATCGGGAATCGGCTCGTCAAACGCCAGATGCTCTCTGGCCAAGCGAAAGGCGACGTACTCGACTTCCTCCAGACTGATCGTCTGTATCACTCTCTTGCCAGACGTTTGAGCACCTCCCCGTAGTCGCGAACGACCCTGCGCACGGCACGATCCACGCGCTGTTTGTCCAGCGGCCCGACCCGTTTGCGGAGCACCTCGCGAACGGTGCGATCGGAAATCACGTGGATGCGGCCGATCTTCGTGGCCGCGATCTTGCCCGCTTTGACCTGCTTGTACACGGCGATCCGGCTGATCCCCAGGATCTTCGCCAACTGCGGTATGGTAAGGGGGTCTCTCTTAACCATATATTCCACCAATTGTTACGACTTGCCTGTCATAGGTCATGTTAACGTGTGAATGTATGTTAACATATGTTAACATCCCTATATAGGTTAACAACTCGTTTTGGACAAGTCAAGGACAGCGATCGGCCGATCGCGTTCAGGCGGGGACGCCGACGGCGGACATGTAGATCACGCTTTCGCTGGCGCCGTCGAGGTGGAGGATCTTGTTGACCTCGTCGTCGAAGAGCGCGCCGATCTGGCAGGAGCCGAGGCGCAGGCTGACGGCGGCCAGGGCGAAGTTCTCGGCGATGTGTCCGGCGTCGAGGTAGACGTAGCGATAGGCCCGTTGGCCGTACTTCCACTTGGCCCGCTCGAAGATCGCCGTCCAGACGAACACCGCCGCCGCCTCGGCGCACATCGCCTGGCCCAGCGCCGCCATCGCAACGGTGCGGTGCAGGTCGTCCACGACCAGTTGCTCCAGCCGATGGTTGCGGATGGCGTAGTGGTACAGGCCGCCCTTGAGCGTCTCGACCTCGTTGGCGATGAGGTATGTCTCGATCGGATACAGCGCTCCGGCCGACGGCGCGGTGCGGAACTCGTAGCCGTCCTCGGTCCGCGCGATCCCGGTCGAGGCCCAGAGCAGATACGCCACCTGGCCCAGGCTCAGCGGCTCGGCCAGGAACTCGCGCACGCTCCGGCGCTGCCGCAGCGCCTCGTCGAGCGGCATGAGCCCCTCCGGCGTAAAGGCGGGCAGAGCCACCCTCGCCGCACCCGGATAGCTCTTGTACAGCTCCGGCTTGGCCGACCAATCCAGCCGCCGGTCCTCCATCCGCTCCGGGAAGTACTTTGTCTCCCGCTGAAACCGATCCCCGACATTCTCCATTCGTTTGTCCTCCTGCTCTTTCATCCCCCCATCATGGCACGCCAAGGGCTCGATGCCAACGGAAAACCCCCCTCCACTATTGTACCTCGCCCGGCCGGGCACGGCAGCGGGCAAATCAATATGACCTTCACGGATGGCTCGGCCCGCCCCGTGGGGCTCAACGAACTCTGGACGCTGACGTGGCATCGCGGCTGTTCGGCGGGCGGACCCTGGACCAAAGCCGGAGGCGTGCGGCCCGAGGACTGGCCCGCCTGGATGCGCCGGTTCAAGGACTACTGAGATGAAGAGTTGCGACTTTGTCATTCCGACCGGAGGACTGCCAAAGGCAGGCCGCAGCGGAGGAATCCGGCTGCGAACGGCAAGCGCGCTTGGTCTCTGGCCAGATCCCTCGACTGCCAGGCTGTGTCACAATGGAGTTGGCGGATGGTTGCATGTTAGGGGTGGGTGTGTATGCTGGTGGCGGGGTAAGGAAAGGAGTCCTGGATGGCCTATCGACAGGGTGAGCGTGGGCAACGATGCCTG
>JAAYBV010000060.1 GCA_012744475.1 Phycisphaerae bacterium
AGCTGCCCACGCTGCCGTCGGTCGGGCTGACCATCGCGCCGAACCGGGCGGTGCCGCCATACTGCACGCCGTCGATGCCGCGAATGGCGATCACCATGTCTTCGGCCGGGAAGAAGCTCACCGCCGCCGTGCCCGGACCGAAGCCGTTGGCCGGATCGGGATTGGGCGCGGCATAGATCGTCACGATCTCCTGGCTTACGATGTTGACCTTCTCCAGCGTCAACGTGTTCCCGATCCCGCCGGAGAAGGCCCGCGTGTCGTACGCGATCCAGCGGCAGTCGGGCGACCAGTTGAGGTTGTTGTCCAACTGGTGGTTCCGGTCCCCGTCAAAAGTTAGTTGCCTCTCCTGCCAATAGGACAAAGCGGTCGGGGTGGCCAGCAGGACAAACAGGAGAACGACGAGACCATTCAGGATGAGCCTTTTCATAATCCGCTCCTTAAGAAGTGATATGATCCCACACCTTGCACATGACCTCGCCCGGCTCGCTGCCGAGCCAAGTCATATTATCTCGCCGGAATACCCCATTTGTCCACCGTATTTTCAGGATTTTATCGGTCCCGTGCCGAATGCGCGGCCTCCAGCCTGCCTGGTGCAACGTTACGTCTCGATGCGGCATTAGGGACGTCCGGGCCAAGGTGAGCAAGGGTGAGAAGGGGCATAACGCCTGACGGCGTCACTACAAACCACGTGGCAACCAGCTCTGCCGGGAAGACAGCGTCTCGAACCTCCCCGAGTAGGGCTCGAACCTACGACCTAGCGGTTAACAGCCGCTCGCTCTACCGATTGAGCTATCGGGGAAAGTACCCAAGCCTTGGGACAGTGCCCAAGGCTTGGGACAGATTATCGTCGATCAGGCTGAGGATTTCAACAAGTTTGTCAAGATTTCTGTGGGGCGGCCGATAGGAAAGCCAGGGCCGCGCTGGACAAGCGCGCGGCCGCCGGGTAACTTACCCGATTTACGTATCTTCCGTCGGGAGGCCCGTGGCCTTGCGGACGGGCGCTGGGGCGTTCCGGCTCCGCCGTTCGGTGGCAACGTAGAATCCAGGGAACATGGGGTCGCAATAGCGCATCATTATGTTTTATGGGAACCGTCTGGAATCATTCGTTTCATAGGTTATCTATCGCATGGCCAGAGATTTACTTAGCGTGGGGGAGTTCACCATCATCCGGCGCATCGGCAACGGCGCCCGCAGCACGATCTATCTGGCAACGGACGAGGAAGATGGCACTCTGGTCGCCCTGAAACGCGTTATTATCGAACGACCCGAAGACCACCGCGTGATCGAGCAGACCGAGATGGAGTACAAGGTTGCGCGGGAGATCGACCACCCCTATATCCGCAAGTGCTACAAACTCCAGAAGATACGGAGCATGTTCAAGGTCCGGGAACTGATCATGAGCATGGAGCACTTCGACGGCAAGACCCTGGAGGAGACCACGACGCTGAGCCTGGGGGACGTGCTGCTGGTGTTCAGGATGGTGGCCATGGGCCTGAACGCGATGCACCAACGGGGGTTCGTACACTGCGACATCAAGCCGAACAACATCCTGATCAACAAGACCGGTTCGATCAAGATCATCGACCTGGGCCAGAGCTGCCGGATCGGCACGATCAAGTCGCGCATCCAGGGCACGCCGGATTACATCGCCCCGGAGCAGGTCAAACGCAAATCGCTCACCCCCAAGACCGACATCTTCAACCTCGGCGCCACGATGTACTGGGCCTTGACCGGCAAGAACGTCCCCACGCTGATCCCCAAGAAGCAGAAGACCGTCGGCCTGTACGAGCCGCAGAGGTGCCTGGCGCCGCACCAGATCAAGTCGCAATTGCCGGTGCCGCTGTCGATGCTCGTGATGGATTGCGTCAAGAACGACCCGGCCGAGCGGCCGTCCAACATGGTGGACATCATTTCCGGCCTCGACGCGATGATCCACAGCATTTTCGGCGACAAGATAAAAGTGAACCGAAATGCCTCAAACAACCATCGATCTGCTCAATAAGGGGATCACGGCCAACCAGACCGACCGATTCCGACGGGGCAACGTCGTCCGCCTGCCCAGCGAAGGCTCGGTGGTGATCGGCGGGGATATCCACGGGCACCGGCGCAACTTCGAGCGTCTGGTCGCCTACGCCGATCTGGCCGGCCACCCCGACCGCCACATCGTGCTCCAGGAGATCATCCACGGCGGTCCCGAAGACGACACCGGGGGCTGCCTGTCGTATCAATTGCTCTTCGACGTCATCCGCTACAAGCTCAGCGAGCCGGACCGTGTCCACCTGGTCATGGGCAACCACGACACGGCGTGCATCAGCGGCAGCGACGTCATGAAGAATGGCAAGGAGATGAACCGGGCAATGAGTTCGGCCCTGGACCGGGAGTTTCCGCACGCCAGCCGCGAGGTGAAGCTGGCGATCCGCCAGTTCCTGTTCTCGCAGCCGTTGGCGGTGCGTTGCGCGAACCGGGTGTGGATCTCGCACTCGCTTCCGGCCGACCGGTTCGTCGAGCTTTTCGACACCGCGGTGTTCGATCGGGAACTGAGACCGGAAGACTGCGAAAAGCCCGGGTCGGCGTACCTGCTGACCTGGGGCCGGCGGCACAGCCAGGCGGCGCTCGACCGGCTGGCCCAGCGTCTCGATGCGGACCTCTTCGTCCTGGGCCACCAGGCCCAGACCGACGGCTGGTGCCAGGCGGGGGAAAACCTCATCATCCTTGCCTGCGATCACAACCACGGCTGCCTGGTCGAGGTTGATCTAACCCGGCCTTGGACCGCCAAAGAGCTGGCCGATCATATCGTGACTTTGGCCTCCATCCACTGAGGCCGGGCGGGCGGTTTCAGAAAAGGCTGGCGTCCGGCGAGCAATTGACCTATCGTAGCCGCGCGGCAACCGTTCACCGTGGGCAACGGATTGCGGCCTCGTCTTCTATTCAGAAAGCAACCGATTCACGATGAATTGGTATTACTACATAGCCTGGCTGCTGGTGGGCGTGCAGTTGCTCTTCACGTACTACGCCGTGCGGAACCATCGGTATGCGATGCTGAAATACGACCGCAAGGCCGGCGCCGTCTACCGGCCTCGGGTTGCTCTGATCGTCCCGTGCAAAGGGCTCGATCCGCAATTCGACGCCAACATTCGCTCACTTCTGTGCCAGGAGTATGAGGATTATCGGGCATACCTGGTCGTTCAGGATCGGTCCGACCCGGCCTATGCCCGGCTGTGCACCATACGAGACCACCTGGGGAGCGGCAGCGCGACCCCGAGCGTGGAGATCCTCGTGGCCGGGCCGTCGACCGCGTGCAGCCAGAAGATCCACAACCTTCTGTACGCGATCGACCGCCTCGACGACGACATCGAAGTCCTGGCCTTCGCCGACTCCGACGTCTGCGTGTGCAGCGACTGGCTGGCGCGTTTGGTCCAGCCCCTGCGAAGACCCAAGCGGGGCGTAACCACAGGCTATCGGCTGTTCGTTCCCACGCGGAACAACCTGGCGACGCTGGGCCTCTCGGCGATCAACGCCAGCGTCGCCCAGATGCTGGGCAACAGCCGCTTCAATCAGGCCTGGGGCGGCTCAATGGCGGTGCGCTTCGCGGACTTCCGTCGACTCGGCCTGCCCGAGATATGGAAACACACACTCAGCGACGACCTGTCGTTGAGCGTAGCGGTCAAGAAGGCCGGAATGATCGTCACGTTCGTGCCCGCCTGCCTCGTGGCTTCGCACGCGTCGATGAGCTGGTCGCGGCTCTCGGAGTTCTGCCGACGGCAGTTTCTCATCACACGGGTGTACGCGCCGCTGACATGGGCCTTGGGCCTTCTCAGCAGCATGGGGTCCGTCCTGGGCCTGTGGGGCACGGTGGCCGTGGCCGTGTACGCCGCGACGGTCGGCGCCCGGCACGCGCGGTTTTTCGCCGTCATCCCGGTCATCTTCTTCGCCGGCCAGCTCTTCCGGGTCGTGCTGCGTCAGTCGATGGCGTCCCGCCTGCTGAAGGACCATGCCCGACGGCTCCGGCCCGCTATCGTCGCCGACGTCCTGGGCTTCTGGTTCTGGTCGCTGCTGCTGCTGATCTTCATCCTCTCCTCCGCCTTCGGACGCACCATCCGCTGGCGCGGCATCCGCTACCGCCTCCTCGGCCCCACCGAAACGGAAGTCCTCGGTTCGTAGTAGGGACGAATAATCATTCGCCCCAACGGCCACAAGGTGAACGTCTACTTCCCGACGCAGGTGAGCTTGCTGGCGGTGCGAACAAAGAGGCGGCCGTCGGCGATGGCGATGGACGCCTGCACCGGCTCGTCCTTCATGTCGAAGCGATGGAGGATATTGAATTCCTCGTCGCCGGCAGACAGCACGATCGCTTCGCTGTCCTCGTTGATGCAGTAGAGCTTGCCGTCGGCGGCGGTCAACGAGGCGCGCCAGGGCCCGCCCCCGCCGATCTTGCCCTGCCATTTGGCGCGTCCGGTCTTCGGATCCAAACACGTCAAGACCTTGCCGCCGCGTTCCCCATCGAGGACGTAGAGGTTGCCGCGATAGAACAGAGGCGTGGGCACATCGGGCGTCACGCGGCCGAACGTCCAGGCGATGTCGCTCTGCGAGAGCAGGCCCTTGCCGCCGGCCTTGATCGCGAACAGGTCGTTGCCGCCGCGCGGTTGCACGCCGAAGATCATCCCCGCGCCGGTGACGACCGAAGGAATCAGACGCCAGCGCGTGTCGCGCCGGTCTCTCGCGTAGCAGTAGCGCCACAGCTCGGCGCCCGTCGCCGGATCGTGGCTGGTGACATAGTCGGCGCCGGTCAGGACGATCTCGGTCCGCTCGCCGCTCTCGAACGGGATGGGCGTCGCGTACGAATCGAGCGACTCGTCCTGGGCGTCGCTTTGTCGCACGTGCTTCCAGAGGGTCTTTCCCGTCGCCGGATCGAGAGCCAGCAGGTACGATTCGAACGGCTCGCCTGCGCGCGGCTCGCGCCAGGCCGTCTCGCGGCGCAGGACCGGAATGTACAGCTTGCCATCGAACGCCATCAGACTGGAGCCATAGCCGAACTGGCAGGTGATATTGCCGTAGTCGGCCTCGATGTTCCGCGACCACACGATGTTCCCGTCAAAATCCAGGCCTGCCAGGTCACCCGAGCCGTAGAGGAAGAACACGCTGTGCCCATCGGTCGTCGGCGACGGCGTCGCCAGGTTGTTGCGCGGAAAGTTGCGGTCCGACTTGCCGACCTTCGTGGACCATAGTGGCCTGCCGGTCCTGGCGTCGAAGCACAGCGCCAGCAGGTCGTCGCCGCCTTTGACGGGCGAGCTGACGAAGACCTTGCCGTCCCAGACGGCCGGGGTCGAGGCCGCCGGGCCCGGAAGCGGCGCCGTCCAGACGACGTTGTCCGTGTCCGTCCACGATTCGGGCAGACCCTGTTCGTCGGCCGAGCCGTTGAAATGCGGCCCACGCCAGTTGGGCCATTGCCCCGCCGGAGCGATCCGCAAACATAGAAGGACCGTGACTGTGGTCGCGATAACCCATCTTCCGAACGCCATAGATGCTTCTCCACAGGTTGCGAGGGTCGGAGCCTGTTGTACGGGCCCGGTCCAGGACCGGTTCCTTCGCCGAGCGCTATGGCCGCACATGCCTGCCGATATGGACGAACCCCAGCCCCATTCTATTCCACGACCATAGCAGGAAACTGCCTCCGTTTCGAGCGAAAACACCCTGCACGCGTGTGTGAAAACGCGTGGAAGCCTCAAAGCCTGTCCTGAGCGAAGTCGAATGGAACGCAGCCGTGGGGATGGTGGATACGATTTGGGCTTGTACATCCAGAGACGCTGACACTTGCGGCCATCCCCGCTCGATGCAGCGTAGCGCCGCTGCCATTTGGCCCTCTCTTACACCCGCCGACAAGAGCCAGAGTCAATAGGATGGTTACCAGTTGCCTGGGCGTCATGGTTTGCCTCCTGCTTTTACACCCTGTGACTCGGGCGATCCCGATGCTCATCGGGACCCCTGCGGCTTCGCCCCATGCTCCCGCAGCAGTTCGACAACCTCTTTGTGATCCCGGCGGAGCGCTTCGTCGAGCGGCGTGGCGCCGCCGGCATCCGCGGCGTTGGGATCGGCGCCATGCGTGAGGAGAAGTCTGGCAACATCGGTGTGACCCCGGAATGCGGCGTTGTGCAGAGGAGTATCGTCGTCACTATCGCGGACATTGACGTTCGCGCCGTGGTCGACGAGCAGTTGGGCGATATCCACACGGTTGCCCGAGGCCGCCAGGTGAAGAGCGGTCGTACCCACAAAGTTCTGGGCATCGATCTCGACGCCGCAATCGACAAGAAACACGGCCATATGGTAATCCCCTTCGTCGGCGGCGGTATGCAACAACGTCTCGCCGCGATCGGCATCTTTCATGTTGACGAGTCCCGTCGTGTCCACCACCGCGCGGATACGGTCCACCAGATCGGGCAAGCCATGGCGGCCCGCGAAGAGAAGCAATTCTCTGTTCCCCACTTCATTTGACGCCATGATCTGGGCCCCGCGCGAAAGAAGCAGTTCGACCGCCGCTGTCTGGTCTTCTGCCGCCGCAGATTCCAGCGCGGTCCAACCGCTTTCCGTGGCTGCGTTGAGATCCGCGCCGTTATCGATGAGCAGTTCGATAATGTCCTCCCAGCCATTTTCGGCCGCCAAGGACAGCGGGGTCCCACCGACGCCCGTGCGGGCATTCACGTCCGCTCCGCGTTCGATCAGCAGCGCAGCAACCTCGGAAGAGCCTCCTGAGGCCGCATCGTGCAGGGGCGTAGTACCATTCTCGTCCCTTGCGTTGACTTCCGCTCGGTGTTCGATCAGAAGCCGTGCGAGGTCAACGTTACGGTGGACGACCGCCCAGGACAGCGGGGTCCCACCGACGGCGGTGCGGATATTCACGTCCGCTCCGTGCTCGATCAGAAGGCGCACGAGGTCAACGTCACCGTAGACTAGCGCCCAGTCGAACGGTGTCCACCTCTGGGAATCGGTGATATTAACGTCGGCACCCGCGTTGAGAAGCCGTTCCACCATGTCCATGCGAAGGTGCATGATCGCCTCCGTGAGAGCTGTGTGTCCCAAGGAACTGACCGCGTCGATATCGGCGCCTTTGCGGATGAGTAGTGCAACCACATCGCCTCGATTCGCTCGGCTCGCTTCATGCAATGGCGTCCTGCCCTGCCCGTCTCGCCCGTTCACGTCGATCCCCGAGGCGATCAACCTTTCGCATGCCCGGACATC